>JBILMS010000019.1:0-50216 GCA_044375415.1 Flavobacteriales bacterium
TCGACTCTGCGATTGCTTCGGCTCTGCCGGCATATCTAAATAATCTGAATCTATCTCTTCAATAAATCGAGAAGGTTCTCCATAAGTTAGTTGTCCCCAACGATACCTCGTAACGGCATAACTGAGAGTAGCCCTTTTTTCAGCTCTCGTGAGTGCTACATAAAACAATCGTCGTTCCTCTTCCAATTCTTCTCTGCTGTTGATTGAAAGCTGTGAAGGGAACAAATTTTCTTCAAGTCCAACAATGTTAACAAAAGGAAATTCCAATCCTTTAGCGCCGTGAATAGTCATCATACTTACTTTGCCGGAACCATCATCTTCTTGGTTGTCTGCATCCGTTAGCAAAGCCACATCAATTAAAAAGTCGCTAAGTGTGCGCAATTCTTCAGGTGCATCCGGGTTTCCTCTATCACTAAAATCTCTCATCCCGTTCAACAATTCCTGAATGTTCTCGTATCGCGAAACTCCTTCAGGTGTGCGATCAGAGTACAAGTCTCGCAGAAGGCCACTTTCAGAAGCAATGTGATGCCCTGATTCGTAAGCGTTTTTCGTATCCAAGCCAACTTGAAAACTTCGAATCAAGGTTACGAATTCCATTAATTTCGTATAGGTAGCACCTGTCAAACCCAATTCAGCCGCCCGAGGAATCATGTCCCAAATACTAATATCTCTCTCAGCAGAGCCAACAACCAACTTTTGAATGGTAGTGTCTCCTATTCCCCGTTTCGGATAATTAATAATTCGTTTAAACGATTCCTCATCATTTGGATTACAGGACAGTCGGAAATATGCCAATAAATCTTTGACTTCTTTTCGTTGGTAGAAACTCAGTCCACCATAAATACGATAAGGAATATTTAATTTTCGAAGCGCTTCTTCAAATGCACGACTTTGGGCATTTGTGCGATATAGGATTGCAAAATCCGAAGGAAGAGCACCCGTCTCATGTTTGATGGAAAAAATCTGATTAGCCACAAACATACCCTCTTCGTTATCGGTGAGAGCACAGTGCACTTTGATTTTGTCACCTTGTGGATTATCTGTCCAAATTTCTTTTTTTATCTGCTCTTTGTTTTTGGCAATAATAGAATTTGCCGCTTCCACAATGGTTTTGGTACTTCTATAATTCTGCTCTAATTTGTAAAGATTATACTCCGGATAGTCGCGTTTAAAATTGAGGATGTTCTGAATGTTCGCTCCTCGAAAAGCGTAGATACTTTGTGCATCATCGCCAACTACACAGATATTTTCGTTTCGCGCCGCCAACTGCTTCACGATAAGATACTGTGAGAAGTTTGTATCCTGATACTCGTCCACCAAAATATATTTAAACTTGTCCTGGTACCTAAACAGCACTTCAGGATAATCTCGCAGTAGAAAATTTGTCTTAAAAAGAAGATCATCAAAGTCCATGGCGCTCGACTTGAACATACGCAAATCGTAGCTCGCATATATCTCAGCCATCTTAGGTTTTCCCGTTTGATTATCCTCTGAAATTATATCGATATTCTGAGCATAATCTTTTGAAGAAATAAGATTGTTTTTACACGAACTAATTCGATTGTAGACAACGCCCGGTTTGTAGATTTTATCATCCAGATCCATCTGTTTGATAATATCCTTTAAGAGATTTTTAGAATCTTGAGTGTCGTAGATGGTGAAGTCGCGCGGATAATTGATTTTATCACATTCGATGCGGAGAATTTTCGCGAATACAGAGTGAAAAGTTCCCATCCACAAACTTCTTGCATCGCCTTCTCCTACGAGTTTACCGATACGCTCTTTCATCTCGCGAGCTGCCTTATTGGTAAAGGTGAGCGCGAGGATGTGGAAAGGGTCGACACCCTGCTCGATAAGGTGTGCAATTCGGTAGGTAAGAACACGTGTCTTTCCGGAACCGGCGCCTGCAATAACCATCATGGGGCCATCTATCTGACTTGCCGCCTGACGTTGCGATTCATTTAATTCGCTCAGAATATCTCTTTCATTTTTCACTTCGCGAAGGTAAAGCGGAGAAAGAGTGCCTTTTTATAGAACAGGGCCAATAGGATGAATTGTTGAAAAAAAATCAAATCCACCTCAAACACTTATCTATGAAGGGTTTCACACCAAATATACCATTACTTCTCCGCTTTTAGTGACGCCTGCACCATTCGAATTTGACTGTAAGAATATTTGCCTTCATTTGCATTAAATATCTCAGAAAGAGTAGATTCACCGGCCTTTTTCACAATTTCGCCAAGCGTGTCTACCAATTCTGCTTCCATACATTCCTTAATATTGAGCATCTTGGCCTCGATTGCTTTTGTTAAATGGCTTTCGATCGTTCCGACTGTCAGACTTCTCAAAACCGCAATCTCTTCTGCACCTTTCCCGTCCTTCAGCAATGTCAACGTTTCATATACGGTTCCAGAATTCGCAGCCGCATCTTTACTCTTTTTACCCTGAGATTTTACTTTCTTAGGAGCCCTTTTCTTGCCGGCCGTTGTTTCGGACGCCAGCTTCATTTTGATCGCCTCCATTTCACCAATAAGAACTTGACGCCGCGCTTTGTACTTTGAAGTTAATTCGTTCATAGTACCTATTTCTTCACCCGAGAGAATTCCTTTCACCAAAAGCGGAACCTTCTGTATTTCTTGCCATTTACGACACAGCAACTGATCTATTTGATTTAGATCCGATAAATAGGTCTTCACCTTGCTCGTTATTGCGTACGATGCCATGTGTGACAACAGTTGACGAATACACTCAACTACGAAATCGATGTAATATTCGCTTCCCTTCTCAATTCGTTCGATTAGTTTCTCATTCTCACCATTTTCCAAAAGATAGACGAGTTGATTTCGAAATTTTTGTGTATTGATGGTTTCCCGTTGAAGGGTTTCTGCAAGAACCGAAGGATTGTTTTCAGCAGAGATATCTCCATCTTCGAATGAGTGTTTATACTCATGTGTAATTTTCGTCAACTCCTTTATGATGTCCTGAAATTCGAAAGTCATAATGAGTAGTTTTCTCAAATATTGACGTTGACCTTTTACCAAAACATCAGGTAATTTTTCAGGTTGATGATTTTCCTTGGAAAACTGTACGACCGTTTTATCCGTGCTGATCACATCCGGATTAATTCGAGAGCGTAGGACTAAGCCTTCGAGTGAGCGGAGGCGGGATAATGCCACATAGACCTGTCCATCGGCAAAAGCTTGGCCTACATCAATGATTGCTTTATCAAACGTAAGCCCTTGACTTTTATGAACCGTAATAGCCCATGCCAATCGAATGGGATATTGTTCGAACGAACCAATCACCTGTTCCTCCAGTTCTTTCGATTCCGCATTTACATTGTACTTCTTATTAGTCCACAACTCCTTTTTGAGTGTATAGAGTTGATGGTTACCGCTCATTTCAACGACAACGTCTCGATCACTCAATTCGATTACAGTAGCGAGTTTACCATTGAAGTAGACCCCGCCCATTGAATCATTTTTGATGAACATGATTTGTGTACCGACTTTCAATTCCATTCTTCCCAAAACCGGATATTGATTCTCCGGAAACTCACCATCAATGTCTGCTTCGTAAAAAAAAGAGGGGCCTTTCAACGCTCTAAGCGCACTTTGATTTAGCTCATCGGCTTTTGCATTGTGAGTAGTTAATGTTATGACCTCTTTTAACTCGCTGATTTCTTCGGGGCTTCGAAAACTTTTGTTCAACTCCTGAATATCTTCTGAGGTGGCAACGTTGTTTCGCAGGTTGTTCAGCAATCGAATGAATACATCATCTTGTTGACGATATATTTTATCCAATTCTAAAAAGACAAAACCACTTTCCTTTAAACCGCGCGATTCGAAAAACCACGCACTGTTGTAATACCTGCGCATGAGATATTCCTCGTCGCGTTTGACAATGGGCGGCAACTGGTACAAATCTCCAATTAAAAGCAATTGCACACCACCAAATGGCTTTTGATAATTCCCTTTCACAGCTCGCATTCTATAATCAATAGCATCGAGGAGATCTGCACGTAACATACTGACTTCATCGATAACCAAAAGATCAATTGAACGCAGTACGTTTTTGCGAATAGAATTTAGAGGATGTTTTCGAGCCAAATCCGATTGTGTGTGGACACCGGGTAATGCATGAATATCGGACGGCATGTTTCTATCCGGAATATAGGTGCCCGGAGGCAAAAGAAATTGTGAGTGAATGGTGACCCCTCCCGCATTAAGTGCTGCTATGCCTGTAGGTGCAACTACAATAAAATGCTTGTGCGTTCTCGACGCCAACATTCTTAAAAAAGTTGTTTTTCCCGTACCTGCTTTACCGGTAAGAAAAATGTGATCGGATGTACCATTAATAAATCTGGTAACCAAATCCACCATATTTGTTGTTTCCACTTCGTTCATAGACTTCAATTGCGGGGCAAAGAAAGACATCAAAGAACGGTAGCGCAAGGGAGATAATGGTCAAAATTTGCGAGAATTTGGAATTTTGGACGTCTTCGAGCAACGTCTGGGCCTTTTTACCGCAATGGGAGTAAGGAAATTTCTTTAAGGAACGTTCGCAAGCGAACCGAATGCATAAACCTGGAGACAAAACTTCAAAAAGAAACGTAATCTCGCCTTGCCCTTTCCGTTGCCCTTTCGCTTTTTTCTCCGATTGACCTGCAGGACTTTTTACCACAAAGGGCAACAAAGAATTTTGGCTATTACTCTCAAGGAGTATGTGCACTTTTGCGCCGTTGGCGCATAGGTAGGTCACAAAGCCATACGGGACGCTCGTCTTCGATGGACTTGGTGTTGCCCTTGCCCTTTACGATTTTCTCCGATTGATGTGAAGGACTGTTTACCACAAAGGGCAACATCGAAATGCGCGAAGGGAACAAAGGAATTTTTTACGGGGTCGTTCGTAAACGAACGAAGTGCACATGCTTCGATGCTTCATCCCGCGTTCCTCGGCGTGAATCCCTCAGGGTGAGGAATTCATAAGTCATGATTTAAGCATCGCGCACCTTTGCGAGAACCTTTGCGCACCCTTGCGATCCTAAATTCGAAATGGCCTTGTACAAAAGTGCACTTCTCAGAGAAACGCTTTCTATCATAATTCTTAATACATAATTCATAATACAACCCTTGCGGACCTTAGCGATACTAAAGTCGAAATCGTCTCCCTTTAAAACTCCACTTTATAACTAATAATCGGAATCAGAGGCAAACTAGAATACGTTTCAACCTTTCCTGTTTCTGTATTGAAATAGGATCCATAAATATTTTTGTTGTTGGTGCAATTCTGAATATCAAGAGCAAACGTTGTTGTTCTATTAGATCGATTACGTTTCAAACTAAATTTCACATCCGTCCGGAAATAGTTGGATAGACGATCTTCAAATGCTCTATCCAAAATATATTCTGTTTGTTCAGCTGCCATCGAAGCCTCTACATCAATCGGAGTCGTTCTGAATCCACCGGTATATATCGCTCTTAGATTTAAGCCCATTGTTTTATGCTTTTCAGGATTGCCAACTGCCCATTCTTTACCTGCCGTAAATGTGGTTGCAAAATTTGCGTTGAAACGAGTGTTGCGCCAAAGCCCTTCGAGCGTTTTATATTTTGAATCATACACAGATGCAGACCACAGGAAGTACATGCCTTTGTAGGTGAATTGTTCGAGCGTCAGTTCAAGACCTATATTTCTTCCAAAACCTTCATTTACCATAGAATCGAGCATGTAACCCATTTCATTGTTGAGACTTGAAATGGGAGAATCCGGATCATTGTTGACAGCAATATTGAACAAATGCTGGTAATACCCTTCTAGCTTTATGTAGGTGTGCTCGCTGAGATTGCGCTGATAGCATAAGACCACGTGATGCGCTTTATTAAATCCAAGATTTTCATTTGGCAAACCGACGTTTCCATTTTCATCTGTCTTTTGAGCGAAATACGTTCCCATCAACTGCATCTGACTGTGCAATCCATAACCCAAGGTCACGAATTGGCGACTATTCAGATCGTATTTTAATGCTGCTCGCGGTTCTATTGAGTAGCTTTTGTTTTGAGTCAAATACATCGAGTGTAAACCTGCATTTAACGTGAGGTTTTCATTGATCCTATATTTCCACTGTGAAAACGCTTGTAATAGTTGCGTATTCCCGTTTATTTCCATAGGAACTACTTTATCTCCCGTAACATTGTCGATGTAGCTATGCTCTAAATCGAAGTTGTACTGAGAAATATAAATCCCGGAACGAAGACTATGACGAGAATTAATTTTGTTGTTTAATAAAGTCGAAAACATGATTCGACTATTCAAGAATTGCTCTTTATATCTTTCAGTAGAATTCAAAGCATAGTCCAGTTCAAATGCTTTGTATCCCTGACGATGTCCTGAGGCCGTAATAGCTGACAAAAGATAGGTATTATCTGAAAGAGAAATCTGATGTTTTAATCCTAAACTACCTGTATGACTGTAATAATTTTGATCTTCGATTCGCTCATTTAATTCCCACGTAGTAGTGTCGCGATCGCCATCTAATGATTGGTCGCTGAGACCGACAAATCCAAACAGAGAGAAGGTTCCTGCTTTTTCGGTAGGCATTTGAACATTATAAGAAAAATCTTGAAAATTGGTAACAGCATCTCCTACTTCGATACCCACATTTTGAAGAACTGATAGAGTTGAATATCTATAATTGAAGAGATAGCTACCTTTATGATACTTAGAAAGCGGACCTTCTGCAGCCGCATCAAACCCTAGAAATCCCGCTTGTATAGTATATTCATGTTTTTCGTTATTTCCCTTTCGTAATTTCAGATCAAAAACTCCACTGAGCGCATTGCCATATTCTGCGGAAAAAGCACCTGTCATAAAATCGCTGTTGTCGAGCAATTGTGCACTGAGAATAGAAACACCACCACCGCTTCCACCCGCCTGTGCGAAGTGATTGGGATTTGGGATATCGGTTCCTTCCATTCGCCAAAGAAGTCCGGTAGGAGAATTACCTCTAATCGAAATATGATTGCTTCCATCATCCGAAGAAACGACACCGGCAAACGAAGCAGCCATTCTACCCGGATCATTTATCGCCGCTGCGAACTTCTGCGTTTCTTCTACGCTAAAGGTTCGGGTGCTCACTGTATTCATAGAGTTAATAGCTTCGTTTTTGTTTTTACGAGCTGTTATTTCGATTTGTGTTAGTAGAGTAATATCTTCTTCCATAAGAAGATTGAGCACAACCTCTTTTCCGCTATTCGTTACCACGTTTGGAATAACAAGTTCTTTATACCCCATGTATGTGACTTTCAAGGTATGTCTTCCGAGAGGGACATTTTCGATTCTCCATTGACCATCTTGATCAGAAGAAGTCCCTTCAAGAGGACTCGAATCAAGAACAATAATTACAACACCTTCGAGAGGTGAATTCGAAACTTTATCTACAACGGTTCCTCGAATCGTTTGAGATAGTTCTTGAGCTTGCGTGTTAAAACTTGCGATGATCAGGGCGATAAATACGCCCATAGAATGAATTCGGTACATATCTGTGGTTGTTATGCAGGGATGACAATCGAGGATAAATTAACCCCTATTCAAAAAATGATAAATTTCTTGTGGACGTTTGTGTGAGGGACAGAAATGGAAAGCCCCGCATAATGCTGCAACAAAGTGGAGGCATTATGCGGGCTTGGAGAGTATGGCCCGACCCCGCCCGTATTGTGATTATGAACGAATCCTAAATTGGCGGGGGCACACCCAAAGAAAAAATCACCTTAGAAAAAACGCAAGGCTACTTTCCAACCTATCCATGCTTGCGCATTGAAATCGTCATTATCCCACGTTTCAATGATTTGTGGTTCGTAGTAGGAAAATGAGTACGGATAAACACCATCATTCTCGCGAACAAGCACATTAAAAGAAGCCCCCACTCCGAGAGCCACACCTTTAATGATTTGCCATTCTAGACCGACATCCAATTTATTGAGTAGATTCAAATAATCAAAGTCATTTCCAAAGTTCATTTGATTGCATGTCAAGTCGAAATTCAAGCGCAGTTTATTGCTCAACTTGGGAGCTGTTCCAATACCATATCCGAACGACCATTTAGTAGTATCGTTGGTAGAAACAATATCCATTCCAGCCTGTAGAATATTATAAAACGCGGGAACACCCGTTCTAAAGGCCAAATTAAACGGATAGATCTCGTTGTATGCAACTTCGAATTTGTGGTATCCACCCCTCCGCACAAAACTCAAAAAAGCCAAGGGAACACCGGAAATAGAATCTGCATAATTAAAAAATCCGGCTAGTTGAGTACCCTTGACATTTTTCCCGATGTTGCAAAAACCGGCAACTTGGGAGCCCGTGATATCACCGGCGCTTACATTTGTGAAACCTGCAATTTGTGAGCCCTTATAATCTCCCACATGTACATTGGCAAAGCCGGCTATAGCCGCACCTTCCGATTCACCCAGAGTATGATTACTAAATCCTGCGATCATTAATACACGAGATGTATCGAGGTTAACATTGCTAAAACCTGCGATCTGAACACCATCCATGTATCCATTTACCACATTCGTAAAACCCGCGATTTGCGCACCTGATACGTTTCCGCCAACCGTATTGGAAAAACCACCAATCTGACATCCATCCACATTTCCTTTCACAGTGTTTGCAAATCCAGCGATTTGACAACCCTCTACGTTTCGGCCCACAAGATTCGCGAATCCTGCGATTTGTAGATAACGAACGTCTGCCCGATTCATATTAGCAAAACCTGCGATCTCTAATTTTCGTGTACCCATAGAATAACCCGCAAACAAGTTTAATGAATAATCGTTGACAACATTAGCACTCATCTTACGATTGGTGCTCACGTAAGGGAATAAAGAAAGTTGAAAGTCGCGGTAAATTGTATCCGTCACATTCACTGTTTCCGGATTATCCGGAAACATAAAATCAACGAATTCATACCAGCCCGATTTTGCGCCCTCTGCAATGTTTGTAAGTGTTGCACGAATGGTAGAATCTATTGGGTCGGATTCGATTACCATATTTTGAAAACTAGATGTCTCGGGGCCTATGGGCATCAATGTATCACGGTAAGACGATTTGCTCACTGATAACTCAAGGGGAATTTCCGATCGTTCGATTTTCATTTCGTAGTAGCCAAATTCATTGGTATTGGCAGATGCAAGGGTAGTCGGGT
The DNA here is from genome assembly GCA_044375415.1 of Flavobacteriales bacterium. GTDB lineage: Bacteria > Bacteroidota > Bacteroidia > Flavobacteriales_D > Sanyastnellaceae > JAWXBG01. Next base: position 9,206 of record JBILMS010000019.1, read on the forward strand.
CGTACACCGTAGTATTCGGCACGGGCTCACCCTTTTTATCTTCCACATAACCACTCACTATAACCTCGTTTACTTGAATTTTCGGAGCTTTCGTAATTATCAGAAAGTTGCCACGCTGTTTGTAAGACAGACTTTCGCCAAACATCTTTTTCATCATTTCTCTGATGGGGCGATTCCGAAAAGAAAGCGTTACCACCTTTTCTTCGGGAATTAATTTGGCATTGTAGCTAAAAGAAAACTTTGCCTGCTCTTCAATACTTGCAAAGACTTCACTCACTCGTTTGCTTGTTACTTCAAGGGTAATTGGTCTTTCTAAAATAGGTAACTGTGCACCTAGACAAACACTCCAGGAGAATAGACAAACTAAGATGAGGCTTTTGCGAAACATTAAAAATACTTGGCTTAGAAACGCTGCAATTTGGGGCATAATTCACTTGGTTGGATAATGTACGAGTGAAAGACAATCCATCTTGATTATACCCCTATGCAGACATCTCTTTTAACAAAGGAAACCGAGACAGGAGTCCCAACACCGCGAGGTTGTCAGGAGTATTCCTACCCCGGTTTTAGTCACCCTTAACCTTGACTACTACCTACTCAATACACAGATTGTTGATATAAAGTTTGTCTTCAGAATAAATTCGAATCCATACCATGCCGGATGACAAATCCGCGACAGGTATTTCTGTACTTCCATTAAAAATCCCTGTTTTGAGAATTCTACCCCTGATATCAAGGACTTCCCAACTTTGAAATTCTTCTGAAGAATTGCCAAGGACACTGACCACTGTTTGGGCCGGATTGGGAGCCAACACAATGTTACTCACATGAACTTCACTATTCTTCCAATTTTGGCCATTACACATAGCGTATGAAATATTTTGAGGTCCGAAAATATGAGCCCCGAAATAGTATTCATCCAGCAAATACGTTATAGGCGGTTCTGTTTCGGTAATCATAGAGTCGAGGTTATAGCTCTCCTCGTCTTGGATAAAGTCCGCCAAATCTTGCAAAAGGAGAATTTCTGAAGACACATGTTGAATCCAAAAATTCAGGTGAGATTGCTCGAGAGAATCAAGCGAACAATTATCAGTATTCGTCAGTAACTCTACACAAATATCGCGCTGACCCAATAATCGGAATAGTTGTGCTTTGTCCATTTCCAAGTAGAACTGGTCGGTGTACGTTGAATCCACAATCAATGTATCGGTCATAACATTTAAGACATCCACATATTTCTGCACGTCCGGTGAAAAACCTATAGTCGAATTCAAGCTTAATTCACTCTGATCGGCAAAAAGATTTTCTAAACTGATTTTCATATACCGCTGACCCCACTTCATTCTCCAACGAACATCCGGTTCGGATCTATCCAAGTCGTTTGTTAGAATTTGATGAAAGAGATCAACAGCCAGGTTGTCATCACCTGCATCATTCCATTGGGTGCAATACGAAGCAGCTTCGGACAGTGCATCCTGAAGAAGAACGTCATTAAAGTAATCACTTGTAATTATCGGGTTCCCCGGTTCTTCCGTTTTGTAAAAAACATCGTTATCCGTCGTTTGATTTTCCTTATCCGCTTTCACAGATTTAGACGGACTAATAGTTCCATTGTTGTATTGTCCGCAAGTTGAAGTGATCATGGGAATGGAAGTGTCCAGAAAAATTTCACAATCATTTGAAGTTTCCAAATCAAATCCGGCAATAGACGGTTGAATAGGAATGAGTCCGGTAGTCCATGCATTTCGTGTGGCATCTAACCAAACCGTTGCGGCAGATCCTGTTTGACAATATCTGCCTGCAAGTGTCCCCACGATATTCATATCATGATAAGTGGCTAGGGTATTGTACCCATTTTTCAGGTCCAATGCGGAGGCATCTTCCAAGAGAATATTGACTTCGTTATTATTAAAGTGATTGTATCCCGCTGCGTGATTTGAACTCATGTTCAACCAACAATATTGACCTGCCACAACGGCCCACCATTGACAATTCTCGAATTGATTGCACCGAAGATTAAGTCGTCCCCCCACCTTTTGAACACCGATAAGTATGTTTGAAAAAGTGCATCCTTTGATTGTAAGGTCCACATTACTCTCTTCATAAATGCCTTCATTAATTTCTATGAAAGTTGAGTTGAGAACATTGCTACCCAATGTGAGATGTTCGGAACCAATGCACGGCTCCCCAGCTCCTCCGGTAAATGTACAATACCTTAATACATATCCTCCACCGGAAACACTTACCTGAGCGCCTTCTAAAAAGTCGCTGTGATCCATTCGCAAAATTAGGTTAGAGGTAAACACGGCCTTAATATCCGCCTTCAAAAAAACACAATCATCAAAATCATTTGCCGCTTCCACTCGGACTATTCCCGTGCCGTCAAAAACGACATCGTCAAAATCAGAGATGCAAACGGCGTGCAACTGCCCTTGGACATCTACTTTACAATTTGAAATTTCCATTTCTCGAAGCCCCCAAAACGGACGAAGCCATTTTCCCTCTTGAATTTCAATCATCGTATTTTGGGGATTAGATCCATGCACCACAAAACGATTCGTTCCGTTTCCTTTTATTTGTTCGGTGGCAGAAGTGAAGATTAACCTAGTGTATGCACCATCGACATCTTCGAAGACCAGGTCAACGTAATCCTCTTCAATTATTATCTCCCCGCCTACAATCCATGTGGAGACTCCGGATATAGGATAGACGAGGGTGTTGCCATTAATAATAACTTTTCCTCCGGCCTTAATTTCGATAGAAGCATTGTTGGCCATATACAAATCTCCTCCCGAAAGCCTAAGAATGCCACCGTCCTCAATCACAATTTTGCTATTCGGATTTATCCGCAAGAGCCCTCCGGATTGAAGTTCTATTTCACCGTTTTCCTCGATAAAAAGATCGGCAACCTCTTCTCCATTTTCGTTTCCGATGATCATTTTGCCATTATCGCCAATGCTAACAAACGTTCCACATGGGGAAGTGTGCATTTCTAAATACGGAAGTGTTGCTTGAATATTTTCGAAATGTTGGTACTCATTATTTCCATTAATATAGAGTTCTCCCCCATTCAAGATTTGGAGATCACTCAAAATAAAATCTCCGGGAGCCCCATAATCGAAGATGTAACCTCCTCCGTTGTCCATGGATAAACCGTCATGAATTTGGATCTCTCCGTTTAGCACTTCTCCTATAGTGAAAGCTATATTTCCATTCGCTAAAGTGAGTTCTGAGTGTTTTTCATTTGAATTGATTGGGGCCATATGAACTCTGTCAAAAGGACATAATTCCGGTGACTGTTCAAGTAGCTCACTGATATTGACCAATGGATCAACATCCTCAAGGCCGATGGCGGAGCATGTGGGAATAAAGCTATGGTATTGCAGATATGAACTAATCTGACCACAGTTATCGGGCATACCATCATTTATAGCATCTATAAATTCTTCTACTGACTTTCTTGTTCCACCGGGTGCAAGATCAAGGTTAGGTGTATTCACATAGGCCGTATTCTGTATTTCCACATGGTGCTGTGTTAGTGATCCCTCGTTAATAATATCAAAGAACCCGGATGTCTTCTCGGAATAGGTGAGCTCTGCAATCTTATATCCCACGTCGTGCGGAGGATAAGGTTGAGTAAAAGCTTCTCCGGGAAGATTATACATGTGAAAACGTAAAACGGGATATGTCAAATCCAAATCGCAATCGTATTGAAGAAGCGGTTGACCGGGATAATAACCAAGTCCGATCCCTTTTCCATTTCCATTGGCAATAGCCAGCTTCCGAACTTTTTCCGGATATCCCATTTGGGCTATTTCATTGTAATAAGCCTGATGAATATCCAATTCAAAAGCTTGAATCGACAACATTTGTCTTGCTGCCGGTTCGAGCAAATATTCATGTACAAAATTTTCTGCACTTGCATTATACTGCGCCAGCCACTTCAGTGATTCCTGAAGAGACAGTGGAATATTTGCTCCTGTATGAGGAGAATCGAGGGAAATCCAAAGTCTTGTGCAATGAGGAATGTCATTCAATTCCATATATCGAAGTGCATACCTCGTAATTTGTCCACCCATACTTGCCCCTGACAGAACGATGGACTCTTTGCCCACCTTGGTATCATTGACTAACCCCATCAATTTAACTAAGAGCATTGAATTGTACTCTATCCAATGATCTCCCTTTTTAAAATCCAATAAAATAATGTCGTAATTATTTGCACGCAACTCACTGAGCAACACGGGCATGTGTTGCAAGAAATCATATTCCTCCGATTCACCGCTACTAAACTCATACCATCCGAAACTTCCATTTCGCTGAGCTGTATGATCATTGGCGAAGTCGATACCTTCAACAAAAATGAAGGGTTTGTCCAATACACCGTCTTCACTCCACATTGTATATGCATTGGCCTGAACCAAATTATCTTCTACAAAAGTGCTGAATTGCCACGGGAAATTTTCGGAATCAAACGACCCCGGTTCTTGCCATTCTGTCGGTGGAAGATGTGGTTGAAAAGGTGATTCATCTCCTCCCCTTACCGTCAATCGAAATCCAGCCAATTTCCAAATACCATTTATTTGTAATCGTATTCGAATCCACTTCTCATCATTCGTCTCGGCGTAATTCACTGTATACAAATTTCCCATGCTAAGAGGTTGAAATCCCATTCCATTATCGAAATCGATTTCCATTTGTTGCGGCAATCCCAGATTCGTAAAATAACATGCCGGATCTAAAATGAAGTTGTGTTCATTACCCCTCACGATGTCAGAAAATATACCGGCACTCACATGAGTTTTTACAGAAAACAATTCATCTTGCAAATTCTCGTCCGCATACCAATATCCATCCTGCCATTGTAGTAGGTCTCCGGAATATTCATCCTGCTCTATATCTGTGTATTCTAATGCCATAATTGCTATTGGAATTGCACTCGCATTTTCGGCAAGATTGCTCATCGCTACTCGCAGTTCATGCAGCAAGGGAATTTGAACTTGAGACTCCGCTTGCTTAAACTGTAAAAAGAGTTGTCGAAATTCTAGGCTTGAAAGACCCGTAAATACCGAGCCATCCGGAGGATCCAAGACATTTAATGCTTGTGGATAAAAATATGCATTCTCCATTGTCAGGGCACTCAGATAGGTGTAGGGGCTATCCAATTGAGCTTTGGAGTCTTTAAAGCAGAGGTACCCGGACAAAAGAAAAATACAACGCAGGGCTACGCCCAAGTAGAGATAATTAGTTTTCATGTATTTCAGTTTTCAGTTTTTCGCAACACGGTCGGTTGTTACCGACAAAATCAAAAGTCCAAAAGGCCGTTAATCAAGCCCGATGCCTTAACACAAATCAACATTACACGGTTTGAGATTTGGGCTAATATTCAACCACCACTTCCACCGTGTCCAATCCCGCGCCATAGACAGGTATATAATATCCGACACTTTCTTGTTCACCCATTTCATTCTGCATTAATAGTAGAACAGGGATTTCCGAATCTTCCGCCGTAGGGATATCTACAACAATACCGAGATGAGAATCATAACCATCAGGATAGGTTCCTATGACCCCTTGCCAGGAATAAGGTGATTGAATGATTGCTTGAGTAAGATCATAGTTGTAATTCGGTGTATCAATCACCTTGACTCTTGCCCATGATAGTGGATAAAGATCACAGTATATCAGTTCGTTTTCCGCAGCATTGAATCCTACACCAACTGCACAATTATCATAATATATTTCACCTACTTCCAAAGTTGGCCCGGCAGCACAGAGATCAAAACTACACGGTCCTTCGCTCTCCAATTTTCGGTACTTATTTCGATCCAATCTGAATCCTCCATCGGCAAATGTCTTGAAGGTGTCAACAATAGATTCTGTGCTGTTCCATAATCCATCAGACACGCTCATGATTACACCTACACGTGCAAAAGGAATCGGTTCGTGTGTAAAAGAATTTCTAACTACACCATAGATGTAGTCGCTTGTTTCAATCTCTTTTTTACATGCCGAAAAAAAGAGAAGTATTAATATTGTTACGAGGAAGAATATACATTTATATAATTTCATGTGTTTTGCGTTTGAGATGCCAAAAGTGCCAAACTAATTTTCAAAAACCCTCTGAATTCCAATTTCTCGCAAAAAAAGCTCAAACGCAGGTTTGACAAGCCTTTCAAAAAGCGTATTTGAACTTTGGGAGAGAAGAAAAATGTTTATATGTGGAATTTTTAGTCCCAATTGCAATTCATCCACTACATAGGAGCCCAATAATCCTTTTGAAAGAATATACAGTGATATCCAAAAATCAGTAGATTCGCTAAAACCAAATCATATAAACCATGAAAAAAATCTACGCAATTCTTTCGATCCTTGCTTTTGGATCAGTTTCATTCGCTCAAGTTAGCTTCGATGAGGGCGATATCGTTCCGGACTTTACTATAACGGATTTAAACGGTGAGACTCATACACTATATGACTATACCGCAGCAGGCAAATACGTGATTGTCGATTTCTTTGCCTATTGGTGTGGTCCGTGTGCTGCCAATGCTCCAATTATCAATGAATTTTATCACAAGTACGGTTGTAATCAAGGCAACATTATAGTAATCGGTGTAGAATATGAAGGAACAGAAACTCAAACACATGAATTTGAAGAATGGGCCGGAATTGATACAGACAATCCTTATCCATCTGCGAGTGGCATAGAAGGCGGAGGAGCTGCTGTGCATGCTGCATACAATGCTGTCGCATTTCCAACCATTATAGCTATTTCACCTGAAAATGTACTTCTCAATAATGACATCTGGCCGATCGCCGGGGTTGAAACGATTGAAGAGAATCTTCCTGCAGATATACTGGTGGAAATGGAATGTAGCGTCAACGTGAGCGAAAATGCTTTAAGCGCCGACTTTTCAATATCGCCTAATCCAACTAGTGAAATTAGTTTTATCAATCTTGGTGTAACCGAAACTAGTTTGATTGAAATTATTGTTACGGATGCCCTCGGCAGACAAGTAGATTACATCAAAGCCGGAATCATGAATCCGGGTATGCAACGCATTGAACTTAATTTAGGAGCATACAATACCGGAGTATACAACATCAGTTTAAAGTCTAATGGAATGGTTGTTGGCACTAAACATTTGATGAAGTCTTAATCGGATTGGTTCCTGTATCGCGAAATTCCAACCATCGCATTAGTAGGAACCAATTCTTAGAGCCACAAAGTCCGGAATACTATTTAAAAGCAAGCGCTTTAGAAACCTGTGATTCCGGATTTTGTGGCTTTCGTATAATATACGCTTAGTATTGATTGCCTGCACCGAAGATGTCATGTAAAAAGGTCAATCAAAATTACTCCGAGAGGTGTTGCATGGGTCAAAAGCAATGGAAGTAAAATAAGCTAGTGCACCAATTGGAGATAGTGTTGCATACAAGATTATCACCATCAAGAATTCATTCTTTTCAGAATCTGAGAACTTCTCCCTTGACGAAAAAGCAGGAAATAAGCAACGGAAATCTCATTAAAGAATTATCCTTTTTGATACAAACTTTAGCTCACCGAAATTTGCAATAAGAGCAAGCGAACTACCCGAAACCTTCAAGTAGTTCAGGGCTTGTGCGATGTGCTCTTTAGAAATCTGCTGCGTTCCTTTTACCTCCAGAACTATACAATCGAAAAGCACAAAATCTGCAACAAAAAAGTGTTTTAATTGCTCTCCTTTGTAGTTTATTGTATAAACTTTCTCGCGCTGAAAAGGAATACCTGCCCTTTTAAATTCAATTTCCAAAGCGTCCTTGTAAACAACTTCAAGGAATCCGGGTCCGAGATAATTGTGCACTTCAAAACAGCTACCAATAATTTCGTAACACTCCTCTTTAAACAGTAAGCTGATCATATTTTCAGAATTTAAGATTTACAAAACGCTATTAATTCACAGCGAAATAAATTCAACACAGAGCACCTATTGCACCGGATAAAACGACCTCCTCCCTTTGCCACGCATTCACGAATGGAAGTAAAAAAGCAAAAGCATCCGCCAATTCGTGCATTCGTGACAACTGAAATAACGAAAATCTACTTTGCCACGAATTCACGAATGGAAGTTTAAAAGCAAAAGCATCCCGCAATTCGTGCATTCGTGACAACTGAGATACGGTTCTGTTGGTTGTCACGAATCCAGAAATTAATGTCCAACTTTTCCTTTGCAATTCATACCGTATGAAAAATTGAACCTTTTTCAATTAAGTCAAAAAGCACCTCCCGTTGGAAGTGCTTTTTTGTAATAGAACTAACCAAAACCAATCCATATTGGATCAAAGCATCTTCATAAGTGTGCAGAGACCTGCTACGATTACAGATATAACTCTGAAATATCCGGCAACGAAAAATGTGTTTTTAGTTTTTCAGTTCAAGCCATTCCATTTTTAACCGGACAAACTATCTATCCCCGTCGGAATAAGATTCATCTGTGTCACCGGATATTTCAGATGTATACAGTTACTAAAGTTCAGCGATCTGTGCAACACCTATTTCTTTATCAGTAATGCTTGGCAAATAAATAACGAGTAATTTTAATAAAATGCGAAATTCCAAATTTTGGAAAAAATTGGTTAAAGGCTTGATTGTAGAGGCCTCCAGTACGCATGATTTGTCACCCGCGTGCCGGATTTCGACGAGAGATAAAAAAATGTGCAATAATATGGCGCCAAAGGGGTGGGGTAAAAAAAAGACATCTCTGAGAAACGTGCGCCCCCTGACCCTGTTTTTATCAATTCCGAACTGCCATTATTTTGTCTGCAAGAATATTTGACAATTTGAAATAACTCTCAACTGTCCAACCTGCCACGTGAGGGCTAAAGACAACTTTGTCAGATTCGAAAAGTCCTTTCAACGACCCCGGAATTACTGAGATTTCAAGTCCTTCGAGGGAGGCTTTTTCAAATTCCAAAACATCTATACAAGCGCCCAAAACATTACCATTAGTAATTGCAGTGTCGAGTGCTTCAGTAGATGTGTTTTTTCCCCGAGAAGCATTTATAAAATATATAGGCTTTTTAAATGACCTAAAAAATTCATCGTTCGCATAATTCGTGGTTTCTACATTTAGCGGTATATGAAGACTTACGAAATCACTTTTTTCGAAAATTTCTTCAAGACTAGATTCTTGAATATATTCATTCGAAAATCCGGATTTGTATTTGTCATGTGCAAGAATTTCGCAACCAAATCCCGACAACTTTCTAGCCAATGTTGAGCCCATTACTCCGAAACCGATAATTGAAAAAACCTTTCCGGATATTTCCACTCCCCGATTTTCTTCTCTCTTCCAAACACCATTTTTTACTTCCTCATTTGCTTTATTGAGTTTATTGAGGAGCATTAATATCATTCCAATCACATGTTCACCGACAGCATCTGCATTGCCCTCCGGAGAATTGATGCAACGAATACCCCTGCTTTCTGCGAAGGCAACATCTATGTTTTCCATTCCTGAACCTGAACGTGCAATCCATTTTAATGAATGTGCATTTTGCAGAAAATGTTCGTTTAGTTTAATTCTACTTCGAATTACAATTCCTTGGAATTCGGAGATGCGGTCTTGTAATTCTTCGTAAGTAGAAGTGTAGTCATGAATGCAGCTATAACCTACTTTGACGAGTCTTTCCTCGAGGATAGGATGAACGCTATCTAGAAAAAGTACTTTCATACAAAACTTTCCATGACCCAATGTCCAACAGAGAAGTAAATAATCAAACCGACTATATCATTTGTTGTTGTTATAAAGGGCCCTGTAGCTAGCGCGGGATCGATACCGAACTTGTTCAATGTAATGGGGATCCATGTTCCCATAAATCCGGCAAAAAGTATAACACTGAGCAAAGCAATGCTTGCTGTGATACCAAGTGACATGTGTATGGGAGAAATTAAACTGACCAACAAAATCAAACTGCTACATATTGCACCGTTGAGTAATCCAACGCTAAACTCCTTGAATAATTTCCGGGATAAACTTTCATCAAAAGCACTTTGATTTGCCAAAGATTTTACCACAAGAGCTGCGGATTGAACTCCTACATTTCCTCCTGTTGCCGCGATAAGTGGCATAAACAAAGCCATTTCAGGATGTTCCTCAATATTGAATACACCGATTATTTGGGCCGAAAGTAATCCTCCTCCCATACCGATTAGTATCCAAGGTAATCGTGCACGGGTGAGCGTCCAAACATGGTCGCCGGACTCAACATCCTCGGAGATACCCGAAGCCAATTGATAATCCTTATCGGCTTCTTCCATCATCACGTCTACCACGTCATCGATTGTTATACGCCCAAGTAAGGTCCGGCTTTCATTCACAACAGGTATAGCGACCAAATTATATTTTTCCATGATATTGGCCACTTCTTCGGCAGATGTGTTCACATCAACCGTACGAACATTTTCTCTCTTATACAGATCACGAATCAGTGTGCGCATACTCGTGCTGGCAAAAATGAGGGACTTCATACTCATAATTCCCAAAAGCACTTCTTTGTCGTCGACTACATAAATAGTATAAATATTATCCATGTCTTCGGCCTGCTTTCGCATTTCGCGAATCGCATTTGCCACTGTCCAGTTTTCTTTAACTGCAACAATTTCCTTTCCCATCAAAGAACCCGCTGTACCTTCTTCGTATGTAAGTAGGTCGATGATGTCGCTGGCCTGGTCTTCATCTTCCAGCAGGGATATTACTTCTTCTTGTTTTTCCTCACTTAGACCGGAAAGAAGGTCCGCCGCATCATCCGACTCGAAATTTTCGATGAGGTCTTCTGCAATTTCTCGGCTTGTAAGGGATTCAAGTAGATTCTCCTGAACGTCTTCATCGAGTTCCGGAATTACTTCGGCCCTTATTTCATTATCAAGGAGGCGAAAAAGATAGACAGCCTCATTATCAGGAAGTTCATTGATAAGTTCCGCAATATCTGCAGGGTGGGCTCCGGCAATAGCATTGAGGATAGCCGTGTCTCTGCCATCGTCAATCCATTCCCTTAGGTCATGAAGAAGTTCCTTGGTTACCGTGAACTGCATATCCATGCAAAGGTAGTGCTGCAAATTCAGAATTTGGTCAATTCTAGGTCAAGTTCTACCCCGATCACTACTAACAAAAGTTACTACCCCACGATCAAAGAAGAATTTAGGTTTGCCCAAAACCATAAATACCTATGCAATCGATCTTAAAATTCTCTGCGAAAAGGAACATCCAAATCTGCCTAGTAGGGCTATTTGTGCATACAGGTCTTCACGGGAAGGCTGTTGTAAATGAGTGCGGAAATGACGTAAATGCTCAAAACATGGGCTCCGGATTCAACGGTTTTTACACTCCTGCCAATTGGACGACCCAACTGAATGATGGTACCGGTACCGTTAATATTACAGGTGCCTCGATTGTCATACAAGGAAACAATAACTCTGAAAGTGGGTTTTTTACAACTGCTTCAACGATTGCCGTTTCAGCAGGACAATTCACTTTTAATTGGTCATGGACAACGAATGACAGCCCTGCATTTGATCCTGCCTTTTACATCCATGGAAGTCTGGTTACCCTTACGAATAGCAGCTCCAATTCGCAATAAGGGACATTTTCAATAACTGTTATAGCCGGAAGCATCTTCGGATTCGGAGCAGATGCCACGGACGGATGCTGTGGAAGAGGAACACTTGAAATAACCAATTTCACATGGCCCGGAGATTGCTTATTGGGATGCACCAATCCATTGTCATGTAATTATAATTCTCTTGCCATTCTAAATGATGGTACTTGCCTTCTCCCGGATTGCTTTGATCCTCTTGCTTGCAATTTTCAGCCTACGGATCAGTGTGTCCTTGATATATCAACCCGAATCACACGATAGATATTTAAAGATAATTCCTTGAAGTAAGTCCCAGTTCTATCGTTTAGATTCGAGAATCCCGCAGCTCATAACATTTAAAGTAGGTATAATGCGCAATGCGGTATCAATCAATCACGTTTCACAAAAAAGACCCTGTCAAGGCAGGGTCTTTTTATTTCTTTTAAATGCTTATGTTTTGTTTAGGAGCCTACTTCCGCCAGACGGACTTTCAATCCATCCAGATCAGGAGTTAATTTAATCTGACAACCTAATCGACTATTATTTTTCACATAAAAAGCTTGATCTAACATTGCCTCCTCGTCATCCGATTTTTCGTGAAGAGTATGATCGCTGAGAACATACATGTGACAGGATGCACACAAGGCCATTCCTCCGCAAGTGCCCTCCACAGGCAATTCATAACTCTTGCAGAGCTCCATCATATTCATGTTCATATCCGTGGGAGCATCCAACAAATGTTCCTGCCCTTCCCTATCTACTATTGTAATTTGAATCGTATTTTCCATAGTTTGCATTAAAGGTCTAATAAATTAGAATCCTTGAACACCATTTACCGTGGTGTATTTAAGTACATAATTTTTATCCGGATAAATGCGTTTGAAAGCACTTTGCACCATCAATGTAGCTTCATGAAAACCACATAAAATAAGTTTCAATTTGCCGGGATACGTATTGATATCGCCGATAGCATAAATTCCCGGTACATTAGTGCTATAATCCAACGTGTTTACTTCTATAGAATTTTTATCAATGTTTAATCCCCAGTCGGCAATAGGACCAAGTTTTGGTGACAATCCAAACAAGGGCAACCAATGATCCGTTTCTTTTTGATAGACACCTTTCTTTTGATCGTCGATAGTAATTGAATTAAGTAGATCAGTGCCTTGAATTCCGGTAACCTCGGCATCGGTAACTAAGCTAATCCGACCGGCTGCAGCCATATCCAAAATCTTTTGCACACTATCAGGATGTCCGCGGAAACTTTGGCTTCTGTGAACGAGGGTAACTTCTGTGGCAACTCCATTTGCGAGGAAAACCGCCCAATCTAAAGCGCTATCTCCCCCTCCGCTTATTATTACTCTTTTTCCCTTATAAAAATTTGGATCTCTAACAATGTATTCAACGCCTTTATCTTCGAAATCAGCCAAATTAGAAATCGGCGGTTTTCGAGGTTCGAAACAGCCTAATCCACCTGCAATTGCTATGACCGGAGCCTTATGCAACGTTCCACGACTGCCTGTAACGATAAAGAATTTTCCATCTTCCGATTTTTGAATATGCTCGGCTCTTTCCCCCAAAGTAAAACCGGGCTTGAAAGGTTCAGCTTGCTTCATCAAATTATCGACAAGATCGCCCGCTAAAACTTCCGGAAAACCGGGAATATCGTAAATGGGTTTTTTAGGATAAATCTCTGTCAACTGCCCTCCTGCCTGCGGAAGAGCATCGATCAAATGACATTTTAATTTTAATAAGCCTGCTTCAAAAACGGTGAATAGGCCACATGGACCGGCTCCGATAATTAGAATATCTGTTTCTATCATGAACGTTAGCTGTTTGGCGGCGCGAAAATAAGTATTCCTTGGCAGTGCAAAGGGTTCATTTCGAACCGGAGAAGTAACACTCTCGCCAATGTTTTGTTTATTTGGGGAAAATTACATTCAATATGAAACATCTGTGCGTGATTTCGATCATTATGTTAACCTCCCTATTTTCCAAAGCCCAATGCGAAAATGGTCGTTATCGGGATATGATCTTCGCTGATTACGAAAGCACGGAAAATGTGGAATATGGATCCAATTTTCTCTTTAATGGCGATCCTGATGTCTTATTGATGGATGTATATGAACCGGAAAACGATACGGAAACAGCCCGCCCGCTCATCATATTTGCGCATGGTGGTTTTTTCGTTGGAGGGGATAAAGATGGTGCGGAAGTAAAACCCGTCTGCATCGATATGGCCAAAATGGGCTATGTGACGGCCTCTATCAATTACCGCTTAGGCTTTCCCATACAATTGGAATTAGAGCAGCCTATGACCGAAGCGGTTTTGCGCGGTGTTCACGACATGAAAGCGGCGGTGCGATGGTTTCGAAAAGATGTTGCGGAAAATGGAAACACCTTCTCAATAAACCCCGATGAAATCTACATTGCCGGTGTATCTGCCGGAGGTTTTATCGTTTTACAACATGCTTACATCGACGATCTAAGTGAACTACCGGGGGTGATCGATTTTGCAAATCCCGGTCTCGGGGGAGGTCTTGAGGGTGAAAGCGGGAATGCCGGTTATTCCAGTGATATCAAAGCCGTAATAAGCGTGGCCGGAGCGATGTCGGATAGCACACACATTGAAAGTGGTAACGTTCCCGCTTGTTTATTTCATGGCACTACCGACACCGTTGTTCCCTTTGACTCTGATATTTTGGTGATAGCAGGTGTGTTTCCGGTAACCGAAGTGGATGGCAGCAATTCTGTTGATCAGAAACTTACGGAATTGGGAATTACTCATTGTTTTGAGATATATGAAGGTCAAGGGCACGTGCCGAGCGATGGAAACGACGCTTACTACGATACCACTCTTTCGATCATTAGCAATTTCGTATCTCATTTTGTTTGCAACATCGAACTGGATTGCACTTATCGCGAAATAGAAGTAGGCTTGGAGGAAACGGACGATATGGCCATAATGAACATTTTCCCGAATCCCGCGGAAAGCACAATTCAAGTGATTCCTGCAAAGAAGATTTTACCTATTCGGTTGACCCTTTTTGATTCAATCGGAAGAAGCGTTGCACAAAAAACGATTTGGGATCAGACCGAATGGAATTTTGAAATGTTAGCACCCGGACATTATATTTTACACGCCGAAGGGGAGAATTTCAAACGGAATACTTCGTTGATTGTAAAGTGATCAGATCACTTCTCTGCTAACAGCTTCAACGGAGAGAATTTCAGGAACAGCATTTCGAATGGCACCTTCTACTCCTGCTTTCAGTGTCATCGAGCTCATTGAACAACCGCAACAAGCACCGTGAAACTCAACGAGGGCGGTCATTTCATCTGTCACTTCCAATAATGTGATATCCCCGCCATCGGCTTCGAGATAAGGGCGAATACTGTCAAGTGAATTATTGACCTTATTGAACAATTCTTCTTTACTCATTATGTATGTATCACATTAACCTTTTTGGTAGCGGGAACTTGAAGATTTCGACGTTCCAATTCCTCTACAAATCTATCTAATATACCGTTGAGATACGTCGCAGCTATTGAACCATCTTGCATAATGGCCGGTCTGCCCGCATCTCCTGCTTCTCGGATGCCTTGAATTAAGGGTAGTTGACCTAGAAATGGCACATTCATTTCTTCTGAAAGTCTTTTCGCACCGTCCTTTCCGAACAGATAATATTTGTTTTCCGGTAATTCTTCGGGGGTAAACCAAGCCATATTTTCGATAACTCCGAGTACCGGAACATTTATGGCCTGAAGGGCAAACATTCCAATTCCCTTTCGAGCATCGGCCAAAGCCACTTCTTGAGGAGTACTCACAATTACAGCGCCTGTAAGGGGAATTGCTTGAACGATGGCCAAATGAATATCCCCTGTTCCCGGGGGAAGATCGATGATCAAAAAATCCAATTCACCCCAATCGGCATCATTGAGAAGTTGGTTAAGCGCCTTTGTAGCCATGGGCCCTCTCCACACCACGGCTTGATTGACTTCCGCGAAAAAACCGATAGAGAGAATTTTTACGCCGTATTGTTCAATGGGAGCCAGCACATTTCGTCCATTCACTTCAACAACTGCCGGTTTCTCCGTTACCAGATCGAACATGGTTGGGGCGCTGGGACCATAAATATCGGCGTCGAGAAGACCTGTTTTATATCCTTTTTTGGCCAAGCCTACAGCGAGATTGGCAGAAACTGTGCTTTTGCCTACCCCACCTTTACCGGAAGCTACGGCAATTAAATTTTTCACACCGGGAAGTACTCTTCTCAATTCACCATTTCGCTCATCGGCTCCTATAGCCTTCACATCGGTTATTACTTTCCACTCTTTTCCAAGAGTGCGATGAATAGCGAACTCACACGCCTCTTGCATACGCGACTTCGCATGCATAGCAGGGTTACTCATCTTTACTTCGAGATGAATAACGCTTTCATTTACATCAACGATTTTAGCTAAACCAAGAGCAACGATATCTTTTTTAAGATCGGGCTCAACCACGGTTGATAACGCTTCCAATATAGATTGACGGGAAATACTCATGTTGCAAAAGTAAAGGACAAAGTAATTCGTTGCATTTCTGATTTACATAACGAAGCCTTCACTTTTTAGACTCCGGAGCCCGGTGTGGTTTCGATTTGTTCTCAATGGATAGATTCTGCCCGCACTAACCACCTTTCTTAACAAAAAAAGCGACAATTGTCCGTTTGATAATGAATGTCACATTTACGAAAACTTATCAAAATCCCTATTCAAGCTAACTCCTGTAGAAACTACCATGAAAAGATAATGTTCTTCAATGTGAATCTTTTTCTTTCGGACAACTATCGCCTCTGTAAAAACAACCTTACCGGGTACATAATCAACGCAGACGTTTCCGCGTTACTAAACCTAACCTATGCCGAAGCCTTTTCAAGTGCTTCATTGACGAATTCAACAACAATTGAAGAATGAACTCTAACGACAGTGTTCTCATCCACTGCCATCTTCAGTTTTTCTTTTAGAGCCTCCCTGCAAGCCTTTAATTCTGCTATCCGCATTACAGAGTGATTATCAGATCGGCTATATCTCACTTCATAACTGAAATTTTTCAGCTCATGAAATTTTATTTTGTTATTAATCAAACTGAGGAGAATTTCTCGAGCATCTTCAGCTGAGAATTTTCCATCTACTAAAGTGAAATTTTCTATGTTCATGATTTTTGATTTTCGTTTATGGAAATTTCTGCTTGAAGATTTACCCTTTCAGATCCCTTCAATGCTATGCGATATTCATACAAGTCCCGCTGCAAAAGGCTAATTCGTTTCTCCCTCATTTTTATATCCTCTTCATTTGCCGACGATTTTATCTTCGCTTCATGAAAACGTATTTTCACGGCAACAAGTTGAGTAAGCAATTCCAAAGCGTCTTCCTTTGAAAATGTACCTGTGAGGAGCGAGAGTTTCATTTCTTGAGTTTCCACCATAACTTTTATTATTGACCTTGAGCTTTGGAAAATCCGTCTTTACCATCAAAGGAGTACAGATTTTCCGTTTTAATCACATCAATGCCCAGTTTATCAGCTGTTGTGAGGACATTGATAATGTCTTGCTTAGAGACCTGTGCCGTCTTGTTTTCTTTAAACCTGCAGCGCCAATGGTCGGTGCAAAATGTTTCGCGAAATCCACCCGGCCATACTTTAATTCCACGATTCGTTATCATCGACAACTCGAGTCCTGTTGTATTCAGACCCGCCATCATCTCAGCGAGCAAATCAGCGCTTTCGCCATTCCAGTGAACGAAAACATCAATACCTTGCAGTTCTTTTACAGAAGGGGCTTTGCGTTTATACGGAGTAATCGCAATCGTTTTTGCCTTTTCAAATTGTACAGATTTAAGTGCGGTTGGAAAGAGTCCCATATTAGCGATAACCGCGTCTGCAAATTCGCTTGTTCCTACTTTCTTTTTGCTAGTTTCCTCATTAAAAATATCGTAGGTATGAATGCCGTCTTCGATCGTCTTTAGCCAAGCATTTTGAATTTTTTCCGCGACTTTATACTGACCGATGTGACATAACATTTGAATTGCTCCTTGCAATAGTCCGGATGGATTAGCCACATTCTGACCGGCCCTACGTGGTGCCGACCCGTGTATAGCCTCGAACATTGCGCATTCTTCACCGATGTTTGCCGAACCGGCAAGACCGACAGAGCCCGCTATTTGCGCCGCTAAGTCCGAAAGGACATCTCCATACAAATTCGGAGTAACAATCACATCGAAGGCTTCCGGTGTGTCGGCCATTTTTGCTGCTCCGATATCAATAATCCAATGTTCATTTTCGATGTCTTGATATTCTGCGGCAATTTCATCAAACACCTGATGAAACAATCCATCGGTTTGTTTCATGATGTTGTCTTTGGTAAAACAAGTCACCTTCTTTCTACCATATTGACGAGCGTATTCGAAGGCATACCGCACAATCTTTTCGCAACCCGGACGACTTATTAATTTTAGGCATTGCACTACTTCATCCGTTTGTTGATGCTCGATACCAGCGTACAAATCCTCTTCATTTTCCCGGACAATAACGATGTCCATTTTCGGATGTTTGGTATTAACAAATGGGTGATAACTGATACAAGGCCTGATGTTAGCATACAATCCTAAAAATTTGCGAGTGCTAACATTCAAACTCTTGTAACCTCCACCCTGAGGAGTAGTTATAGGCGCTTTGAGAAAAACCTTGTTTCTGCAGATGACATCCCACGACTCGGGAGCTATGCCGCTCATGTTTCCGGAGAGATATACTTTTTCTCCAATCTCGATTTCATCCGTTTCTATTTCCGCACCGGCCGCATGAAGTATTTTTAAAGTCGCATCGATGATCTCAGGACCGATGCCATCTCCCTTCGCTATCGTAACTCTCGTTTTGCTCATTTTTGTTTTAACTTTTATTCTTGGGCAAAGATTGAACGACATTTTCATATATAAATAATTATATTTATTATACATTCCATAACGTTTATTTATATATTTATCCGATCAATAATTGCTTCCTACTCATTTTAAAGATTTACTCATATGCATTATACTTTAAATCAACTTCGCATCTTCTTGTCGGTAGCACAACTGGAAAGTGTTACGAAGGCAGCGGAGCATTTGCATCTTACGCAGCCCGCGGTCTCCATTCAATTAAAAAACCTACAAGATCAATTTGAAATCCCACTGACCGAAGTCGTAGGTAGAAAAATTTACATCACAGAATTCGGGAGGGAAATAGCTATGGCCGCAGAGAACATTCTGAACCAAGTATATGCTATCAATTATAAAACTCTTGCATACAAAGGACAACTGAGCGGTCGACTAAAAATTTCAGTCGTCTCTACAGGTAAATATGTGATGCCTTACTTTCTCTCCTCATTTCTAGAACAACATTCCGGAATAGATCTTGTGATGGACGTAACGAACAAAGCACAAGTGCTTGAGATTTTAGAGAAAAATGAAGTTGACCTCGCATTGGTGTCGGTAATACCCGATAATCTGCGCGTCGAAAAATTTGATTTACTTGAAAATACGTTGTATTTGGTCTGTAATGAGAAATTAAAAAAAACATCAGCCGACCGCTCCATTCATTCACTTTCGGAACTTCCATTTATTTTTCGAGAGGAAGGATCGGGCACACGACAAACGATGGAACTTTTTTTTCAAAAATACGGTATTCAACCCTCCAAAAAGCTTGAACTCACTTCTAATGAGGCTGTAAAACAGGCGTTAATGGCGGGACTGGGATATTCTATTTTGCCACTAATCGGGATTCGCAACGAACTAAAACTTGGTCAGCTACATATTATTCCCACTGCGCGCCTGCCTATTAAAACTACGTGGAGTTTAATTTGGATGAAGGGAAAAAATCACTCACCGGCAGCAGGAGCCTTTTTAGAACACCTCAAAAAAGAAAAGACGCGGATTGTATCAGATAGATTCAGCTGGACGGATGAGTTCCATTCTCCTCCGAGTAAACAAACTAAGAAGGGTTAAATCTTCAGATTCATTTCCGGATTCCAGTATAGCTCTTTGAACTTTACAACCTTATCATTTTGGATCTCTACGCCTTCTGACTCCAATAATTCTTGCATCAAAAAAGGGGTTTCAAAATGTGCCTTGCCCGTCAACATTCCAATTCGATTTACTACCCTATGAGCCGGGATTTCGGGGCGAGAATGACATGCGTTCATGGCCCAGCCAACCATGCGACTGCTTAATCCGCTTCCAAGGTACTTGGCTATACTTCCATAATTCGTTACTCGACCCGGCGGTATCAATTTTACCACTTCATAGACATCTTCAAAAAACGAAAATTCCTTCATTATATAACTCTGTATCGGACATAATGAATCTTCTTACCTTCCGCCAACCACCGTTTTTCATAGTAAGTGCGAATGCCCAAAATATATTTCCATTCCTCGGTGAGTGCGCCAAAATAAGGGCCATAGACATCATCGGTGCTTGCTTCTATGGGATACATCGTTCCGGCTAAATCCTCATGTAGCAAATCGTAGATCACTGGGTTATCGTGTTTAACATGCACCTTACCTCCACTTTTCAAAAATGATCTGTATTTGTTCTCAAGGTAAAACAGACTCGTTATTCGTCTGTTTCCTTTACCGTCTTTCGGCTGAGGATCGCTGAACGTGAGCCAGATTTCGGAGACCTCATTCGGCCCGAAAAATGAATCGATGAATTCTACCCTTGTCCGCACAAAAGCTACATTGCTCAATCCCTCGCTCCATGATTCTTTGGCTCCCTTATGAAAACGGTGGCCTTTCACATCAATTCCAATAAAATTCCGATTGGGATATTTACGGGCTAAACCAACGGTGTACTCACCTTTTCCACAACCAAGTTCCACGGTAATTGGATTTTCATTTTTGAAAAAGTCCTTGTTCCAGAGTCCTTTCATAAAGGTTGTACCCTCCTGAATAATAGGACGTAAATCCGGTTCGAATACATGGGGAAAAGTCTTGTTCTCCTCCCATTTTTTTAATTTATCCTTGCCCATCAGGATGACATTCAATTTTTGGCGAATATCCTTCACTTTTTATGATGGATTTGCATCTTCTTTGCATTCTCAATGGTTCGAGCCACGAAAACATATTTGATTGCACCTCTAGACTGGGGTCTTGGTCATGCTATGCGCTGCGTCCCCATTGTTCAACTTCTGCTCGATCATAATCAAAACGTGGTTCTCGCAGGATCGGGACTTAGTTTAAACTATCTCAGTCATGAATTTCCAGAACTCAGAGCAATTGATCTTCCCGGAGTGCCTATTTCCTTTGAAACCGGTCAAGGTTTTGGATTTAAATCTCTTCAATTAGGATTAAAATTCAAGAAATATGTTTCAACGGAGTTCAGGTTGACGGAAAAAATTGTTCGCGACCATAAGATAGATGTAATAATAAGCGATAATCGCTATGGGGTGAGGTGCGAAGGAGTGCGGAACAACTTGATCACACATCAGATATATCCCAAAGCACCTTCTATTCTGAGATACTTTGCACATAAAATGATTCGCGAACAAATTGGTCATTTTGATCAATGTTGGATACCGGATTATCAGAGTGAGAATGAGAATGAGAGCGTTACGCGGAGAGAGAATGAGAATGAGAGCGATACGAGAGGGATGACTTTAAGTGGCGAATTGTCGCATGGGGAGGATTTGCCGGAGAACGTTCATTTCATTGGGCCATTAAGTCGCTTTACGCCGACGAATAAATCAATAGAAAAGGACATTGATATCCTTTCTATTGTGTCGGGACCTGAACCCGCGCGAACGGATTTTGAAATACAATTAAGGAAACTTTTAGCAGACTTTCCCGGAAAAAAAGTACTCGTTTGCGGGCGAGATTTTGGGCCCGAAACTCAAGAGAACTCGATTCATTTGATCCCCGGATTGGGAACAGATGAACTACAAAACTACATAGAGCGAAGTAAAAAAATAATTTGTCGATCGGGCTATTCAACCATCATGGATTTAGTTTCCTTGAATCGCTCAGCCTTAGTGGTTGCCACACCCGGACAAAGCGAACAAGAGTATCTCGCTACGTATCTTGAAGAGAAAAAATGGTTTGTCTCTGTTTCCCAGGGGTTTCTCGCCGCACAATTATCTTCGAAACTTGCTCAAATACCTGTTCAAACTTTTTATTCCAAGCAATCTTTTCAAACGCTCAAGTGGCTTTTGAACTTATAAATAAAAATTAATCCCCTCTATGCTTAACGATAAAACAGACGAACAAAAAGATGAACATTACATTCGATTGGCGCTGAAAGAGGCTTTGTATGCATACGATTTGGATGAAGTACCAATTGGATGTATCATCGTTTGTCAGGATAAAATAATTGCTCGCGGCTATAATCTTGTTGAGAAACTCAACGATTTCACTGCTCATGCCGAAATGCAGGCCTATACGTCTGCCTCTGAATTTCTAGGCGGTAAATCGTTGGAAGAATGCACACTCTATGTAACACTAGAACCCTGTGTAATGTGTGCAGGAGGAGCGTACAATACGCGTTTAGGAAGAATCGTCTTCGGTGCCTACGATGAAAAAAGAGGATACTCCAAATTCGGAAATCACAGTGGGAATAACCAAGGAATTTTACATCCAAAAACTACTGTCAAAGGAGGGGTTCTTGAGGAAGACTGCGCTCGATTACTCAAAGAATTCTTCGGAAGAAAACGGGAGTGAATGGGGAATGGAAAATGGGGGTGAACGTTTGAGGAGCTGACACTCCTGGTGAGAACCGTCTCGGACTCAGTATCGCAAAGGCGCGGAAAGGTTAAGCAAAGGTGCGCAAGGGGGCAATTTTGCATTTTACATTTTCAATTTTACATTCTTCAAAGCCCCGGGTGAGTTTACAACTCCGCATTTCTCACTTTGCTTAAGAGTCGTTCGACGTGTGGATTTCGTCGCGCTTGTTCCATCAATTGAACATGTCCCATATGGTGACAATCCGATCCCACAAAACTATAGAGATCCCGTTCGATGCACCATTCGGCAACTTTTCTTACATCTTTTCCATATTGATCCGTCAAACAGTTCAAGTTTAGCTGTAGAAAAACTCCTTGATCGTGGAGATTTTCATAAATCGAAAGCTCCTTATGCCAATATTGATATCGCTCGGGATGTGCCAATACAGGTTTATATCCGTTAAGATGAAGATTGAATGTGGCTCGTTTAAACGTTATAGGTTCACTTGCGAAAGACAATTCGAAAAGGACATAATTTTTGCCAAACGTCAAAAGATTCTTCTTTTCAATTGCTTCTTCAAAATGCTCATCCAGATAATACTCCGCTGCCGCATCCAATTCAATTTGAATATGCTGCTTCTTTAATTCAGCCCTAACTAGAGCCAACTTCTCCAAAATGATTTCAGGAGTATTCGGATAAATGTCCTTAAAAATGTGCGGAGTTGTGATGAATTTTTTGAATCCAAATTCATGCAAAGATCGAATAAGGTGAATCGATTCCTCCATGTTCGGCGAACCATCATCTATACCCGGAAGCAAGTGTGAATGCACATCTGTACCAAGGATTTTAAGGTCGAATGGACCAACAGATTTAGGACTATCCTTTTTAAAAAGGTTTTTGATAAATTTATTCACGGCGCGGCCACAAAGATAGTGCACGCACGATTCGAAACTTAAATGTTATCTGACCGAATACTGTTTTTCGTAATAGTGGAGATATTCGCCGGAGGTAACATTATCAACCCATTCGGAGTGTTCGATGTACCATTTCACCGTGTCACGAATAGCCATTTCAAAGTCTTGTTCCGGAGCCCAACCAAGTTCTGTCATCAACTTTGTGGCATCAATCGCATAACGTGCATCATGTCCGAGGCGGTCAGCAACAAAGGTGATGAGTTTTTCAGAAGTGCCGGTTTCACGTTGCAACTCGATATCAGAAATCTTACAAAGTAGTTTTACCATGTCGATATTCCGCATTTCGTTATTTCCACCTATACAATACGTATCCCCTACCCTACCCTTATGGAATATCAAATCTATTGCTCGAACGTGATCCTCTACCCATAGCCAATCGCGGACATTAAAACCTTTCCCATATACAGGTAAAGGTTTGTTTAGCGTAATGTTTCGAATTATCAGAGGAATCAATTTTTCAGGAAATTGGTGCGACCCGTAATTATTACTGCAATTACTAATTATTATCGGTAATCCGTATGTATGATGATAGGCTCTAACCAAATGATCGCTAGACGCCTTACTCGCCGAATAGGGACTTCTTGGATCGTAAGGTGTTGTTTCCAGAAATTTTCCTGTGTCTCCCAAACTGCCAAAAACTTCATCCGTAGAAATATGGTAAAACAACTTGTCTCCCATTTTTCCCTTCCATGATTCGATTGCACAATCCAACAATTGAGAGGTACCCAAAATGTTAGTCATAACAAATGCCGCGGGTCCACTTATGCTTCGATCCACATGACTTTCTGCGGCCAGGTGGATTACTGCGTCAAAGTTTCCGTTTGTGAAAAAGGACTTTAAAAAGAATTGATCAGTGATATCCCCTTTAACAAAACTATAATTAGGTTTATTTTCAATATCCTTTAAATTCGACAGATTACCGGCGTAAGTGAGGGCATCCAGATTTGTGACTTGATAATCCGGATATTTATTTACTATCAAACGCACTAGATGCGATCCGATAAAACCTGCACCTCCGGTGATAAGAATATTTTTTTTCATGTTAGCCATTCGTTGATACATCAACAATCTTTAAAAAAGCTGAATCCGAAAAATCCGGCGACGAGCCAAAAAATGCCTTTAATAAAAAAGAAAAGAAACCCCGCTAATCCCATCTTCTTGAGCCAGACGGGCATTTGAAATCTCTTCGGTTTTGATTGTTGTTCTTCCATTCAACTTACAAACTCCAGTACAAAAGGTCTTTTATTTCCTTTCGATACAATCCTTTTATATCAATAAGCACGCCTTTGCCATCTTTCAAAAGAGCTTTGAAAAAATCCTCATCCAGATTCAGGTATTCCTTGTGTGAAACGGCCAATACCACGGCATCATATTCTCCCTTTTTCGGTTCGTTGAGAATAGACAATCCATACTCGTGCATCATTTCATCATTGTCCGCATAAGGATCAACAATATCCACACGTACACTAAAGGATTCCAACTCCCTGACAACATCTACCACTTTGGTATTGCGAATGTCACTTACATTTTCTTTAAAAGTGGCACCCAAAATTAGAACTTTAGACTCCAACACATTTTTTCCGGACTCTATGATTTTTTTCACGGTTTGCTTACCTACATAAAAGCCCATACTATCATTTACGTAGCGCCCCGAGTTGATCACTTTGCTGTGATAACCCACTTTTTTTGCTTTGTAAACCAAGTAATAAGGGTCGACACCAATGCAATGTCCGCCCACCAAACCCGGATAAAACGGCAAGAAATTCCACTTTGTGCGAGCGCTTTCCAGAACATCAAATGTGTTGATATTCATCTTGTTTAAAATTAATGAAAGCTCATTGATCAATGCAATATTTACATCGCGTTGGGTATTTTCAATTACTTTACTTGCCTCCGCCGTTTTTATCGTTGGAGCATGGTGAATACCCGCATCAACTACTTCCGCATAAACCTTTCCAACCTCATAACACGCATCCATGTCCGACGCTGAAACCACTTTCATGATCGTACGAATGTTATGGTTTTTATCTCCCGGATTTATTCTTTCAGGTGAATATCCTACTTTAAAATCAATGCCCATTTTTAGACCACTGATTTCCTCCAAAATAGGCACACAATCCTCTTCAGTACATCCCGGATAAACAGTAGATTCAAAAATCACATAATCTCCTTTCTTAAGCACAGCGCCCACTGTACGTGAGGCGGCTAAGACCGGACCAAGGTCGGGAAGATTCATATTGTTGATAGGTGTAGGAACAGCTACCACAAAAAAATGTGCCTTTTTTAGATCTTCGAGGCGATGAGTAAATTCGATATCACAATTATCGAAATTACTTTTCTCGAGCTCCTGTGAGGGATCCTCATGACGTTTCATCATTTCAACCCTTTTCTCGTTGATATCGAAACCAATTACCGAGAGTTTTTTAGCAAACTCCAAGGCAATGGGCAAACCCACATAACCTAGACCGATAACCGCGAGTCTTGCTTCTTTATTTTTTAATCTATCGTAAATCATCATATACTTTCGTCAAAGGGCACTTACCCTTCCATTTTCTAATTGGTATGTATCTCCGGCCTCAGGACAAACAGCTAAGCCTATTTTATCGAAGGTGAGTTTATGTCCAAATTTGCTCATCCAGCCTTTTTGACGAGCAGGATTCCCAACAACAAGGGCAAAAGCAGGTACTTCTTTTGTTACAACGGCACCTGCTCCAATAAAAGCGTATTCACCGATGTCATTTCCACAAACAATGGTTGCATTGGCTCCGATACTGGCTCCCCTGCGCACAGTTGTTTTGCGATACTCATTTTTCCTGACAACTGCACTGCGAGGATTCATCACATTGGTAAAAACACAAGATGGACCTAGGAAAACATCATCTTCACAAATAACGCCGGTATATAGAGAGACGTTGTTTTGCACCTTCACATTATTTCCTAAAATCACATCCGGACTGATCACCACGTTTTGTCCAATATTGCAATTTTCGCCCACCACACAACCCGGCATCAGATGAGAAAAGTGCCATATTCGACTTCCTTTACCTATGATCACGCCATCATCGATTACAGCGCTTGGATGTGCGGTGTATTCACTCATTTGCGGATGTACTTATCGAAATCTTTGTGTTCCACTTTATTCAATTCATCGGAGCTCAGAGATTTGAAATAATCATAGGTAATTTTCAAACCTTCCTGTCTTGAAACCATGGGTTCCCAACCCAACAACTGTCGTGCAAGGCTTATGTCCGGTTGACGTTGTTTAGGATCATCAACAGGAAGATCCTTGTAAACCACTTTTTGCCTGGTGCCGGTGAGTTTTATAATTTCCTCAGCAAATTCTTTTATAGTAATTTCATCGGGATTGCCAATGTTTACAGGTCCGGCATAGTCACTTATAAGCAATCGGCAGATACCTTCTACCAGATCGTCGACATAACAAAATGAACGCGTTTGAGAACCATCGCCAAAAATGGTGAGGTCTTCTCCACGCAATGCTTGACCAATAAACGCGGGTAATACGCGACCATCATTCAGTCGCATGCGTGGTCCATAGGTATTAAAAATGCGAATAATTCTGGTTTCTAAACCATGAAACGTGTGATACGCCATGGTCATTGCCTCTTGAAAACGTTTGGCTTCGTCGTACACACCACGGGGCCCAACGGGATTTACATTTCCCCAATAGCTTTCGGTTTGTGGATGAACAGTAGGATCTCCATATACCTCACTGGTGCTGGCGATCATGATCCTAGCATTCTTTTCTTTAGCAAGACCCAAACAATTGTGAATTCCGAGGGAACCCACTTTGAGGGTTTGAATCGGGATTTTGAGGTAGTCAATCGGGCTCGCCGGGCTGGCAAAATGCAGAATGTAATCAAGTTTTCCCGGCACATGTATAAATCGAGATACATCGTGGTGAAAAAACTCGAAATGTTCGTTTGGAAAAAGGTGGCCAATGTTGCGCAGATCTCCGGTAATAAGGTTATCCATGGCTACTACCTTGAATCCATCGTGGATGAAGCGATCGCAGAGATGCGATCCCAGAAATCCGGCAGCGCCTGTAATGAGTATGCGTTCCATAGGGTATTTAGGGCTGCGAAAGTACGATTTCGCGAGAGAATTTGGCGCTATTTAGTCTTCTTTCTGCCCGCCACCAAGCCAATCGTCATAATCAGACAGGTAGCAAGTACGGCAAACACCAAAATCCCTTTGCCCGTTTGAAATAAATGATCTTCGGGTAGGATGCTTAAAAACAACAAGATGCTTATTAATCCACGAGGACTCACCAATACTTCAGGCCAAAAATTGTCCTTTGCAAAAATCCTCAGGTAGATAGCTCGCATAGCATAGATAACTACTACGGAAATTGAACCACAGAATAGGCTTTCGGGCATGAACAGCTCTCTCAAATCCAAACTGAACCCAAAAACCAGGAAAAAAAAGGTGCGGATTAGAAACGCACTTTCTGATGAGAGAACATATAGTTGCTCTATGTCCTTTTCAAATCCTTGATACTCTAATTTTCTAAAGAGATAAATATACCTCGACTTTTTCTCAATCCACTCTGCAAGAAGGTGATAGTTGGCCAGAAAAACTCCAAATACCATAACAATAAGCAAAGAAGAGAGGTGAAAGTGCTTTCCGATTCCATAGATCAAAATCAAGGCTGAAATGATCAAGAAAAATTTGACATGATTGGTCATCTTTCCCATGAGAAAAAGCAGACCCACGCAAAACATGAGAGCAAGAAGAACTATTAAAACCAAATCACGGGACAAGACGAGGACCGAAATTCCGGACATCTGCGGATTTGCAAGGACGAAATTGAAAACCATAATGCCTAGGATATCCGAAAACGTAGATTCATAAACGATAAATTCTCTTTTCGATTTAATAAGACCTTTTACCGATGGAATGGCCACTGCAGAGGAGATAACACTGAATGGCAATGCATTTAACAGACATAGATAGAAGGATTCGTTTGTGAACCAGAAAAAGATGCCTGCCAAGAGAAAAGCCGTGGCCAAAAGAATAAAAAAGGAGGCGAAAAAAGCGTTTCGGATGAGACGAGCTTTGCCGGATTCATAGTGAAGCTCCAGCGATCCCTCAAAAACAATGAGTATCAAACCGACGCTTCCCAAAACCGGCAAAATAGAAGAAAAATTAATTTCTGCACCTCCAAATGTTGTCCAGATATATTTTAAAACAATACCCAAACCAAGAAGCAGGAGAACAGAAGGAACATTCGTTTTCTTAGAAACCACATCAAAGAGGTACGAAAAAACGATGAGCGAGCTTAGTAATATAAGAACTGCCGCTGTATCTAGATGCATAGTAATTAGATTAAAACCAATATTGCAAGGACCAAATTAGTCTCTGCTTCCTTCACCTTCCACAAGGGCATTTACAGAGGCATTCTCACCTATAGTATCCCTGCCGATACTTTTGTAAAAGAAGCCCAATTCCTTCATTTTATCGAGGTCGTATAAGTTTCGACCGTCGAATATGGCTTTTTTAGAGAGTTTTTCGCTGATTTTGGCAAAATCAGGATTTTTAAACGCCGACCACTCTGTACAAATTACCAACGCATCCGCCCCTTCCAAGGCTTCATATTCTGTAGCCGCATATTGAATTTTATCGCCAAACAGTTTTTTCACGTTGTCCATAGCTTCCGGGTCGTAGGCTACCACAGTGGCACCGTTTTCTACCAAATGCTCGATCATATAAAGAGCCGGAGCCTCGCGGATGTCGTCTGTGTCAGGCTTAAAAGCTAAACCCCAAAGAGCAAGTTTCACATTGTTCAAATTGCTGCCAAAAAAGTCGATGATAGGACCCAGAAGAATGGTCTTCTGACGTTCGTTCACTTTCATCACACTTTTCAGAATCTTGAACTCGTATCCCGATTCAAGACCCGAATGAGCCAGTGCTTTCACATCTTTCGGAAAACAACTTCCGCCATATCCAATACCGGGGAAAAGGAATCTTTTGCCTATGCGCGTATCGCTGCCAATTCCCAAGCGAACCATATCCACATCTGCTCCCACTTTTTCGCAAAAGTTGGCAATTTCATTCATGAACGAAATTTTGGTCGCCAAAAAAGCATTTGCCGCATATTTGGTGAGTTCGGCACTTCTTTCATCCATAATGATGATTGGGTTTCCCTGCCGTGTAAACGGGCGATAAAGCTCCTCCATTATTTTGCGCGCTTTCTCGCCGCTAGTGCCTATCACCACACGATCGGGTTTCATAAAATCATCCACAGCAAAACCCTCACGCAAAAACTCCGGATTGCTTACCACATCAAATTCAACCTGAATGTTTTCGGCAATAGCAGCCCGCACTTTCTCCGCAGTACCCACGGGCACGGTGCTTTTATCTACAATAATTTTATAATCCTTAATAATCTGACCGAGTTGGTTAGCTACACCGAGCACGTAACTCAGGTCAGCGCTACCATCTTCACCGGGAGGGGTAGGCAAAGCGAGAAAAATGATCTCCGATTTTTCGACGGCAGAAACCAAATCTGTCGTGAAAAGCAATCTATTCTGACGAATATTTCGTTCGAATAAAACATCGAGATCCGGCTCGTATATGGGGAGTTTGCGGGCTTTCATCGCTTCCACTTTGGCGGCATCGATGTCGACACAAATTACATTGTTTCCGGTTTCGGCCAGACAGGTGCCTGTAACCAATCCCACATATCCGGTACCTACAACTGCAATATTCATAGAAATAGTATAGAGGGTGCGAAGGTAGAGAGAGAATTATGAATTATGAATTATGAATGATGAATTAGGAATGCGGTTTGCGTTGGGAGAGATAATAGTGCTTCGAGGGTTATGGATGGTGGGTTAGGGATGATGGCTTAAGGCCGAGGATATAAGAGTCGAAGGGTCGTCCAGCTGAGCTTATCTTGTCCTTGAGCTTGCCCAATGGGGGTGGATGATGGATTATAGATCGTCCTCCTGAGCGATGAGACCCGAGGAACGAGGGGCGAAGAGTCGAAGGATGGGTGGCGGATTGCGATGTTGAAACGTGATCACAACCGAGCGGAGCCGTGTCCCTGAGCTTGCCGTGTCCCTGAGCTTGCCGAAGGGGGATGGGTGAATGATCAATAATGAATTATGAATGGGTTATGGATGATGGATTATATGCGATCGTCCTCCCAAGCGAAGCCGTGTCCCTGAGCTTGCCGAAGGGGGGGGAAATGGAAAATTCAAAATGAAAAATTAGGATTGAAGTGAACTCATATCTGGACCGAGATATGCCCGGCACAATTTTGCATTTTACCTTTTAATGCGCTTCAGCCTTTGTGTTTCGATGATTCGTGTCGTTTGTACTTTGGCTGTCGAGCTCGGCGGCTTCAGCCCCGAGTGAGGTAAGATGATGGAAAATGGAAAATGACGCCTACGAATCTTTGATCTTCCAAGGCCACCACCAATGACGCCGGGATATTTTTTTCTTGATTTTGGCTAGATGTGCCTCATCCCACTTCATATCATCGAGGGAACTATCGAAACGACCGACTCCCACGTATTCATTTTCAAGGATTCGCTTTACTCTTCGGTACTTTTCCGGGGAGAGAACAACATCCATATCCATCATCATGCCTTCTTCGTATTCCGAAGCAGATGATCCAATGAGGTCGATGAAAATTGATTTGGAGTAATGAGCCGGGAAAGTGAAAAGAAGGGTATTAATTGTTTCACTTTCCAAAATTAAATAAAATTCACCATCCTCAGCTATATAGTACACTCTTTCAATTTTACCCCCGGAGGAAGTTGTATCCGTCCCGATCGTCCCGAGGTAGGTCACAAAATGGTCGATTCTAGCTCCGCCCAAAAGTGAAGAAGATGTAGTATCCGATTTACTCAAAATTCTACCGAAAATCTCCAAATCTCCAGACGATATAGCCGAAAGAGAATCCTCTTGACAAGTACCGAATGTTCCGAATACCAACACAAACGAAACAAGCAAAAACACTTCAAAACACCTTTTCATAAAACAAATCTACGAGAAGAGCTTTCTGCTCCTATCGTTTATAAACTTCTTAATGTCGTTTCCTCTTTCAAATCATAGAGGATTGTCCAATGTTAAGGAATGCGCAAAAAAAAAGTACTTGCCAATCTATCTGGACTCACCCGATTTTCGAATCGATGCGATAGAACGACCCTCGCTTTCACCGACCCACAAAGAATATAGAACGCGTTACTCGGGTTTATTATTGACAACATAGGGGTCTCCCCTTTTTCGGTTGTCATACATACAATCGGACCACATGTGTATTTTCGCTGCCGAAAGTGAAGTCTCTGAACCACATAGACAACACCACGGTTGAGAATGCACTGAATGGTCATATAGCATCATTCGAAATGGTATTCAAGGCATGGTATCCAGTGATGTGCAATTTCGCGCACAGCCTTACGAGCAATCGTGAGGACTCTGAAGAAATTGTGCAAAGCGTCTTTGTGAATCTCTGGGAAAAAAGAGAGGAGATTCGCATTGATCAGTCCGCTCAAGCCTACTTATTTCGCTCGGTGCGCAATGCCTGTTTAAATCAGTGGAAACATAAAAAAGTGCGACAAGATTTTGCGAAAGATCAAGTTGCCGCTTTTTCAGGATCCGCTTATGAAAATCCCGGCGAAGAATTACATGGTCAGGAATTGGAACTACGTATTGCAAAAGCTTTAGAAAAGATACCCACACAATGCAGAGAAGTATTTAAGCTCAGCCGATTTGGAGAATTAAAATACGCCGAAATATCTGAAAAATTAGGCATTTCAGTAAAAACCGTAGAAAATCAAATGGGCAAAGCACTTCGCATAATGCGTGAGGAACTCAAAGATTATTTAATCGTAATTGTTTTGTTAGGTGGAAATATCTGGATAGAATTTATTGAGAAAATATAGAATTGAAAGATTGGCAAGAACATATTGACGAATGGATTGCACAAGCCATTACCGGAGAGATTTCACTCGGTAATAAAGTGCGTTTGGATGAGTGGCTGCTTCTCGATGAAGAGAACCGCGTTTACTATCGTCAAATGGAAACGCTTTATGCAAGCGAAGTTCAGAGCCTTCCTTTATCTGATTTAGATATTCAATCGGCTTGGGAAAAAGTTCAACCACAACTGGAACAGAAAGGGAAAGAGAAAGGGAAAGTAATACCCCTCAAAGGAAGACACATATTCTTGCTAATTGCCGCAGCAGTCACAATCATTGCAGTTGTCACCTTCGCCATACGGCATTATACAAAAGAGGAAGACATAATCTATGCAAGTACAAATACCATTGAAACAAAAATCATTACAGGCGGTTCCGAAGTGACTCTAAACAAAGGCAGTCAGATAAGTACCACCGCATCTCTAGATGTACAAGAACGTCGTGTTAAACTAAAAGGAGAAGCATTCTTTAAAGTAAATGAAAATGATAAAGCCGAATTAATTGTTGAATCCGAAGTTCTTTTAATCAAAGATATTGGAACATCCTTTAATGTAAAAGCCATACCGGGCAACGATACTGTGTTTGTTTCGGTTGTTGAAGGAGAAGTACAACTCTACACTGAGATGCTTGCCGGGATTTCGCTTCAGGCAGGCGAATCCGGATATTACGTGCGATCTACAAATAGTTTTGCTAAAGACATTGAAGCCGATGAAAACGCATCGTCTTATGTCACCAAGATTTTCAAGTTTAGAAATACATCTTTGAAAAAGGCGGTTAAAAAATTGAATGAAGTATATCAGCAAGATATCCTAATCGCAAATTCAGAACTTGAGAATTATCGTATCTCAGTGAATTTTGAAAACGAGGAGCTATCGGAGATCATGGCTATCATTTCCGAAACGTTTGGTATTCAGTATCGCATGGAAGATGGGAAATATGTGCTTTACGGAGAATGATTGTATTAAGCAGTATGTATTAAGAATTATGCTTGATTTCGTTTAAAGAAAACGATTCTCTCGCTGAATATTGAGACGTGCTACATCCCCTTTCGACAATCTCAAGGACACGACAAGCTTAGGAGGACGATCGCATATAATCCATCATCCATAACCCATTCAT
The DNA here is from genome assembly GCA_044375415.1 of Flavobacteriales bacterium. Classification (GTDB taxonomy): domain Bacteria; phylum Bacteroidota; class Bacteroidia; order Flavobacteriales_D; family Sanyastnellaceae; genus JAWXBG01. The sequence goes on from JBILMS010000019.1 coordinate 42,590, forward strand.
AATTCATTATTGATCATTCACCCATCCCCCTTCGGCAAGCTCAGGGACACGGCTCCGCTCGGCTGAGATCACGTTTCCAAATCGCAATCCATCATCCATCACCCACCCTTCGACAAGCTCAGGGGGACGACCCATTACCCTTCGAAGAACAAACTTCAATCTCAACGAAATCCCCATTCATCATTTATCATTCATAACTCATAATTATTTCTGACCGGTGATTATTGCCCAATTCTCGGATAGGGAAATCTAACTTCTCCAAAGTATCTGCCGTAAATTGGTACAACTCTTTTAAACCTCGTTTTATGAAAAAACATCTACTATTAGTTATTGCAGCACTCGTTTCATTCTCATCGCATGTATTATCACAACAGATGTTTGTTTTTATTGAACCTAACAACGTGCGATGCTCTGTAACCTCTACAGGAGATCTATTTAATGTTCCCGGCACCGAAATCGGACTCTTTGAAGTACCTGCCGGAAGCGGATTAGAAACTTTCTACGCAGCTAATTTGTGGGTCGGTGGATTTACAACGGATCAGCAATTAAGGATGAGTGCTGAGACATTTCAAAATAATGAACAAGCATGGTTTTCGGGACCACTAACCACGAATGGAACCGCCAGCACCACACAAGAAATCGAAGATGCTTATAATCAAGTGTGGCATGTAACCTCGGATCAGGTTGCTCTACATCTTGCCTATTTCAATGCACTTCAGAATGGCAACTTTGAAGAAGAATTTCCCGATGGATATACCATTCCGGATGTATTCATCAACTGGCCTGCTCATGGAAATATAGCCTTGGGATATGATTTCAATCTTGCTCCATTTATAGATTTCAATTTAGATATGTACTATGACCCTTCCCAAGGTGATTATCCCCTTTTCTGTGGTAATGAGTGCATTTACTTTATCATAAATGATCGTGGATCAGGGAACAATGGAAACGTAGGTCTCGGTGTGGAAATTCATGGCATGATGTACGGCTTTACAGACAGTCAAGACGATATGCTCGAGAATACGATTTTCCTGAAATATAAAATGATCAATCGAAGTACGGGTATCTACAACAACTCAGTAATGGGCTTATGGGCGGACTATGATTTGGGCGGTGCTACAGATGATTTTGTAGGAACAAATGTGCAAAGAAGTGCTTTGGTTAGTTATAATGCGGATGACTTTGACGAAGAAACTTCGAGTAGTCCGGGCTATCAATTCAATATCCCCATGCAAGGAGTAGTTTTTTTGGGTGGACCAAAAACGAATGATGATCTTGCGGATAACGAGCTTCCGGATGAACAATATTCATTAGAAACAAATTCTTACGGCCCTTTTGCCTTAGGATATGGAGACGGCAATTTCGATAACGAAAGACTTGGTCTTAGTTATTCTATGTATTACAACAACTCTTCGAACCCCATCAACGGTGAGCCCGTAGCACCTTTGCACTATTACAACTATCTAACCGGAACTTGGAAAAATGGGAGTACCTTAATGTTTGGTATGAATGGTACGAATACTTCCAATTACTTCGCCCCCGATGTAACTGACCCACTTGCTTTATCAACGGGACAAGACGATCAAGGACTTTGGAATGAAACTACGGATGGCAACGTGGGGGGGGATCGCAGAATCGTTGGTTCAACCGGACTTTTCACCCTAGAACCGGGAGAAATTAACGTGCTTGATTTGGCTTTTGTATATGCTGATTCTGAACAGGCAGATGATGAACCCCTTGCCGATTTTTTCGACAACCGATTAAAAGAAGCCAAACTCTATTTCAATGAGTTTTTGGTTGAATGCAGTTCGGAAGGAATTGACGTTGGCTTGGGAGATGAATTAATTCGTGGTCCTCGCATCAACATTTATCCGAATCCTATAGAGGACATTGTAAATATCGAAGTAGGAAAAGGTTCGGGTGTAAATATTGTCTCAGTGACAGATATTTCGGGAAAACAAGTAGAGACTTTTAAGGTCATTGAAGGACTAAATACAGTTGATATGTCTGATTTGTCTTCAGGTATCTATTTCCTCGTGCTAAATGATATAAAAATCAAACTGGTAAAGAACTAGTTTCATTCGAAATTACAAAGCGTTCCGCCCCTTTTCATTTTGTGAAAAAGGGCGGAACTTTTTTGGGGGATAATTGTTATAAGCACATGGCCAAAACAGAGTTTGTAGTATTGAACGAAGAATCCATTGATCGCATCATCGGAATGGCTTGGGAAGACAGGACGCCTTTTGAAGCCATTCTATATCAATTCGGATTAAGCGAAAAACAAGTCGTTGAACTTATGAGGTCTCGTCTTCGGAGAAGTTCATTTGAAATGTGGCGCAAACGAGTGCATCAAGGCGTGAGCAGTAAACATGCCGCCAAACGCAATCCTGAGATCGATCGTTTTAAGTGTGCCCTCCAGCGGAATATTACCGGAAATAAAATCAGTAAACGGTAATGAGCGAGATTCCATTGCACTTTCCAACGGATCGGGCAAGTATTCAAGAAAGGATTTCGAAGCTAGATCCTCCGGAATATGGAAGGACCAGAAATTTCTTAAACGGATCCGTTAGCTATTTATCACCCTACATCAGCCGGGGATTTATTTCCACCAAACAGGTTTTAGAAGCCGTTTTAAATGCAGGATGGGAATTAAGTCAATGCGAAAAATTCATTCAAGAATTACTGTGGCGAGATTATTTCCAACGCGTGCATCTGCATCTCGGAGAAAAAATTCATGAGGATATACATCAAGCACAAACAGAGTTTATTGATCAGAATATTCCGAAGGCAATACTTGAAATGAGTACCGGTATTTCAGCCGTTGATGCGGGAATTGAAAATCTGTATCGGAATGGTTACGTGCACAATCATTTACGCATGTACATCGCTTCAATTGTTTGCAATTTTGGCAAAACGCATTGGAAATCGGCATCCCAATGGATGTACTATCATCTCCTCGATGCCGACATAGCTAGTAATGCATGCAGTTGGCAATGGGTATCCGGAAGTTTTGGTTCGAAAAAGTACTTTGCCAATCAGGAAAACATCAACAAATATTGTGGAACCCATCAACGATCCACATTTTTAGATCGGAGTTACGAGGAACTCGGTTTGTTTGAAACACCGGAGCTTCTTCGGGAGCGTTCCTTCTGGACCGGACAAACAGTACTTCCATCAGTACCCGTTCCAAACCTAGACCTTTCAAGGAAAACACTTCTCTACAACAGCTACCAACTCGATCCGGATTGGCATTCCGGAGAAGATGTGAATCGAATGCTCATCTTGGAACCGGAACATTTTAACGACTATCCCATTTCAGCTAATTCACTCGATTTCATTTTGCGCTTATCTGAAAATATTCCGGGCATTCAACGGATTGTGCTCAATGCAAAAGACCTTCATACGACTTATCCCGGTGCTCAATTTATTTCGAAAGAACATCCGCTTACTCGTCACTATCCCGGTGAGAAGGAAAGCAGGGATTGGATCGTTCCGGAAGTGACTGAGTTCTATCCTTCGTTTTTTAAGTATTGGAAAATTTGTCAGAAATATATTTCATAAATCCACTATGTCAAAAAAACCAAGCTTGATAGTGGTTATAGATTTCAAGTAGATCACTACAACCTACCAACACAAAAAAAACCGATTGCGGGGAATCGGCTTTTTTGTAGGAGACAATAGGGACTTCAATTTTCTATGCGTTCAATGTATACTCCACTTTGATTTCGGCGTTTAACAACTTCGAAATCGGACAATTCTTTTCCGCATCTGAAACAGCATCGGCGAATTGCTCTTCGCTGATGCCGGGTACATGAGCATTGAGAACCAGATGTGACAATGTCACCGCTCCATTTTCAAGGGTAATACGTCCTTCTGTTTCCAATCTTGTTGGAGTAAACCCTGCAGCACCCAAATTAAAACTCAGTTTCATAGAGAAACAGCCTGCATGCGCTGCGGCGATCAGTTCTTCCGGATTGGTACCTATCCCCTCTTCAAATCGACTGCTAAACGAATATTGTGTTTCATTGAGCACTCCGCTATGTGTCGACAAATGTCCTTTTCCTTCTTTTCCGCTTCCTTCCCAAACGGCTTTTGCTTTTCTGATCATGATTGTTGTATATTTATGTGGTAGTTTTTAAAGGTGCAAATTAGTGAATAGTGTTTGATTTGGATTATTACTTTTCGCTAAATAAAAAGAAAGGATCAACCGTTGTTTTTAGCAAAACGAATAGAGGAAATACGCATTTTAAATTACCCTTGTAAAAAGTCTCAGGTATGAGAAAACTCAAAATTTCCGGAATAATAATCTTGTGTTTCTGGACGACGGTAAGTTGTTTTAGTTATAGCAGAAATAACAGTGGGTTTAACAGTTTTGGAATGCGTTCCGGTTATCAGAGTAATACGAGCCATCCAGGTTATAATGCCCAATCTTCGCATTCAGAATTATCTCAAAGCACCATAGACACTATTATCATTTTCACCGATTTGGGAAAAATGAGCATGTACTTCCCTGAAACTAATGACTCTTCTCAAAAAAGTTTAGACCTCAGTAATTCCATGAATCGCTATTTTTTCCACGCATTCCGAGGGAATTACGACCATACATATGACGACAAAATTAGTGCGGACACCCTTGCAAGTTTATACTCTGCGATCTGCAACAACAATTTCAAATGCGATAATGAAGAGATTTGTGAATTCATTTACAATCATATTGACTATTTAATATTTAATGTATCGCGTAAAGATGACCGTATAACACTCGCGGATGAATTACTGCTAAGGAATCATTCTGATGGGCTCTATTTGATTGAGCAGGATTGGTCCGTTAAGCTAAAAAATGAGTTACCGTATTCCTCTTTTGTACAGAAATCAGATAATGACATCTTGAAGGCTGAAATGTATATTTTCCAGCGAAAAGGAATTATTATAAATAATGACATTGATTTTTCCACGCTCACCCGGGATGAAAAATTGAAACAAGTTGTTTTCAATTTGAGTGATGAAGAAATTGAGCAATTTGATTATAGCTCGTTCATAGAAATGGTCGGAAGTTGGTGAGTTGGCATGAACTTTCTACGTATATCCAAATCGATAGAGGCAATTTATTCCGACTAGATCCTGCGTACGAATTTCTTGAATGAACAGACTTAAGCAATTCGAATATCTCAACCTTATCATTTTGTTTGATTGGAATAAAAGGTATAAGAATATTGAACATTAATCTTTCAAAGCACTTCAGATTCTCTTAGGGTAGCTCATGCTCCGACTAGGTCCTGCGACATGCCCGCGAGCGCGCAAGTCGCAGGATGACGGTTTGATGCGGGGGGAAGAGAAAAAGGGCCGCTGCGCGGCCCTTTCCACCCATCGAAAACACTTGAACATAAATTAGAGATTTTCGCGAATCGGAAATATCTGGAATCAGAATCCATATTTTTCCGATTGATTTACAATGTTAAAGCATTACACAGTCAATAATAATAATAATACCAGAGCAGGTACGAGCCTTATGGACAAATATCACAGTCTATAACATCGACCCCTTTATAAGTACCAATGTTGAAACGTGAGTGATTTTAGTACTCCTTGACAAGGGTTGTTAAAGGAATGTTCAAACTGTCAGACAGCCTGCGAATCATATTCAGGTTAAGCTTTCGTGTTTTGTGGAATATATCGCTTACCCTGCTTTTATTGCCAAGTATTTTCGCTAAATCGGCATTGGTCAAGCCCTGTTGTTCCATGCGATATTTTATAGCTTCGATAGGTTATGGCGCATCAAGAACAAAGTGTTTGTTCTAGTAATTTTCAATAAGCAAGGCCAACACGTCCGCTTCATCACTTTCTTTACTGCCTTGACGTGCAGAAAATAATTCCTCGAACCTTTTGATTGCGACTTGGTAGTCTCTTTTCGTTTTGATGATTTTAAGATCCATTTGTGTCGTTTCTTTATTGCTTATTCTTCTTCTTTTTATACATGTTCACGGTCTCGGCCTCTTCCTTATCATACTCTGCATGTGTGCCTATGAATTTTATAAAAACCCAACCTTTTTCATAGTTTACTTCTACTACCAATCGGTAGTCATTGCCGTTAACTTCAAAGATGACCCCTGATATTTTCTTTTGGTCTTGCTCATCAAACTCAACAAACGAAAATTCTGTTAAAGGTATTCATCCAATTGAATATGATTTAGAACACAAAATTACCAAATTGGGTACTTTTGTGACTTTTGGCAGAATGTCTACAAGAAGTTGATTTTCTCCATTAGTCCCTATTACTCATCCAATTGTTCTGCTTAATGTTGCCGGGCAATTTTTGTAGCCAACTCGCGCGAAACATTCAAAGGTAAAACCCCAAAATTCCGCTCCTGTTTGGCTCCAAAAAATGACGAAAAAGGTGCGTTTTTGGTCAAATAAACCAGACTGCCGACTGTCCTCTGCCAACTGGCAACTTAAAAAAAAGGGATTACTTCGTGATCCACGATGGGGGTACCAACAAGCATTTGGAAGATGGCGCAAACCGTCGCTGCGCTTCGGTTATTTTCATTTTAGCCCTACCACATGCTCAAGCGAACTTGGCATGCGGTAGGGCTAAAATGAAAAATCCGCCGTAGGCGGATTTGTCCATCTTCAATATACTTGCGGAGAGAGAGGGATTCGAACCCTCGGTACATTTCTGTACACACGCTTTCCAAGCGTGCTCGATCGACCACTCTGACATCTCTCCAAATAATGTCTTAGATCAATTTTCGGGGCGCAAAAATAGGGAGAGATTCCCTATTTTTTACAGGGGCTCGCGGTTAATCACCTTTCGCGGTGAGTAAGGCTTGGTGGGGGCTTCAAACGGGCCTTCCGGAGGACCTGGTTTAGGGGCAACATATTACAAATCTTCCCGAGGCACGAATTGCTTGTATGGGACAGTTAGAATAAATGTAGTGCCTTTGTCGACCCGGTATTCATAATCAGCATCGAGTTGCTCCACCAATCCCTTTATAATCTCAAGTCCCAATGAATCCGATTCCGAAGAAGTGGGCTCAAATCCTTTGCCATTGTCTTGGATCTTCAAGATGAGATGAGAATTGTGGGTTTTAAGACTGAATTTTAAATTCCTTTCATACACACCCTCAAAGGCATGTTTGTACGCATTTGTAACTACTTCATTTGCAATAAGTGCTATGGGTAATGCCTGATCAACATCTATTGAAATATCCTGAATGTCTGATTGAATGTGCACTCTGGCAACTACTGACGAATAAAACTCAGAGATACTATTTAGCAATCTGGAGAAATAGTCGCTTGCATTTACGGTAGAATAATTCTGAGTCGAATACACTAACTCATGAATACCTGCAATCGAATCTATTTTGGTATAACAATCTTCAAAAAGAGCCTTGTGAAAATCATCTTTTACCTTATAAGATTGAAGTCTCACTAAACTAGAAATCACCGAAAGATTATTTCGAACGCGATGATTTAACTCACGTAGCAATATTTCCCTTTCTCTAAGTTCTTGATCCAACTTGTGCTGCAATGCCCTTCGCTTGCGGGCTTCCATGTTTGATGCAAAAACGATGGCAATACTCAATGCAAAGACCTGCTCATCTTTAGAAAAAACGCGTTCAAGGTTCCC
>JBILMS010000162.1:0-5465 GCA_044375415.1 Flavobacteriales bacterium
AGCAATCTCCACTGCAAGCGGATTTAAATCTGCATTCTGATCGTCGCAATCAGTGTTGTCCTGAACGAATCCGATAGGTTGATCGAGCGACCATACGGCATCACCCGGGTCTCCGAAACCATCTCCATCATCATCATCGTACCACAATGTTGCAACGTTACAAGATCCATCATCGCATGTAGCCTCAGGGTCGTAGTTGCAGGCCAATGGATCAATGCATCCAAATATCTGACCTTCATCTATTATACCATTGCAGTTATCGTCTATTCCATTGCACGGGTTCTCCGGCATGTTAGGATTAACATTTGCGTCTAAGTCATAGCAGTCAGAGCTATCGGTGACATAGCCATCGGGTGGTGTGCAAGACCAAAGAGAGCTATTTGCATCACCTAGACCATCGCCATCTGCATCGGCAAACCACAAGGTAGGATATGTGCACGTTCCATCTTCGCATGTCGCATCTGCATTGTAGTTGCAAGCAGTAGGATCCATACATCCATCTATGGCACCTTCGTCAACCTGACCATCACAGTTATCGTCAATGTCATTGCAGAGAATTTCCTCGACACCGGGGTTTACATTGGCATTGGTGTCATCACAATCATCACAGATATCATATCCATCGCCATCATCATCGAATCGATAAACCCAATTGGATGTATTGCCCGTGAGTGTGAAATTGTTCAACGCACCTGTGTAACTGTTCTCTGAATAGTCTTCTACTGAGGTCAAACCGCTATTGTCTCCATTGGGTGTTGCGCCCAAGTTTTTGAAGTTGTAGTACAATTGAAGTCCCGGCTCACTTCCACCCAAATCAAGGTAAATAGATGAGGCAATTTCTGCAGGAGTTCTAACCACATTCCAAATTCTCACTTCATCCATTTTTCCGTGGAAGAATCCGGAAGAACCCGCGTAGGATCCAATGAATTGCTGTGATGAATAGTAGGAAGCGTAGTTCGAAGGCGCTTGGGCAACTTCTTGACCGTTAACAAAAAGCTTCATGATACCTGTATTGTAATTGTAGCTCATTGCTACGTGAGTCCAGGTATTCAAAGGCAATTGAGTCGGTGATTGTACGATGTTGTAGTTAAAATAATCGCCGGCTACCAAATAACCATTGTTCAACCAAAGAGGATTTGAACTGCCCCAAACGAGGTACTGTGTACCATAGCTATTTGGTAAGACCCACGCTTCTTTGGTGAATGATTGATAGCTAGACGTGCTGTAAGGAGTGTATATATAATCATCGCTACCATCAAAGTGCATAGCAAGACCACCTTCGTCAATCTGACCATTACAGTTGTCGTCTATACCATTATCACAAATTTCGATCGTCTGAGGATTTATTGCGGGATCTCCATCATTACAATCTCCACCTATGGTACTCCAACCGGCACCCGGATTTGTACAATCAACGGTAGCAGACGCTTGATCACCAAAGCCATCCCCATCTCCGTCATAGTACCAAGTGATGATACCAATAGTTGGGTCGTTGTCATTGCAATCATCACAAACGTTTGCACCATCGTTATCATTATCCTGAAGCCAAACCCAATTTGAGTTCTGTCCGTTCAGTGCAAAATTGGTGAGCGCACCGTTGTAATCGTACACACTCTCATCGTTTACCGTAGTGAAGCCAATATTATCAGCTCCCGGAGTTACCGAACCGTTTTCGAAAGTGTAATACACCATCAATCCGCTTTCAGAACCTGTTAAGGCAAGATTCATTGCAGATTGTATTTCCGCTTGTGTTTTCGCGTAATTCCAGAATCTAACATCGTCTATTCGACCGTTAAATGAGCTGGAACCATATCCTACGCACAATACATAACCGTAAGGGCAGTATGAGTTTCCGGATCCCACATTGATTCCATTGATGTACAAGTTGATTTGAGATGCAGAATAATTGTAGACTACGGCAACATGTGCCCACTCGTTCACAGGAACAGTAGTGGTAGAAGATGTTGTATAACCACAGTAATCTTGGAAGTAGAGATAACCGTTCTGTAAATACAATCGGCAGTCATTACTAAAGAAGATATACTGTGTGGATGTGCCTGAATTCGTCTTAATCCATGCTTCTTTCGTATAGGACTGATAAGCCGATGAATAATACGTGTACACATAATCATCATTTCCATCGAAAGCAAGCGCAGTACCTGTATCATCTACGATACCGTTGCAATCGTCATCTATCCCGTTACATATTTCGTTCATCGCAGGATTCACGGCTGGATCGGCATCATTACAGTCTCCAGGTGTAAGTGTCCATCCTGCTCCGGGAGGGTCACATTGAACTGTAGCGGTTGATACATTTCCAAATCCATCACCATCGGAGTCTTCGTACCAGGTATAGATTGTGATGCTTGGATCGCTGTCGTCGCAATCTTCACAAAGGTCTAATCCATCGCCATCCAAATCGAAATAAGATATCCAGTTTGAACTTGTTCCGTTTCGGGCGAAGTTGTTCAATGAACCATCATAATGGTTGCTCAGGTCATCTGTAAGAGTGTAGGCAGTGTTGTTTCCACCGGCCACTACTCCCGCATCTTCAAAATTGTAGTAACGCATCAGACCGGTTTCATTTCCGCTTAATACGCTGTACATACCGTTTTGGATTTCGCTTTGAGTTTTAACGTAATTCCAGAATTTAACATCGTCGATACGACCGTTCCATGAATTAGATCCATAGCCAATACACGTTGCATATCCATAAGGGCAATAAGCATTACCCGTTCCAACGAGGTTTCCATTTATGTATATCTGAACATAATACACAGAGAAAGTAACCGCAACGTGAGTCCACTGGTTGAGTGGGATAGGCACGCTACTTGAAATGGTATACCCACAGTAATCCTGGTAGTATAGATATCCGTTTTGCGTATACAAGCGAGAGTCATTGCTGAAGAAAATGTATTTCTGACCATTGTTGTCATTGCTATAGACCCATGCCTCTTTTGTAAACGGAGAGTAGGATGTCGCATAGTCTGTATAAACGTAATCGTCATTTCCGTCAAAAGACATTGTGAGATTTCCGGTATCTACATACCCGTCGCAGTCGTCATCAATGTTGTTGTCGCAGATTTCTTCTGCACCGGGATAAACCGTATTGCTGCTGTCATCGCAGTCACCGCTTACCGTGGTGTATTCCGGTCCAGGTTGTGTGCAGTTTACTAACGCAGTGTTTTCATCTCCAAATCCATCTCCATCGGTATCGGCGTACCATGTAATATTGGTGATTGATGCATTGGTATCGTCGCAATCTGAACAAATGTCAAATCCGTCGTTATCTGCATCCCACTGTGGCATCCAATTGCTGGTAAGTCCTTGCAGATTGAAGTTGTACAGATTTCCTGAGAAGGAGTTAGTGCTGGCATCATCAACTACACTGTAGGCCGTATTGTTTCCGGCGGGCACTACAGAAGGGTTTTCGAAGTTATACCACATAGCCAATCCGGGTTCACTTCCTGTGAGAGCGGAGTTCATGTTAGATTGGATTTGTGCAGCTGAAAGAGCAAGATTCCAAATTCTTACATTGTCCATTTTACCGGAGAAGAAGTAACTGCTTCCTTGCCATGACCCAAGGTATTGGGTAGACGAGTAATAAGAACCATACGACGTGCTCGCATTCCCAACCAAAGTACCATTTCTGTACAATCGCATCACTTGAGTGCTTTGATCAAAAGTCATGGCAACATGAATCCATTCGTTTAATGGAAGTGGGGTAGGATCTTGAATCAAATACCACGTGTTGTAATCACCTGCTGTAAGGTATCCGTTGTTAATCCAAAGCTGATTTACGTTGCCGGATATGATGTGTTGATTATTACTGCTATTTACAAACACCCAAGCTTCTTTAGTATAAGATTGATATTGGTTTGTAGTGTAGTTTGTATAAATGTAGTCGTTGGAACCGTCGAAATGTAAAGCTAAACCACTGTCATCGATGATGCCGTTACAGTTGTCATCAATAAGGTTGTCGCAGATTTCAATTACTCCCGGATTGATCTCAGGATTGTTGTCATCGCAATCACCGTTTGATGTAACGAAGTCAGGACCGGGTTGGTCACATTGCGTCACAGCAGATTCGTCATCTCCAAAACCATCACCATCGGAATCGAGGTACCAAATGATGGTGGTAATGCCGGGATCATTGTCATTGCAATCTTCACAAACGTCGATACCATCCAAGTCTGCATCATACCTGTAGACCCAGTTAGATGTGTTTCCGCTCATTGTAAAGTTGTACAATGGAGCATCATAATTGCTAGCACTTAAGTCATTAGCTGTAGTGTAAGCAGCATTGTTTCCTGAAGGAATTACTGCAGGGTTTTCGAAGTTATAGTAGCGAACGAGACCCAATTCTGAACCGCTAAGCGTAGAGTTCATGCTTGCAGCTATTTGGGATGCGGTGCGCGTATAATTCCATATTCGCACTTCATCCATTCTTCCGCCTAAGTAATCACCACCGCCCGGATAAGATCCCACACCCACTTCGTAACCGTAGGAGTAGTTTCCATTGTTCTGAGCTACTTGAATTCCATTAATGTAAAGGGTCATTTGCGAATTGCTGTAGTTATAAGTTACAGCTACGTGAGTCCAAGTATTCATTGGTACCTGCGAAGGCGATTGAATATTGTTACTATTGTTTTGTCCTCCGGCAGTTAGATATCTGTTCACCAACCAGAAAGGAGCTTCCGTTGAAGATATAATTTGCTGATAGGTATTATTACTTGTTACAAAAATCCATGCTTCTTTCGAATAAGAAGTATATCCGATAGGTGGATAAGATGCATACAGACGGTCATTGCTGCCATCAAAAGCCATGGCAATACCACTGTCGTCAATTACTCCATTGCAATTGTCATCAATGCCATTATCACAAATTTCGGGCTCGGCAGGATTGACATCTGCATTGCCATCATTGCAATCTCCGGGTGTCAGCGTCCAATCGGAGCCGGGAGGGTCGCACTGCACTGTTGCCGTAGCAACATTTCCGAATCCATCGCCATCACTATCCTGATACCAAACATAAATGGTGATCGAAGCATTGTTGTCGTCGCAATCTTCGCAGCTATCAAGGCCGTCGTTATCGGCATCAAATTGAGAAACCCAGTTGCTGGTAATTCCATTTAGTGTGAAGTTGTAAAGATTTCCATTAAAGGAATTTGCACTTATATCTTCCACGGTATTGATGCCCGCGTTATTACCGGCGGCGGTTGCAGATAGATTTTCGAAGTTGTACCAGAACACCAGTTCGGGTTCGGTGCCATTGAACTGGCCATTCATGGATGACAAAATTTCATCTCCTGTCATGGCATAGTTCCAAAGACTTACACGGTCCATTCTTCCTCCGAAGAAGTCCGATCCGCCTTCATAAGAGCCTAAATACTGATATGCACTGGAATTCGTTGAATAGTAAGAAGTAGCAGTTCCCTGCAATACACCATTGATGTATATCTTGA
>JBILMS010000117.1:0-5445 GCA_044375415.1 Flavobacteriales bacterium
GTTACAGCTCATACAATACTCTTCCGGATACCCAAAAGGCCGTGATGCTGAAATGGGATGAAACCGGATTATTCCAAACAGCAGAACTTTTAACAATAGCGGGCACAACGGACATGTTTATTGCTCCTGCTGCCGATGGTACAGTAGTCGCGAGCATTAACACATATCAGTACAGCAATCCTTGTTGCAACAATGAAGTATTGTTGGTTAAAACAGATGCTGCATTCAATACCGGGTGCAATCAAATAGATGTTTCTGTGGAAACCTCGGCTATCCCGCTTTCGAACATGAATCCGAATACAATCATTATTCAACATGATATATTAATTGATGTCTTGAATGCAAATTCTTTTACGTCTGTCGTTTCTGATCCTGTGGTCGAAGTGCTTTGTCAAAATGCCGGATTCCTTTTAGCGAATTTTACCGGTGAAGGCGGATGCGTTGATGATTTTTTAGCTTTCGAAGACCAATCTCAAGGGAATATTTTAACTTGGAATTGGGATTTTGGAGATGGAAATATCTCATCGTTTCAGGACCCTGCTAATAGTTACGAAAGTGGTGGAACGTATATGGTCACACTCACGGTTTCTGATGGATGCAGCGAACACGTTGATTCGTTGGAAATTGAAGTCGATCCAACACCCGTTGCTGATGCCGGTTACGATCAATATATTCGAATTGGAAGTTCGGCTGTTATAGGCATTTTGAGCGAAGACGACGATTTGATCTATCAATGGTCGCCACCTTCAGGGGTAAGTCCTTCTGATGCACCTATCGGCACTGTTTCACCGGTTATAACAACAAATTATACACTTACGGTAAGCAACGAATTTGGTTGTTCATCATCCGATAATGTCACCGTTTTTGTAGATACAACTCCGGTAGTTCCCGATCAAAATGGAGAACTCTATGTACCCAATATTTTTTCTCCGAATGATGATGGTCAGAATGATGTTTTTTATGTCTACGGAGGACCCTTCACCGAATTTGATTTGGCGATATTTAATCGCTTAGGTGAAAGAGCTTTTTCAACCGTGGATCAAGAGGTTGGATGGGACGGTCGTTTTAGAGGTAAAGCAGCTCCAATTGGCGCATATTACTACCAACTCAGTCTTATAGACGAAACCGGAACCGAAGTAAAAACATCAGGCAACATAACCCTAACCCGATAAGTAATGAAATCGATATCCATTGTTATTATAACCTGTTTGCTTTCCTTAGTCGGGTCTGCTCAAGATGTTCATTTTTCCCAGTTTCAGGCGGTTCCATTGCAGTTTAATCCTGCAACAGCCGGAGAAAATGCTAAAGGTTTTAGAATTGGAACAACCTACCGAAATCAGTGGGGAACCATAAACAAAGGGTATAGAACAGTTGTGGTGCATGGAGACATGTGCGTCCCCAGTAAGGATTTGGATAAAAAATCTAGATGGGGAGCAGGATTTTCAATATTAAAAGACAAATCGGGAGAAATCGGTTATGGCATTCTTACAGCTGCGGGCAGTGGAGGTTTGCATATGCCTTTAGATCGTCATCAAATGGTTTCCTTTGGAATGAACTTATCGGTTACACAAACGAGTTTAGACCCAAAAGCAATGCGATGGGGTTCACAATACAACGGCGAATCATTTGATGAAGGTTTACCCGGCGAGCCATTCCGATTTGAAAACAAGATGTTCGGAGATATTGGTGCGGGTATTCAGTACACTTATTTTATCGATGATCAAACAATGACTTCTAAAAATGCTAGAACCGTGAAAGCAGGTGCATCGGTTAGCCACGTTACTCGCCCTAGAGTGAATGCCTCTAACGATAACGAATCGAGACTCCAGTTGAAATACAATGGCCACTTTTCGGCTGATATTGGTGTAAAAAACACCGATGTAAGTATTCATCCTTCGGGTTATTTTATAAAGCAAGGCCAAGCGCGTGAAATACTCGTGGGCTGTTCTTTTAGATATGCTTTCAAGGAATCATCCAAGTATACGGGCTATGTAAAGTCGAGCGGTATCGGATTTGGTGTTCATACAAGGGTCGGAGACTCTATTATTCCGTCGATATTTTTCGAAACAGCAGGACTATCGCTAGGTCTCTCCTACGATATTGTAACCTCAGCCCTTCGTCGTGCAGCGCCTTTTGTGGGTGGCCCGGAAATTTCTATTCGCTTCCGAACTTTGGGTTAAACCAACCTTTCGCTTATGAATTTTTTGTAAAGAAGCTCCGAGTCGGAATTTCCTGAACGAAATTTGCACAATATTTAATTGCCGGGAAAACATCATTCCCGGCTGAACTGTTTTGTGCAAAGCGAATATGACGATTAAAGAATTCAGAAATTTATACAGTAATACGGCAGAAACTTCCAAACTGATGGGTCGGATGGCGCTTCCCGCTTCAAAGACCCGATTGGCCGGAATGGTAGGATCATCCGCTTCATTGTTGGCAGCGGGAGTCGCGTCTAAAAATGTTGTTCCACATCTTTTTATTCTAAGAGATCGCGAACAAGCTGTTTATTTTTTGAATGATTTGCAAAGTATTTTGGAGATCACTACCGAGGAAAAGGAACAACTAATTGAAGAGGGAACAAAAAGGGACAAGACCTATTTTTTTCCCAGAAGTGCGCGGATAGCATACCAATATGAAGAAGTGGAAAATGCCAATGTGGCAATGCGCGCAGAGGTCCTAAACGAATTGAATAAAAAGGTAAGCCGACCATTAATTGTTACATACGCGGAAGCCCTAACAGAAAAGGTTGTTACCCGTGTAGATTTGCAAAAGCATACGTTTGAAATTGAAACAGGTCACAAAATATCGCTGGATTTTGTGGACGAAATATTTCACGAATTTCATTTTGTAAAAGTGGATTATGTATACGAACCGGGACAGTATGCGGTTCGTGGAGGCATCCTCGATATTTTTTCATTCTCCAACGATTTTCCATTTCGAATTGAACTCTTCGGTGACGAGGTAGAGAGTATTCGTAAATTCGATCCTTCAACGCAGCTGAGCGTAAACAAGGTAGTAAGAGCCACCATTGTCCCTGATATTAATCGCACGCAAGGAGAAGAGTCTAGAATATCTCTCTTGGGATTTCTCCCCGAAGACACCGTTGTTTGGGTCTTTGATACGGAAGTCTGTACTTCTACTCTCCGACAAGAGTTAGAAAAAGCAGAGGACCGGTTTACCAAGTTAGAAAGTGTTACAGTTCATCAAAAACCGGCGGAGTTATACGTCAGCGAAAATGAATTTTTAAATGACCTCAGAAAGAAGCAAGTAATAGAATTTGGGACCTCACAAAAATTTACAGAGGCTGAAGTTGTTTCTTTTGACATGATGCCTCAACCTAGTTTTAACAAGAACTACGATATGTTGAGCACGAACTTGGCTAATAATGATAAAAATGGCTACCTGAATATTCTCGTTGCGGGACAGGCGAAACAGATCGAAAGACTTTATCAGATTTTTGAAGATAAAGATCATGCGGTCCACGCAAAGCCACTGTTGATTGAACTTAGCGAAGGATTCATTGATAAGTCAAATAAAATTTTGTGTTATACGGACCATCAAATATTTGAACGCTACCACAAGTTCAAATTGAAAGAAGGGTTTAAAAAGGGAAAAGAAGCCATCACTTTAAAGGAGTTGATGGCGCTGCAACCGGGAGATTATGTTGTTCACATCGATCATGGGATTGGTCAATTTTCAGGATTGCAAAAATTAGATGTCAATGGAAAGGAACAAGAGGCTATTCGTCTTACATATAAGGGTGGGGACATTCTTTATGTGAGTATTCACTCTCTGCACCGAATAAGTAAATATGTTGGCAAAGAGGGTACACCTCCTTCAGTAGATAAGTTGGGTAGCAATGCCTGGCAGAATATGAAGAGAAAAACGAAAGCTAGAGTAAAAGAGTTGGCTTTCGATTTATTGAAGTTGTATGCGCGAAGAAAGGCAACAAAAGGTTTTGGATTTTCTCCGGATTCTTATTTGCAAACGGAATTGGAGGCTTCTTTCATGTACGAAGACACACCCGATCAATTGAAAGCAACAACGGCTGTCAAGGAAGACATGGAAGCGGAATACCCTATGGATAGACTGGTGTGTGGAGATGTTGGATTTGGTAAAACTGAAATTGCTATGCGCGCTGCCTTTAAAGCAGTCGCCGATAGCAAGCAAGTTGCGGTTTTGGTTCCCACAACCATTTTGAGTATGCAACATTTCAGGAGTTTTAGCGAAAGGTTTAAAGATTTCCCATGTAAAGTAGATTATATCAATCGTTTCAAATCGACTACTCGTCAAAATGAAACACTGAAAAAACTTGAAGCAGGTGAAGTGGATATAATCATCGGAACACATTCCTTGGTAGGAAAAAAAGTCAAATTCAAAAATTTGGGTCTTCTTATTATTGACGAAGAGCAGAAATTTGGTGTAGCCGTGAAAGACAAGCTAAAGACCATAAAAGCTAATGTAGATACTCTTACACTTACCGCAACACCCATCCCTCGGACCTTGCAATTTTCGCTCATGGGTGCGCGGGATCTGAGTATTATACAAACCCCTCCTCCAAACCGACACCCCATTGAAACAACCATGTGCGCCTTCAATGAGGAGGTTATCCGAGATGCTGTGTCGTTTGAGGTGTCAAGGGGTGGACAGGTGTTTTTCGTTCATAATCGTGTACAAAATCTCATGGAAGTAGCGGGGATGATACAACGCCTGTGTCCTGATGTAAGAACAGGTATTGTTCACGGACAAATGGACGGAGAGGCTTTGGAGGATGTTATGGAAAAGTTTATATCCGGTCAGTTTGATGTGTTGGTGAGTACAGCTATTGTAGAAAGTGGGATTGACATTGGAAATGCGAATACTATAATTATCAATGATGCCCAGAATTTCGGATTGAGTGATCTGCATCAATTAAGAGGCAGGGTTGGACGCACCAATAAAAGAGCCTTTTGTTATTTGTTGGCTCCTCCTATGCATCTGTTGACCGATGATGCCCGAAAGCGTTTAACGGCGATCACTCAATTTAGCGACTTGGGTAGCGGTCTGCATATTGCCATGCGAGATTTGGATATTCGAGGTGCCGGAAATCTATTGGGTGGAGAGCAAAGCGGTTTTATAAATGACATTGGTTTTGAGACATACCAGAAAATTCTGGATGAGGCGATGCAGGAATTAAAGCAAGAACAATTTAAAGACATGTTCGAAGAGGAGCTAAGAAAATCGCAGAATTTTGTTCGGGAAACGCAAATGGAAACGGACTTTGAGTTTCTGATTCCCGATGATTATGTCAGTAGCATTGCGGAAAGAATTGCGTTGTACAAAACATTGGATGATTTGCAATCCGAAGAGGAACTGATCAATTTCACGGCAGAGTTGAAGGATAGATTTGGAGATATCCCTTTGAAAGCTGTTGCTCTTTTGAATACAATACGAATGCGATGGTTG
>JBILMS010000020.1:0-48872 GCA_044375415.1 Flavobacteriales bacterium
GCGAAGGCTCGCTAAGGATGACGGGCGAGCGGGGACAAGGAAAACTATTTTGGAACATACTTCTGAGAGCGTTCGCGCTGAATAGTTCTCCGACTAGATCCTCCGCATCGTGTTCAGAAGTAATCCTTCGACTCGCCTCCTTCGGAGGCTCGCTCAGGATGACGGACTGTCGCGGGGGGAAGATAAGGGGCCGCTGCGCGGCCCAGGGAACAATAAGTTCTTTGTGTCCTTCACTCCCTTCTTTGCGAAACGAAGTGGCTTTGTGGTAAAAGAAATGTTCGGTTAATCCTTCGACTCGCCTCCTGCGGAGGCTCGCTCAGGATGACGGGCTGTCGCGGGGAGAGAGAAAAGGGCCGCTGCGCGGCCCAGGGAACAATAAGTTCTTTGTGTCCTTCACTCCCCCTCTTTGCGAAACGAAGTGGCTTCGTGGTAAAAGTCGTCATGTTATAGTTTTGTAGTGCACTAATTCAGTGGTATTTCTCGTTATAGATACGTTTTAAAACCAAATCGAATCTACCTTTTGAGGAAGAAATTTTGCTTAATTATAATGCTGCTGGTATGTTTTTCGAATATGCCCGATTTATTCGGCCAGTTTAATTTCGTATCTTCCGAAGTAGAAGCTGCAAAACATTTTGGGTATATTGAAAAAACGACTTATAGAAGAAAAAACCTTCAATACCGAGCTTTTGAACACATAAAATTTGATTCGACAGGTAAAATACTCTCTGGGTGGGTACTGCATCAAAAAAGACATTCCACCTATTCGAAACATCGAAGACGCAGGAGAATAGAACAAATCCGAACGGACTACCAATTTGGATATGATTCCTCCAATAGATTGATTTCTGTGTATGTTCATGAATATGTGCTTTCCGATTCTGCCTTAATCTCTAAAACACATTTGAACTATGATTATTCACCTACCAGTCCCGATTCGGTACGAATTATTGAGATAGATACTTCGCAAACACAAATGGGATTGAAATG
The DNA here is from genome assembly GCA_044375415.1 of Flavobacteriales bacterium. GTDB lineage: Bacteria > Bacteroidota > Bacteroidia > Flavobacteriales_D > Sanyastnellaceae > JAWXBG01. The sequence goes on from JBILMS010000020.1 coordinate 988, forward strand.
TGATATCGACACCTGCATTTTGGATCTTTCAGAAAAAAAATGGAACTACTCTAGTAATGCTAATTGTAGATACAAGGAACCATATACCTACGACGCGATTGGAAGCTACTTATACCGTTACATGCCCCTAGAACATAAGATTGATACACTTGGCTATTGGACTGAAGGATCTCAGAAGTGTCCAAGTATTCGACGATCATACCTCAAAGGAAAATTCGAAATTCAAGAAACGGAGGATTGGGGTAATGATACTATTTGCATGCCCTGGTATTTTATGCAGTATTATTACTTCGAAGGTAGAATACATAAAGTTGTCGATTGCACTATGGGTGATGGATTCTGGTCGTTTGATGAGATAAAGAAAATTGTGAGGAAATTCAGGAGAAGTCAAAGGCTAGACTTCAGGGATGTTTATACTTTCAAGTACAATGAAAAAGGGCAACTAGTTAAAATACACTCGACGAACAAATTTATCAAAAATGAGAAGAGTGAATTTCGATATATAGATTAGTGATCAAAAGTCAGATTATTATAAAGACATGTTTCGATAAAAAAACGCACCACTAATCCTTCGACTCGCCTCCTGCGAAGGCTCGCTCAGGATGACGTATTTGCTTGCGGGGGCAAGGAAAAGGGCAGCTGCGCGGCCCATGGGACAATAAGTTCTTTGTGCCCTTCACTCCCCTCTTTGCGAAACGAAGTGCCTTTGTGGTAAAAAATCTACAACGAAAACATCTTGAAAAATTTCCACAACTCAACGGATGCGTCGATTTCGGCGGGGTATAGTGAGGAAGGCCATGAATGATCACCGTTTAGAATTTCGTAAAATACACTTGAAGATGTTTCTGGATCGGAGCCTAGGGTTCCTTTCATTACCATCGGAACATTAGATTTCGATCTTCCTCGTCCGACATAATCGAACTGACGAGTTTGAGGGATATTCGAATTCATGTTCCAAAAGGCCAAGGTCTGATCCACGCTCATCCAACCTTTTCCATCTCCTTTTTTGGGCACAACTGTATCTGCGGAACCGTGTATCATCACCAAGGGTTTTTTATTGGCGGATTTATACTTCTCTGCGACCGAAGAGGCCATTACCCCTCCTACCGAACCAATAGCTGCTATTCGTTCTCCCAACTCACATGCTACTTTGAATGTCATAAACCCGCCATTTGAAAATCCACAACAGTAGATTCTTGATACATCAACGTTATGATGACGAATTAAACTATCGAGCATGGCTGAAATAAAAGCGACATCATCTTCTTTTCCGGTAGGATAATTCTTGGAAGAACTAATACCGCTGTTCCATGCTTTGTTGGTGCGGGCTTGAGGATAGGCAACAATAAATCCTGCCGTATCTGCCACCTGATTAAATTCGGTCATGTACATAAAACTGGAAACGGTATCGCTGTATCCGTGTAAACAAATCACTACGGGATATTTATAATCAGCATCCTTTTTCATCGCCGGTTTGTGAACGATGTAATTGCGAATGGTTTTCCCTTGACGGACAGTCTGCAAACTGTGGTCTTGGGCTATTGCTCCAATCGCCAATTGCGAAAGGAGAATGGAGATGATGAGTTGGATTTTCATGGATTTTCTCATTTAGCAAATATCTAACCAAAAAAGCAGCCCTCACGAGCTGCTTTTTCAATATTCCTATTTTGATTTTAAAATTACACCAAATCAAAGCGATCCAGATTCATCACTTTATTCCAAGCGGCAACGAAATCCAAAATGAATTTATCTTGAGAGTCATCGCAGCCATAAACTTCGGCCAAAGCGCGAAGTTCTGAATTCGACCCAAGGATCAGGTCAACACGCGTACCAGTCCATTTCACTGAACCTGTTTTACGGTCTCGACCTTCAAAAACATTTTGTGCATCGGAAGTGGCTTTCCACGTAGTATTCAAATCGAGGAGATTCACGAAAAAGTCGTTGCTCAATGTGCCTACTCTATGCGTGAAAACACCGTGATTTGATCCGTCGTAATTGGTATTAAGCACTCTCATTCCTCCAAGTAATACTGTCAACTCCGGAGCAGTGAGATTAAGCAACTCGGATTTATCGATCAACATTTCTTCCGCAGTAGCTAGATGTTTTGCTTTGAAATAATTTCGGAATGCATCTGCTCTTGGCTCAAGAACTTCAAAAGACTCGACATCGGTTTGTTCCTGTGTAGCATCTCCTCTTCCGGGTGTAAAAGGTACATTAACTTCTTTACCCGCATTTTTTGCAGCAGCTTCAACACCGGCACATCCTGCAAGAACAATCAAGTCGGCAATCGAAATCTGCTTTCCGCCGTTTTGAGAGGCATTAAAATCTGAACGAATTTTTCCTAGTACTTCCAATACATGAGTCAACTGTGCGGGATTGTTTACTTCCCAATCGCGTTGAGGAGCAAGTCGTAAACGAGCTCCGTTGGCTCCTCCACGCTTGTCTGATCCTCTAAAAGTTGAAGCAGAAGCCCAAGCCGTAGAAACAAGTTGCGATATGGTTAATCCTGAAGCAAGGATTTTTGTTTTCAAATCAGCGATATCCGATTCGTTTACCAACTCATGCGTTACTGCCGGAATAGGATCTTGCCAGATTAATTCTTCTTGTGGTACTTCCGGACCGAGATAACGGGAAATAGGTCCCATGTCGCGGTGTGTCAACTTAAACCAAGCTCTTGCAAAAGCATCTGCAAAGGCATCCGGATTTTCGAAAAATCTTCTAGATATTTTCTCATAGGCCGGATCAAGACGAAGGGCAAGGTCGGTGGTCAACATCATCGGTGCATGTCTTTTGGCCGGATCATGTGCATCCGGAACTGTATTCGCCCCTGCTCCATTTTTCGGTGTCCATTGATGTGCTCCGGCCGGACTTTTAGTCAACTCCCATTCAAAACCGAAAAGGTTCTCGAAATAGTTATTGCTCCATTTTGTCGGCGATGTCGTCCACGCTCCTTCTAATCCGCTGGTTATTGTATCTCCTCCGCTGCCTTTCCCAAAGGTATTCGTCCAACCCATTCCCATTTCTTCGATGCCTGCTGCTGCCGGTTCTTTTCCGACGTATTTAGAAGGGTCGGCAGCACCGTGGGTTTTACCAAAGGTGTGACCACCTGCGATCAAAGCTACCGTCTCTTCATCGTTCATCGCCATACGTCCAAACGTTTCACGAATGTCGCGTGCAGATGCAATTGGATCCGGATTTCCATTCGGACCTTCCGGATTCACATAGATCAATCCCATTTGCACTGCGGCTAATGGATTCTCTAGTTCTCGATCTCCGGTATAACGTTGATCTCCCAACCATTCTTTCTCAGAACCCCAATACACATCTTCTTCAGGTTCCCACACATCCGCTCTACCTCCGGCAAATCCGAATGTATTAAAGCCCATGGACTCTAATGCGCAGTTACCGGTTAAAATCATCAGATCGGCCCAAGATATTTTCTTTCCGTATTTCTTCTTAATTGGCCACAAAAGAAAACGCGCCTTGTCAAGGTTGCAGTTGTCTGGCCAACTATTAAGGGGTGCAAAACGCTGTGTTCCCGATCCACCGCCGCCTCTACCATCTGAAATACGGTAGGTTCCGGCGCTGTGCCAAGCCATACGAATAAAAAACGGACCATAATGTCCGTAGTCTGCCGGCCACCACTCCTGTGAGGTGGTCATTAATTCGAAGATATCTTTTTTAAGTGCTGCGAGATCGAGGCTCTTAAATTCTTTAGCGTAATCAAACTTCTCGCCCATCGGATTTGATAGCGAAGAATTCTGACGAAGTATATTTAACTTCAATTGATTCGGCCACCAGTCGCGGTTTCCGGTGCCTCCTCCGGCCACTTGTTTTACGGCTCCATGATTAAATGGACATTTGGCTTCGCCATTGCCCATGTGTTCGTGATGTGTTTTTCCTTCCATATTTTAATTGTATTCGAATTCGTATTTGGTTCAAAGATATCTGTGTTTTAATCATAAGTCAAATTGATTATATTTATAACCTCATCAATAATATCTATGACACTTACACAACTTGAATATGTCGTTGCAGTGGATACTCATCGTCATTTTGGAATAGCTGCCGAACATTGCTTTGTGACCCAACCGACTCTCAGTATGCAGATTCAGAAACTCGAGGATGAATTGGGAATTCGGATATTTGATAGGTCTCGTCAACCTGTTATGCCTACGGACATTGGGCTGCACATTATCTCAAAAGCCCGCATTGTACTGCGGGAAGCAGGGCAAATCAAGCAAGTAATCCTAGAGCAGCAAGATACCATGTCGGGAGAAATACGTGTTGGTATTATACCTACGTTGGCCCCTTACCTGCTTCCTTCCTTGTTTAAACACATGCGTGAAACATATCCTCAAGTAGAACTTATCATCAAAGAAGCAATAACCGATGATCTCGTATTCGAATTGCGGAATAATCGATTAGACTGTGGGCTCGTTGTAACCCCTCTTGAAGACTCCTCCATCACCGAAGAACCCTTGTTTTATGAAGAGCTCTTTTTGTATGTATCTAAAAACAATCCTTTGTTTCATCAGAAAACGGTAAGTACTCGAGATATAGACCCCGATCAACTTTGGTTGCTGGAAGAAGGCCACTGCTTTCGATCACAGATTTTGAATTTGTGTGATAAGCGTAAAACCGCCGACTTTCAATTCAGGTATGAAACGGGTAATATTGATACATTAAAGCGAATGGTCGAAAAGAGCGATGGCATGACCATTTTACCTGAGTTGGCCGTCCGCGAATTCTCTAAAGCAGAATTGAGATTGGTAAAGCGTTTTCGAAAACCAGCCCCTGTTAGAGAAGTCAGTCTGGTTACTCATCGCGATCATTTAAAAACCAAACTCATTCAAACCCTAAAAACGGAGATTCAACATATTCTTCCGAAACCTATGCAGAAGTTGTTTAGTCGGAAAGTGGTGGATATGTGAAAAGAAAAAGCCTCCCGAAGGAGGCTTTTGATTATCCGAGATAAGATTTGAGAATCTTAGATCTGCTAGTGTGTTTTAAGCGACGAATCGCCTTTTCTTTAATCTGACGAACACGCTCACGTGTTAAGTCAAAGCGCTCACCTATTTCTTCGAGGGTAAGTGGATGTTCTCCATTTAATCCGAAGTACAGGCGAATCACATCTGCTTCACGGCTGGTAAGAGTACGAAGCGATCTTTCGATTTCTTTACGCAAACTTTCGTGCATCAAATCAGTATCCGGTGGTGGTGAATCGTTGGTCTGCAACACGTCGTACATCGTTGAGCTACTATCGTCACCATCTTTCAAGGGTGCATCCATACTCACGTGGCGACCGCTGTTGCGAAGACTCTGCTTCACTTCGTCTAAGGTCATTTCAAGCACTTCGGCCAATTCTGCGGGCGTTGGAGGTCTTTCGAACTCCTGCTCGAGTTTGGCAAATGCTTTATTGATTTTGTTGATCGAACCGATTTTGTTGAGCGGTAGTCTTACAATACGGCTTTGTTCGGCCAATGCCTGAAGGATACTCTGACGAATCCACCATACGGCATAGGAGATGAACTTAAATCCGCGGGTCTCATCGAAACGCTGCGCAGCTTTGATCAAACCGAGGTTTCCTTCGTTGATCAAATCCGGAAGCGAAAGACCCTGATTCTGGTACTGTTTGCTCACCGATACAACGAACCTCAAGTTCGCTTTGGTCAACTGCTCAAGAGCAGCCTGGTCGCCTTGCTTAATGCGCTGCGCCAGTTCTACTTCCATCTCGGCAGTAATCAGGTTCACACGACCGATTTCCTGAAGATACTTATCCAGGGATGCGGTTTCGCGATTGGTTACCTGTTTGGTGATTTTAAGCTGTCTCATTGTCTTAAAACTCTATTTCGAATATAGGATGATAAATAAACATTAAACTTTCCGCTTCTCAAAACTTTCGTTTAGAGAATTGGGCGCAAACTATGCACATACGATCAACGTATGGTTTAGTTCTGCTCTTCCGGCATACCCTCAGGTCGTGGTAGCAAGGCTTTGCGAGAAAGCTTCAACTTACCATTCTTTGGATCGCGGCCGATTACCTTGAACTTAACAAGATCACCGACATTTAACACTTCACGCACATCTTGTACCCTTCTCCACTCAAGCTCACTCACGTGAATTAGACCATCTTGTCCGGGCACTATCTCTACAAACGCTCCGAACGCCTGAATTGTTTTAACCGGTCCCTCATAAACTTCGCCAATTTCCACTACACGTGGGAAAGCGATGTCACGAACGCGTTTTACACCGGCGTCGAGACCTGCCTTATCTACAGAAGATATTTCTACATACCCTTTACCACCCACTTCTTCAATGGTAATAACGGTATTTGTTGACTTTTGGATTTCCTGAATGATTTTTCCACCGGGACCGATGATAGCACCGATAACGTCTGTTGGAACTTCAAAGCTGACCATTCGTGGAGCATGTGGTTTGTAATCCTCACGTGGCTTATCCATTGTTTTTACGATCTCACCAAGGATGTGCAAACGACCTTGACGAGCTTGCTCAAGGGCTTCACGCATTACTTGCATGCTCAGACCTTTTACTTTGATGTCCATCTGACAAGCGGTAATCCCTTTAGAGGTTCCGGTTACTTTAAAGTCCATATCACCCAAGTGATCTTCATCTCCAAGGATATCGGACAATACAGCGTATTTGCCATTTGATTCATCTGTGATCAAACCCATTGCAATACCCGAAACAGGAGACTTGATCTGAACACCTGCATCCATAAGAGCTAATGTTCCGGCGCAAACTGTTGCCATACTTGAACTTCCATTAGACTCTAGGATGTCGGATACCACGCGAATGGTATAAGGACATGTATCATTTCCCGGAAGTACAGGTTTTAATGCGCGAAGTGCCAAGTTTCCGTGTCCAATTTCGCGACGGCTCGTACCACGTATTGGGCGTGCTTCTCCGGTGCTAAATGGTGGAAAGTTGTAGTGCAATAAAAAGCGATCACTGCGCTCTTGAACTGCACCATCTATGGTTTGCTGATCGAGTTTTGTTCCGAGTGTAACAGTGGTTAACGATTGTGTTTCTCCACGTGTAAATACACTTGATCCATGTGGACCGGGCAGTATTCCCACCTCAGACCAAATTGGGCGGATCGTTTTTGTATCGCGACCATCCAAGCGAAGACCCTCATCGAGGATCATATTGCGCATAGCGTCTTTCAAACAGTCGTGCGTGAATTTTTTAAGTAAGAAAGCATTCGCTGTTTTTTCCTCATCGGTAAAACGAGTGAAAAATTCCTCTTCGATCGCGTGATAAGCATCGCTGCGACCTTTTTTATCGCCGGGAGTTTTTACTGCCGCGTAATATTTCGCATAACACTCATCCCAAACGAGTTTTTTAAGTTCTTCGTTTTTCGGTTCGTGTTCGTAAGTACGTTTTGTTTGTGATTTCGGTACTAAAGCAGCAAGTTCATTTTGAACCTTGCACTGCACCTTAATAGCGCTGTGGGCGAGTTCTAAAGCCTCAAGCATTTCTGCTTCGCTTACTTCTTTCATCTCACCCTCTACCATGATGATGCTATCGGCTGAACCGGCTACCATTATTTCGAGGTCACAGATTTCGAGTTGCTGCCAGGTAGGATTTACAACAAACTGTCCATTTACACGAGCCACTCTCACTTCGGAGATAGGACCGTTAAAAGGAATATCAGATACAGCAAGGGCTGCAGATGCGGCCAAACCTGCCAGGCTGTCGGACATATTTTCTTTGTCAGCAGAGATCAAGTTAACAATAACCTGAGTTTCAGCGTGGAAATCATCTGGAAACATTGGACGAAGAGCGCGGTCGATCAAACGAGCAATAAGGATTTCATCGTCGTAAGGACGGGCTTCTCTTTTGAAGTAACCACCGGGAAAACGGCCGGCTGCGGCGAATTTTTCGCGGTATTCAACGGTTAGTGGTAAAAAATCGAGACCTTCTTTAGCGGCCTGACTGGCCACTACTGCGGCGAGGAGCATCGTATCTCCTTGTCTCACCACCACAGCACCATCTGCTTGTTTAGCGAGTTTGCCCGTTTCGATTGTGATAGGGCGATTGTCTCCCAGATCAATGGTTTTAATAATTGCTTGCGGATTCATTCTTTTTCTTCTTTTCGGATTATGGACGTGCGGTTAAAAAAAACGCAAAAAGGCAATTGTGTACAATTGCCCTTTTGCAGTGGTATTATTTCAATATGCTTTTATCTTCTGAGATCAAGTTCCTTTACAATTGCACGGTAACGAGTAATTTCCGTTTTGTGAAGGTAATCTAGAAGGCTACGACGCTTACCTACCAAACGGATCAGTGCGCGCTGCGTGTTAAAGTCTTTCTTGTTGATTTTCAAGTGCTCAGTCAAATGGCTGATGCGGTATGAAAACAATGCGATTTGGGCCTCTGCGGTCCCTGTGTCCTTTTCGCTCTTTCCGAACTTCTTAAAGAACTCTTGTTTTTTCTCTGTTGTAAGGTACATGCAAATACTGTTGTAAGTGATTGTTATGTAATTATCCCAAAATTGGGGTGCAAATATACAACAAAGTAGGGAATTATGAATGAGGAATTATGAATTATGAATGGGGCGGACGGTTTTGGGTTTTGGATGATGGGTTTTTGGTGATGGATGATGGGTGATAGGTTATGGGTGAAACGTCCTCCAGAGTCCCATGCTTAAAAATCCAACCGTGAGCGCTGACAAATGATCGTCGGAAAGCCTCACCCTCCGCCCTCTCCAGAGGAGAGGGAACCGATTCTGCAAACTGAAAAGTTTGCGTTTTTTAAAGCCGCGCACTCTTGAAAACTACATTTTTCATTTAACGTGAACGTCCCCCTCTCCTCTGGAGAGGGGCTAGGGGTGAGGCCCTCGAAGAAGAATGGCCTCTAAAACTAGAAAATGTAAAAAGTTTATTTTCAACCCGAATCGACAGCTTGTCATTGGCAGCTATGAGACCCAAGGAACGAGGGGCGAAGAGTCGAAGGATGGGTGTTGGGTGTTGGGTGTTGGGTGTTGGGTGATCGATGATGGATTTTGATTTGTGAAAAGTCCTGATTTTACATGGGCTTCAGCCCGTTTTCAACGTTGTCGTAAATCGATAGTCCTTTCGTTGTCGAGCCCCGTGGCTTAAGCCCGGGGTGAGAAATGAGGGGGGAGGTTTTGGGGGAAATGAAAAATGGAAAATGAAAGGAAATGCTTTCAACTCAAAATCAATGGGATAGCACCCCCCATTTTGCATTTTCAATTTTCAATTTTCAATTTTACTAGTTTTCTTTCTTGAGCAGTTGAAGCGACAATGCCAATTTTTCCTTCATCTGCTTGCGGTCGACGATAAAATCTAGAAAACCATGTTCTAAAACGAATTCGGCACTTTGGAATCCTTCGGGAAGGTCTTTTCCGATGGTTTCTTTTACAACTCTAGGACCGGCAAAACCAATAAGCGCCTTAGGTTCAGCGATATTCAAATCGCCGAGCATAGCAAAAGAGGCTGTTACTCCTCCAGTTGTTGGATTGGTAAGAATAGATATGTAAGGTAATCCGGCTTCGGCCAATTGCGTGAGTTTTGCAGAGGTTTTGGCCATTTGCATCAACGAAAATCCGGCTTCCATCATGCGTGCACCACCACTTTTAGAGATGCAGATAAAGGGGCAATTATGTTTAATGGCGTGATCTACCCCTCGAGCAAACTTCTCTCCTACTACGGATCCCATAGAACCACCGATAAATGCGAAGTCCATACAGGCAATAACGGCGGGCGCTTCAGCGATTTTACCATAACCCACTCGCATGGCGTCTTTTAATCCTGATTTTTTGATGGAAGCTACGATACGATCTTTGTATGGCTTGGTATCCGTGAATTCCAATGGATCGCCACTGGTGAGGTTTTCCGCGATCTCCTCGCATTCGTGATCATCAAATAGAATGGCGAAATACTCATCTGATCCGATTTTTTCGTGATAGGAACACTTCGAACATGTCCACATGTGATTGGCATGCTCTTCCGATGTCATCACGTTTTTACACTCAGGACATTTATACCATAGACCTTCCGGAATCTCTTTCTTCTCCTTGTTTTTGGTAGTAATACCCTGCTTAATGCGTTTAAACCATCCCATATCGTACAAATAATTATCGGTGTGCAAACATAAGGGAACAGCTAAAAACCTCTTTCATGTTTCGTCCAATTTGCAAAATGATCCTGTTAGTATCAAAAAATAAATCTAAAGAACCGGCAATACATTAAAGCGTTACTTTAATCTATTGAATTTAATATAATACTAAACAGTTCATTATAACAATACAATAATCGATCAGAACAATGCTATGACTATTTGAAGGTGATGACAGTCTTCAGGTTCTTTTCTTTATTGTAGATGTCGCCAAAACTCACATAGATAGATACCGAATTGCTTTCAGCGTCAAAACTTCCTATTTCGCTTTCAAATTTTGCGATGGTTTGCTCGAATGTGAAATTACCGGATAAGGTTAGCATGGCATCCATAGCCTCAATATCTTCAGGAGTTGTTGGTTCTTCCCCCTCTTCTCCCATAAAATCGCGAAAGACGTCTATTTCGATCCCCGTTTTCGTAGGTGTAAAATTGAACACATTCAACATTTGCATTTGGTCTTCTCCCTCTGCTGTCATAGCCGGAGTATTTGCCATTTCCAGGGCTTCGATGCCGGTAAATGAAAAATTGGCGCTCAAGACACCCTCTTCAAAAATTGCATCTACATTGGTAATACCTTCCATTTTACCATAGTGTTCTTTGAAATCACGGATATCCTCCGCAGTAAACGTGGAATCTGTTGGAAGGGAATCTGACGCGGCAAATTCTTCCATGCTAGAAACATCTACCATCAAATTGTAATTACCCGAAAGGTCTTTGTTGAAATAGTAGTTTTGTTCAACAATACACGATGTGAGCAATGCACAAATGGCGATGAAAGAGAGAATGGTTTTTGAAAGCATCTTTTTTTGAATTATAAATGATGAATTATGAATTATGAATGTTGGATTCTGCCAAAGATAAACGCAAACTCAACCGAGCGGAGCCGAGGTTTCATCTGTTCAAGATAAGATAGCGGTCCCCGAGCGAAGACGTGTCCCTGCGCTTGCCGAAGGGGGGCATGATGAATGATGAATTATGAATGTTGAATTATGAGTTATGAGTTATTACCGAAGAAGCATCAAATGTCCGACATATTCTTTCATTTCACCCGAAGTATTGAAGGCTTGTATGTGATAGTTGTAGGCATCGTCGCCAACTAGATCGAAACTTGGAGACCAAGATTCATCAATGTTTTCGGAGTAATAAATGAGGTTGCCCACTCGGTTGTATATCCTGATTTTTACTCCGGCCAAATTATATCCTTTCACTTGCCATGAATCATTTATTCCATCGAAGTTGTTGGTGAATGCACTTGGTATAAATATGCCCCATCCGCACCATTCGAAAAAGACATCGATCGTATCTGCAGCACTTCCACATTCGTTTGAAACGCTAACAATGTATGTACCGGTAGTATCCACAGAAAGCACAGCGGTGGTATCTCCGGTATTCCAGATATAAGAGGAATTTTGTTCTTCAAAAGCATCCAGATTTACCGGCTCTCCCACACAAATGGAAATATCGGTTCCGATATCTAATTGGGGCAAAAGGACTTGGTAAACGTCTGTGCCGTACGTCGCAACGCATGGTCCATTGTTCATCTCAATGTGATAATAACCGGGTTCATCGACGACAATCTCTTGAGCAATTTCGCCCGTACTCCACAAACCTGACATGTTCGAAGTAAGAATTGTCTCACCATTTTCACATAACAAAGCTGTTTCAGGGAGCACATTCGTTGGATAATCGAAATACACTACTTCCATCGTATCGGTTGTCGAACAACCTGATTCCTCCAAGGTGAAAATGTACGTTCCGGGTTCATCCACCAAAAGTGTGCTCGACATTTCTCCTGTTGACCAGAGGCCTGTGTAGGTTGCATCTAATGTGGCCGTCTCACCTTCACACAACTCAAGGTCGGGCCCAATATCCACCGGAGGGAAAATTACTACGTCGACAAATACGTCATCCGTTGCGGTGCAGAAACCATATTGAACAGTTGCCGTGTAGGTTCCTTGCTCATCTACCAGAATAGTTTCAGTGTCGTCTCCATTGCTCCAAGCAACACTTTGCCAAGTATCACCGGCATTCAAAATGACCGATTCACCTTCACATAAAATTTGATCCGGACCTAAGTCAAATGAAGGAACGGGAATTACGGTAATATTCACCTGATCAGTGGTAACACATCCAACTCCGGCCGAATCTGTGGTGAGGATGTAACTATACACGGTATTAAAGTTCCCTGTGTTAAAGAGGGTAACTGTCGGATCCGAGACCGCAGTCGAACTCAAACCATCCGGATTATTCCAAGAATAACTGTATCCACTGACAGAAGATTGACCCAAGGTAATGGTTTCGCCGCTGCAAATAGTTTCATCGCTGCCTGCAACTGCCTGTTGACTCAACTCATAAGAATAACAAGAGGTCATTGATATATCATCTATACCAAAGTCGTTTCCCCCGGTTTGATTTTGCTGATTTACAATACAAATTTCTACTGAAGTAAGATTTCCGGAGTTCCAGGAAAAGGTTTGTTCCGACCAACCTGCATCTGCGGTAAGGATATCGGGATTTAGGACACCATTAAAAGAAACTTGAAGCAATGCCAGTGGATGAACGTCGTTATTATTGGTGATATCCTGAGCCCAAAACGAAAACTGATAATCGGTATTCGGAACCACATTCACCGTTTGACACCATACTTCAACCCCGGCTTGTCCCTGTCCATTAGCTATTAAAAAATTGCCAAAGGGTGGGTTGGTGTGATCGCTGCCGGTAAAATCGGAGTGATATAAAATAGCCGCCGCTCCAATGGCATATGTTCCCTCAGGGCAAAGTGGACAGAAAAAACCTGAACCCAAATTCAAATCCGTAGTGAAGCTATTATTCCCACCGGTAAAATTGCCATTCTGGATCAGTTGAACAGAATATTCGCATGAACCGCATTGAGCCTTTAATTCTTCGCTCATACAAAAGCAGAACAAAAAAATAAGTGTAAAAAATACCTGTTTCAAAATGAGTTGGTTAGGGATCTGATTGTACGCAAGATACACAATTTGCAAAACGGCTACACAAATCGTTTGCCATTTTCTATCTGCTCAACTCCTCGTGGGCTACAGCAAGATAAATTCGATTGTTTTCAACGGGTTTTGCGTACATGTTTAAGAGAGTCTCGCGCGCATATTTCGTGAAATTTTCTTTTGGTAAATTGGACTTACGACGCAGCATACCCAGTTTTACAACGCTTGCACGGATGTAATTATGGAATGCTATCTTTTGAATGTTGCTGTATTGATCTTTGAATTCTTTCGAAGAATGTAGCAAGTCGTAGGCAATATAGTTGGTAGGCCACAACTTGTACAGACGATGCATTTCGTTGTCGATAGCCTGTGTAAGTTGACGGAATTTTTCGTTTTTGTTTTGAATAAAACGCAATTGATTTATTACCTCATCGAGAGAAGGACCCACTGCAATATTTACCCTTCCTTTATGTCCGGTGATGCCGCGAAGCATACTCTTAAAATCTTCTCCGGGTTTCTTCTCATAGGTGCCGTTGTATCGAACATGCAGAAGTTCGTACGCTTTTAAAATATCGCACGGATCATATTCATAACTCACGGCCATGGGAATAATGTGCAAATCGACTAATGAGTCCTCTACCCCTCCATCGCCACTCATAGTGAGCATTTTCAAGAGTCCGGTTGCTGTTCTATCGTCGCCATCTTTGCTCCTACCCTCTCGTTGTGCTATCCAAATGGAATCGCCCTTTCTGATGGTATCCCGAATGTAATTGCTCAATCGAAGCGAATAAGGATATACTTCTTTCGAACTAATATTTCTATTGACTATAAAATTCTTATTTGCTCGAACCAAATCATGCACAACGGGCAAAGCAAGCAGATTGTCACCTATGGCTATTTGAGTGGTTTTATAACCCTTTTCCAATAGACTCACATTTAGTAGAGCAGAATCGAGGATAATATCGCGGTGATTGGAAAGGAAAACATAGGCTTTGTTCCTATCTATCGATTCCATATTGGTGAATGAAAGGCCTGCCGTGGTAGTCTGTGCAATTACTTTAAAAGCCGGACCACTCACTTCCGATTGAAATTGATCCACGGTTTTGATCTCGCGCATCATCTTTTGAATAACGCTGTTGCCTAATCCGGGATAGACGTATTTCAGGATTTTATACAGTACCGGTTCGGCCATTATGCGAGCCAATGCGGCCGGAACTTCCTCATCGGTGTAAGGTCGTATATCGTCGAAATTTTGGACGTCGATAGAATATTCCTGCATGCAGATTTCTTTAATCCTGGTCGTATTGGTAATCCAATTCTTCCAATTGCTGTCTGCGAATATAAATCCGGTAATCCTGAAATCGCTCTTTTACGAATAGGATAAAGTCGTATTGACTGATGGATTTCAGGAATTCGTCTGAAATATTGATGTAATCGATGAAGGCATCGAACTCTTTATTATCGAGTTGAATGATGTCGTAATCAATGTATATCCGGAACAATTCTTTAAGTAATTCACGCTTCTTGTCCTCATTTTCCATTTCAGCTACCAAACGTTTGCTCCGTTCAGTTTTGCTGAATTGTTGGTATAAAAACGTTATCGGACTTTCGAGTGCATTTATCCCACTCAAACGATAGTCCTTTTCATCGTATCCTAACTTGCGTATATCATCCTGAATTTTGGAGAGGTCGCGTTGACCAAAAATTTGAACTGTAGAATATCTATAAATCCTGCGGTCGAGAAAAATGGTAATAGGTTTACTCACATCCCAAATACTGTCTGCCAATGCTATCGTTCGGGTGAGAAATCCAAAACTGGTGAACAAAAGAGTGTCCTGTCTTTTGCACTGTATGCTGAACGACCCATCGGAATTTCCAAAAATTCCTTTATTGGATCCTGAGACCACTATCACAGAAATGGGAATCGGCAGACTTTGGTCGTCTCTCAAATATCCGCTCACTTCAATTAGACTGTCGGTTTGACTCTTTGCATCAAAAAACGAACCTGCCACAAGCAAGAGAGGTAGAATTATTCGACAAAAAAGTCTATTCATGGGCGAGGGAAGTCAAAAATGAGACCATCTTATACAGACGTCGAAGTTCTTTTTAATGTTACAATGGCCTGCCCGATCATTCTTATTTTCCGGTACGTGAATAATGAAACTCGGTTCTATTATTTCCCGACTTCGAATTGCTCTCTAGATAAACAAGCAGCTTATTATTTTCCTTCAATTGATAACAAATCATTTCGGGGCTCCCTGCAACTGTATTTCGGAATTTCATTTCATTTTCGCTACTCGAATGAAGTTTGAAAGGCACAGGTACCGGGTTTGTTTTCGGATTTACAGCTACTTCATTCATCCAAACAGAATCTTTTTTTAGAATTTTCAAATTGGCAATCAGAACAGTATCGGTTTCACCAAAAATAACAAGATCAGATCCTTCAATTTGCCCCTCTCCCTGCATCCTCCATATTTCCACGGATGCAGCGGAATTTTGAGCTTCTTGTCTTTCTTTACCATCACTTAACCAAATCCCGTCGAGCTGTTGAAGATCAAACTTCAATTCATTAGACGAATGTTGATTTCCTCTTTCACACGAAACGAGCAGACATGATACGGCCATCGCAACAATTAAAGTAGTAACTATGTGTCTGTTTGTTTTCAATAAATTCAGATTGTCAAATGATTCCTGCACCGAGGAGTACTGCAAAAATAAGGAGGGTAGCGGTTACTATGGCATGCACTACTTCCAAGGTGGTAGATTTCATCCACTTATTTCCCAGCCACGCCCCTGAAAATGCAGATACAGCCGCCAATGAGATAAGCGGAATATCCATTTCATTCCAAAAGGTTTTAATGTAAAAGGCATAAACGAAGATACGCGTGGTGTCTACCATCATAGCAATGACAACCCTGGACCCCATGAAACTTTCTTTTGACAGGCCTGCTTTTATTAAAAACGCAGATCGCAGCGCTCCCTGATGCCCGGAAAGTCCTCCAAAAAAACCACTGATTAGCCCTCCTACCGGAAGCCAAGCGGAAGGTAAAACCATTTCTTTAAATCTGGGGATGGCTTCAAAAATGGTAAAAGTGGCGATTAGAATAGCCATAATCAACTTGAAGACTTCAATGGTAAACACCTTACCCCACAATTTGTAGGTGGTGAGAACGCCTAAATCGCCCATTTCTCCTAGCAACCAAGCTCCAAGCAATGCCCCGACAATCGAGGTTAGTCCAAATGTTCTGACTATTTTCCAATCGGCATATTTACCTACTAGAAATAGTTTGAAAACATTGTTTAACATGTGAACTACTGCGGTTGCTGCCACTGCAATTTCAATGGGAAAAAACAAGAGAAAAGCAGGTAACAACAATGTTCCAAGTCCGAATCCACTGAAAAAGCTCAGACAAGAACCGGCCAAGGCTACGAGTATGACTATGAGGTAATCCATTTACTGTTTTAACACTTCATATTGCGAGATCAACTTTGGCGAATATAAGTTGGCTCGGAAAGCTACTTTGGATTCTACCTAAAATTTTGATGATCTTTGAAACCAAATGCAATCGGACAAATCAAAGGACAAAGCGCGTAATCGAGCCATTGAAGCTCTGAAAAATCATACCCTTCCCGTTGATATAAACTACTATTTATCGGGTTTAAAAGATGGTAACCGTACCATTCTAGCCAATGCAATTTCGTTGGTAGAAAGCACTCATCCCGATCATAGACAGTTGGCTCATCAGCTTGTGAATAAAAGTTTGGGTCTTCAGAAAAAGTCCATTCGCATCGGGATTACAGGAGTGCCCGGCGTTGGAAAAAGTACATTTATTGAAGCTTTTGGGAATTATCTAACGGGTCTTGGATTAAAACTCGCCATCCTTGCTATTGATCCGAGTAGTCCCATTAGCAAAGGAAGCATTCTGGGCGATAAAACGCGTATGGATGAGCTTTCTAAAAACCCGAATGCCTTCATTCGTCCTTCTCCCACCTCCTCGATTCCGGGCGGAGTTGCTCGTAATACGCGAGAATCAATCATCTTGTGCGAAGCTGCCGGCTATGACTTAGTAATTGTGGAAACAGTGGGTGTGGGTCAAAGTGAAACTGCTGTACACGACATGACAGACATGTTCATATTGCTCATGTTGGCAGGTGCCGGCGATCAATTGCAAGGAATAAAACGAGGGATCATGGAAATGGCCGATCTTATTCTCATTACCAAAGCAGATAGTGGAAATGAGAAAGCTGCTACACATGCCTGTGCCGAATATGTAAGCGCTCTTCATTTGTTCCCCCCTAAAGAACATGGACTGAATAGCAAAGTCGGAATTGTCTCAAGTATGAGCAAAATGGGTATTGACAAGGCTTGGATCAATGTTCAGGAGTTTATAAACTGGATGAAAGAAAGAGGACTTTTCGAAAAACGCCGTCAGGATCAACTCTTGTCTTGGATGCACCAAAGCATAGATCAAAGTTTGTTGAGCCGCTTCTACGATAACCCAAATATTCTTGGGGAGTTGAATAAACTAAAAGCAGATGTACTTGCTTCAAAAATATCGCCCTTCGAAGCCGCAGAACAATTAGTTAGGAAATTGGATTCAATGCAACACTAAACACCGTAATTCCATTTGGGTCGCGCTGAAAGTAAAGCTTGTCGAGCGCTCCAAGGATGTTTTTAGCCCGGAAATACGAGGTATGTAAAATGTTTTCTCCCTTCAAACTCCATTGAATGGTATAGCTACTTTCTGCATCCTTGTAATTCTTAACGTATTCAAGCATTTCCTTCAATGCTTCGATACGACTTGCACTACTAATCGAATGAAATAGGAAACTTTGATTGTGACGCGGATTAACTGTGATCAAGCGAAGAGTCACTTCCTTATCCGATTCATCAAAGGTGAAAATCGCACCATTTTCACCCATACCAATGTACCTACCGATTTCGGTCTGCAGATTGGCTATTTCAATATTCGCGTCTTTCGTCATCGGGATTATTCTTCAAATGTGTTACCATATAAAGGTAAACATTTGGTGCAAACCAAAGTTCTTTGACAGCTATTATTTCACATCAAACCAAAGTTCTCCTTCGCTATCCGGTTCACCCAAATAGTTAATGAGCAACTCTTCTCCGGCTTTGATATCGCGGATTGCGCTAAACACAGCTATCTCCTTTTCCATGTCCATACGACTCTCTACATTGGGTTTGAAGGAGTGGTTGTAAACAGAACCATAACCTAAAAAGATTGCACCCATTTTTTCCGTTTTTCCCCACTTGAAATAGTAATGTAGTAAACGGGTTTCATCAAGATGTTTCGTTTGCTTGATCGGAATGGTTAATACAGGAACACATTCTACTTCTGCACCTTTCGCGATGGCATTAGTAGTAAATACTCCACGGCCTTTGTTCTTCACATCTTTAACAAAGAGACCCGGTAACATTTTACATTTTGTCATATTCTTAGTTGGGTAAAATCAATGTATTTTATCGAAATCTAATTTCTTTCGGGCCGCAATGATACGCACGAGTGACTTTTCAAAAAAATAATAGGGCAATATGAACTCCCCTCGTTCATAATTCGGTATACTCATTTTAGCTCTGATACGTACATTCACCCCATGAATTGTCGCCTACAAACCGCCGGAAGTTTCTTGCCGGAAACCGAATTGATCCTACGTCCTGATGGCAGTGTTTATCATCTGGGCATAAATGAACATCATGTTGCCGATAAAGTGATAATTGTAGGTGATCCCGAGCGCGTAGACATGATTGGTGAAAAGTTTGAGTCCATTTCGCATCATGTCAGAAACAGAGAATTTGTGTGTATTCGCGGGATTTATAAAGGGAAAGATATTACGGTTATAAGCAGTGGAATTGGTGTCGACAACATTGACATTGTTATTAATGAATTGGATGCCGCTGTCAATATTGATCTTAACACTAGAACCATAAAGAAGCAGATTCGCTCTCTCGATATAGTTCGCATTGGCACAACGGGCGGCCTCAAACCGGAGTTGATACCGGGAACATTTATTGCTTCGGCATGGGCTGTTGGGATGGATAATGTGCCTTTTGCATACGACATGAAGCAAACGGAACGCGAATCGGAATTTCACCGTTCATGGTCTTCCGCAGTTGGTGCAACAGGGCTTTATGCTGTTGAAGCAAGCAGCAAACTCTTTGATAGAATTGCCCGCGATATGATTGGTGGAATAACCCTAACGGCCAATGGGTTTTATGGCCCTCAAGGTCGGAGTCTGCGCGCTATCAGCAGAAATGCGGAGATCTTCAATGCTCTGTCCGGCTTCTCTTTCCAAGGATTGAATGTCACGAACCTAGAGATGGAGTGCAGTGGTATATATGCCCTAAGTTCTATGCTTGGTCACCATGCACTCACGGTCTGTGCCGTTTTAGCAAACAGGGCTACCAAAGAATTTCACAAAGAGCCGTCAGTAAGTATTGAAAGCCTCGTCAACACTGTGCTTCAGCGAATTTAAATGCCTCTCTGTGGATAACCTGCCCTCGCCTCCCCCTCTAGGCTGATTTGGCAAGGTACTTTTGGGTATTGAATCATTCTTGAACCACCATTATGAGTAGCAACGAAGTCAGTGCTTTGATCTCTCTCATCGAAGACCCTGACGAAACCATTTACGCTCACGTGCGGCATGAGCTCATTTCTCATGGAGAAAATGTACTTGCAGCCTTGGAGTTTCATTGGCAAAATTCGAATCATGGTCCTTTATTCCTCGAGCGCATCGAGGAGCTTATTGGTACCATACACTACGATTCGTTGTATCGCCGATTGAAAAACTGGAAAAATCAGGAGAACCCCGATCTTCTGGAAGGTGCACTTTTATTGAACCGCTATCAATATCCGGGTTTCGACGAAAGTGAACTCAAGAAAGAGTTTATGAAAGTTCGTCGCGACATCTGGCTAGAATTAAATGACAACCTTACGGCATTGGAAACAGTGCATGTAATGAATCATATATTATTTGAGGTTTATGGTTTCAAAGGGGTGAAAACTTCTCCTTCCAATACTCAAAACAGCTTCTTGACCGACGTGATTAGTTCCAAAAAAGGCAATGCTCTTTCCCTTGGAGTCTTATATTGTTCGTTGGCTCAAAGTCTCGAAATACCGATTTTCGGAGTTAACCTTCCCAACCACTTTTTGCTTTGTTATACCGATTACGATGAGTGGATGCGCGAAGAGGGATTTCCTGCCGAAGAAGCGGATCTGCTTTTTTTCATCAATCCTTATGGCGGTGGAAACATCCTTCATCCTTCCGAGGTCGAAGATTTTCTGCGCACACAACTTATGGAACCTGATGCCTTCGATTGCCGCACTCCTTGTTCAAGCATAGAGATGGTAAAAAGAATGCTCAACGAAATGATCCATTCCTACATTCTTCAAAACAAAGCCGACCGCGTAAGTGAGTTGCAGGCTCTGTTGAGTGTGTTGTTGGAGGAGTAAAAAAGAGTTCGGGGTTCGGAGAAACAGAAACAGGGGTTACGTTTCTATGAAGTATTCTCCACTCTCAAACTCCGCTCTCACTCTGAATTGAAGGGACGTTTACGTTAAGTGAAATCATCCTTTTTTAAATAGTCGCGGTTTTAAAAAACGACTACTTTTCAGTTTGCAGAATCGGTCCCCTCTCCTCTGGAGAGGGCGGAGGGTGAGGCTTTCAGAGAAGCATGGTCTCCAAAAACGAGAAAAACTAGATTCTTCATTTTCAAGCAAATTCTACAACTTGTCATTGGCGGCAAACTCACGAAGTGAGTGCGTCGAAGGGTTGATTGTGCTAGTTGTTTCTAATGAATCCGTAATCGGCTTCACATCGTAACTTATCGATTAACGTTCGGTCAGCCCTTCGACTCCAAATCCAACGTGCCGAGGGATTTGTGGCTACTAATGACAAGTTGTGGATTTAGATTGAAATTGATTAGTATACACAACAATACACTACCAAATCGTTTTTTACATGGAGTCAGCACAGTTCTCCGAATAGGTCCTGCGCAAAGCGCATACTGCGTTTTGCGCAGTATGACGACTTGGCGATAATAAAAGTGGGGGTGAAATGGGGCCGCTGCGCGGCCCCATTTCACCCCTTACCCACAAAACGCCCTGATTGAATCGACCCGAGGCACGAGAGTAGACTACAGTTCTCAGGTTGCAGAAACAGCAACAGAGACTAGCTGCAGAGCAGCGAAATCTTTGTAGAAATGTAGATTTAGGACGAACCCAGAGCCACAGAGTGGCGACATCTTTTTGGAACGTGAATAAATCAGATAACTGAAGGTCGTCCAGAGAAACAGATAAAATCATCTCCGAAAAACGATCGTCCACTTTCTCTTTGGTTCATGTGAGGCTCTCGGAGAAGAATGGTCTCCAAAAACGAGAAAATCTAGATTGTTCATTTTCCATCTAAATCCACAACTTGTCATTGGCAGCAAACTCACGACTTGAGTGCGTCCCAGGGTTGATTGTACGCTTGGGAATTCTAGATTCTTTCTATCAACTCCACATACAACTCCGTAAGAAAAACCTCGGCGGCTTTGGCTGTGGCTATGATTTCTTCTACGCTGACAGACTTGAGATTATCGGGATCGCATTCGTCCGTTAAAACCGATATACAACAACACGGAATACCCATGTGATTGCATGCTATAACTTCCGGAACAGTGCTCATTCCTACGGCATCTCCTCCTATCATTCGCAGATATCGATACTCAGCTCGCGTCTCCAAATTAGGACCTTGCACAGAGACGTACACGCCTTTATGCAGCGTTATGCTTTTTTCGTTTGCTATCGATAAGAGAAGTTGATTTAATCGATTACTGTATGGCTGCGACATGTCCGGGAAACGGGGACCGAGCTCGTCATCGTTTTCACCTCTCAACGGGTTGGCGGGTTGAAGATTTATGTGATCGTCAACGAGCATCAAACTCCCTTTTTTAAAATCCAAATTGAGAGCCCCTGAGGCATTGCTGAGTAATACCGTTTTTGCTCCTAAAACTTTCATAACTCTGACGGGCAGAACTACCTCATCCATGGAATAACCTTCATAATAGTGGAACCGCCCTTGACAAGCCAAAATCCTTTTTCCTCCTAATGTTCCATATATTAATTTCCCGAAATGATATTCAATTGTTGCAACCGGAAAATTCGGAATCACGTTGTAACTAAATTCCTTGATTACCTCGATACGTGAAGCTAAATTTCCCAGGCCCGTGCCCAGAACTATTCCAATTTCTACATTGTCTATTCCTCTTTGTCGCAACCATTCTGTGGTCTCTTGTAGTGTTTCGTTCATAGTGTTTTTTTGATGTCCGCAAATTACAACGTGTATTGGTATTTAGAGGTCTGTGCCTACCAAATCCTTTTCCTCATCTATATCACTTTTGGAAGGTAGACTAACTGTGGACAGTGAAAGCTCTCGAGCTGCTTCGATGGTTTGAGTGTACAAATCTGAGGTACTCCAAGGCATATTCTCGAAAAGTTCGAGGTGCATTTTTTTCATTCCTATCAAATAATACCCCCCGTCATCTGCGGGCCCTAACACTACATCGCATGACGAAAGACCACCAAAAGCAGTCAATATTATTTCACTATTTATTTCATAACAGTCCGTACCTATCATTAATATCTTCTCGAATCCCAAAGCAAAGGAGCGTGAAAATGCATCTTTCATTTTTTCTCCTAGATCGCCGACCGACTGAACTTCAACTTTCCAGCCCCTTTCTTCAAAATAAGTAAGATCGCCATCAACAAATAATAAGCTCTCATATCCGCTCTCTTTGACACTATTTAAAGTGTGCTCGAGCAATTTTACATAGACTTCAAGGGCTCTTTGCTCACCTACTGTTTTAGCAAGTCGTGACTTTACTTTGCCCAACTCCGGAGCTCGGGCCATAATGAGCAAGAGTTCACTCATAGGACTTTTCTCCGGATGTTAACCATTTGCCCCATTTATTGCTGTACGGATGTATTTTATTCGTGGGTCCGGATTCATTTTCAACCGCATTTCCCATATTCACCCAATGAAAAATTCCTCCCCATAAATTCGCAACATTACTGTACCCGGCCTTTTGCATTTTCTCCACCACATTTCCACTTCTATAACCAACCGAACAGTAAACGACTATAGGACTATCTTTTGGAATGTCGGCCAATTGCTTAACATCAAAGGAGTCGTATCCAATAAAACGCGCACCGGGGAGATGTGAGACAGCATATTCCGCGTACTCCCTCGCATCCAGGACTATGACGCTATCTAATTGGTCTTTAACAGTACTCATCTGAACAAGAGTCGTTTTTCCTGCCATCTCATTAGCCATTTCTTCAAATGTGCGCTGACCACAAGCAACCAGCGCTTGCATTGAAAACAAACACATTATCCAAAGTGAAAAACCTTTAACACGAAGTAAATTCATTTATTATTTTTTGTTTAACGACCAATCATATTCCTTGTAAGTGATTTTGAGACCTTGAACTATCTGCACCTTAGAAAACTGATTCAGATAAGTGATCAGGGTAATATTCGTCTTTGTGAAATCTTCTTTATACCATTCAAATATTTTAGAAAGCTTCAACTCCGTTGTCGAAATTTCATTTTGCAAGGGGTCATTTATGAATGATACCGTACGTTCCCGTAATGTTTTGTTTAGGCTCAAGGCCCGAAAAGACTTATTCAAAAGTGGAGGACATGAAACTGCTCCACAATTGATCGCAAAGTGTATTCGAGGATCATTGAACTTATTGAGCATCACTTTTTCAATCTGATTTAAACTGTACTCTTTTTTACCCAATTTTACAATCAATAGATCGAAAGCCATGTCAATGTCCATGATACTTTTGATTGGATAATGATCGCAAATCAACTTAATCGTCGAAACGTTGTACATGTTGATCCAATAACTAATCTGTTGCTCCCTCGACCACGTATTATCGGGGAATAATTTGGACATGTTTTTGTGAACCGCATTAAATAAACTGTCGGTCGCAATCTTTTTGTAATCCACCTTTCCATTGCCGTCGACATATTTGCTTAGCACCTTATCCAACACCTCATAATAAATCTCATTCGGATCGGAATCCTGTGTGGATATATGCGAATTAGGATGAAAGTTCAGGGAGAGGGCTAAAACGTAGAATTTTATTAAAGAAGTTATCATGAATTCGGTCCGAAAGTGAATGGCGAAAATCGACATTAAAAATCTCTACGCAACAAATGAACCGAAAAGTAAGAATTCTGTGAACTTTGTAATTCCAAAGCTTTACCGTCTTTTAGTTCGTCTGTCAAACAAAATGTAATTTTAACAGTTCTTACTGTAATGAAAAGCCTATTCATACGTCCAACTAACTATAGAACTTATTCTTACCTTTGAACCGATGAAAAAACTCCTCATAACGAGTGTACTTTTTACTCTTACTGTCGGTTTATTCGCTCAGTCGGATGAAAAAGTCGTTCAGGTTACCGGTTTGGTAATCAGTGGAGACTCTCTTTATTCCTCGCCTTTTGTCACTATTTACAGGGAAAGCGACTATCGTGGAACCTTTACGGATAATCGCGGGTATTTCACAATACCGGTGGTCGAAGGCGACACTCTCACGTTTGTTGGTCTTGGTTACAAAAAGGCTCAATATGTGGTCCCGATTGACAATCCGGAACCCCGTTTAAGCATTGTACAGATGCTCGAAGTGGATGTAATTGAACTTCCCACGGTGTATATATTACCAATCCCAAGTCCTGAAAATCTCAAAAAAGAATTTTTGGCAATGCTCTTGCCCGAAGATGAGTACACTCGTTCTATTCGCAGTATAAATGCACTTAAGAATTCGGATGGCTTGGCTTATGTTGGTCCGGATGGAGTGTTATTCCGTCAGTCGATCGATCGCTTGCACAACAATCAGACTAATACGGGTTATGTCCAAAATCAATTGTTAAACCCTGCTGCATGGGCCAAGTTTATTCAGGCTCTCGGCAATGGAGATTTCGGTCGATAAATATTTCGGATACGAAAATAATGATATAAAAAAAGCCCGGTCCAACGACCGGGCTATTTAATTATGGAATCTCGAATTATGCCTCTAATGCTTGTTTTATAATCGTTTTAACGTACTCGCGGTGAGCTTTTGTGAGACCATCGGGAGATGTGCCGGTGGTCATCATTTGATCTATTCGCTTCAGCTCGTACAAAGCCATTCCCTTGGAAATATTATCGTAGCGGCTGTCCGCCGAGATCATTTTAGCCAATCTTTCAACGTAATTCACCTGAACATTCTGGCGAACGGTATTCACAGAAATTTTCACATCCGCTTGGAACAAAGAATTGGTCAAATCGGTCATTACTTCATCTAATGTATAGGTATTGCCATACAACTGACTATCTGTAATTCTTTGTAAGACATTTGGGTGAAGCAATTGATTCAAGCATTCTTTTTGCATGTTGAGAATTCGCTCGTGAATTTTTGGATCCGGATTGTTTCCGAAAAACCCAAAACCTCTTCTTTGGGCCAACAAGTATTGATATAAATCGGAGAAATGTTTAAAGGCATCGGGAGCAAAAGCATATTTGGTTAATGCCTGCATTGCCTTCTTCTGCTTCTCTTCAGATACTGGAACCAAAGGACTGCGATCGCTTGGTTGACCATGATGAGCTCGGTTGTACTGAACCCCGCCAATCTGACGAGTCATAACACGAATCTGCGTGGCGTATTCACCCGTAGCTGTCATATACGCCTGACGAAGTTCATCGTAACTCTTATTGCTTTTCGAGAATTTATCTTTCAATTTCGGAAGTAGGCTATTTACCAATTCACACCGCTCAATGCCATACGCAACGGGATCGCTGGAGAGGTCATAGATATTCACATCCGGGTCAATACCGGAACCTGAAGAACGCATATCGTCAGCATCGTTACCAAAAGCTAATCGCGGATCGCTGCTTCTCTCAGCGATTTTATTCAAGCGATATTCCTCCGCAATAGGGTCCGATAATGAAGGGCTGTAGCCATACTCGATCACCCACAAATCGTAAAATCCGGGTTTACTGTCACAATACAAGGTTTGATCTTTTGGATCAGCCGCATAATTGAAAGCCGGGTATTCCATCACAGAATTGCAGAGACCTTCGGCATCAATTTTTGCTTTGTTTTTAATGTCTGCCGGACTTTGAAGTGTGCTTGCTCTCATGTTGTGCATGAGACCAAGGGTATGTCCTACTTCATGTAATATCAATCGACCAAGCAATTGTTTTACGATTTCCTTTTCGGCTGCGGCATCCATATTCAAAGCGGCACTTGCGGTCAAACCGAACGCAAGACTGCGGTTCGTAGCGTCCGATGCGAAACATAAAAACGGATTACGTTGTTTGCGTTCATCGTACTCTTCAAGCATCGCATCCGTGGTAAAACCTGCAGTACCAAAGATTCCTTCAGCACGAACACGGTTTACGATTGCTACGAACTCCAACATGATATCGGCTCCTAAAATCTCCCCGGTACGTGGGTTTACGAAACTTGGTCCATAACCACCAAATGGAGGTAATGGCGACGATGTCCAACGGAGCACATTGTAACGAATGTCGCCTGCATCCCACGTAGCGTCATCCGGTTGCTCCAAACAAACGACTGCATTGGTGAAACCTGCTTTTTCAAAAGCGATATTCCAACGTTCGCAAGCTTCTTTAATAATCGGACGAAGTTCAACCGGCGTGGTGTTTTCCATCCAGAATGTGATTGGTTTCACCGGATCAGAAAGTTTGGCATTCGGATCCTTTTTAACCAAATTCCAACGGTGAATCATATCGCGATAAGGCGTTGGATCAAAGGTGGTCATATCATTAACTTCTGTAGAAAAGTATCCAATTCTCGGATCATCTCTTCTCGCCTGATAGTCGTTTTGCGGCATTTCGATAATACTATGCTGATAGCTTATCGTAAGAGCTCGGGGGTCTGTCATATCCGGTGCAGACATCATTGGACTGCCATTCTCATACACATAACTTACGATTACGTCCGTATTCTCGGGGTAGTTGTTGATGTCGTTTATTCTCGTCTTTTCGCGGCTCAAAGATCCCAGCGGCCCCGGAGGCATTCCCGGAGGGGATGGAAATTTGATCATTTGGAATTTTTCTGAGAGGAAAACGGCATCCCCGTCGATTAGAAATGTTTTACCGTCCTTGCTTGTAGCCTCAATTTTTTCATTGGCTAACACAGGATCATTAATATTGGCATTAGCCGCTTTGGAGAGGGCATTATTTTCGTCGTAATAGAAGTCGGTGTTCTCGTTGATCACCTCTAAACGATCATATACCTTGTTAAAACGCACAATTTTAGAACCTGTGTAACTTCCACGGAAATAACCCGCCGAGGCCGGTCCATCCGTAATGTGACTGAAATAAATATATTCCTTATTCAGCTGATCTGCGCGGATTTCCAGATAGGACTTGCCCGAAACGGTATCGCGCCAAATAATAAAAAGCCCCTCGGACTTCGTACATTTTTTCACGAGATCGCCGTACTTGTCTTCTTCCTTTTTGGCATCGGCGGGCTGCTCCGACTTCTTTTTCTTTCCTTTGCCCTTATCCGTTTGGGCTAGAACATCGCCGGTACAGACCAATCCGGCCAGCGAAAGGGAAATCGCAATGATTTTTGTAAAGTGTTTCATGCTTTTGATAATGGTTGATGAGGACGAATTAACGACATATCAATGAACTTTTCATCATGCTTGTAAGAGCGGTCGCCGGACTAAGGGAATGGAAAGCCAAAATTCCCAAAAATCTCCTTTTGCAGATTAAACCCTGAACCCGGATTGCGGTCAAAGTTCCGGTTGTACCTTTACGTACCAACGAATGAATCACGCCAACGACGAACAAATACTGCATCTTTTTCATGTTTCCGGAGATGCCGGAAAGTCGTTTGGGCTATTGATTGACACTTACCAAAGGCCTATTTATTATTTCGTCCGGAAAATGGTACTCGACCATGATGACGCGGACGACATTACCCAAAACACTTTTATAAAGGCTTGGAAAGCTTTTTCCGGTTTTAGAGGCGATTCTAAAATTGGGACATGGTTGTACCGCATAGCATATAACGAGAGCATTAGTTTTATCAATAAAGAAAAACGGATAGGCAAAGTACGCTTAGACGATGTGGAAGCCGGTTTGAGCAAATCTCTCGAAGCCGATGTATTCTACGATGGCGATGAAATCCACTTGAAATTGCAAACCGCCTTGGCTCTTTTGCCCGAAAAACAAAAGGCTGTTTTTATCATGAAATATTATGAAGAAAAAAAATATGAGGAGATAGCCGAAATCACCGGCACGTCGGTAGGTGCACTTAAGGCATCTTTCCATTTCGCGGTAAAAAAAATTGAAGAATTTATCACATCACATTAAACCAAAGCCGAAAAACAAGATCAAAAGAACGGTTTGAAAAAAGATATACGACATATCGACCCTGAGTTGCCTCATGGATTGGGAAATGTTCTTTCTGAAATAGAAAATTCAGATAGTTTGCTAGTTCCGGAAAAGTATTTCGAAGAAAGCGAAAGCCATTTAAGATCCCTGATTTCGATCCCTCAAAATGCCGAACATTTTGAAGTACCTGAACCCTTTTTTGAAAATCAAAAAAATGCTTTGTGGCAGAAAGTGATAGGGGTCGGTTCTATAGAGGAAAAATCACTTTTTACTCCCAAAACTCCCCGAAAAATATACAGGGCATGGCTTTTCACGGGAGTTGCAGCATCATTGGTTCTCGCAGCCCTTTTTCTTTTTTCTCCGGGTAAAAAACACACCGAAAAAACGAGTTTCGCTTCTCTGTTGGAAGAAACCGATTTGGTCGCCGAAGACCTTGAGTATTTTGCTGAAGAAGACGACTACTATGAATTGTACTTATTAGAAATTGAAACCGATACTTTGATTTCTGACACCATGCTAATTCCTGCAGATAGCATCTTGGTTGAACCTGTGAAGCCCGCCATGGATCCTAAACCAACCACCCCTAAAAACTCCAAAGTAGCTCCTAATAAAGACATAAGTTTTGAAGACCTCACCGATGAGGAAATTTTGGAATACTTGCTCGAAGAGAGCGATGATGATTATTGGAATGATTAACTCAACACACGACATGTATAAAAGAATATCCGTACTGTTTTTGGCACTTATTTGTCTAAACACATTTGCTCAGGACAATGAGCCGGGCGATCGCGAGGAAAAAATTGAATCGCTCAAAAGGGCCTTTATCACAGAAAAACTTGACCTAAGCGTTGACGAAGCAGAAAAATTCTGGCCTGTTTATAATGCATACAGCAAAGATAAAAAGGCGAATCGTCAGGAGTTGAAAGCACTGATGCACTCAGACAAAGAGCAAACACCCGATAAAAAAACGATGCAAGATCGCATACGAAAGGGAACTGAATTGCGAATTAAAGAAGTGCAGCGCGATGAAACATTTCTCACCGATTGCTTGGAAATTTTACCACCACAGAAAGTAATGCGCCTCACGCAAATTGAAAAGGAGTTTCGCGAAAAGCTCATGGATCGAATGCGTGAACGTCGTCAAGGCGGGCAAGGTGGTCCGGGTGGACGAAGACCGGGCATACGCAGATAATGGACTATAGCTTGTACGGCCAGAAATGGATTAAGTCGCCTTTGACCACATTGTTTCCTCCGGGAGTTATCTCAGCGAAACCGTGACTTACAGATAACTGCGAAAAATCGCCACTACCTTGTCCTTCGCTTCGTTCTACAATAAAAAACCCGTCTTCATTTTGAGTACAAGTAACCTGCACAAATAAGGTTAGACTCGAATGGGCTTGAATATCAAATCCGCTTTTGGCTTTTATAGGCGTTATACTTTCTCCGTACTGTGAACTTAACCAAGGAATAAAGTAACGTCTTGCACAAACCAATGTGCTTACCGGGTTGCCGGGAAAACCAAAAACAATTGTATTCTCCTTTTTTCCAAACCACATGGGTTTACCGGGACGTTGATTGATACCATGAAATAATTGCTCGACTCCATTTTCATTCAACACATCGGGCACCAAGTCGAATTTACCCTTTGAAACACCACCCGTGAGCATGAGAACATCGGAGGTCGCCAAACCCTCTTTAATAATTTCGCGGAGTATTTCCTGTTGATCGACTGCATGCACCAAACGCGCTTCCATACCCATAGTCTGAAGCATGGACTGCAAGACAAATACATTCGACATTCGAATTTGATGTGATGCCGGTTGCTCTTTTGGATCAACTAATTCGTCGCCGGTAGAAATAATAGTAATTCGCGGTCTTTTGAATACAGGAATAGAAAGTTTACCTAGACTAGCTGCAAGACCAATTTCGGTGTATCTGATTTTTGATTTCGACTTTAAAACTTGATCACCCTTTTTTCTGTCGCGACCGCGCAGATGAACATTCTGACCTTTCTTTAAATCCGACGCAATTAAGACGGCATGAGATTCCTTCCAATCGAGGTGCTCGTATGGAACGATGGTGTCTGCTCCTAAAGGCAGTATTGCCCCCGTCATTATTTCAATAGCGGTCTGGTAATTTCCAATTGAATGTGCTGCTTCTCCGGCCTTTTGAATAGCGGAAACTTCCCATTCCGTCACTCCTTCCTTATATTGAATGGCAATTCCGTCCATCATAACGCGATCAAAAGAGGGAATATCTTCATCGGTCTGCCAATCGGATGCGGTAATTCTGTTGAGCGAATTGTGCCAATCCACATCTTCTATTTTCGGAAAAAATTTACACGTAGAAATCATAGATTCGGCTTCTTCTACACCAACTATTTTCCTTGATATATCCATGAAAATTTATCCTCCTATGGTTGCCATACTCTCCGTTACTTCCACTCCACGGTCTTCCTCTGCTTCCCATCCATTTTTATACCGATGATTTATCGATTGAAGTATGGCCTCTGAAATACTCGTGTCGGAAGCACCTGTGCGTAATAGTTCTTTTACCGACAATCCTGATTTTGCATATAAACAGGTTTTCATTTCTCCTGAAGGAGTAAGTCTAATTCGGTTGCACGTGCCACAGAAACTGCGAGTGTAAGCGGCAATAAAGCCCACTCTACCCTTGAATCCGGGGATATGGAAATTCTGTGATGTAGAACCTAATTGGGAAGTCTGCTCGACAACATCCGGATAAACTCCTTTTAATTTTTTAATCATCTCCGTGGCTGTCCACTTTGGAACTTCACGAATACCGGTGCCATTAAAAGGCATCTCCTCTATAAATCGAACATCCACTTTATTCTCACTAGCCAGATAAATAAGAGGAAAAAAATCTTCTTCATTTACATCCGCCATCATCACGGTATTCAGCTTGAGTTGAAAAGGTTCCTTCATCAACTCTTGCATACAGAGTGTTACTTCGTCAAAACAATTTCGACGGGCGATTTTTTCAAATCTAGTTTTATTCAGACTATCAATACTCAAGTTAAAATCGACAATTCCCAGGTCGGAAAGCTCATGAAGAAAGGGGCGGGTTAGCGTTCCATTTGTGGTAATCGAAATTCGTTCGAAGAGCTTGTCTCCCGAAATTGTTCGAAGAAACGACATGAGATCTCGACGTACAAATGGTTCGCCACCGGTGATACGGATTTTTCTAATGCCGAGAGTTGAGTAGATTCTGCACAATCGCGTAAGTTCCTCGTACGACAAAATCTCACTTTTCGGTGAAAACACAATACCATCTTCGGGCATACAATAGGTGCACCTTAGATTACATCGATCGGTAACAGCCAATCGCAAGTACGTTATTTCTCTTCCGAAATTATCTCCTAACATTTGATTTTCCCTTCTTCGGGATGAGGAAAATGATCACTTTCGTCTTCTCCGTCTCGAGGTTTTAGACAAGCAAAATCTTTTTCCACTACAATTAATAGACCTCCCTCCTCTCCGTTATTCTGTCTGAATTCGAATCCCGTTTCTTCGGAGTCCATCCAATGTTCGGTTTTGCTTAGAGGAATATTCACTGTTAGATTATTTCCTTCAAAACTTGCATTAAACACATCCAATTGCCAAGGAACAAGCGAATACGAAACAGATGATACAGGACTGAATACCGTGTTTTTCATTACGCTTTCTCCGCGAGCCACCGACAACGCTTCTGTTTGATTTAATCTTATTCGAATGCTATTGTCTTTAATTCGAAGTTTCATTTTTTTAAACCGATTTCAGCCAAACGTTCGTCCAAAAATTCTCCCGCAGAGATGGGCGCATAGGCCGCTTGTTCGCCCGAAGTTATACAACCCGGTAAGCAATCGAGGCGCATGTCTGAACGCGGATGCAAAAAGAAAGGAATACTAAAACGCGGAGTGTTCCACTTCTCTCTTGGTGGATTTACCACACGATGGGTAGTGCTCTTTAATCGGTTGTTCGTGTGTCTCTGGAGCATGTCTCCCACATTAACCACTATATGATCGGGCAAAGCTGTTACCGCAACCCATTCATTTTTTTTGTTTAAAACTTCAAGTCCATCCGCCGAAGCACCAATCAAAAGAGTAATCAAATTAATATCTTCGTGTTGTCCGGCTCTAACAGCAGACTTTGGTTCAGAGGTAATTGGCGGATAATGTATAGGTCTAAGGATACTGTTCCCATTGTGAATTTTATCGTCGAAGTAGTTTTCTTCGAGACCTAAAAAAAGAGCAATCGAACGAAGCATAAATCTACCTGTCTTTTCAAAATCTCGGTAGGCTTTCATTCCGACTTCATTAAAATCCGGCAGTTCATCGACTAAGATATTATCCGGATATTCATTTTTAATGAGATCCTCCCCCACTACAACTTGTCCAAAATGCCAGAATTCTTTGAGATCGCCGGAGTTACTACCCTTGGCATGTTCCTTTCCCAATGACGTGTAACCACGCTGGCCGGCCAACTTTTCGTCTTCATATTTGGCCTTTATTTCGGAGGGTAATTCAAAAAATTTCTGAACCCAATGATAAAGTTGGGACTGAGTTTGAGGATCGATAAAGTGGTTTTTTACGGCAACAAAACCGATCGTTTCATAGGCTTCGCCTAGTTTTTTGACAAAATTGGCCTTCTGTTCAGGTGATCCGTTTACAAAATCGTTCAGATCTACACTGGGAATTCCCATATCAAGTTCGCTCATAGGTAAATGAAATATGGGCCAAATTACAAAATAAACCCGAATCACGCGATAGAGTTGCATAAAGCTATTCAACGGAGACAAATTGATTTCTATCGCGTAGATTCGAGAATCCCGCGGCGCATTCCTTTCAGTATAGAACTAATGCGCAATGCGGGATAAACCCGAATCACGCGATAGAGTTGTATAAAGCTATCCACCGGAGACAAATTGATTTCTATCGCGTAGATTCGAGAATCCCGCGGCGCATTCCTTTTAAAATAAATTCAATGCGCAATGCGGGATAAGGCCAAACAGAGGAACTTCTAATTCCTATTGAGATTCAAAAGATATGATTTGGATGTGCTGGACAAAATTCCCACAAAGGTCAGCTACTGTCCAGATTCGGTAAATCGCATCATCCTTGCTTTGCTCCTCAAACTCCGTGTGCAATTCTCTACCGCTATTGTCTGTATAGGTTGGGTTCTGAACGGCAGGTTTTTCACTACCCGCTGTCATAATAAAATTCTCAGGTACCCATGTGAATTTCGGAGCCTCCTTGTCCGTTAGTGTGATGTATTGCTCAAAAGTAGCCTCTTGACCTTCGCGCGATAAACGATACGTTCTCACCAGATTCCCGAGACATCCTCCGGAAAATGTTTGATCTGAAATAACCTCTACCCTTGTTGATTTCTGCTCTTCTATAGGCAGCGGACTGTAAGTGTTCAAAGCACCAATATCAAGTGTAATCTGACGTTCGAGGTGCTCTGTTTTGATTTGACCACTCACATTTACTTTTGCGGCAAGAAGGATAAGAATGAAGAACTTAGTCATGGGTGGTCATTTTTAGTTTAGTTCAAACAAAGATAGAGCCAGTTCAAACGTTTTAGCCAAGATTCACATTTTATATGATCTCAGAGTATGATGATCCATCTTAAATTCACGGCCAATAAATAATTCTATCTAAATGAAAAATGTTCCCTTACTACCGGTCTTAGCCATTTTGTCTTTGTTTGCCGGACAAGCCGGAGCGCAAACTCAAAAGGTTCCTATGAAAATGACCTATCCTCCTGTTGCGAAATGTGACTCAGTCTTCAACTTTCACGGTACTTCTGTTAAAGATCCGTACGCTTGGCTCGAAGACGACAATTCGAAAGAAACAGTTGATTGGGTAAAAACTCAAAGCGATTTTACCTCAGACTTTCTGTCGAAAATCCCGTTCCGCGAAAAAATAAAGGCCAGATATACTGAACTGATGAACTTCGAAAAAGTTGGGGCCCCGCTCAAAGCAGGTGATTATTACTTCTTCTGGAAAAATTCAGGTTTAGAGGCTCAAGGCAAAATATTCGTAAAAAAAGGAGATAACGGTAAGGAAGAGTTATTTCTCGACTTAAACACGCTCTCTCCCGATGGCACGGCAAGTGCAAGTTTGTTGGGCGCTTCCGACGACAATAAATATATGGCTGTCTCGGTAAGTGAAGCCGGAAGTGATTGGAGTGTCATAAAGGTTTATGACATCGCAAGCAAAAAAGAAACCGGAGATCTACTGAAGTGGATCAAATTTGGCGGTGCTTCTTGGTATAAAGACGGCTTTTATTACAGCCGTTACCCTCAGCCCGAAGCTGGTCAGGAGTTGATGCAAAGCAACAAAAACAATATGGTGTATTACCATAAAATGGGTACCCCTCAGTCTAAAGACGAACTAGTTTATGAAAGCAAAGAACACGAAGATTGGTACCACGGTGTTGGGGTTACTGAAGATAAAAAATTCCTGATTTTATTTGCTGCACCAGGAACTGACGGATATGAGATATGGTATAAAAAAACCGAAGATAAAGGTCCTTTTAAACCCTTGTTTACCGATATATCCACTCACTCTTCCGTGATAGATCACTATAACGGAAGATTTATTGTGCTCACCGATGTAGATGCTCCCAGGTATCGACTAGTATCGGTTGATCCTGAAAATCCATCCAAAGAAAACTGGATTGAATTATTGCCGGAAACAAAAAATCTTCTTCAAGGTGTGAGTACAGGTGGAGGAAAAATGTTTGCCTCTTATCTGCAAATGGCAACTACACGAATTTATGTATTGGACTACGACGGCAAAAACAAAACCGAAATAACACTACCCGATCAGACAGGATCAGCAGGTGGGTTTTCAGGGAAAATTACGGATACCGAATTGTTCTACTCTTTCACTTCATTCACATATCCCGGAACCCTTTATCGCTACGATGTCAAATCGGGAAAAAGCACCGTGTTTTATCAACCGCAACTTAAATTCAATCCTTCCGATTACGAAAGTAAACAAGTGGAATTCAAAAGCAAGGATGGTACAATGGTTCCCATGTTTATCGTATATAAGAAAGGACTGGAATTAAATGGAAACAATCCCACGCTTTTGTATAGTTATGGTGGTTTCAATATTAGCTTAACTCCTTCTTTCAGCACAAGTAATATTATTTTACTAGAAAATGGTGGTGTGTATGCAATGCCCAATCTTCGCGGTGGTGGAGAATTTGGAGAAGAATGGCACCGTGGCGGAATGTTGGAGAATAAACAAAATGTATTCGACGATTTTATTGCAGCTGCCGAATACCTGATTGCAAATGGGTATACAAACCCGAAAAGACTTGCCATACATGGCGGTAGCAATGGAGGTTTGCTCGTGGGTGCATGTATGACACAACGTCCGGAACTTTTTCAAGTTGCTATGCCGGCTGTGGGTGTTTTGGACATGCTTAGATTCCATAAGTGGACAGTTGGCAAAGGATGGATTCCCGAGTATGGTTGCGCTGATGCCGGTGAAGCGGAATTCAAATACTTGTATGCTTATTCGCCTTATCACAATTTAAGACCGGGCACAAAATACCCGGCTACCATGGTAATGACTGCCGATCACGACGACCGAGTAGTTCCGGCGCATAGTTTCAAATTTGCATCGCGATTACAGGAATGCCAAGCTTCACCCAATCCATGTCTAATTCGAATTGAGACCAAAGCGGGACACGGTGCGGGGCAGAGTACTGAACAGGTGATAGAAAGTCAGACCGACAAATGGTCATTTATGTTTTACAACATGGGAATAAAATTGCCTTAACAAATAGGCCTAGGGTATTATGGCCTCATTACAATTCTGATAATTCTCATAATCTCACTTGATGATCGTCAACGAAACATCCAAAAGCCTTTCGGATGTTTGTCTTGTAATTATTCACCACATTAAAAAACAATTATGAGTCACGCAGTACACACGCACATATCTCACTTAAGTTTGGAACACAATACTTGGTTGAGAGGAGTTGAGTTCTACATGGACGAGCTTAAGGTGCAAACACATCGGTTGGAAGAAGTTTCAAGTCGATATACTTCGCCTGAAGTAAAATCCCAGGTTGAACACTATGAAAACCAATTCAAAATTCAGAAGTTAAATCTGCAAGAGTTGCGTCACGACGTCAACGAGCACGTAAAACATATTTCAGACGATACGGTAAAGTATGCGCAGCATTTGTCAAATACCACTTTGGCAGAACATGATGCTATGCGCGACAGGTTCGTAACACTTGAAAAGATTATTAATGAAATCAGACATGATTTCTATCGATTTCTCAGTGCGAATATGTAAGACTCTCGCACAGGAATAGCAAGTGGGGCTCTTCGTGAACTCCACCATTATGTGGTAAAAGCCGTCACTCGAAGGAGGGGCGGCTTTTTTGTTGTTTATTTTCCCGGATAATAGGTATCCCAAAATCGAGTGTAAGTTCCATTTTTAATAGCTTTGATTGTATCATCCCGACTTTCAGAGGGAGAATTCGTGTAGTCTTCATCGTATACGCTATCTACTGTATATTTATTGAGGTCTTCAAGTACTTTTTTCATCTCTCCTTCTTGAAAAGGACCATAGGCCTGATA
Source organism: Flavobacteriales bacterium (assembly GCA_044375415.1). Classification (GTDB taxonomy): domain Bacteria; phylum Bacteroidota; class Bacteroidia; order Flavobacteriales_D; family Sanyastnellaceae; genus JAWXBG01. The sequence continues at coordinate 38,146 of JBILMS010000020.1, forward strand.
ATACTCTTCAGACTCCTCTGCGTAACCGTATGAGATAACATAAAAAGCACCCTTATCGGTTACAATTTTCTTATACAGACTCGAACGGTCTACCTCATAATCATCGCTCATGTACTCAAGAATATGAGCACACAAAATTTCCTCGTCCTTTAATTTATCAATACCTGACTTCTTTTCAAATCCGTATTTATAGCAACTAGTAATCAATCTAAATCCATGCCATGGAGATTTGAGGCATTTTTGTACCCGTTCCTTTTCGGGATTCTTTCCAAGCCTTAATTCAGAAATGAGCACGCTCGCATTGGGTTCTTCTGCTTCGAGCACAACACGCGCAGAGTCCAATGCAACAAATAGCTCAGGGGTTGGTTTGAAGTTTCCGCAAATTTGTGCCCCTAACTCGAGAGCATATAACGAATAAGGATAGCTATCCCCGGCCCGAATCGAGCTTCTGTAGGACTTAACACATTGCTGAATATAAAATGGGAATTCCGTTTCCACAGTACTTAACATACCTTGCAGAGTGCTGTCCTCTTGTATTGCAGAACACAAATAGAGAAATCCGGAACTTAAGAATTCCTTTCGACCTAACTCTGATATTGTTATCCATTCATCTTTTACTCTAGAATAATTGGTGCTAAATGCTCCGCTTAAAATGGTTGATTCTTTTGTAAAGGTCAACTCATTCAGAATATTCAAAAATTGTTGAACCCCAGCCCTTGTCGAATCGCCTTTTAAATAAAGTGACAATATGGTATTCCGCGTACTTTCAAAAGGACAGCTCTTTACTTTTTTCTCTACTGTTTTTGTGAATTCCGGGTCCTTTAATTCCAATAAAACACGAGCCCACGATTCACTGAATCCCAAATACAAAGCCGTATCTGTTTTATAGTTTTCCAAAAAAGCTTCCCTAATTTGAGGGAGATCGGATTCTGAGAATTTATACTTATCTAGAATATAGATGTCTGAATAATCGTATTTTTCATTTGCATCTACATATTTCAAGTAATCAATAATTTCCTTGGTTTTTGAAATCGATATATCATCATATGATTTTTGAATGACTTGAAAACCGTATGCCAATGAATCCACCTTTTCGATGTTCTCGTAGTCTGCGGGATATTTCACCACAGAGCAGATGGCTTCTCGTCCATTCAAAAGCACCTTTCCTTTTATTTTGAGTAATGGAAATTTGGTATAACACGATTCATAATAAAGAACTCGTTCGCCATTCTCGTCGAGGCATTTTCTACTCGTTATACTATCGCCAAAAAAAACATGATTGCTTGACGTTATATCCCAAAGTGCTGAATCCACTGCACTTCGGAAATAAAGTGAATCGAAATGAAAGCGAAGAAACCCTTGTTGGATAGAACTTTTATCATCTCGCACCCACCAATATGACATCGAATCGGCGGCTAGTGGAAAACTCCAAGAGCCGTCTTCCTTTACCGAATAATTGGTGCCTGTGGAAAAGGAACTGACTGCTGCATTCATATCGGAAACTTCTTTTTGAACGATTACCTCGGTTTCGTAAGGCATCGGAGATATTTCTTCAAAAAAGGGGTCGGTCCAAGAAAATGCGCCATCGGCTTTACTGATCAGCAAAATGAAATTTCGACTGCCTCTAAAAAACACGATAATCTGCATCGTTGCATCCACGGTTTTTACCTTCGAGAATCTGGCCGGATATCCCATAAAAGTGGAAGTGGAGTCAAATAAAACTTGAGTCGCATCTCCATCCGGGCTTTGTAAATAATCCATTAAGAGGTCTAAGGTTTCCTCTTGATCTTCGTAATATTCACCGGGCAAAACATCCGAATGACGAAAAATGTAGGCTTTCGATTTAGCAGCATCCATGTACATGCTCAAATAAATCTCCTCTGCCGGCTCATCTTCAAAACCGGGTGCTGAGATTACTCGCTCTGTAATAAGAGTCGGAGCTAAAAGTCTAAAATTCGAATTCTTCGGTGTAAATTCTTTCCAATCGATTGTCTTCCTCGGGGCGGGATCGTGGTAGGATGCGCTCTTAAAAAATTTGTCGCCAACGGGACCGAGTATCACCTTTCTATCTTCGGCAAAACCTCCCACGTAATACATGATTCGATTTGAGCGAAAAACATAATATGCTCTCATCGCGAATTTACCAAAGGAAGCAACAATCTCAATGGCATCTTCTCCATTAAGTTTAGTGATTTTGGATTTTTCAAGTGTTAATTTCGAATCACTCGCCAAATTCTCTTTGATAGATTTTTCTGTAGTCTCCATTGAAATGTCTCCCACTTCCATTTTCAGAGCCCCCACGAATAAACCCATACCATTTTCTGTATCCATAGAAATGAACATATCCATAGCCGCATTTCCTTCGAATTCTACTTCTGCAGGTGTGTTCGGAAACATCAACGAAATGCCATCCATATGATCAAATCTTTTCCATGGGAATTCATACTTTTCACTTTTCAATTTCTCTGAGGTACCGGAAAAGCTGGCCTCTACCTTCTCAACTATATATCCGTCGTTTCTGAGCAACTGAATGATCCCCTCTTCGCCTCCCAGGTGGCCGGCCCCCACGGATACAAAATAGGTTGAATCCGTGCTGAAATTTTTAATTCCATAGAAGTGCATATAGTTCCGCTTCACCAAATTCAGTTCGCTTGTCACGGCCATAATCCCGGGACTGTACATCACTTTTGTCAGGCTATCGAGATTTCCTTCCCAATAAATATTTAGCATGTCCTCCTTGGTTAATCTCCGCGACAATATGTCTTCTATAACTTCCGGGGTTAAAAGAGAATCGATAGCTTGAAATTTGTCGTAATCGGTCATAGACCTCTGCCAATACTTATCGGATATCTCCAGCCCTATTACCGTCTTTCCCTTTCCCGATGCCCGTTTATACAAGTAACTATCTAAAAATTCGCGCTGATCGGGATTTTCCCGACGGACTTTTTCGCGTCGAATTGCCTCTTTGTTTGTATAGTCCCATGTCTTATCAAATTCAATTTTTTTCTTGGATTTACTCGGTTTTTCTTCCTCTTTTCCAAAAATCAAATTGCCCAAATTCATTTTCTCGGACATAAGTTGAGCTGTAATGAAATTCAGAGAATCCATGTTAAATTCGAAAGCCGCACCTTGACAGCGATCAAAGCAAACGAGCACCGAATCTGGAAAATCGAAGACCCGATTATCATTTAAGTGCATTGTTCCAAATAAGTAATTGTATGCTTTCGATTCCGGAAGTTTAAATCTCCAAAGCAGAGAATAATCTTCTCGGTTTTGCGCAATCAGACTTGAGCTGAAAGAGAGTATCAGCGTTAGGGTTAAAAGTCGTTTCATGATAAAAAAAAAGGGAAAGTTAAGGAAGACCGTGTTTTCTTCAACCCAAGGCAACATCAAGAATCATCATTACCACGAAGCCTCCTATGAATCCTAATACAGCTACATCGGTATACTTGTCGCGTTGAGTTTCAGGAATAACTTCTTCTACCACAACGTAAATCATAGCCCCTGCAGCAAAAGCCAATGCGAATGGCAATACCGGTTCTAAGTATATAACTGCCACTGCGCCTATAACACCGGCAACAGGTTCGACTATTGCCGAGAGTTGACCATACCAAAAACTCTTGAATCTAGAGACTCCATGCCTTCTAAGAGGCATGGAAACAGCCATTCCTTCAGGGAAATTCTGAATACCAATGCCGATGGCCAAAGCAATAGCGGCCGGAAGCGCTTCCTCCATTCCATTGGCCGCTGCACCAAACATTACACCTACTGCCAAGCCCTCAGGAATGTTGTGAAGGGTAATTGCAAGCAACAATAAAGTAGTCTTATGCCATTGGGTTTTCATTCCCTCCGTTTCGTTATCACCGAAATTGATATGCAAGTGAGGAGTGAATTTATCAAGAGCGAAAATGAACAGTGCTCCTCCTAAAAACCCAACGGCTGCAGGCATCCAAGGGAAATTCGGGTAAATCGTTTCGGAATATTCGATGCTCGGCGCTAATAGCGACCAGAAACTAGCGGCTACCATTACACCACCGGTAAAACCCAAGAGAGCATCAAATACTCCCCTGTGAACCGTCTTAAAGAAAAACACCAATGAAGCTCCGGCTGCGGTTACAAGCCAGGTAAACGTCGTTGCAATGAGCGCTGCCATCACCGGTCCGGTTCCTATGAAAAAATCTACTAGTGACTCCATAAACACATTCCTGAACTTAGAATAGTCAAACGTAAAATGTTTGAGGTGTCTAATATATGGAATTCTATGTGAATACAAAATTGCATATTTCCTATTTCGGTGGTATGTATGCACTGCCCGCAATTCCGGAGCTGACATTCATCAGTTTTTGTCCTCTTCCTCCTACTTCTGATTTCTGTCATTGTACAGCATCCTCTTTCGTTGGTCTTTCGCATTCAGAACACAAAAGACCAAGTATGCCCATCTATCAACGACAAGGAAAAATTCCGCATAAAAGACACATAGTCTTCAAAAACGGTGAAGGATTGTATCATGAAGAACTCTTTGGGACAGAGGGATTTTCTAGCACATCTTCTTTAGTGTATCACTTGAATCCGCCCACCATGGTGAGCCATTTAGGTGAAGCATTTAGCGTTCGACCGGAAATTGCCATAGAAGACAATCTGAAGGCTCTGAGTTTTAAAAGCTTCGACATTCCTACAAGCGACGATTATATTGAAAGCCGAAAAGTGCTTTTCGTGAACAACGATATGCAAGTTGCCATCGCTCGTCCACGTCAAAGTATGAAGGACTACTTCTTCAAAAATGCCGATAGCGATGAACTTATTTTCGTTCATTCAGGTATTGGCGTTTTAAAAACTATGTACGGCTCTGTTGAATTCGAATATGGCGACTACATAGTTATTCCACGTGGCACGGTTTATCAATTAAAGTTCGCTCACGAAGATAATCATCTTCTTATCATTGAATCTCGAAGTCCTGTGCGCACGCCGAAGAGATACCGAAATGAATTCGGTCAGATGTTAGAGCACTCGCCATTCTGTGAGAGAGATTTTAAACTACCAACAAACTTCGAGACACATGATGAGAAAGGTGAGTTTAAAATCATGATTCAAAAACGTGGATTAATCTATCCATACACTTATGAAACACATCCCTTTGATTTGATAGGCTGGGATGGATACAATTATCCCTATGCCTTTTCTATATTCAACTTTGAACCGATTACTGGTCGCATACATATGCCTCCTCCCATTCACCAGAATTTTGAGGGAAACAACTTTGTAATCTGCTCATTCGTTCCTCGTATGTACGACTACCATCCCGATGCTATTCCCGCACCCTATCATCATAGCAATATAGACAGCGATGAAATCCTGTACTACGTTGATGGCGATTTTATGAGTCGCAATAATATTGGTAAAGGTCAATTCACGTTACATCCCGCCGGTATCCCGCATGGTCCGCATCCCGGTGCAATAGAAAGAAGTATCGGTAAAAAGGAAACGCAGGAATTGGCTGTTATGATCGATCCTTTTAATCCCATGCAGATTACCAAAGTTGCAATGGAATGTGAGGTAAAAGACTATTACAAATCCTGGATGTCGAAACCTATTTTAAGCCCTTTATAAAATTCTTTTTTGTAAAAATCATTATCTCCTTTTGTCATGGACAATTTAACAGATGTAAAAAACTATCGTTATTCCGGTGAGAAAATATTCGACGAAGCTCAAGATTTTTTGGCGATACAAGGAACCGATTATGTCGAGTTGTATGTCGGCAATGCCAAACAAGCGGCTCATTATTATAAAACCGCCTTCGGATTTCAAACCCTCGCGTATGCCGGACTTGAAACCGGAGTTCGCGACAGAACTTCTTATGTCCTGGCTCAAGGTAAAATAAGGTTGGTACTTACTACTTCCTTTGACCCTGAAAGCGAAATTTCTCATCATGTTCGGAAACATGGTGATGGTGTGAAAGTAATTGCTCTTTGGGTGGATGATGCGCGAAGTGCCTTTGAAGAGACTACAAAACGAGGCGCAGAACCCTATCTCGAACCCACCATCATGAAAGATAATGACGGCGAAATCGTAAAGTCGGGAATCTATACTTACGGTGAAACGGTGCATTTATTTATAGAACGAAAAAACTACTCGGGAACATTCATGCCCGGTTTTATAAAAGTTGAATCAGACTATAATCCGGGTGACTTGGGATTTAATTACATCGATCACATGGTAGGAAATGTGGAACTTGGAGGTATGGCCAAGTGGGCTAAATTTTATGGTGAAGTGATGGGATTTGCCAACCTTATAACATTTGATGACAAAGACATTTCAACGGCATACACGGCGCTTATGAGCAAGGTGATGACCAACGGCAATGGCCGAATTAAATTTCCCATAAACGAACCGGCGCATGGATTAAAAAAATCGCAGATCGAAGAATACCTCGATTTTTATGGAGGTCCGGGTTGTCAGCATATCGCCATAGCAACCGACAACATCGTTTTTTCCGTTTCCGAAATGCGCAAACGCGGAGTCGAATTCCTTCATGTTCCCGGTGAATATTATGATACCGTTGGCGATCGAGTTGGAATTATCGAAGAAGACATGGAAGTCCTTAAAAAACTTGGGATCATGGTGGATCGCGATGAAGAAGGATACCTACTCCAAATATTCACTAAACCCGTGGAAGACCGACCTACTCTATTCTTTGAAATAATTCAAAGAAAAGGAGCTAAGAGTTTCGGTAAAGGAAATTTCAAAGCTCTTTTCGAAAGTATCGAAGCAGAACAAGCACGCAGGGGAACTCTCTAAACGCTGCGGCCGGAATGCCAATCAGCACCTTGCTGTAACTGATAAGTGCGAACAGATGCGTACCTTTGCACTCCAATTAGAAAAAATGCAAAACGAGTTAGTACGCGTCACTAAGGTTTTCACAATGGACATGGCTCATGCTTTGTTCGGCTATGAAGGTCCGTGCAAAAATATTCACGGTCATACGTATAGATTGCATGTAACGCTTTCGGGCAAAATAATTTCAGATAATACAAGTCCGCTGAATGGGCTGGTAATAGACTTTGGAGACATCAAAACGTTGGTTTTCGAGAAGATCATTAGTCGATTTGATCACGCTCTCGTGCTTCACGAATCTGCACCTTATAGCATTGATCGATTTTTACCTGATCATTTTGAAAAGGTCATCCTCGTTCCATTTCAACCCTCATGCGAATGCCTAATGCTTCACTTCCGCGCCTTAATAGTGGAAGTGCTTCCTAAACAAGTAAACCTCGTTTATTTACGACTCGAGGAAACGGCGAGTTCGTATGCTGAATGGAGAATTGAAGATCAGAAATAAACTACTTACTTCTTGGCAAGCCATAAGTCTCCATTTTTACAATGGATTCGACCTATCTGATCTGATTTAAATAGATCTAACATGGTGCTTTCAGCTTCATCAAAAGATATTTCTGCCAAAACTTCAAATTCCCTTGTGGTGAGTGTTCCGAATTTATTCAACAAGAAATTCGGCGACTTATCGTATGTTCTTGCTTCTGCCTGAGGGTATAACTTGAGAACAAGACTCTCGAAGTGCTCATAGCTTCTATATCCATAAATGATATCCCCTGTTCCCTCTTGATTTGAAAAGAAAAACGTTGGGAATCCTTTCACCCCTCTTTCACGGCTTACCCGGAGATCCTTTTTAAACTCGACTTCAGCCGGCCCTTGATAATCGCTTCGAAACTGCGCTGTATCGAGTCCGCATTCACCGGCGATCTCAGACATTACTTGCAAGGAGGTAATATTTACTTTTTGAAGAAACAATTTTTCTCTGATAACTCTCAAAAAATGAACTGCCTTCTCTTTCGATTGCATCTCCGCTGCTTTATATCCGATAGAAGGAGGGTAAGACGAATTCAACGGGTCTTCCAGCCATATGTCCCCATCGATCGGCATTTTGTAATATGCACTCACCTCGTCCCAATGATGAGCCACGTCCGATGGTTTACTAATCCCACCACTATCATATATATCCCAAGAAGGAAGTAATCCACCCATGTGATAATTTATATGAAGCAGATTGCCATATTCAAGTTTCAGTTTTTTTAATTGAGGTTCTACACCCCAACATGTCGAGCAAATTGGATCTGTGAAATAATCGATTATTAGTGCAGTGCTATCTCCCGGCACGCTCACTTTTTGTTCCAATGAATCGGTCGAACCGGGAATAGCACATACTCCGTCTATTGGATCGCATAGCAAGGGATTTTGTTTGTCTTCGTTTTTCATAACATCATATTGGCCGTGTATTTCGCACGAATGAAGAAATAAAAGTTTACATGTTAAGGGTAAAAGGAGGTTTCTAAAGCCAAATCTCATATTGCAAAGATAACCACTACTTATTACAATAATCATATCTATATGATTTATAGGCGGATAATTCACCTTGGCGCAAGTACTAGTTTATATTCTTTTTAATAAGTTGATGATAATAAAACAAATAGATAAAAATCAAAATAAATGTAGATATAAATCATTTACTTTGGCCACCCTTTTCGATTACTTCGTCTTTCATTTGGACTTGCTAATCGACAAGATCGATTCTATATTATCTAATCATTTTATTAACAAACCATTAATTTCTACCTATGTCTACTTTTTATGTAAACGCGAGGAATCACTTTTTTCGTGGTGCCCGCCTTTTTGCGTTTGCTGTTTTGTTCCTTGTGACGGCAGCAACAAACGCACAGGTTACCGTTAGCGGTGCCGTGGTTGGTAATGGTCCGTATACCTCATTGAATGCAGCCTTTACTGCGATCAACGGCGGTGTGCAGACGGGAGCCACTATCTCTGTTGTGTTATCCGGCAATACCTCTGAGGCTGCTAGCGCTCAGCTCAACGCCGGCGCATGGACTTCATTGTCTGTGACTGCTACTGTTCCAGTGGTTGTTTCAGGAACAATTACCGGTGCAATTATTCGTTTGAATGGTGCCGACAATGTGACTGTCGATGGTCGAATTGGCGGTGTTGGAAACAACATCACTGTATCTAACAATGCCACAGTTACTGCAACCGCAGCTATCTGGCTGAGCAGTGTTGGTGTAGGCGCAGGTGCCACCAACAACATCATCCGCAACTTAAATCTGAATTGTGGTGCAGATCCTCAGACGACGACTGTCTCTACTTTCGGGATCTGTGTAAGTGGTACAGCTGTCAGTACCTCGAGCGCTGGTGATGACAATGATAACAACCAGTTCTTATTTAACGTTATTACTAAGGCTCGTTACGGTATCAATCTTCGTGGTGCCACAGGAAACTTGAATACAAACAACGTTATTGCCGACAATATAATTGGATCGACAGCTTTTGATATCAATCGTATCGGTAAGGTGGGTGTATTTATCCAATTCCAGGATGTGTGTACCATTACACGAAATACAGTTCGAAACATTGGTATCCGTGCATTGGCAGCAGAAACTGCTAGCGGTGCAGACCGTGTTGGTATCGGATTAGGTGGCGAATCTTGGTCATCTACTCCTTCGAATAACACCAATACTAATATCACATGCACTCGCAATAACATCACAAACATTATTGAAGAGAAAACATTCTCTGCTGTTGGAATTGCAGTAAGCACTACCAACGGTGGAAATCCAACAAACAACATCGTTGCGAATAACTGTATTTCCAATGTACGCAGTAATGGCACCGCGGGTGACTGTACTGCGGGTATCGGTATTTCCGGAGGTAATGGCGACTTCGTTGTGTATAATTCTGTAACTGTACTTGGCGATCTCGATCCGGGAACTGCTGCAACAACCACACAGACATCTGCTTGTTTGAAAATAGCCGGAACACCCTTGAATCTTACTGTTAGAAACAATGCACTCTATATGGATGCAACCTCTAACACAGGTACGTTGAACCACGTTTGTATTCAAGTTAACTCAGCGACCCAAGCTTTTGGAACAGGTGCCTTGAACAACAATGACTATTTCATCCCTGCATTGAACACTCAAGCAAGAACAGGTGCTATTGGAACTACATCATTGGCAACCACCTTTTTCGCGACCCTAGCTAACTGGCAGGCTGCTATAACTCCTGCACAGGATGCGGCTTCCGTTGCCTTAGATCCAAATTTTGTAAATCCATCGAGCGATCTTCACAACAATGGATTGGCGTTTAACTTGGATGCACTTGCTGCTCCGATTGCCCTTGTAACCGACGATTTCGATGGTCAATTGCGCAACGTGGGTACTCCTGATATTGGTTGCGATGAATTTGCATCACCTCCTTGTGCTGTTGCTGATGGTGGCACTGCATCTGCATTAAATCCTAACGTTTGTCAGAATACAGGAACCACCATAAGCGCTACCGGAACTTCCTTCGGCAGTGGAACAAGTTTCCAGTGGTTGGTAAGCTCAACCAGTGGTTCGGGTTATGTTCCCGTTTCAGGAGGTACAGGAGCTACTACAGCTTCCTATAACACAGGTAACTTGAGTATGCCGGGTATTTATTACTACGTGTTAGAAACAACATGTTCAACCGGCCCTTCAACCGATTTATCAAACGAAGTGACGGTAACTGTATTCGCAAATGCTGCAAGTATTAGCGCAACAGATGCTGAAATTTGTGCCGGTGAAAGTGTGACTTTAACTGAAAACGGCGGTAACGGCGCTTCTTGGTTCTGGTCTACTCTTGAGGGAACTCAATCGATCATTGTTAGTCCACTCATTACTACCACATAC
>JBILMS010000002.1:0-131287 GCA_044375415.1 Flavobacteriales bacterium
CTTTCCTCGAAGGCAGTTCGCGCGTATCTACTTTTACAATTTTATTGACTAGAGACTGACCACCATAGCGGATCTCATATACAAATCCAATCGGAAGATTAAACTCGTATACACCAGATTTGTCGGTGTAAAAAGCCACATACATTTCGCTGTTTTGATATACAACTACCTGCACTGCTTTTGCTCCACCTTCGATTTCTTCTGACCATGGATTCACTTCATAAACCCTTCCGTGCAAGAAAAGATGACGATCGTCTACTGCTTTGCCAAATGCACTTGAAAAGGTGGAAGAAATGACCAGAAGAGCGAAGATAGTTTTCATTTTGTTACTTTTTTGATTCGAACGCCAGCGCTGACTGGCGAATTCTTTCTTGTATTCGTTCAATGTGCTCTGAATTCCAGACCACCGTGTTTTCTTGTTTGTTGAAGCTCGCAATGGCCACGGGTTCATTCTTCAAAAAGTCTACCTTCAAGCCTTCCTTTTCTTCGAACAGAGCCATATCAATTTCGAGTTTAAAACCTCTTTCCATGGTGGATTGGGCAAAATCCGTGGCATCTACCAATACCGTTTTTTGAACAAAGGGTTCTCTTCCATACTTAATTTGGTAGCTATTGAAAAACGGCAAGGAGAACTTGTATCGTCCTTTTTCATCGGTATACAATACCGATGTTAGCGAGTCGTAGGTCCATATCTCAATAGGCATGTCGCGCAGAATATGCTCTGACGAATCGGATAAATTGATTTTTGTTAGACGACCTCTCATAGTTATTTCACTCCAATGTTGCGCTTGCGCTACAATGGTTAAAACTATTGCGGTAAATAGGGCTAAAAATGATTTCATAAATTACTTTTTGACAATTGCTTCTTTATACTGCCAATTGTTAAAAAAGTTGCCGTTTGTATAGGCATTTCCGCTACCTGCGCTTCCTTTTTTCCGGAGGATCGTAAAAGAAGTAGCGAAAATCGAACGTGAGATAATTACCGCTCAGAGGATGCTCAAGTCGCCAAAAATTGGCCTTCTCACTCACTTCGACTTCGGTTATTCCAATATTGCTGAATGGCCTGTGATATGAGATGCCCAGATAGAAATATCCTTTTTCTTTGGTTCTCCACTCAAATCCATAATTGGCCAAAAGAGAAAATTGCATTCGACCATTTCGCCATGTTTTTTGGTATAGGTCAAAAACGATAGAATCCTTGCGCGCTTCGCTAAAACTCTCGACATTGGTGGGATACAGGTCCAGAGATATACCGCCGGAGGCATTCATCCAAAGTTGTTTTCCCAATTGCACGAAAATCTGTCCTTGAAGAGGTATCTCGTAACCTACAAATCGAAAATTCATGATCTGTGGACCCGGAAATGTGGCTTGGTCGATAGTCAGTCGATAGTTTCGCTGCACCAAATTAATTCCGGTTTCAAAACTCATCATGTTGGACAGCCCATAGCGAATGACCATCCCGAAATTATGTCCAAACCTAGGTTCGAAATTGACATCAAAGCCCTCTCCTTCCACTAATTCCCGGGTAATTCCAAAATAATCACTCGGAATCATAGGTTTAAACTGAATCCCGAATTTGGCAACTCCGGGCTGCGAAAACGCAGTGAAAGGCACATATAACGGAATCAATAACGCCAAACGAAATACGAACAACAAACGTCTCGTCTCTAAAAATGATATTTCCACCTGATTTTTCAGTCGTGCCATTCCGTCACATATTCCAAAGGCCTACGGTGAGAGCTAGGCCATTCGCCATTCAAATAACCGACATAAATCAACCCTAGACAAGAATCTCGCTCGGAAAGAGAGAGATATTCTTTCATTTCTGAGGTGTAAATTAAAGAGGGTGTTGCCCAAAATGTTCCCAATCCATAAGCCGTGGCTGTAAGTGCCATATTCTGCACCCCACAGGCAACAGCTTCAATTTCTTCCCACTCTTTTATCTTCCCTGTAGGATCTCTTTTGAGACATACAATAATTACAACTGAAGCAGTGCTCAAACGAGCCTTCATTTTATCAAATTTAGCTTGATTAAACGATTCGGCAGGGGTCTTGAGTTTGTACAAACCGGGCATGAATTCGGCTAATTGTAAGAGAGATTCGCCGGTGTAAACTTTATAAAGCCAAGGTTGAGTCATGCCATGGGTCGGCGCCCACGTAGCATTTGTGAGCATTAATTCTATTTGCTCTTTATGCACTTTCCGGTCGCTAAAAGACTCAGGTTTGATTGACCTCCGGTTTCGAATTATCTGTGTTACTTCGCTTAAATTGTATTTCATCTTTCACCCTGAATTGTTCTACAAATCTACTTGCTCCACGACTATTTCTCCTCAACACTTTAGGGAACCTCTACCTTTAACGCCTAAAATTTTCTGCATGGATTACATCATAACAGGAGCCGGAAGCGGCATGGGTAGGGCTACAGCCATAGTATTGAGTAAACTAAACAATGCTCGTATTATTTTGGTGGGTAGAACCCAAGAAAGTTTAAACGCCACGAAAGAACTATGTGAAAACCCATCCAATCACATGGTTTGTGCCTTCGACGTACGTTTACCCGATCAATGGAAAAAATATCTTTCAACTATTCCAAATCTCAATCTACACGGCCTTTTCGCCAATGCCGGAATCGGTGGAGGAAATACGTATGGCAATGAAGATCGATGGGAAGAAATCATTTCCATCAATCTTACCGGCACTTATGTAACCGTACATGAATGCCTTCCCTATCTCACTCGATGTACAGAAGTGTGGAGAAATATCGTAATCACTTCCTCGTGCCTGGCTCGTTTTGGAGTGCCGGGCTACACTGCTTATTGCACATCAAAAACCGGATTGCTTGGTCTAACAAGATCACTCGCCCTGAGCCTTGCCGACGATCGCATTTTGGTGAATGCACTTTGCCCGGGTTGGGTAGAAACTGAGATGGCAAAAGCAGGTATTCAGCGTCTAGCCGATTTCACAGATACACCCTACGAAGTTGAGTTTAAAAATCAAATGGATCTTGTTCCGCTAAAGAAAATTTCGCAACCCGAAGAGATAGCCCGGTGGGTAGAATTTCTGTTCGTGGGTAAACAGAATTCAATGACAGGACAAGCGATCGACGTGAATAACGGCTCGTTTATGATCTAATGTTATAACTATTTTGGCACAGCCCCTCGACTTCGCTCGGGGACCGCGTGTAGTTCGGAGAGTGGGAAAGAGTAAGAGGGCCGCGAAGCGGCCCTCTTACTCTTTCCCATATAACACACGCGAGCGGTCCCCGAGCGCAGCCGAGGGGCCTCCAAACAATTTCCGAAGAAAACATATGTCCCAACTTGTGTACATTCGTGTTTCAATCATTTTAGGTTATGTTAAAACTGTTTATTGGCCTTTGCGCCGCATCATTGGCATTTCAGGGTGCTGCTCAAGACACCATTGCGCGCGATTCTGCATTTATCCGATCGATTTATGAAGAAGTGCTTACAAGAGGTGAGTGCTTCGAAAATCTCCGCATTTTATGTAAAGACATTGGTAATCGCTTAGCCGGCTCTGAAAATGCTGATAAAGCGATTGTCTGGGGGAAGGAAACCCTCGAAAAATACCCGTTGAGCGAGGTAAGCCTAATGCCTGTAGAGGTGCCTCATTGGGTAAGAGGAAAACAAGAAGTGGGTTACTTTTCCTTCATGCGTGATTCTATTCAAACGGTTGCTATAACTGCTTTGGGCGGCAGTGTGGGAACTAATGGAGTTCTCACGGCAAACGTTGTTGAGGTAAAAAGTTTTGCCGAATTGAAAGAACTAGGTCCCGAAAAGGTAAAAGGGAAAATTGTTTTCTTCAATAAAGCGATGGATGCCATGCTTATCAATACCGGTGCGGCTTACGGAGGAGCTTATGAAATTCGTGGGAGTGGTCCCTCTGAAGCCGCTCGATATGGTGCCGTGGGTTGTATCATCCGCAGCCTCACGTTGGCCGAAGATAAATATGCCCATACCGGTGGTACCATGTACAACGACTCGCTTCCTAAAATACCGGCAGCAGCATTGAGTTCTGTGGATGCCAGAGCTCTAAGTCAAGCGTTAAAAAAACATCCGAATCTGACATTTTCTTTCGATATGAATTGCGAGGCATTTCCTCGAAAAATGCAGGCAAATGTTATCGGCGAAATCAAAGGATCGGTTTATCCGGATCAATACATTATTGTGGGGGGTCACCTCGATTCATGGGATATAGGAGAAGGAGCACACGACGATGGAACAGGAATTGTGCAATCGATTGAAGTGCTGAGAGCCCTATGTGCTGTGGGTTACAAGCCACGATACAGCATCAGAGCCGTACTATTTATCAATGAAGAATTTGGAAATGACGGTGGAGAAACCTATGCTAAATATGCGAAAGACAACGGCATAGTGCATATTGCAGCTATTGAAAGTGATGGGGGTGGTTTTACTCCTCGTGGTTTTGGAATGGAAGGAACGAATGGCCAATTTGCGTTACTTGAATCTTGGGCTCCCTTTTTTGATGACTACAATTTGCATCAATGGAGACGAGGACATAGCGGAGTAGACATTCGGCCGCTCAAAGATGATCGGGTAGCTTTATTCGGATTAATTGTAGACAATCAGCGCTACTTCGATTATCACCATAGCAACAACGACATTTTTGAAAATGTAAATAAGCGTGAACTTGAAATGGGGGCTGCAAGCATGGCAGCACTCGTTTACCTCCTAGATCAATCCGGAATCCCGGTAGAGCCCTGAGAGGCCACGGGCCTATTTCCCGTTAGCATCTGCGCTACCATAAGTATACACATCTCTTTTGGTGAAGAGTTTGTCTCTTCGCGTAGCTGACGATTCAAATTCGTGGTAAATCAAGCCAAAAGTTGGGGAGAAAAAAAAGCGGTGGATATCAGACTTACCTCCCTTGGTTTTAACTTCTATAATGTCGGCATAGATTGCACTGGCAAGGGGGGCTTTAAGCGATTCAACGATAGCTGAATCGGGATACGAAATAGCCTCGTTCCATACTTTGCTTAAAACTTCATTTTTCCGAATCGTGCTATCGAGGTCCATTTCCTGAAAACACACTTTTCTCTTTTCCGGACTCCAAAAATTCTTTTTCAAATAAGCGGCCATTTCCTCATTAGTGCTGAATCTACCGGCGCCTCGGATAAAGTTCGACAAGGAAGATAGATAACATACCAAAAATGGAGTTTGTACTAGAGCAGGATCTACGTATATGGATGCTATAATATTTAGGGAGCCTTTTCCGAGATAAAAGCCCTCATCGGTCATTGCTTGAGGCAGAACATTGGTGCTTTTTCCCTGAACTAGCACCAATTCGTAATTGTAGACATTTTTTTCTACCGCTTCGGCAATAGGCACTACAAACAGTTGTGACGGATCTGTAAGTGCTCCGGCTACATCATTAGCCTCTGCCCAGGTAATGCCCTTTTTATTAAACCAAACCTGCTCCAATTGCGCAAGAGTCACCGGACGAGTGTCCTCATTCATTATTACTGATGTTTGCAAAGAGGTGATTTTCTCTGCTTTAATACTAAGGTCAACCTTCTGCGCCAAAACTGATTGGGCAAATAATAAAGTGACTACTAACAGGTGAATATTTTTCATACGTAAATTTTTGAATCAATGGTTCTTTCCATAAGAGAAAGACTCTTTACAAATATGATGCAAAAGGTGATTCAATGAGGTGTCTATTAAAAAGAAAAGGTCTCCGCAAGCGGAGACCTTTTCCAAAACTATTTGATTGCGATTAGCGAGTAACCACGAATCTTTCAGTACGGCTTTCACCGTCCATAGTGAACTTCATGAAGTACACTCCACCGGCAAGTTGCTGGTCGAATGTAATTACACCGTTCAAAGAACCGTCATTTACAGTGTACTGAGCTGCGAATACCATGCGACCAGTCTGATCCATTACATCAACATTAACAACATCAGAGGTAACACCTGTGAGGTTGATGTTGATCATAGAACCAGTGTTTGGATTTGGGTACAAGCCGGCTTCCATACCTGAAACGTCAACTTTTTCAGTTTCCATTTCATTTACAGGACCGTTTTGAGCAGTCATTCCAACAACACCTACGATTGACAAGCAAGAGGTAGAACCCCATGTGCCAGGACCGGAAGCGAAGATTGGACGAACACGTACGTCGTAAACACCACCCGGAGTAAGACCAGGAATAGTCAACAACTGGATGAAACGATTTGCAGTTCCACGCAATTTGTAGATTGGCAATTCAGCAACGTCAGTGCGGGTGAATTCCCACTCATAGTCAATAGCGCTACATACGAAAGGCTGTCCTGCAATGGTCTGACCAAGAAGGTGTGGACCGAAGTTAGCACAGTTGTCAGACGGACGTAGAACCATTGTTGGAGCAGGGTTCACAGTCATAGAACATACGTTGTCAGACTGTACGTAAACTTTCTCAGTACCTGTACCATTGGAAAGGTTGTAGAAAGCAATACAGTTTACATCGTAAGTATCACCCCAAAGAAGACCTGCATCGCTCAACTTAACGAAAGTGCTTGGCTGAAGAGCTGCTGCTTTTTCGTAGGAGTAAGTGATCAAAGTAGTCTGTGAAGTGAATTCGAATGCATAACCTGCAGCGCCGATCCAGTCAGCTTTGAAGATAGCACACAAATCGTATGGACCCGGACCGTAGTCACACTCAGAATCCTGAATCCACTGAGCGCAGATTGAGAAAGCACCGGTAGAACCGGATACAGCGATGTAGTAAGTAGCACCTGTAGTAAGACCACCGTAGTTCAGAATTTCGTCTCCGTTACCGGCAACGATGTTTTCAGCATCTACTGGGTTTAAAGCTGCATCCAAAAGATCGATTTTCAGATCCTGTGGGTTTACATCCACTACCTGTACGCGAAGACCTGGAGTTACAGCTGTAACAGCATACCATAAGTCAGCACCAGAAGCTGGAGACTCAGGAGAGTCAGAAGCACCGGTTAAATCGTCCATCATTGGGTTACAAGTACCAAGAGGAGTTACTACAAGAGCAGTAGCGCCTGATGGTATATCATTACCAATACATGGAGGGTAGCTACATGAACCATCATCACAACCTGCGGACATGTCGTAATTACATGCGGTTGGATCTGTACAACCGGAAGCAATACATGAACCATCATCACAACCTGCGGTCATGTCGTAGTTACATGCAGTTGGATCTGTACAACCGGAAGCAATACACGAACCATCATCACAACCTGCGGTCATGTCGTAGTTACATGCAGTTGGATCAGTACAACCTGGGAATACGCAAGAACCATCGTCGCAACCAGCGAAAGCATCGTAGTTACACGCTGAAGGATCTGTACAACCAGGGAATACGCAAGAACCGTCGTCGAATACAGCAGTACCTGAGTAGTTACAAGCAGTTACGCTAGTGCAACCGAAGCAACCTGCGTTACCAACACCGAATGACGCTGTTGATGGAGAACCACCGGAGATAGAACCTCCGTCAACGCCATTCAAAGTCCAGCTGATTTCAGTATCAAAGAAAGACCCTCCTACAGAGATAGTGTAGCAACCATCGGCCAAGCAATTAACAACTGAACCGAAAGAACCGCTAGCCAACGTACCGCTCGTAATAAAGTTACCGAGGGCGTCATTGATTACAAAAGTACCTGAGTCCCATCCGTCACCGAATGAATCGAACATGTCAATTGTAACACAGTTGTTGTAGCAACATGAACCATCGTTCAAAGTAGCTGTAGCATCGTAGTTGCACGCGGCCACGTCTGTACAACCTGCACATGAAAGGAATTCACATGATCCATTGTCGCAACCAGCAGCCGGGTCGTAGTTACAAGCACCAGCATTGGTACAACCTAAAGTAACTCCGATAGGTGTTGGTGTAGATCCACCTGAACCCGTTGGAGCGCCTGAATATGTTGGAACACCGTTTACACTGATTGTGAAAGTTGCTCCATTCCAACCATCTCCGAATGAATCGAATGCGTTGAAAGTGTAACAACCACCAACTAGACAAAGGTTTGTGCTAGAAGTAGCACCACCTGCGGCAACAATGTTACCTAAACCATCTGTAAGGTTCCAAGAAATTTCACTTGGAAAAGTACCGGTTGTAACGGTAATATTCACACAGTTGGTGAAGCAGCAAGAACCATCATCCGTGTTTGCACCCGGATTGAAGTTACATGCAGCCGGATCTGTACAACCTGGGATAGGAAGAATACAAGCAGCTTCGTCGATGATCAAATCAAGACCAAATACACCGAAATCACCGGCATAACCGTCGATCAAAAGAGTGTAAGTTGTGTTTGGAGCGAGAACGCCACAAGCGAAGATCAACTCAGACATGAACCCTGGAGGGTTTCCGTCGTCGTTAGCACCTACTAAAGTTCCACCGCATCCACCGCTGTATACAGCGATTTGAGTATCAACTGTACCACTTCCGTTGTCGAAAGTAGTGATTGTTACTTGAGCGTTTGCAGCAGGAGTAGTGAATGTGTACCAAACCGAAGTTTCTTCGTCACCTTCACCAGCGCACCATCCATTAGTAACGTTGCAACCTGTAGTAGGCACTACAACACCTTCGTTGAAGCAAGCGCCTGTGTTATCTACAGAAATGGTTGTAGAAGCCGAACCCAGAGCAATTGCGTTTGCACAAAGGTCATTTGCTACCGGAGCAATACAAGTACCGTTGTCGATTGTAGCAGCCGGATCGTAGTTACAAGCTGTTGGATCTGTGCAACCACAGATAGCACCAACACCTGCAGCAGCAGAACTTGATAAACCACCTGTGTGAGTACCTGAGTATGTTAGAACACCATTAATAGTGATTGCATAAGTTGCACCATTCCAAGAATCTCCGAAAGAATCGAACATGTTGAAAGTGTAACAATCGTTTACCAAACAAAGGTCAGCAGCAGAAGCTCCTGCACCGGAAGCAACAACGTTACCAAGTCCATCAGTCAATGTCCAAGAGTTCTCTGATGGGAATGAACCTGCAGTAACAGTGATATTTACACAGTTAGACAAGCAGCAAGAACCATCGTCGCAACCTGCAGTTGCATCGTAGTTACAAGCAGCAACAATTGTACAACCAGGGTATGTACATGAACCATCTGAACAACCTGCCGACGGATTATAGTTACAAGCTGTGTTGTCTGTACAACCAGGGTAAGTACATGAACCATCAGTGCAGCCTGCTAACGGATTAAAGTTACAAGCTGTGTTGTCTGTACAACCAGGGTACGTACATGAACCATTTGAACAACCTGCTGCCGCGTTGTAGTTGCAAGCAGCTACATCGGTACAACCAGGGTAGGTACATGAACCATTTGAACAGCCTGCTGCAGGGTTGTAGTTGCAAGCAGCTACATCCGTACAACCAGGGAAAGTACATGAACCGTCGTCTGTAGTCGCAAGTGGATTGTAGTTACAAGCTGTATTGTCTGTACAGCCAGGAACTACAGAGCATGCAGGCGGTTCAGGAAATACTAGTCCTTCGCAAGTGAAGTCTTGCTCAAGTACACCACCGATCACACCCATAGGGCCTTGAAGGTTGTGAGCATAGTACAAAGAGTTTGCACCAAGACCGTTGTCGAAAACCTGAACGTTGATCTGATACTCAAGTTGACCTGTTGGACAAGTAACTTGCATCAGAAGAACACGGTTGTCAATTCCTGTAGGCAAACCGTTAACGTCTCCTGAAAGTGCAAACCAAGCACCATCATTCACGTTACAGAAAGTTCCTACCGGAAATGCATTTGCAAAAGTTGAATTGAATCCACCTGCAGGTGTTGTCAATACGTTAATCGCATTACCCGGAGACGCTGAATTGGCGCGTCCGATAGTCAAAAATGAGTCAAAACAAGTTTCCGCGAAAATTCCACAGAAAGCAGGATTGATGTCCGGACCGGTAACACCACCGAAGGGAGAGTTCCATGATGTAGTAGTTCCCGGTTCCAAAACGTTGTCCAAAATTCTCAAATCGTGGTCAGGGTCAGCCGGAGCTGCACCAATACCGTAAACAGCCGACATAAAGTCGGTAGGATCTTGTAGACGTGCGAAAACGCGGTACGTCGTGTGACCGGCCGGATATAATCCTGCTGGTGTCGGAGTACCAATGCTTTCCACAATCACGTCAACAAGTTGTGCGTTCATGCTGCCTAGACAACAAAACGCCACAAGCAATGTCAGTAATTTTTTCATAGTGGAGTTTATATAGTTAATGATTGATATACTAATTAATTATGGAAGAAAAGCTCCCGCGACCGTTTGGTCGCGGGATCTTTTCAATTCCTTCTTTTTATATTAATCGCAAGTAGTACCGTACTGTCCGATGAAGAACAGAAGGTCACTTACACCTACGATACCGTCTTGGTTAAAGTCGGCTGGACAGTCGCTGGCAAAACCAGTACATGATCCATCGTCAATGATAGCAGCAGGGTTGTAGTTGTCTGCATCAACATAAGTACAACCTAAGCAAGATGTGTAATCGCACACAGTGCAATCGTCGATACCTGCTGTTGGATCGTAGTTACATGCAGTTGGAACCTGACAACCAGCAGTACAGTTAGAGCCACCAACAGAGAACAGAGTACTTGATGGAGCACCACCACTGATATTTCCAGAGTCTGTACCGAAGATAGTCCAAGAAACTTCGCTTGGTATGAAACCGGCAGTTACCTGCCACTCATAACAACCTGTTGGAAGACACAGTGAAACTTGGCCGAAAGAGCCGGTGGCCAAAGTACCACTTGCAACCACTGTTCCTGTACCTGCATCAATTACTGAGTAGATTGCATTGTTCCAACCGTCACCAAAGGAGTCGAATAGGTTCACGTTCACACAGTTTTCGAGGCAGCAAGATCCGTCGTCGCAGGATGCAGCAGGGTTATAGTTACAAGCACCTGCATCCGTACAACCCTGGATACCTACAGAAATATTAACTGAAGCAGAAGCACCAGCCATAGTTCCAGTCGCAATAACGTTACCGTTTACAACAAATGTGTATGTAGCACCATTCCATCCGTCACCGAATAAATCGAACATGTTAAATGTGTTCAAACAAGGGTCAGTCAAACAGATAACACCTGTGAATGGAGCACCGCCGGTAACACCATTAATCTCCCAAGAGATTTCAGTTGGGAAAGAACCACCTGTAACAGTCAATGTAGCGCAATCGCCAAAGCAGCAAGAGCCATCATCAACAGTTGCTGTTGGATCGAAGTTACAAGCAGATGCGCTCGTACAACCGCAGTTACCACCGATAGAGAATGCAGCACTAGCAGGAGCTCCACCTGAAGCTAAGATGTTGCCGAATTGGTCAACAAGGTTCCAAGAAATCTCAGAGTTGAAAGCTGAACCACCTACAGTGATTGAGTAACAACCGTCAGCAAGGCAAAGTAGGTCGAAACCGGACTCACCACCAACGAAGTTGTCTTCGTCTACAACGTAGTCAGCATTATCTAATGTGTTAGAAGCTACAATGTTTCCAAGACCATCAGTGATAGTGTAAGAACCTGAGTCCCAACCGTCACCGAAGGCATCGAACATGTTCAATTGAACTGGGGTACCAGAACCGCCTCCACAAGTACATGAGAAGAAGTCGCAGTTACCGTCATCTACGTTTGCAGCAGGGTTGTAGTTGCAAGCAGCAGAGATGGTACAACCGAACACAACCGGTTCGCAAGACAACGAGATATCAAATGCAGTGTCGAATGAATCAGACATTACATAGATAAGGTAGTTAGCACCCGGAGTAGATACAAACTGGAATGTAGCATCATCTTGATCGAAGAAACCACAACCAATGAAGTCAGATACAACGTCGGCTAAGCAAACCAATGGACCACCACATGGACCTTCGTAGATCTCGATATGAGAGTCAATAGCTGAACCACAAGTGCTGATAGTCCAAAGCTGACCGTCACCGGTAGCAGTGTACCATACACCTGGATCGTTTGTGAAGTTACATACGAATGGGTAATCAGCATTTGTAGCACCACCGGTAGAACCTGTAGTTGTTGAACCGCAAGTGATCGTAACTGCGTTAGCACAAAGATCATTTGGAGGTGTGTTGCTGAAGATACATGTACCGCTATCGATGGTTGCACATGGATCGTAGTTGTCTGCTGTAGCATCTGTACAACCGATGTAGGCGAGTTCAGTCATAAGTGAAATTTCACCACAAGCTATCGGATCAGTTGTGTAAACTAGGAAGTAGTAATCAGTACCTGGCGAAATAGTCCAAATCTGAGAGATATCTCCACCGCAAGCACCGGTTACGATTGGACAACAAGCGATTGGGTTTAAGTTTGCACAACCAGCGTTTCCGAGGTCTTCGTAAACTGTCATACCCACGTTAGCACCCGTAAGGTTTGTAACCATGAAGTCGAATGTGTCAGCAGCACCACAACCAAGTGGGTCAATTGCAGGAGTAGAGTTCAAATAGAACCATACACCGTAACCGGTTGTGAAACCGATACATACAGAGTTATCTGGGTTTACACAGCATAGATCTTGAACTGAAGCTATACCGTCAATTTGTTGTTCTGCACCGGCACAGTCGTCGTTAGACGGAAGTGGGTTAGCACAAACCTGACAGTTTACATCCAATTGGAATTCCAAACCTTGACCAACACCGAACTCAGATACAAGAACGTAGTAAATACCACCGTTGATTGTAGTGAAAGTGATAGAAGAAAGGAAACCTGGACAACCGTCGTCGTTAGAAGCAACACAAGTCAAGGCGTTACAATCTGCAACAAAACCTGAAGTATAAACGTGTATGCGAGTATCGATACCTGAAGTAGAAGCACATGTGCTCAAAGTAACTTGAGAACCGTCACCTACTAAAGTGTACCATACGCCAGGAGCAGTCAACGGAGTACCACAAGTTGGCTGAGCATCTAGGTTAGCGAATTCGGTAGTACCGATAACGCTAACACCACAACCAATAGCCTGTGCACCAGAACATTCGTCGTTTGCAGGAGGACATTGGCAAGAACCATCATTTACGGTAGCATATGGATTGTAGTTGTTACAGTTGGCATCAGTACAACCGGGAATCACACAGCCGGTCTGACCAGCCCATGAGAAACCAAAGTTTGTAGTTGGTGCACCACCGCTGAAAAGTACGTTGCCACCTTGGTCGGCAGCCTCCCAAGATACTTCCGTAGGAAATGTACCACCTGAAACGGTAAGGAAATAACAACCAGGAGGTAAACAAACCAAAGCCTGACCGAATGCACCGGCAACCAAAGTTCCTGTCGCCTGAACGTTTCCTAGATCATCTGTGAAAGAGTAAGTAGCACCACTCCATCCGTCACCGAATGTATCGAACATGTTGAAAATTAACAACACATCACCCGGAGGGCAAGCCAAACATGATCCATCGTCGCAGTTAGCGGCAGGATTGTAGTTGTTAGCCAAAGGATCAGTACAACCAGGTACCAAACCGGCACCAATTACAAGATTGTAAACCTCACCTGGACCTGAAGGAATTTCATTTACATATACTTCGCCTGTAGTAAGGTTTGTAATGTTCAACACCGCACCGTTCCATCCGTCACCAAATGAGTCAACGGCCGTGAAAACATAGTCACAGTCGTTAGCAACGCAAAGGATAGTATTAACTCCGGCACCGCCAGAGGCAATAACTCCTGAACCATCTTCGAATGACCAAGAAATTTCACCTGGGAAAGTACCTGTTCCAACAGAGATTTGAAGACAGTTAGAAGCACAAACAACGCAAGAACCATCATCAACTGATGCTCCTGGATCGAAGTTACATGCGGCAGGATCTGTACAACCTGAACAGCTGTAATCGCAGCAGGTAGCAAAAACTGCACCTGGCTCGTAGTTACATGCGGCAGGATCTGTACAACCATAGTTTGCACCAGTTGGAGTGCTGGTAATAAACATGGTGTAAGCACCTGCCGAGCTAGAGAAACCACCTACACGAATGTAGTATGTGTTTCCTGCAGCAGCTTGGAAGCTTACTGTGCTTTGCAACCCACAGACGTCATCATTGCCGGTAACACAAGAGAATGCACCACAACCACCACAATAAACGTGGATTTTGGTGTCAAATGTTGATCCGCCACACGTTGTAAGTGTAACATCAACATCTACACTTGGAGTGTAAGCGTACCAGTTTTGACCACCGGTTCCGACAGAAGTTCCACATGTAATAGCACCAGAAGTAGCGTTGTCGTTTGCTCCAACGGTGTTTCCTGTAACTGATGCTGTAGCATCAGTGATTGCAACAGCACTTGCACAGTCGTATGACTGCGCCATCACGCCCGTGCCCCAACAGACTGCAACAGCAATCATCAGCGCCGAAGTGATCTTCGTAAACGTTTTCATCATTTGTTTTGGTTTTGGTTAATACACTAAAAATTTAAAATATCGAGCGGGTTTCCCCTATATATGAATGAACCGAGGTCCACTTTCATATTCAATTTACAAACTCACTAAAACAAAAAAACCTGAATACAGGCGCCGAGCCCATTATCAGGTCAATTATTCAGAAGTGAGTGATTACAACAACAACACATTCGCAATACGTAAAAGTCAGTTAGTTTGGAGGCCACCAATTCTTGGCCATTTTTTAAACACCTAAATTCAAAATTCCCCGCTAAAGTAGTAGTTCTTTTCTCTTATCCGCCAAATTTTTTAAAAAAAATATTGAAAAACCTACATTCGATGATATACATATATAATAGTATACCAATTCAAAACCACTTCTCATTATCAACGACTTACATCCACATTTCGCGATGCCAACTCTCTTTAAAAGAAATCCTCCAGGATGTTTTGAGCTGTCCTATGCTGTTAATCAGGTTGTTGTAGACAATAGTGTCATCATCCACAACACCCGCTTTGCGCATGGCCCAAAATTCATGAAGCTTCACTAAATGAACTGTTCCTTCCTTTTCATACTGTGTGATTGTCCTATTGAAAAAATCAACTCCGATTTCCGTTCCCAATGCCTTAACGAAATGAACTGAATCATCAATCGAACAACCGCTTGCCTTCGTCTGCTCTTCATCCGCGGCAATAAAGAGAAACAACTTGCCAATCAATTTGCCCTCTGCTCTCATTGCATTGCCATGTGCTGCCCATTGTGCTATAAATTCACCTAATGCGCTATCCACTCGGTTCGCTTCTTCCTTTGTCAATTCCCGGTCCGAAGCATATATCCACACTCTTGAATGATCGGGCAACTTGCTCCAATTATTCGTCTCCTTTTCTACACTTCCTTTTATTTCTTCCATCTTTCAAATCATTTATCAGACACCAAAAATAAGAATCATGTTCCGCAACTCCATTGCCATTATTCACCCAATGCCGCAAGAAAAATAAGCTTTTGAGAATTTTAGCTTACGTTTGCAATCCACTCCGAGAATCAAGCAATGGCCGACAATAAATCCAGTTTTTTAGATGCAGATGACCTCAGACCAATAGCAAAGTTCGTTGGTAAAAACTGGTATCTTCTTTTCATCTTTCCGGCTATCGCCTTTTTTGTCGCTTGGTTTTATACGCATGGCTTGCCCGATGTGTACGCTGCAAAATCTGAAATCCTGCTCAAATCTTCGGACACATACGATTACCAAAATCAGATTTACTCTAACCTAGGTTATGGAAATCTCATTCAAGATGTAACAAATCAAAAACGCATTATTCAGTCGTACGATCTTATATCGAAAGCGTTAAAAAAACTAGAATACACACAGACCTATTATTTGGTGGGTCGTGTAAAAACGATGCAGGTCGACGGCTTTCAAGCGTTGGAAATCGATTGTGACTATCGTCGAATTAACGACGAACGATTGTATAATATTCCCTTTAATGTGAAGGTGAATGATATGGACACCTATACCTTATCGTATGAAGTGGAAGATATCCGCAGAAGTAACGTGTATAATTTTGATGAGACCATTGATGATACTAATTTCAGTTTAACAGTACACAAAACTAAATCTTTCACCGAAGATGCTTTAGCGAGTATTAAAGGTTTGGACTATCAGTTTAAAGTCCATCATCCCGATTATCTCGTAAATAAATACAAGACTAATCTTGTCATAGATAACGTAGAATACACGAGTATTCTGACGATGACCGTGCAAGATGAATTGTACTTCAGAGCTAAACAGTTTCTAGATACTCTCTCGAAGGTATATATAGACTATACACTCGAAAATCAGATACTGATAAATGAGAATACTCAAAAGTACATTGACAAACAACTCGATGAGATTACCTTGATTATTGATTCTCTCGAAAGGCAGATGGAGTTGTTTAAAGATAGCAGACAAATTCTCGACCTCACGAAAGAACAAGACGCCGCTTTTGAATCGCTTCAAACAGCAGATGTAGAAAAAAGTAAATTATTTCTAAAGAAAAATGCACTTGAATCTCTTGAAGAATATCTGTACTCAGAGAGAAAACAAGCCACCATTCCTCCCATGAATTATCTCGAAGAAGATGATATCACACTTCGAGAACAAGTGAATGAACTTTTCAGGCTAAAACTTCAGCGGGCAAATATGTCGGTAGATTTGAAAGATGGTAACAATCAAATGCGCCGAATCGATTCCACGATTGCCACTGTAAAAAACAGTATCTATAAATACACACGCGATACAAAACAGGCTATCATAAGCCGTATCTCAGACATTGATCAGCAAATTGGATCACTCGAATTTAAACTTAGTAATATACCTAAGTCGGAACGAGATCTGATGAGCATCGAGCGTCGATTGAATGTAAACGAAGAGTTATACACTTTCCTTCTAGAGAAAAAAGCAAACACGGTAATTGCACGCGCTGCCATTATTCCTCAAACAAGCGTAATTGAAAGTGCAAGAGGTTTGGGTATTGTTGGCCCGAATAAAAAGCAGTCGATATATCTCGCTATGACGATAGGTATATTTCTGGCCATTGCCATTGGCTTTTTACGCCTAATCTTCTTTGAGAGAATTGAAAATACCAGAGAGCTAAAAAAACTATCAAAAATTTCTGTACTTGGTGGTATACCGAACTACGAAGATGTAGAAATTAATCCAATCGTTATTGCTTCTGCTCCACGTTCCAACGTTGCAGAGGCCTTCAGATCGGTAAGAACGAATCTTCAGTACATGCTTCAAGGTGATGGCCCGAAAGTAGTTTTGGTAACTTCACTCCATCCGGGAGAAGGAAAAACATTTACCTCTTCCAACTTATCTGCTGTCTTTGCAAAAGCGGGCAAAAGAGTTTTGTTGCTCGACTTTGATATGCACAAACCGAAAATTCATAAGACTTTCAAAATTGAAAATATTTCCGGTGTTTCTACATTCCTCATTGGAAAGGCCGATTACCGCGATTCAATCATTGCTTCCCAAATAGAAAACTTAGACATTATTACAGCAGGTCCTTTGCCGCCGAATGCTTCAGAATTAGTATTGAGCAAACGCGTGGATCTTCTGCTCGATTCATTGAAAGAACATTACGATTTCATCGTTATTGATACGCCTCCACTCATGTTGATCAGCGATTCGCTCGTTCTTCTCAGCAAGGTGGATACCGGAGTATTTGTAATGAATACTGAAAAAGCAACCAAATCCGGTGTTCGACATTTGGAAGAAGTTCTCTCTCAAAACAAACTTACCAATCACAGTATTTTGCTAAATAACCTCAAGCAGAAACGTTGGAAGTATTACTATGGAAAATATGCATACCGCTATGGTTATGGCTACGGATACGGATATGGGTACGGCTACGGATATGGAAGCGGATACACCTACGGAGGCGGATACCTCGATGAAGATCAAAAGAAGGCGAAAAAGAAATCCAATGGAGATAAAAAGTGATTCGAAATGAAATCCCTTTTTTCGATTTGAAGTAATGTGTTTTTCAAACGTATCATGTTGATCATATGATTTCTGTTATTATTACAACATACAACTACGCACAATATGTAGAACGTGCCGTAAGAAGTGCTTTGGAGCAATCGCTGCCCAAAGAGTCATTCGAAATCATTGTAGTAGATGATGCCAGTACCGATCTTACAAAAGATGTTCTTTCCATATATCAAGACGATCTTCGGATTTTTTATCTTGAACAAAATGTAGGCCTCGCAGCCGCCAGAAATTTCGGAATAAGAAAAGCTAAAGGACAGTTTATACTTTTTCTCGATGCAGATGATTATCTCCACCGAGACATTCTTAAAGTCCAGAAATTATTTCTCGAAGAGAACAACAGCCTCGATGCTGTTTCCGTCGATTATTGGTTGGTAGATGAACGTGGAAATCACATTAAACATGTGAACTCTGAAGAAACTCCAATCGCTTGCGGGATCATGTTCAGAAAAGATTTTTTGTTCAATGTAGGTTTATACGACGAAAAATTTAGAGCTCGTGAAGAGGAAGATCTTCGGATACGTTGGTCAGAAAAATACAATGTATACAATCTAATTGTTCCTCTGTATCGATACAGAATGCACGATACGAACTTGACAAAAAATTCGGAGGAGATGCATAAGTATGAAAAGCAGCTCAAAATAAAACACAACGAATCATGAATCGGGTATATCTGCGTGAACTCACCCATGAGGACGTAAATGAAAACTATCTCTCTTGGTTTCGAAATAATGAAGTGACCAGCTTCCTTGAAGTCGACGGCAATTCGTTGACATATCAAATGGTTTTCGAATACATAGACGAGGGAAGAAATAACGGATCTTATTTCATGTATGCAATTTGTCTGTCTGAAAATGATTTGCATATCGGTAATCTGAAAGTTGGTCCTATCAACCAAAAACACCGGATAGCTGACCTTGTTTGTGTTATTGGAGATCGCTCCCAGTGGGGAAAAGGTCTTGCCACAGACGCCATTATTCTTGGCAACAAACTTGCTTTCGAAAAATACGATATTCGCAAACTACACGGCCAGATTTACGCCGATAATATTGGAAGTGTTAAGGCCTATTGTAAAGCCGGATGGATTATCGAAGGTGTAATAGAAGGTCGTTATCTCACTCCCAACGGCCCTATGGATCAACTGCTCGTGAGTTGCAATAATCCCGCTTATTTGCACAGTGAACAAACGAACTACAATGTCGAGAAGTTATCCGAATGGATTGCCTTCCGCGAGGAGTTTACCAATAAAGTAAAGTGACAGCTCTAATTATTCAAGCGAGAATGGGTAGCACACGTCTCCCGGGCAAAGTGCTCATGGACGTGAATGGAAAAAGTATCTTAGAAAATTTATTAGATAGACTTTCTCCGGCAACAGGTGTCGATGAAATAATTGTTGCCACAACAAACCTCCCCGAAGATGATGCCATAGAAAGTTTTTGTGCAAACAAAAATATCAAGTGCTTCAGGGGAAGTGATTGGGATGTCTTGGATCGTTTCTATCAAGCCGTTGGGATGTTAGAAAATAAACCTGAAGATGTTATCCGGATATGCTGCGATAACCCCTTACATCACCACATTGTTTTGCAAAAAGTACTGGATGCATACAAAGAAAGTGGTGCAGACTACCTCTCCAACTCCAATCATGAACCCGACTTTTTAGAAGACGGTTTTGATGTGGAAGTATTCTCTTTTCATGCGCTGGAACAAGCTTGGAAAAAAGCAGATCTTTTAAGTCAGCGAGAGCATGTGACACCCTACATAAAAAACTCAGGAGAATTCAAATGCGAATGGATACGCACAAATCCGGACTACCACTATAAATTATCAGTAGATACTCCGAATGATCTGCTGCTGGCGCAAAAGATATTTTCTTCTTTTGAAAACAGTATTTCTTTTGGAATGGATGATGTGGTGGAACTGCTTGAAAAGCATCCAGATTTTCTGGAAATAAATCGAGAAAGTGAAATCAACTCGGGTTATCAGAAATCGCTTCGAGAAGATCGGAAAATCAATGATTAAATCATTTGACTTTTAGCCCACTAATTTCACAACGGTAACAGGGCTAAAAAAATAAGTGCTCCCGGTAGCTTCTTCCTTGCACACCCATCTCGTACGTCGTTTGCTTTGTTTTACAAAAACCCTCGTCTCCCTATAGGTGAACTTTGATCCGACAGGCACATCATCCAATAAAACCTCACCCGGCTTCTTTTTATCATATCGAGCGAGTACCTTGGATAAATGTATGTCCGAACACGTCGCAGCTGCCGGATTGAGCATATATCGCTTCAATGCATCGGCCACATCATCCGGAAAAATAGATGCTGCCATATACGGTCGCAGCAAAAGGACAAAATTCGCTTTCCACTCCTGTCCATGTGGTTTGATGGCTCGCGGATGTTCGTTAAAGGTTATAAGGTGTGCCATCTCGTGCAGCAAAGTAATCAGAAACGAAAAACGATTCCTATCACCATTCACCGTAAGAGTATGCCTGCTTTTTCCCGGACGAAAATCACCATGTACCGTGCTTCGCGGCGGAGTGATAACCAAACTGTGAGGATGTTGCCTTAATAGAGTACATGTCATTTCGAGAGCAGCTTCAGGCAAAAATGGCAAGAGCCCCGCTTCCAGGTTTGTGCTTTTTTTCATTCACACACTCCGATTCCCTGATTCGTTACCTTTTCACCGAAATCCACTTTTGTGTCAACAAGTTCAATGTGATCTTCCCATTTTGGACAAGTATTGCATCGATTCTTTTTCCTGAATAGACTGCATGAAGACAAAATGCTTACGCCTATTAAAAGCAATACAAATCCGACAATTCTAGTTATTTTTATTGCGCTCATAAGAAGAACAAATGTATATAGCCCAAGGACGAAAACGTAAAAGTCAGATTAAAATTTCACACGAGACATATAGCCTTTGTAAAACTTCGAAATTTGATCAACGAAGCATTGTGATGAACTTCCTGTTAAAGCACAGAAGACAAGTGCCTTTTTCCCGTTAAGTTTGCACCAATTGTGGGGAAAATCTACCGACATATAGGGAAATACGTTTTGATGATGCGCCAAGTGTGCAGCAAACCTGAGCGTTTTTCAATCTATCGCAAGCGAATTATCGAAGAAATCGATAAAATCGGTATCCAGAGTGTAGGCATTATTGCCCTCTTATCTGCCTTTATGGGGGCGGT
Source organism: Flavobacteriales bacterium (assembly GCA_044375415.1). Classification (GTDB taxonomy): domain Bacteria; phylum Bacteroidota; class Bacteroidia; order Flavobacteriales_D; family Sanyastnellaceae; genus JAWXBG01. The sequence goes on from JBILMS010000002.1 coordinate 21,076, forward strand.
AATCACCCTTCAGACAGCGGCAAACATCGACAGTGCATGGGTGCCTAAATGGACCATCGGCTATACCACCCGCCAATCCCTGATTTTGGAGTTCTCGAGTACCATTATGAGCCTCATTCTTTCCGGAAAAGTGGGGAGCAATATCGCCTCTGAAATTGGCACCATGCGTATCACCGAACAAATTGACGCACTTGACATCATGGGAGTGAATTCTGCCAGTTATCTCATATTGCCCAAAGTCATAGCAGCCATTTTGATTTTTCCTTTTTTGGTTGTGATATCCATGTTTCTGGGTATCGCAGCCGGAGCTGTAATTGGTCCGGGAAGTGGCGTCATGTCACTCAATGATTATGTCTATGGACTCCAATACTATTTCGAGCCGTTTCAGGTAACCTATACACTTATTAAAGCGGTTGTATTTGCTTTTATAATTACGAGTGTTTCCGGATACCACGGGTATTATACCAAAGGCGGCGCTCTTCAAGTCGGAGAGAGCAATACGCGCGCAGTGGTCTATAGCATTATTCTTATCATGATTTCGAATTACATCATAACTCAATTACTTCTCCTGTGATCGAAGTAAAAAACATATCGAAGAGTTTTGATGGTAAGACCGTACTAACCGACATCGTTACCAGTTTCACCCCGGGACTGGTAAATTTTATCATCGGGCGCAGCGGTTCGGGCAAATCTGTGCTCACCAAATGTGTAGTTGGACTAATGGAAGTCGATGCCGGAGAAATTCATTTTGATGGAAGAAATTTCACCAAAATGAATCACAAACAACGCAAGGAAATACGCCAAGACATAGGTATGTTATTTCAAGGTTCCGCACTTTTTGACTCATTAACGGTAGAAGAAAACATAAAGTTCCCCTTGGAGATGTTCGCCACCATGACCAAAGGTGAAATGACCAAACGCGTTGACTGGTGCTTGGAAAGAGTGAATCTGGAGGGTAAAAACAAACTTTATCCAAGTGAAATATCCGGTGGTATGCAAAAACGCACGGGCATAGCCCGCGCTATGGCAATGAATCCTAAATATCTTTTTTGTGATGAACCGAATAGCGGTTTAGATCCACAAACAGCTATTGTAATTGATAATCTCATCAAAGAAATTACCAAAGATCTCCAGTGCACTACCGTGGTCGTTTCACACGATATGAATTCCGTTATGGAAATTGGCGATTCAATCAATTTCATTAATGAAGGAAAATTGTGGTGGAAAGGAAATCAAAAAGAAATTCTATTCACGAAAAACGAAGAACTGAATAATTTCGTTTTTGCTTCCGAGTTCATGAAAGAAATTCGAGAAATGATGCAGAGGGAGAGTCGTCCCTAAAGATCAACTTTGTCAAAGACTGCTCCATCTCAAACTGAAACTGTTTCTCGAACTCTATTCGATGGGTTCTGGGTAATAAAGCAGGTCCTTCGACTCCTGCACTACATGCACTCACTTCCAATGACAAGTTGTGGATTTGGATTGAAAATAAGCTTTTTACATTTTCCAATTTTAGAAGCCATTCTTCTTCGAAGGCCTCACCCCTAGCCCCTCTCCAGAGGAGAGGGGGACGTTCACGTTAAATGAAAAATGTAGTTTTCAAGAGTGCGCGGCTTTAAAAAACGCAAGCTTTTCAGTTTGCAGAATCGGTCCCCTCTCCTCTGGAGAGGGCGGAGGGTGAGGCCAGACCAGAGTGAGAGTGGAGAGTGAGAGTGTAGTATGACCGGATTTTATTCGAAGACGAATTTACCTGTTCCTGTTACTCCGAACTCAGAACTGCTTTGGCCCTTCGATTCATCTACCCTCGTGCCTCGGATCGATTCACTCAGGGTGACGTGCGCGTCGCGTGTTTAGAGGGGTTGAAGCTTTGTACAAAACATTTTGTGTGAATCCTGTTCCTGTTTCTCCGAACTCAGCACTGCTTTCGCTTCCTATCAATACGGATCAACATCCAATACGCATCGTACAGATTGGAATTTCTGTTGACTAAAAAATTGACGCGTGTATGCATGAATCGCTTCTTTCTGTTCAACAGAGGTCGGCTTTCTTTCCAGCTTAATTAAAAACTGACGCAAATAATAATTATTGATACGAGGGATGTACGGAACTTCAGGGCCCAAGACATAAATACCCTGCATCTCGTTCAAGCCTTTGCTAAGTAAAGTGGCAGCTTCGGCAACCACTGAATCGTCTTTATGCTTGAGTACTATTTTTATTAATCTAACAAACGGAGGATATCCGAATTTTTTTCGCTCTGATAATTCGTGTTTGTAAAAACCTATGTAATCATGATCAACAACATGTTTCAATAACCAATGCTCCGGATTAAATGTCTGCACAATTACCTTACCTCTTTTGCCCTTCCTCCCTGCCCTACCTGCTACTTGCGACATAAGTTGATAGGCTGTTTCCAAGGATCGGAAATCAGGGTAATTCATCATTTTGTCGGCAGATAAAACACCCACCAATCCAACGTTATCAAAATCGAGGCCCTTCGTAATCATGCGAGTTCCTACCAAAATATGGGTCTCCCCGTTCTCAAATTCAGATATGATTTTTTGATAATTCTGACGACTGCGCGCGGTATCTATATCCATGCGCTCAATTTTTATATCCGGAAATATTTCGGCAATATCTTCTTCCACTTTTTCTGTTCCGAATCCAATCATACGCAAATCAGCACTCCCACACATTCTACATTCTTGAGGAGGATTTTCGTTGTAACCACAGTAATGACATTTTAATTGATGCAGCTGCTTGTGGTACGTTAAACTCACATCGCAGCGAGCACATTCGGGAACCCATCCGCATACATGACACTTCCACAGCGGACTATATCCCCTTCGGTTTTGAAATAAAATTACCTGAGATCCTGCATCTATGGTTTGCGAAATGCCATCGGTCAGTTGCTTTGAAAAATGACCATTCATGGTTTTATTCTTCAGCTCTTCCCGAACATCACATATTTCCACAAAAGGAAGTTGCATGCCTCCGAATCGAGATTGCATAGTAACCAATCTATATCTTCCCGACTCTGCATTCCAGTAGGTTTCTATTGATGGAGTTGCCGAACCCAATAATACGCGGGCTCCATGAATGCGCGCTAGTACCACCGACATGTCGCGCGCGTGATAACGCGGTGAGGGATCCACTTGCTTAAAACTATGCTCGTGTTCTTCATCGACTATTATCAACCCTAGATTTTCAAAGGGTAAAAAAATGGCGGATCGCGCTCCCAATACTATGTCATAATCTCCCGGTTTGTGATGTAAAACCTTGCGCCATACCTCTGTTCTTTCGTTGTTTGAGTATCCGCTGTGGTAGACACCAACACGCTGACCAAAGTATTTTTTGAGTCGCTCGATCAACTGAATAGTCAATGCAATTTCGGGCAATAGAAATAAAACTTGTTTGCCCTCATTAATCGTATCGCGAATAAGATGAGCATACAATTCTGTTTTACCACTTGATGTAACACCATGCAGTAAAACGGTATCCTTTTTCTTCCAATGTTCTTGAATTTCTATGAGGGCCGCATTTTGTGTCTCCGAAAGCGGGCTCAATTTTTCGATACTCACAGGACCTTTATTCAGACGCCCTGTCTCGACCTCCTTCATGTCCAAAATACCCTTTTCAATGAGTGAATTAAGTATGGCTCCTGTTATCCCGCTTTCTTTGGTGAGTTTTGTTTTAGGCACCCAGGCTGAACTTGTCCCATCCCAGTTAGCTAATCTTAAATATGCCAACAATGCATCACTTTGTTTTGACGCATTTCTTTTTTCAAAGTCTGCAAACACACGATTGAGTTGATCATCGGTTTGATAGTCGGTGCTCAAAGCAACGAATTGTGTTTTTTTCGGCTTAAACTTTTCCTTTAATTCTTCTTCACTGGTCACCGCACCCTTTTCTACCAGATCGTTGATAATTCCCTGAACATTGCGTTGATCCATTAAAACAGAAAGATCGCGAACACTCATAGATCCTGATTTCTTGAGCGATTCAATGATGACGCTCTCTTTCATCGACCATGGATAAGCATCTTCATCAAACTCAGGAATAATGCTGATCATTGTTTCGCTCGACAACTTCAAAGCTGATGGCAATGCTGCGGCCATCACTTCTCCTAAAGTGCAGCAGTAATAGGTTGCAATCCATTCCCAAAGTTTTATTTGATGAACATTGCATACAGGTTCGTCGTCGAGAACAGATTCAATTTTTCGATAGTCGTAATTGCCAGTTGCAGAATTATGAACCTTGTATATGATTCCGGTGATGAGTTTACTCTTTCCTAAAGCAACCACCACACGTTTCCCAACAGCAATATCAGCATGCATTTCTTCGGGCACCAAATAAGTCAGAGGGCGCGGAACCGCAATGGGTAATATTATATCGACATAAATCAGAGCAGACATCTATTGCAAAGAACAGGATTCTAAAGGCATTTCAAGATAAGATTAGCTATTTTTTCCTCACATAAAACCGGATCACGCAATGGGGATCCTCGAAGCAATTCATTGAGCAAAAAGCCTATTCCATTGCGTATCCCACAGCGCAAACCATTTATACTAGTTCTAAAGCGCAATGCGGGGTAAATAATGACCAAATAAATAGCCCGGGACTTGAGTTCCCGGGCTTATTTTAAAACAACAACTTTTATAGACTACGAACTTTTTCTTTCCAATACTTCGTCGATCATACCGTATTCTTTGGCTTCGTGTGCAATCATCCAGTAATCGCGGTCGCTATCGAGGTGAACTTTTTCATAAGGTTGACCACTATGAAATGAAATTATCTCGTACAGTTCTTTCTTCAATTTCTGGATTTCACGAGCGGTGATCTCAATATCTGATGCCTGTCCGCGAGCACCACCCAAAGGTTGGTGAATCATCACACGGCTATGCTTTAAGCCCGTACGTTTTCCTTTTTGACCGGCACAAAGAAGAACGGCACCCATACTTGCGGCCATTCCTGTACAAATAGTCGCCACATCCGGCTTGATGTATTGCATCGTGTCATAAATACCAAGACCGGCATACACGCTACCTCCCGGTGAATTTATGTATATCTGGATGTCCTTATTGGCATCTGTACTCTCTAAAAAGAGCATCTGAGCTTGAATGATATTTGCGATATAATCGTCGATTTCCATTCCTAGGAAGATAATCCTGTCGGCCATTAGGCGAGAGAATACATCTACTTCTCTAAAAGGCATGTTTCTTTCTTCGATTACCGTTCTGGTCATCATTTCGGGGCCATACATGTGGCTGATGACGTCATCGACCACGGTTCCTTGTATTCCCCTGTCGTTGACAGCAAAGTTTCTAAATTCTTTTCTGGTTATCATGTTGTATTCGTTGTAACGCTAATTAACAATGTAATGGGGCTCTAGTTTTTACTGAATTCCCAAAAAAAAACAAAAGCCCCTCTTTCAAGGGGCCAATGTATAAATATCTCCTTATGAATTAATGCTGAATTTCGTGGATAAAGTCCTCGTAACTAACTTCTTTTTCAACGATCGCACATTTTTCCTTCACTAGCTCCACTACTTTGTTCTCGTACAAGAGGTCGTATATGTTTCTGGCCTCCTCTTTATTCGACAATGTTCGCTCAGCATAAGTCTCTAATTGTTCTTCTTCTACCGGAATGCCATATTCGGCGAAACGACGTGTGAGCATGCCCTTTGCATAATCTTTTGCCTCATCTAAACTCACACGCAACTCATTGTCTCGGATGATTTTGTTTTCAATCAACTGCCAACGAAGTCCCTGAGCATAAGAAGGGTATTCAATATCTACCTGCTGCTCGGTAACTTCCTTTTCGTTAGTCATTTTAATGAAACGTTTCAGAAACTCATCAGGCAAACCTGCATTTGTTCTTTTTACAATTTCTCTTGAGAAGTGTCTTTTGAACAAATAATTTTCGTCGCGTGAAAACATATTACTCATTTCATTTTCAACACGCACGCGCATTTCCGCTTCACTCGTCACATTGCCTTCTCCGTATAATTTATCAAACAATTCCTGATTCAATTCATGTGGAGTCATTCGTTTGATCTCCTCAACCGTGAACCTAACATTGCCCTCCAAGTGATGCACATCATGATGTGTAATACCTAGCAACTGAGCTAGTTCCTCGTGATTTTTCGTTAGTTGATTTGGATCGAAATCTAAAGAAGAACCGATTTTTAATCCGATCATCGACTTTTTCAGTTCTTCCGAAGCCACTGTTTCAATATAGATGGTGCTGCGATTTTTGATTCCACCTTCAACAACCCCTCCGGCCGCATCGATCTGTTCAAAGTTACCAATGAGCATGTCATCTTCGGAGCTTTCTTCTGCTTCGCTAAGTTTACCGTAACGGCGAGCCATATCTTTCATTTGACGATTCACGAGAGTGTCGTCGATCTTCACTTTCAGGAAGGTAAATGACTCAGACTTATCTAACTTTATATCTAGTTGAGGGGCTAAACCCATTTCGTAGGTAAAACGGAATTCACTTGGATTGTCCCAGTCCGCTTTCACCTCACCATCTGCTTTCGGTATCGGGGAACCCAAAACGTTGATTTGGTTTTCGCGAACATGCTGGTCGATAGCCTCTTGTACCTTTTTATTCACTTCTTCGGCCAAAAAACTCTTACCAAATCGTTGTTTGATAAGGCCTACAGGCACATGTCCCGGACGAAAACCGGGCAATTGGGCTTGTTTGCGGTAGTTTTTGAGTGCCAGATCCACTCCGGGTTGATAATCTGCAGGCTCTAGGACGATTGTAAGCTCGGCATTCAGATCGTCGATGTTAGTTTGCGTAATGTTCATTGTAATATTTTGATTCCTAGCGGCTTTCCCCGCCAAATTCTCCAAAACGGGCCGCGAAATTAGGGAATAATAAGGGAAATGAAGGGGGGGTAGGGAATTTTTGTGGGTTTTATTAGAGCAAATAGCATCTTCGAAATTGCCTCTAGATCGTTTTGCAATGAAACAATGTCAGTTGTTCTTTTTAAGTTTGGTTCAACTTTATCCAAAAATCGAAACAAAGCAGAAACTTCAAATACTGAACCGCGAGCGATAACATAAAAGTGGGTCTTGTCCTTACCACTAAGCCTCCCGCAACCCTCAACAATATTGAGTAAAATACTTAAACCGGCTCGGCCTAATTGACTTCGTATATAGGCAGGTAAATGTTGGTTTGCCTTAATAAAGGTATATATTTTTTCATTTGTCGCGAACGCCTTTTGATAGACAATAAGTTTTTCGAATTGCATCATGTCATATAGTTTTCGGCAAGACTATTCCCAAAAACTTGAAATTTTAAAAAACTACAGAAAATCGCAAAAATTGAAGATTCCTACTGTTCCTCTTTCTTTGAACGGAGAACTGTGATTGTTCGAGAAACAGTTTGAGTTTGAGAGAGTTTACGTAATCATGATGATTACGTCTCTGTTCCTGCTTCTGCAAACTGAGAACTGTAATTGTTTGAGGGGGTTTACGTAATCATGATGATTACGTACCTGTTCCTGTTTCTGTAAACTTTGAACTGTGAGTGATTCTTTAAACTGAGAACTGTGAGTGTTCCAGAAACAGTTTGAGTTTCAGAGGGTTTACGTAATCATGATGATTACGTACCTGTTCATGTTTCTGTAAACTTTGAACTGTGAGTGATTCTTTAAACTGAGATCTGTGAGTGTTCCAGAAACAGTTTGAGTTTCAGAGGGTTTCCGTAATCATGATGATTACGTACCTGTTCCTGTTTCTGTAAACTTTGAACTTTGAGCGATTCTTTAAACTGAGATCTGTGAGTGTTCCAGAAACAGTTTGAGTTTCAGAGGGTTTACGTAATCATGATGATTACGTACCTGTTCCTGTTTCTGTAAACTTTGAACTGTGTTTGTTCGGGAAACAGTTTGAGTTTGAGAGGGTTTACGTAATCATGATGATTACGTATCTGTTCCTGTTTCTGCCAACTAAGAACTGTATGTGTGCGGGCGGAGGGACTCGAACCCCCATGCCTCACGGCGCCAGATCCTAAGTCTGGTACGTCTACCAATTTCGCCACGCCCGCAATAATGCTATTTCAAATAATACCCTTCCCGTATAAAAGGGGTGCAAAGATATACGAATTCTTAAATGCTCGGTTAAGAGTTTTAAAAATCAATAAATCATAACCACTGATCCCCCTCCCGAATCTTGATATCACTCACAAATTGCTTAATCTTTTGCTCGTCTTCTTTTTTGCAAACAAGGAGTGCATTTCCTGAGTCGACAACTATAAAACCATTGAGCCCATGTAATACGGCGAGCTTGTCATTGGACATGTAAACCATGTTGTTGGAACATTGATACATCATGATGTTTTTACCAACCGCCCCATTTCTGTGGTCGTCGTGAGCTACGTGTGTATGAAGACTTCCCCATGTTCCCAAATCACTCCAACCAAAATCGCTCAATACTACATTCACATTGCGAGCCTTCTCCATGACGCCATAGTCGATCGAAATATTCTCGCAAGTACTATATGTTTTTGAGATAAAGGCCTCCTCACTTTCTGTGCCGTACAACCCTTCCCCTTCTTTAAACGCTCTAAAAATTTCCGGAAGATTAGATTCCAAGGCCTTCATAATAGCCGGTAATGTCCAGATGAAAATGCCGGAATTCCAATAAAAATCTCCGGACGCCAAAAAATCCTTAGCTAATTCGATATCCGGTTTTTCCGTAAATGTTTTAACCTTCTTAACCCTCGGATCGGGTGTTTTGCCAATTTCATCCCACTGAATGTATCCATATCCGGTATCCGGACGAGTAGGTTTAATACCTAAGGTGATCAGATTTTTCGATTCCTTGGCCTGTTGGATACTCAAAAGCAGGGTGGCAATGTATTCGTCTTCGCGCATGATCACATGGTCGCTAGGAGCAACTATAACGTTGGCATCGGCATTTTGGTCTGCGATCCAGCAGCTTGCATAAGCAATACACGGAGCGGTATTCCGCATATAAGGTTCGCAAAGAACTTGTTCGGGCTTAATGGCAGGCAACTGCTGAAGAACAAGCTGCTTGTATGCGATGTTGGTTACTATCAGAATATTTTCAGGCGGGCAGAGTTTCACATGCCTGTCGTATGTCATCTGTAAGAGCGTTCTGCCCAAACCTAATACGTCGTGAAATTGTTTTGGAAACGAACTTCTGCTCATAGGCCAGAATCTCGATCCGATTCCTCCGGCCATAATAACGCAGTAGTTCTTGCTGTCCTGATTCATAAATAGGGTAAATGTGGTAAGCCCTTTCGGACCGCAATGTTACTTCAGTTTCTTCAATGCTGAGCGCAAACTATCTATCGATTCTTTCACGTCTGTCATACTCGCCGTACCTACCGAAATACGATACCAAGGCTCATTTTTCGAGGAGCCAAAAGCACTGAAAGGAACAATTCCCAGTTTCGCCTCACCTAAAATGTACGCCGTCGCTTCTTCAACGGTGTTTAACACCTCGCCATTTTCTTTCACTTTACCACGCAAATCACACTTTACAGTGAGGTAAATAGCCGCTTGTGGAGCAATCGCATCTACAGGAAATCCCTCGTTTTTCAACTGAATAATTCCCTCATAAAAGCCTACCAATCTCTGCTCTACTTCTGTTTTAATCCAAGTGAGATAGGTGTCTACTTGAGCATCGGATTTTAGATATCTACCAGTGGCAACTTGCTCAGGTCTTGGCGACCATGCGCCTACGTGACCGAGTATAGATTTCATTTTGTCAATCACAAATAACGGCCCGAACGTCCAACCTACGCGAACTCCGGTTGCTGCAAGACTTTTCGAAATACCATCTACATACAGTGTATACGGGCGAATCTCCGGACGAAGTTCGACCGGATGATAGTGTTGCGTTTCTCCAAATGTCAACAGGTTATATATCTGATCGTACATGAGGTACAAAGGCTTTTCATGCGGACCACGTTTGGCATTTTCTTCGAGAACAAGATCACAAATAGCTTCGAGTTGATCTTTCTTAAATGTAGTTCCGGTTGGATTCAAAGGTGAACACAAAGCCAACAGCGAAGCGCCTTTCAAATGGGGACGTAATTCTTCGGCTGTAGGCATAAAGTCATTTTCGGGTTTAGTCTCCACGAAAATTTGCCGGGCATGACTGAGGTGTGTGTAGTGGTTATTATTCCATGATGGAACAGGAAAAACTACCTTGTCACCGGGGTCTACAATAGCCTGAAAAATTGCATAAATAACCGGCCTCGCTCCTCCTGCAATCAACACTTCTTCGGCCGAATATTCAACACCATTAGTTCTCTTTATCAGTCGAGCAACTTCCTTTCTCAATTCAGGATTACCATTTGCCACCGGATAATTTGTAAGTCCTTCGCGATAACAATCGATGATGTGATCGCGCAATTCCGCTGGAATCGGGAAAATGGCCGGATCAAAATCTCCAATAGTGAAATTGTAGACGTTTTCGCCCTTGGCAATTTTTTCGCGAATTTCTCCAGCTAATTTGATAATCTCAGATCCGATAAGGTTTTCAGCCATGACCGAAACCTTTAAGGTCCGGGTGCCAAGTGCCTCTGTGTTGTTGCTCATTGAAGTTGTCTGTTTTAGTTCGGCACAAAACCCCTCGGAATTTCAAACCGGCGGCAAAATTAGGAATTTCGGGGCAAAGTGATGGTATTCGAGTACCTAAAAATAAACGAAATGATTGGCTGCAACGATCTGACTTTTAGACTCCTGGTTATACATGATCGGAATCATGTCACACGGCATCCGTTTCTGATGCTTCGTCGTCGGATTGCTCCCACTGACTTTCGTCCCAATAAGGGGTGGGCGTGTACGGATATCGTTCCATGTGAATATTGCGAACACGCTTAAAAAGTACCTGTCGCAAAAGATCCATTCCATCCTTTCGAATGGCGGAAATAAAAAGTACGTCCTGACCTTCCAATCGAGCCATCCAGGTCTTTTTCCAATCTTCCAGACTCCAATTTTCTTGTGTCACCTCTGTTAGGTCATCTGCATCTTTCTGAGTGTATTTGAATGCGTCGACTTTGTTGAAGACCACGATCATCGGTTTATCCCCCGATCCAATATCCTGAAGTGTCTCATTGACCACAGTAAAGTGATCTTCGAATTGTGGGTGCGAAATATCTACTACATGAATTAATAAGTCGGCCTCACGAGTTTCGTCAAGCGTACTCTTAAAAGATTCAATCAACTGGTGAGGTAGTTTCCGAATAAAACCTACGGTATCTGTTAAGAGAAAGGGAAGGTTATTCATCACCACTTTTCGCACGGTAGTATCGAGTGTAGCAAACAATTTGTTTTCGGCAAACACTTCACTTTTACTCAATCGTGTCATCAATGTGCTCTTGCCCACGTTGGTGTATCCAACCAAGGCAACGCGCACCATTTCACCTCTATTACTTCGCTGCGTTGATTTCTGTTTGTCGATGATTTGCAGTTGCTTTTTAAGAAATGAAATTCGATCGCGCACAATCCGTCGGTCCGTTTCAATTTCTTGCTCACCGGGTCCGCGCATTCCGATACCGCCTTTCTGTCGCTCCAAGTGGCTCCACATTCTGGTAAGTCGTGGCAACATATACTCGTATTGCGCCAATTCAACCTGTGTGCGAGCATTAGAGGTTCGAGCTCTGCTAGCAAAAATGTCGAGGATCAAATTACTTCTATCGAGTATTTTGATCTTCTTCTTATCGTCGTCATTAAAAATCTTTTCCAAGTTTCGCAACTGTGAAGGCGCGAGTTCATCGTCGAAAATGATCATATCGACTTCCTTCTCCAAGACATATAATTTGATCTCTTCTATTTTACCGCTACCGACGAATGTTCTGGAATCCGGGTGATCTAAGACTTGCGTAAACTGTTTTATACAATTAGCACCGGCCGTTTCCGCTAAAAAAGCCAATTCGGCAAGATATTCATCGACTTGCTCGCGCGATTGCTGGCGGGTTACTATGCCAATGAGGATACAATTTTCCTTTGGTATTTCGGTACTGATCAATGTCTTTAGTTACAATGTGCAATTGGGAGCACGGGGTTAGTTCAAAGTAATTAGCGCGGCGCACGTAGCGCAATAGCAAAATCAGTTAGCGCATCAATTTGTTCTTGATTGAGAATATCTTTTTGGGGAGGCATCGTGCCATAACCATACAAAATTCTATTCATCACCTCTTCTCTTGAGAGTACACTCGCCCTCAAATCTTTCGCCCCTGCATTTTGCATAGAACCGTCGGGCCCATGACAAATACCACACTTAGCGATATATAATCTTTGCACCAAAACCGGGTCTGTTATGGGTCCGCTATTTGGATCCGGAACTTGCTCTCCGCCTCCGGCACATGATAAAATAGAAATCAGAATAGAAATCAGGCTGATTAAAACCAACCGCTGGCAATACCCATTTGTCTGAAGGGCCATGGAATCATTAATAAAATAATAAGTAATGCTATCGTGTAATAGACGAGTATGAATCTGTGTTTTGCCCAATGACTCACCTGCTTTTTGGATCTGCTATAACCAATCGTTACAAGCACTGCAGCCAGTATCATGCCCACCATGTGCTCGACAGCCCAGAACCGACTTACCGTATCGCTCATCACTTTTCCGGCCTGAAGAATTGTCTGAATCTTTGGACTGATGAAATAAATGATGATACCAATCAAAATCTGTGTGTGTAATGAAATAAGGCTAAACAAAGCCAACTTCCGGTCGGCATCGTCTTCCGGTTTATACATTCTAACCACGCTGTCCACTATAGTCACAAGCATTAATACAAGCACTACATAGCGAAGTACAGAGTGCACATCAACCAGTACTTTGTGAATTTCAGGAGCAATTTCGTTCATATTCTCTTTTTTTACGCTTGGTCAAACATACTGCAAAATCATAAGTTCAAGCCCTCTTCCTTTCAAAATATTCAGTCGGATTGCCTTCCTTTGCAACATGAATGAAGTTTTTTACAATGTAACTGTAAGCCTCGATCCCACCATTGAACAGGATTGGCTTCAATGGATGAAAGAGAAACACATACCTGATGTTCTTTCAACGGGAATGTTTCTTCAAAGCAAAATACTTCGAATTCGAGGATTTGAAGAAAATGGTGTGACCTACGCCATTCAATACCGCTTGGCGTCTATGGACCATTTAAACCAATACCAAAGCGAATTTGCTCCTGTTTTACAAGCCGATCACTTCAACCGATATGGCGAAAAAGCAATTGCCTTTCGAACAATTCTTGAAATCATCGAGGAGTTTTAAAAATTGTCTATTGGACGAAAAAATGGATTGACCTAATTTTGTCTTTCCAACGTACCGAGGCGATGTACGACCCGGATGCAAGGCCGTGCACATCGAAATTATAGGTGTGTAAACCCGCCTTTTCCCCTTTGATTTCAGCCGATTGAATCCGTGTTCCGGATGAACCTATTAATTCTATACCTATATCTCCATCTCCGGGAACAACATAACGTAGAGTAACTTCATTTGCACCGGTGTAAAATAGATTATACAATTCAAAAACATCCGTGCTCAAGGCTTTGCACCTGACATTATCTACCTCATTTGTTTCCGTAAAACCGGTTTGATTGGCTTCTGCCGTAATACAGACATAAGGATCATTGCCTTCTTGTTGACTCATTCCCGATTCAAATTGATAGACCAATAATTGACCGGGATTCAATACGCCATCCCACCACTCTGTTATAGGTGAGTCGCCCCCCTGCTGCCATTGTAAGCGCATGTGACGCACTTTAAAATTACTGTTGTTTACCAACCAAGCTATTGGTCTTCCTGCATTGTCGCATGATATCTGTTCTACAACAATATCCAAGACGGGTTCCGCAATTAAAATACTCGTATAGGCAGTATCCGTGCATCCATAATCATTCGTTGTTACTAATGCTATCACATATGAGCCATTTGTAGTATAGGTATGAGACATGTCGAATCCAAATGCGTTTGGACCATCTCCAAAAAACCATTCGTATTGTGTTCCCGTACTTCCGGTGGCATCGTACTCCACATAAAGCGGGGCCGCGCCTATTTGAGGAGAAAACGTGAATACAGCCTCCGGTTTTGGCCATACAGGTATTGATTGGGTGATAGCTGAAATGCACCCCTCTTGCGTAGTTACCTCAAGGCTCATAGAATACAAGCCTTCGGCGTCAAACGTGTAATACCAAAATTGATCCGTTGATATATCAACGTCTTCTAAAATCCAATCGTATGAAGTGATTACATAGCCTGTTTCCACCTCGGCTGCAAAAGCCTGTGGCTGACCAATACAAGCATTAAGGGTGCTAAAATCAATGATCGGAGGCGATAAGACCGTAACAACCTGAATCATCGTATCCCGACAACCATTTTGAGCCAACGCAATTAATCGCACGGAATAATCTCCCTCTTGCGAATAAAAATGCGAAGGTGACGCTAGAAATGAACCGGTGCCATCATCAAACAACCACGCATAATTTTGGATCGGACCGCTTTGCGAATCATCTATTGTTTCGACAAAATATGTGAGATTACCCAGACAAACACCGTCGACTGTATAATCAACTTGAGGAGCCGATAACACTTGAACAGGCAATTGCAAAGTGGAAATACATCCATACTCCGAAACTACTGTATGTACAACGTCATGAAAACCGGAAACAAGAGGTCCGTATTCCACTAAATTCCCATTCGTTGATATATCATTTATCTCCCACTCGTACGAAATAATTTCTCCATCAAGGGAACTCGCACCACTTTCCAATTCAAAGGTCTCATTATTACAGGGTGAAGGAAGTTCAAACGCAATGGATGGAATACTATGAATAATGATCGATTGCTCGTAAAAGCCGGAACATCCTTCTACTGAAACTGCTTCCAACAAAACATCATATTCTCCTGCACTGAGGTATGTATGCGAACTACTCATTCCGCCACCCGAGCTAAGGTCACCATAACTCCAGATCCAATCAGTTATAGTAGATCCCGATAGATTTTCAGCTTCAAAAAAAGTGAGGCTCTCTTCACAGAATTGGTCCGCAATAAAAGTGATTTCAGGCGCTACTCCAATCACATCAACAGTAACTGTGTCATAAGCTATGCAATCATTTTCATTCTGCGCAATTAAAGAGTAGTCACCGCTTTCGGTTATTAACAAAGCGTCCTCTTCCGAACCTGTATTCCATAACCACGAAACAGGCATGTCCGATTCGGGGGTAATCGTTATCGTATTTCCACTGCACAATTCAACGTCACTTCCCAGAGAAACTTGGACGGGAAAATCATCTACTTCGACATAGATGTATGTATTCACAGTGCAACCAAATTCGTCGGTAATAAGCAGATCTATCGAGCCTTCTTCTGTTGAAGTAAAGGTTGATTCGGATGACAAATCGGGCCATTGGATTGTAAACAGTACCTCATCCAAATTGGTGTCCCAAGTGTAGGCCTGTCCTTCACAAATCAAAACGCTATCGGGTTCGGTATTCCCCGGGAATTGGGCATAGACCGTGTCCTGAATAATACGTCCAAATAAATCCTGTACTTCCAGTGTATACAAACCTGTATTGTTCACTTCCGTGCATTCTGTAATAGCACCATTGGACCATTGATAACTTTCAAATCCGGGTGCTGCACAAATTTCAATCGGGCAGAAACTATCATTCGACTGCACGTCAGCCAAAGCATAAAATTCGGGGCCATATCGATCGGCCAGATACAATTCAACCTGTTCTATTTGTGCGGGGTCTAATACCTCGGAAAATAAAATCAACTCCAAGAGATCGCCATCCCAAACCCGCTCATACAATTGGCGATCTACCACAATGCTACTCGCAGAGGTGTTCCCGGTTGTAGCTAAAGAAATAATAGAAAAGTCGGTTGGAACTAATGAAGTTGTGCCATCTATTTGTTGAAAGTTCACACGAGTAATTCCGTCGCGAACTTCCGGAGCCGACAATGTGGGATGCCACATGACTTTCGAAGGCCCGCGCAAAAAATCGTATTGACTATAATGGCCCAATAAACATCTCGGATAAACGCTATCTGCTGTAACATCTTCTTTTATAACCCAAAAAACAGTGCGGACATTATTGATCTCGGTGAAATCCAAAAAGTCATTGGATCCATCGAATCGAACAGCCGGAAACCCATTCAAGACATCGGCAACCCAACTTGGCCGAAGGCTCCCTGCAAAAACGGAAGCATCATTGTTGTTTCCACTTTGGTCTTCCCAAAGCAACACATTATTTCCCTCCAACGTAATTCCGGCATCCGACTTTAACCACAATTCCAGTCCGTTAAAGGCATCCGGAGCTGTTTGCGAGTGAAGTGTTATCGCATAAAAAACAAAAAATACTGTATTTAAAATATGTCTTTTCAACGCGAGGTGAAATTAATCTCTAAGTGCATATTCATTCAATGACCTACTTTTGTTTTTAACATGAGCTATTCACAAAAGGGATGATTGAAGGCTGGCGTAAGCGATTTTCCGAAATATACGGCGCATTGCGGACGGATGGTTCATTCGTGCAAAATTCGATGCTCATGTTTTCGTCTTCCGGTGCATCCATTGCCATCCAATTCGGATTCGCTTTTATTCTCAGCCGTATTTATTCTGAAAACGACTACGGGGTTTTTCAAGTGTTCAATTCATACGTCGCCATCTTGGGTAGTATGATTACGTTGAATTACAATCAAGCATTCGTACTCCCTAGAGATGAACGTCAATTTGCGGCTCTCTTTCAGCTTACGGTTCGCATTGCTCTTCTGATTTGCCTTGTGATTACGGTTTTGTCGCTAGTCGGAGGACGTTGGTTACTCGAAAAAATGCACCACGAAGAAGTAGGTGTTTGGATTTATCTGGTTGGACCCACGTGCCTGGCTTTGGCTCTCGATCGTATCGTGATAGATATGGCAGTTAGGCAAAAAGTCTTTAAAAAAATAACTCTTTGGTCCACTGTTTCCACGTTTTTAACCAAAACATTTAATGTCGCTTACGGCAGTATCAACGCCTCCCCTTCGGGTCTGATAATTACCAATTTACTTTCTTATGCTTTGGAGATGTCATTTTATGCGAAATGGGTTACCAAAAACGTTTGGAAGACTCTAACCCTGCCCGTGAGAAAAGAGGAGCGCAAAGCAATGGCACGGGAATACAAATCTTTTCCCCTGTACATTTTTCCCGGAAATTTACTCAATACGTTTAGCAACTACCTGCCTCCTGTGATGCTCGCCACTCTCGGTTACGGCTTCGACATGGTCGGCTTTTATGGTTATGCCATTTTGGTTTTAGATCTCCCTATTCGCCTTATGGGAAGTGGTGTTAGCTCTGTATTTCTTCCTAAGGCAAACGACTTGCTGGCAGAAAGACCCGATGAGTTGGGTCCTGCCACTTGGCGACTATTTAAAAATATGATGTTGCTTTCGGTAGCTGCGGTCGGTTTCATATTTGTTGTAGGCGAACCGCTATACTCCCTATGCTTCTCCGAGCGTTGGGCCCCCGCTGGAAGACTAGCAGAAATTCTTACGATTTATTATTTCTTTCGACTAGTCAGTGCTCCGCTCACTGTGTTGTTCAACGTTCTGCGAAGAGAAAAAGAATTTCTCATTTTTCAGTTTAGTCTGCTCATTATTCGAGTTGTAAGCTTGATCGGTGGAGCCAGCGTCACGTCCGACTTTTATGAACTCATGCAAATATTCAGTATTGCAAATGCCATCGCTTATTTTGGATTATGTATCTGGATATTCAGACTTGTAAAAATCCCCCTGGTCAAAGCTATTTCCTTCACATTGATTAGTGGAGTAACCATCTTTACGTTCGGATATATCTTGAAGCAATGGCTGTTTTAGAATCAGTTATGAGTTATGGGTTATGGGTTATGAGTTATGAATTATAAATTATGAATGGGAGCACGTTGGGGTAGGCGATTTTTCTTCGAAGGTGGTGGGTCGTCCCCCTGAGCTTGTCGTGTCCTTGAGCTTGTCGTGTCCTTGAGCTTGTCGAAAGGGGGTGGGTGATAGGTGGTGGGTGATAGGTGGTGGGTGATGGGTGGTGGGTGATGGGTCGTCCCCCTGAGCTTGTCGTGTCCTTGAGCTTGTTGAAAGGGGGTGGATGATGGGTTAGCGGAGGAACGAGGGATGAGGTCTGGGCTTCAGCCCCGAGTGAGCCTCTAAGGTGATGGGTGATCGACCCGAGGGACTTAGAGTCGAAGGATATTGTTATAAATTGCCCCGGTAAATCCACTGTGCTCTTCTTGAAAATCGCAATAAATACCAGACTTCTGCTCCCCAACCAAATGGATGGTATTGGTTGGTTTACCTACGAGACTGTTCGTCGAATGGTGGCTTCACATCCGGATGTAGAATTTCACTTTCTGTTCGATAGACCCTACGACAAACGTTTTGTTTTTGCTGAAAACGTGAAAGCACATTATTTGGGTCCACCTGCCCGTCATAGTTTGTTGCAAAAAATGTGGAACAACTACAGCGTACCCTTTATGCTTCGTTCTATCAAACCCGATGTTTATTTTTCGCCGGACGCGCAACTGAGTCTTCGCACTAATGTAAAACAAGTGCTTGTAATTCACGATTTGAATTTTGAACATTATCCAACAGATATTCCATCGCATTACTATCGATATCTCCATACACAATCCCCCAAATTTGCGGATAAAGCAAGTAGAATAATTACCGTGTCGGAGTTTAGTAAACAGGATATAATTTCACTTTACAAAATCTCTCCGGATAAAATTGACGTCGCTTGGAATGGCGTGAATGATCTATTCCATCCATTAAATACAATTGATCAAAAAGAGGTGCGAGAAAAACTAACCGGCGGTAAACCCTACTTCATTTCCGTTGGCAGCATACATCCCAGAAAAAATTTACATCGCTTGCTTCCCGCCTTTGACCAATTCAAAGAAAGAACCGGGAGTCATTCAAAGTTGGTAGTCGTTGGAAACGCATTCTACTTATCCGAAGAAATTAAATCTGCTCTTCAAAACATGAAGTACAAAGCAGACGTGATTATGGCCGGACGAATGTTCGCTGATGAACTCAATGAGGCCATTGCTTCTTCGATAGCAAATGTTTATATAAGCTACTTCGAGGGATTTGGAATTCCGGTTTTGGAAGGATTTAAATGTGGAGTTCCAGTTCTGTCTTCAAACACCAGTTCGATCCCTGAGATTGCTGGAGATGCCGCTCTTCTGATCGACCCATTCAATCAAAATGAAATAAGTAATGCCTTGGAAACTCTCGAAACAAATGAAACCTTTCGAGATGAACTCATTGAAAAAGGAAAAAAACGTGTTCAACTTTTCTCGTGGGACCATACAGCAGAAGTAGTTTGGAATTCACTTATGAAAGTTATTTGATGTAAGAAAAATGTTGAAGGCCTTTTACAACAAAAAATACATTGAAGCCGGTTGCGACGAGGCCGGTCGAGGCTGTCTGGCGGGACCCGTAGTTGCGGCCGCTGTAATTCTTCCGACAGATTTCTATCATCCCTTATTGAATGATAGCAAACAACTTTCTCATGAACAACGTTTGCTTCTGAAACCCATCATCATGGAGTACTCACTTGCTTGGGCTATTGCCGAAGTTGATAATCATGAAATAGATAAAATTAATATTCTGAACGCCTCTATTCTCGCAATGCACAAATGTGTAGATCAATTAAATGTTCGACCTGATCTACTTTTAATAGATGGCAATCGATTCAAAGCCTATCCTGGAATTGCGCATCTATGTGCCATAAAAGGCGATGCCACTTTCGCAAGTATCGCTGCAGCTTCAGTGCTTGCCAAAACCCATCGGGATGAAGTAATGGATACACTGCATCAAGTCCATCCTGAGTATCGCTGGAGTAATAACAAAGGGTACCCAACTATTGATCACAGATCTGCCATTGCTAAACACGGCACTACAAATCATCATCGTTTGAGTTTTCGTTTGTTAAAGGAAGAAGAGATTTAAAAAGAAATTCGAGTTTATAATTTCCTTAAAATTGATTTAGATCTTCACCAAGTGTTTCGCCATTCCCTGCCTGGCTTTACAACTATTCTTTGTTCCTTCAAAATCCTCCGAACTCTGCGGTTTCAAATAACCTATGCCCTCTGCTCCAAAAAAATCTTAGAACAAATGAAATCAAAGAGAAACTTTTTATACGAATTTGGAAAGTCCTTTTGTTGAAGCAACTTCGACATTTTATCCTTGTCGAACCATTCGAAAATGGGTGAATCAGATAAAAAATAATCGCGATGAACCGGATTGCTAAAATCAAAAATGGAATTTATAGAGGCGTTAAATCCTTTCTTTTCTCGAGATAATCTAACTTGGTCATTCAATATACCCTTCATTGACTCGCGGAGCAGGTACTTGTTGTAACCCTTATTGATCAACAGTTTTGTGGGTATGGAATAAGCAAATTCAAACAACGATGTGTCCAAAAATGGACTGCGGTTTTCGATGCTGTACAACATTGAATTCAAATCGTCCTCGTGTAATATTACTCTAACGACTTCATGAAACATTTCATTCATCATTCGATTTCGCAGCAAGGAATCAGTGTACTTCATTTCTGAAAAGGGTTCGTTGAAATCCTTTTTCAATAAAGAACGAAATTCATGATTGTTCAGATACACATGACCTCTCTTACTTGGATCATCGAAAAAATAATCCCACTTTTTAAAATCCGGGTGACGAACATACTGAAGGACATTCTGCTCCCAGTCTGCACGGTAAGTGTGCAATTCAGGGTCATTTCTCAACTCATACATATGCATGATAAAGTGATCGTAGTACCCTGTAAACATCTCATCGGCTGCCGTTCCTGAGATTGAAATTTTATATCCATTAGACGATATCGCTTCGGACAACATGGAATGCACAAAATAAGATATGGTAGCAACAGGGGCATCGTGGTACGCAACGAGCTCCTCCAATCTTTTGATATGATGATCTCCGGGCTCTAAAACTATTCGTGTACTTGTACAACCTGTATCATCAATTGTCGCTTTGATATTTTCATATTCATCATATCGATGATCCTTATCGATGATGGAAAACGTATTTACTTGTGCATTAAAAACTTTGGCGGCAATACTCACTAAACTCGCAGAATCGACTCCCCCACTCAAACAAAACGATAGAGGAACATCTGAACGCAAGCGCAATCGAAGACTCTCGGTTAAGTGATGCCGAATTCCTTCTATCGCTTCGGCCTCCGACATTGTATCCTTGGGCGCAAATTTGGGTTTCCAATACGATGATGACTTAAAACTCAAATCTTCTGAAATCCATGCGATCTCCGCAAAGTTCAATTCTTGGATGCCATTGAAAAAATGTTCTCCCGATTTATACAACGACTTATGTCCGTTAATCATGTATCGCAACAACTGATTTTCATTCACATCTAGCCGTTCACCCCGCAGTGCTTCAATAAATTTTACTTCGGATCCGAAATAATAACCATCATCTGCTTTATAGTAATAGAGCGGCTTCTCTGCGAATCTATCTCGGCTCAAGAAGAGGGCATTCTTGCGTTCATCGTACAGTGCAAAGGACCACATACCTTCAAAATACTCTACACAGCGATCGCCATAACGCAGATAATACTCCATCAGAACTTCTGTATCGCCATCGGTGGTAAGTTGCACACCGTCTGCTAAAAGCTGGTTTCTAAGCTCAACATAATTGTATATCTCTCCATTAAAAATTAAGGTGCAACCGTTCCTATAAAAAGGTTGATTACTTCTTTCGTCGAGATCTATAATGCTTAATCGACCATGTAACAAAGCGATAAACAATTCGCGTGTTTCAATAAGAACCGAGTTCCTTGCATCCGGACCACGATTAATCATCTTGTCCAAAGCAGAAGCAATGGCAGAATCATTGGGCCTTCTTCTTCCTATATATCCCGCTATTCCACACATATTAATCGCTCAACTTTTGAAGGTCCTCCAAGGTGTGTACATCCACATTTTCGGCGATTACAAAACCGCAGTGCGCCGACAAAAAGGCATTAAACAAAGCCTCCTTGGTTACAATTCTAAATGCGGCATTTTGCACGCCATTTGCATTTGCACTCATTACTTCCCACAAATTATGTTCAAACATTAATTCAAATCCTCTGTCAATTTGTTCTGCCGTAATTTGAGGTGAATTCGCCTGCGGTATAAGTATTATGTCCGGTTCTTCTCCCGCTGCAGTAGTCGCATCATAAAATGCTTGTCGTATAGCCACAATTTTCGGAGTAGTATCATCAGCAAGTTCAGTAGGTCGGAGCAATGGAATACAACCATTTTCTTTCGCGACTTCCAAAATGCTTTCGTCATCCGAACTCACAAATATTTGATCGACGTACTTGGATTCCTTACACGCATCAATCGTATGAACCATGAGCGGTTTTCCCTTAAACATGTATATGTTTTTCCCGGGAAGTCGTTTACTTCCGCCACGTGCAGGTATGATGGCTACAATTCTCCTTTTCATGAAATTGGTTTTTGTGCAACCAAACAATACCCGATCGGATACCGCTCAGAAGAAGCTTTCACGTTGCGTTTGTACCGTCCGGTCCGCACAATCATTTTGCGAAAAAACATAAAGAGCCTATTGGAAATTTTCCCGGTCATGCCTTTGTTTAATGTGTCGAGCATAACATCCATATGTCCTCCGTAAGGTTTTACATGTACAACACTCAATCCATTTGATTCGCAAAAATCTCTGTACGCATATTCAGTATATCGTCCATATTCATAGGGTGGTTCACCCATCCAATTGATAAATGTTGAGGTGACCATCACCTTTCCTCCAGGTTTGAGTATCCGAAAAAATTCCGAGAACAACTCGGCAGGTCTTTTAATATGAGCAATAGCATCGGTCATCAAAATACTATCAAAACTATTGTCCGGAAATAACTGTCGGTCTAGTGGCTTATTTAAATCGCTGTAAAAATCTACCCATGGATTTTCTTTTCTCGTTACCTCCCAATCGGTACAAACTGTCTCGCTCACAAGATCTTTGTACATTTCAAAATACGGCACCTTGTCACAAGCGCAATCCAGCAATCTTCCCTTCATGTGCTCTCGGATAAGAGGATAGTAAGCTTGAATTTGTATATGCGCAATGTGAAGTGAACCCGCATAAATTACAGCCGGATTAGGCTTGTAGCATTTCGCTTTTGCATCCCAAAGCCATCTGTTGCTCGTCCACTTTTCTTGGTTCTTCATTCTCGATTATGAAAGGTGTTCTAGTATATCGCGCGCTATTACTTCCGCTCCATTTGTTTGCATGTCGTGATCTTTCATTTGCTGACAAATAAACTTATACTCATGATTTAAAAATGCAGGTAAAAATTTCTGCAAATCATTTTCAAAGGTGTCTAACGATACAAAAGATCCCAGATGCTGCTTTTTTAGAGCGAGAATATTTTCGTTCATCTCAGGATTCATGGCTTCGCCTATTAACAACATTGGAGTTCTCAGTCCGATGCACTCTGAAATTGTATTGAATCCGGCTCTTCCGATGACTAAATCCATGTCTGCGATATAATCTATCATTAAATCACTTTCAGGAATTCTAATAATGTTGGGCAAATTGGAAGTGAATTTATCGGATACAAAAAATGTCACATCGCTCATTTCTCTCATACCCTCAAGCGCTCTTTCAATTGAAGCGGCTAAGACTCCGGCACCACTGTCCATTATCAATACCCTAAATGTATCGCGTTGTTCCGACACTTTGTGATCTATTTCAGAGCGTATAATTAGGGGTACGTGTTTTACTTTTTTGTGGTAATAATCCGTAATTTCTTTCGGCGTAAATGGTGGGAAATACAAGCGAGTTGCCTTTTCAGCCATTCGAATCATATGGTAAATGATGTCAGAACCAATGGGCGGGTATAGCTTCGAAAAAAACCAATCCCATGTAAAGTGGGCCACACCAAATGAAGGAATGCCCTTCCTTTCAGCAATTTCAAAGGCTTCATACACAAAATCGGAAATCAAAAAATCAACCGATTCCCGCTCTTCCATCTCGCGTTTTACCAAAGACTCGCTATCTTGAACATAAGTCGAATATTGATTTCGAATACTTTCCACATCGGGAGATCCATTGGCCAATTTGTGCCAAACGATATTGTTAAACCGATCTGTGTAACGCAAACCCGGAATGGATCGGCGGGCGGCATCCATATGTACGCCCGTTTGCAGCGTAAGGTCGATTCCGGGAGCAAGAGTTTTTAATTCCTCAATTACTGCCCGTTGCCTGACGATGTGGCCGTAACCCTCGTCGCTTAGATAAATTTTTGATTTGTAGGTCACTCCAACGATTGCGATCAGGCTGCAAATATGCATTCATCACAGCCTTTAGCCTTCATAATAATGTACTTATTGTACTACAACTTTTTGGATAAAAGTTTCTTGAACGCTCTGAACTTTTACCATATAAACCCCTGCCGACAAAACACCGGAGGGTAGTTGATAGGATGCACCGGGCTCGGCACCATAAAACTGATGTGACCTCATCAATTGACCACTCTCATTGTACACCTCAATAAGTACCTTTCCCTCAATAGCCGTATTGCGCGCATTGGCCAAAAAAGTGATACCACCTTGTGTGTCCATAAAAACTCTCACAGCTCCTTCCGTTTCCTGAATAAGTTCAGAGATTTGATCCTCTTCATATTCACCCATCTGCTGAGGACCGGGGCCCTGCGCAGTTTGAATTATATGTATGGGGCAGAAATTTCCATAATCGCCTTCTTGAGGATCACCACACGCGTCAGCGGTTCCAACGAAAGGTTTGGTGCCCACGCGATAGGTGGTGCCTTGAATTAAGTTTAAAGGCAATAAAAAACAATCCGTAAATGGCGTGTAGGTAACGGTTGCCGGACCTATGGGAACCATATTCGGGTCACCGGTTTCAATGGGAGCGAATTGCCATCCATATTGATCAACTACCTCGAGAAATTGAGTAATCAAGGTACCCCCTTGGAAAATGGGTTGATTGCAATACACCGGCCAGACGTTGGTGTAGGGCAACTCTTGTGATATGAAATAATAGGAGACGCTCCATGGACCCCAAATCCCACAATAGTTCACCCGAATACGCACTTGATATATTGTATTGTATCGTATGCATGGAACTTCATCGAAATATAATAGCGTAGAATTGCCCGTATTGTGATATAAAACTGTAGACCCATTATCTGTAGCCAATTCCCATTCTATCTGTTGGTCATCGCCCACAAAATAACACTTAATAAATTCATCCATGTTATAGGTCTGAGCATTAAATCCCGGCTCCAACGTCGTATTCGGATATGCCTCCATTACTAAAACATACATGACGGAATATCCACACCAATAACCACTTACTTGACATTCCACCCATGCGTAATAGGTCTTGTCGTAACACAAACCAATAAAATCATTCAAGTTTTTTAATCCGTTGTTACCAGTTATAGTGCTGTAAAACAAATCACCATTCGAGCTGTCCTCCAATTTAAACCGCGTCGCTTGAATAGTGGTGTTCTCTGTAGCCGTGAAAATATTCCTACTCGTATTGTTTGATATCTTATAACCGGGAATGGCATCATCTCCCAATGGATTCGGGGTGTATGAACTTCTTATGTTTGCCTTGGGTAAAAATGCAAAATTGATTGTAAAAGACCCGGTACCTGTCGTGCCGTTTGAACGAACGCGCACATAATATTGTCCGCCTATAGCCAAATTGTTTGCCCACAAGGTTTCACCTGTATTTCCGGCATTGGCATTTTGACAAACCAGTTGAGAACCCGGACCATTCGTCCAAAGCTCAATTACCATATTGAAACCTGTTGTAGTTCCTGTAACTCGCACCCCTTGTGTGGTAGAAGTAAATCTGTACCATACATCGTCCACATCTGAGCCACTACATACCGCTAGGCCCGAACCGGTTGCTCCCAGCATGCCCGTAAGATTGGTAGGAGCGGCCGACCAATTATACAAAACAACCGATCCTGCTCCGGCAGGACTATCGCTTTGCGCAAAAAACTTTGAACAAACCAAAAAAAGGCTAATTGAAAAAAGTACAATTTTTCTCATGACAGACAAGGTTAATTGTTCGAAACGGTTACTTCACATTTTACAGACGAAACTTCTCCTTAAAGTTGTTCCAAAGAAGCGTGCAAAAAGAAAAATGGCCGATCCTAGGTGCAAAAAAGTGTACGCAATATACAAAAATTAAATGGACTTAACAAGTCCTTTCAGCGCCTGACAACCAGTAGGTTAAAGCCAGGTAATCGCTTGAAATTCAACACCGGGAAATGTTGAATACACTTCATCGTGAGACAATACAAAATCCTTTCTTCCCTTGAATTCTTCAAACTTCGCAACCGGATCCTCATTCAATTCTAGCGCCAACGCCACCCCTTCCTCTACCATTTCACGAGCATAATCTGCCGAATTCGTATAATTCTGAAGTGAAAAATTCAAGACATTAAATCCCAGCGCATCAAAAAATGTGGTGCTATATATACTGATCTGTATTCGACTTATAGCTAACCAATCATATAAATTAGTTTCACTACCTACTACTTCTACACCGGCAGGAGGAAGTGCATTTTTATATAAATCGGGTGTCTTCTCCAATGGATGCATTTTGACAACGATCCACCAATCATATTCCTTTTCCTTTAACAATTTCTGCAACCTCAAACAATACTCCACATAAGGTTGTGCCAGATTCTTTTGAGCTCCAATAAAAATAATATTTTCCTTTTTATTGAGGTCTACCGATTCCTTTCGTGCATTTGCCAGATAGTTTCCTGCAACAATCAACTGATCTCTTTCCCATTCCGCGCCGGAAGAAAGTACCTCTTTCCAATAAGAACCATAGAGAAGAAGTTTATCGGGAAAAAAAGCTCTTTTTATAACTGCGCGAAACTGCGAATCATACACGTAATAAAAATCGTTTCGCGAAATAAGTCCGTGTTGTACTTCTACAGCTTCAATACCCAATACTT
Organism: Flavobacteriales bacterium; assembly: GCA_044375415.1. GTDB lineage: Bacteria > Bacteroidota > Bacteroidia > Flavobacteriales_D > Sanyastnellaceae > JAWXBG01. The sequence continues at coordinate 48,084 of JBILMS010000002.1, forward strand.
TGAGCGCAGCCAATAGTCCTTCCTTATGATAATGTACACAGAAGAAAGCGCGTTGAGCCTTGCTTCTCTTCAAAAAACTGTAGTTCTTTCTGAATGAATTAAAAAAAACGTGGAAAGCAGATTCGATGTACAACATCTCCGTTGCCGAAAATTCATTCGACTTTTGCAGACGCATTAACGCATTACAAATTGATTTAAGTAAATGCTTCTCCGGTCCATCCAAAGCACCGTTTACATCAGAAAGCGTATTGAATTTTAAATCAAACGAAATACGCTTATCACCTCCAAGACCCACGTGAAAACAATTTTCTCGACCAAAATAATGAATCAACTTATCGAAGTACATCGACACTATCTTTCCGGAATCGGTTTCAAAATGGCGCCCTTCGTCGAAAAGAATTAAGGGCCTATCTGCTGCAAAGACCGCCGCTTTTGGTTTCAACCATCCCTTCAATCTATATAAAAAGAGTTGAACGAAAAATGGAAATCGGAAGTACGTTTTAAGAAGTTTATTCTTGCTATCCAACATAGCATATGATAATCCATGTTGAACAATCTTTAAAAAACTATATGACTCGTCGGTATATAGTTCTGTGTTTTTTAGGCGCGTTGAAAGCTCTCTATTAAGTTTTTCAAAAGGTATAAATTCCATGTGCTATTTTTCTACGGTGACTAAAACCTTATCCAAGCACTTCCTTGCAATTTCTTGAAATTCTAAAAGAGGCAGATTCATTTTTTCGGCAATATCCAACAAGCTCGTTTGACCATCCGCATATGTCAAAAAATGCATTAACTTCATTACTTCATTGCGATTCACATCCGGTGTAGACGACGATGGATACATCCCATGTTTACCAAGCATGGGTTCTCCGTGTTGCACAGTTCCGGTGTAAAACAAATCACCTTCGAAGGTCTCAACAATTTTTGTGTAGGTCGAGACAGTTTTTTCCAAATGCTCAAACGAAATAAAATCCTTATTGTCGAGCGATGTATGATATTCCGGAAATTCATGATAAACGCTTCTCATAAGGGATCCTACAGGCAAATTGTACCCAGGAGAACAATACTGTCTCTCGTCACTTCCTCCTACTGAAAATTCCCGTATAGCATACTTTTCTTCTTGAAACCGCAAAACATGTTCCGCTACCTTATCTGCTATGCTGTTCGATCTCTTGGATCTTTTATAATTATAATGACCCCTGTCTCCCAGACACGTTAGCACGTAACCGGCCCGGGTCTTACTTTTCATGTGTTCGCCAAATAAATTCAGATAAGCAATTACACCAATCGTTTCGGGTGCTATAATAAAACGATACGTATATTTTCTATTGGGAATACTCGCTATTTGAGCATACAAAAAAGCAAGCGCTAATGGACCCGATAGCTCATTGTTTGCCATGCTCGGATGACAGAGATAAGACGAAAAAAATATCTCTTCGTCACTCGACCCGGGAAGCACCAGGTGTCCCAGAGTTATAGCACCTTCGCTCAACGTCGAATCTATCACCACGGTGTATTCTCCTTCATGCGGAAGGGTAGAATACTGGTTGTGAGACAAACAAAATCCCCACCGTTCTTTGTAGTATGTTGTCAAATACGGAATTGCTTCCGGCTTTTCCGGAAGGGTGTGCAAGTGAGGTTGCAATTCCGACCACGCCATTTTTTGATGAATGGGCGTAGAATAATTTACCACGTGCAAATTGTTTACTCTGAAATCGGCAATTTTCTCTCCTTGAGGTGTAAGTATGTAAGCTTCTCGAATATTCCATTCTTTGGGCACTGCCCAATCGAGCACCTGTGTTCCACTTTTCACTTCCAGAAGTTCGAGTGGGATTATCTCTTGCAGTATTTTAAAAGACTCGCGCAATCCATCACCGGAAATACTTCGGCATATTGGCCACAACCTGTCAAAATATTTCTCGAGCAAGTCTCTCATAATTATTCTACTGTTTTGATCACATACAAGAGGGTGCGCACTGCAAAAGACGTGATCATGAAACACTCCAATTTTGTTCGATCAAAAACTGACCGAATTTTGAATCAGGCATAAAACCTTGACCATAAAAATCTGATTGCAACACATCAAAATAAGCAGCATGTTTCAATGAATAGTCCGCTTGATTTCTATGCTTCATAGTGACATTGATGTAGTACCTTCCCGCATTCAATGGTAAACTTTGAATTTTACAACAAATGGTACCTGAAGGTGGATAAACCTTTTCCGGACCATCTACCGAAAAATTCCAAAGTTCACCCAAGGGAGAACCATTTGCATCGTGCAATGCGAATGAGCAACTAAGAAAAGGTAATTCATCCAATGAGCTGCGATATGCCAATTTCAAATTCAAGGTATCACCACTAATGAATACAAACTTTCTCTCATTCAAAGAATTTTCAAACCAAAAATCAAGTACATCTATTCGCCCACTTCTAACTGCATCGGGGCGCTCGGCAATTACTGATTCTCCCACTTCATGGTAATTGGCATCTCCATATTCCTTAACACAATCTGCCGCCGTTCCCGTATATGCAAGCATCCCGTTGTTCAAGAGAATACCCTTGGTGCACAAACTTTGGATGGCCGACATATTGTGACTAACAAATAACACGGTTCTGCCGTCCGACTCAGAAACCTGCCGCATCTTTTCAATCGCTTTCAACTGAAACTCAGCATCACCTACTGCAAGCACCTCATCGATGATTAATATCTCCGGTTCAAGAAAGGCTGCGACTGCAAAACCCAATCTAACGATCATTCCTGAAGAATATCGCTTGACAGGTGTATCAATGTATCGAGCGCATCCGGAGAAATCTACGATATCATCGAATTTGCGACTTATCTCCGCTTTGGTCATTCCCAATATTGCTCCATTGAGATAAACGTTTTCTTTACCTGTTAATTCAGGGTGCATCCCTGTTCCGACTTCAAGCAAACTACCCAGTCGACCACGTTGACGAACACGCCCCTCTGTCGGACTTGTTATTCGAGAAAGAATTTTTAGTAAAGTCGATTTTCCCGATCCATTTTTTCCTATCACTGCCAATACCTCTCCTTGCTCCACCTCAAAGGAAATATCGCGGATTGCCCAGACGTATTGACTTGCACTTTTCGTTGTCCGATCATTGACGGCAGAAAGTTTTCGGTATGGATCCTCCTTGCCTCTTATGCGGTGATACCAACGATTAATATCGTGCATCAACATACCCGTACCTGTCTGACCTAGTCGGTATTGTTTTGAAATATTTTCTACGCTGAGAACAATGTTGCTCATAGGTTGTGGGAGGAATCAGACAGTATCAATGGAATTTCTTTCGGCTCTGGCGAAGTAATAGAGACCGATAGCAAAAATAAAAATGGTAATACCCAAACTCGACAAGAGATAAATCCATTCGAACTCACCTTGTCCAAAACAAAGTACTCTAAATGTTTCAATAATCGCACTCATCGGATTAAGTAGTATGAGTGTTTGCATAGTCCCATCTACCATACTCAACGGAAATATGATCGGTGAAACAAATTTCAAAAGATCGACGCCGAAGTTGACCATGAATTTCAGGTCTCTGAATTTAACCGTTAAAGCCGCCACCAAGAGTCCAAAACCCATTGCCATAAGCGCAATCGGTATAATCAAAAGAGGTATCAACAAAAGATTCCACGAGGGCACAATCAGATCAGTGGTCGCAAAAAAGTACAGATACATTACAAAAAACAACAACATCTGTACGGTCAACTTGAGAAGATTCGAAAAAACAATAGATATCGGAACTACTAACCTTGGAAAATATACCTTGGCGAAAATGTACCTGTACGAAATAAATGTTTCTGAAGACTTTATTAAAACTTCCTGAAAATAATTCCACAACACAATTCCGGACATGTAAAAAACCGGTTTTGGCAATCCGTCCGTACTCAACTTGGCGGCCGCTCCAAAAATGATAGTAAAAACGATAGTGGTTAAAATGGGTTGTAGAAAAAACCATACCGGACCAAGGATTGTTTGCTTGTAAACAGCGACGAAATCCCTGTGTACAAAAAGAGAAATCAAATCTCTATACTTCCATATTTGACTGAGCCTCAGCGCTCGCATGGAACTGCTCACAGGTTCAATTACCAGATCCCAGTCTTTTTCTTTGTTCGTCAAGGGTGCTCCTAATTTTCTAGCAAAATTGCCTCTAATCCAAGAAACTACAAAATGATTCGTCCATATTCGACGGCGTTTTGTGAACAGTCATCGAAAAAGGTTCATGGACCGCTACAACTCCCGTAAAACCAACATCTTTCAGGTGTTTTACGATTTTCAAATCGGATTTTTCCACACTAGACCGGAGGAATTAAAAAATACGCTCGAAAATGCCGCGTAAAACATCTCTAGTCATCCTAGAAAGATTCGCTCAATAAATTATTCAACCGGCCATATTCAATCGGTATTAACCAATCATATTCCACTTCATCACTTCATCCTCTTCAATTTCACGAACGGCCTTTTTTCCAATAACATCTGCAATACTCCTCGGAGAAATCCCCGAAGCCGGACGTTTCCATGTGAGATCTTCTTTTGTGATTATGGAACCTTCGGTAATTAATCGGGCAGCCACCAAACTCCTTCTGGCATTTGCGCGTGCAGGTGCTTCACTTGGCAATGCTCCCATTTGCAGTGTACCCATCAGCGACATATTGCGATCAACTTTTGACCAGAAGACTTTTAAATCTTCTTTATCCATGGCATGATAATGATCGTTGCCCGGAAGTGTTTTATCGTGGGTAAAATGTTTTTCCAAGACTGCAGCTCCGAGCAAGGTAGATACTTGAAGGGTATGCATATCCTTTGGTAATGTGTGATCGCTATAGCCGGGAACAGCCTTCGGAAAACTCTTGATCATATCGGTGATCATTCCCAAATTTGCATTTATATCGTCCGTCGGATAGTTGAGTACGCAATGCATTAAACATAGCGGATTCCCATATTTTTCGATGGTTTCAAGAGCCTCCATTACTTCCCACTTATGCGAAGCTCCGGTACTTAATATAATTGGTTTACCAAATCCACACATGTACTCAATAAATGGAAGATTGGTAATATCCGATGATGAAATTTTGTAGACATCCATCATGTCATTTAGAAAAGTTGCACTCTCTACATCAAAAGGAGTGCTCATGAATTCGATACCGGCCTTATCACAATGATTCTTCAACTCTTCATATTCCTTCTTCCAAAACTTATCATATTTCTGAAAAAGTTCGAACTGACTACGCGTTGGTTCTTTTGTGATATCCCAGTAATAAGGACTGTCTTTGCTCGCGATCGTATGAGCTTTGTAAGTCTGAAATTTGATAGCTTGTGCCCCTCCTTCAGTCGCTTCGTCGATCAAACGTTTTGCAAGATCCATGCTGCCTTCGTGATTAACACCTGCCTCCGCTATCACAAAAGGTTTGCGAAGTTTCTCAGGATGATAAGAAAGAATAAATTCGGTAAGTCTCACGGGTTTGTTTTTTGATTCAGACAAAGAAACAGCATCACGAGTTTATTTGAGCGCCATTCGATGTTCTTTTTTTTACTGCACTCCTAACGTAATTCCGTGCTCAACTCGGACTGGTTACCCTTCGACGCACTCACTTTGTGAGTTTAACGCCAATGACAAGTTGTGGGTGCTTATTTAATATGAGCTTTCTATATTTTCTCTTTTAACATGAACATTGTTCTCCAAGGGCCTCACCCTCCGCCCTCTCCATCCCCTTTCGACAAGCTCAAGGATACGACAAAGCTCAGGAGGACGAGGAGAGGGGACCGATTCTGCAAACTGAAAAGTTCACGTTTTTGAAAGCCGCGACCTGATAAAAACGGTTGATTTCAATCAGCGTGAAGGTCCCCCTCTCCTCTGGAGAGGGGCTAGGGGTGAGGCTTTTCGACGGTCTTGTCAGCGTTCACGGTTGGGGTTTATTCGTAGAAGTCAGGGGGACATGCCGCGGTTAGAGGAGCAAACTGCGCTGCGCGCAGTTTGCAGCGAAGAATTTCTTGATGTTATAGAAAAAAGCTGCCTTTTCAGACAGCTTCTTCTTTGTATTAAATCGATTTGTTTAATCCTCCATCGAAAATGTTTCGAGAAAACTAGTTGTGAAATTACCACTACGGAATTTTTCGTTCTTCATCAATTTCTGATGGAATGGAATTGTTGTTTTTATTCCTTCGATAATGTATTCGTCTAGGGCTCGCTCCATCTTGGTTATAGCCTCTTCACGGGTTTGCGCAACGGTAATCAATTTCGCTATCATCGAATCGTAATAAGGTGGAATTACGTATCCCGCATAAGCATGCGTATCTATGCGCACTCCATGACCTCCGGGAGAGTGATATGATGTAATCCTTCCGGGACTTGGAGAGAAATTTTTGTAAGGATCCTCCGCATTAATACGACACTGGATAGCGTGCATCTTCGGGTAATAGTTGCGACCCGAAATCGCGTCACCCGCAGCAAGTTTAATCTGCTCTTTTACTAGATCGTAGTTGATCACTTCTTCTGTGATCGTATGCTCAACTTGAATACGCGTATTCATTTCCATGAAATAAAAATCGCGGTTCTTATCTACCAAAAACTCTACAGTGCCGACACCTTCGTATTTCACTGCTTCCGCTGCTTTGATTGCGGCTTGACCCATGGTTTCGCGAAGTTCATCAGTCATGAATGGCGAAGGAGTTTCTTCAACCAATTTCTGGTGACGACGTTGAATAGAACAATCTCTTTCAGATAAGTGACAAGCTTTTCCGTATTGATCGCCTGCAATTTGAATTTCGATGTGACGAGGTTCTTCCACGAATTTCTCCATGTAGAGTGCATCGTTCCCGAAAGCCGCAGCTGCTTCACGACGAGTCGATTCCCATGCTTCTTCGAGTTCTGCATCGTTTTTACATACGCGCATGCCCTTTCCACCTCCACCTGCTGTGGCTTTAACCATAACAGGGTACTTGATTTTCTTGGCAATTTCCTTGGCATGTTTCAAATCCTGAAGAAGACCGTCGCTACCCGGAATCGTGGGTACCCCTGCGTCTTTCATGGTTTGTTTGGCGGACGATTTATCGCCCATGGCATCAATCATTTCCGGACTGGCCCCAATAAACTTTATGCCGTTTTCTTTACATACTTTCGAGAATGTCGCGTTTTCAGAAAGGAAACCATATCCTGGATGAATCGCATCCGAATTGGTTATTTCTGCCGCCGCAATGATGTTGGCAATTTTGAGATAAGACTCTTTGCCGGCAGGTGGTCCGATACACACCGCCTCATCTGCAAATCGAACGTGAAGACTATCGCGATCTGCCGTGGAATATACGGCAACGGTTGCGATGCCCATCTCTTTGCAGGTCCGAATCACACGCAACGCGATCTCTCCGCGGTTTGCAATCAATATTTTTTTAAACATAGATCTGGCTTGGTTTAATCCGCAATCTAACGACTACGAAAATCAGGAAGGATCAACTAGGAAAAGAGGTTGGTCGTATTCTACGGGAGTAGAATCGTTCACCAAAACTTTTACGACTTTGCCCGATACTTCCGATTCAATTTCGTTGAAGAGTTTCATGGCTTCAATTACGCAAACTGTATTGCCTGCTGTAACCGTTGCTCCAACCTCGATGAATGCGGGCTTGTCCGGTGAAGAAGAGCGATAGAAGGTTCCAATCATCGGAGATTTAATCTCTACATACTTCGAGTCGTCGGATGCACTCGGAGCCGGAGCAGCAGCAACCGGAGCAGCAGCAACCGGAGCAGGTGCGGCGGGAGCAGCTATCAAAGCAGCAGGAGCCGCAGCTTGCGGAACTGCAACTTGAATTAAATCAGTTCTGGTCTTTTTATCAGAGCCTGTTTTAATGACAATTTTGAAATCCTTCTGTTCGATCTCTACTTCGGATACACCTGACTTAGAAACAAATTTAATCAGGTCCTGGATTTGAGAAAGGTTCATATCTCGTGTTCTTTATATTAATAAGATCTCGTCAAATATATCTGTAAATTTTTACTTCGTATCGTAAGCCCATTTTACCCAGACGGCGCCCCAGGTAAATCCGCCTCCGAATGCCGCCAAAATGAGATTGTCTCCTTTGTGCAGTTTTTTCTCCCAATCGAACAAACACAATGGAATAGTCGCTGCCGTAGTGTTGCCATATCGTTGAATGTTTATCATAACCTTTTCGGGTCCAACTCCCATTCTTCTGGCTGTGGCGTCAATAATACGGAGATTCGCTTGATGAGGCACCAAATATGCTACATCATCCGCGGTCAGATTATTTCGTTTCATGATTTCCTCGCTCACATCAGCCATTCCAATAACGGCCGCTTTGAAAACAGGCTGACCATCCTGAAATACATAATGAAGACGTTTTTCAACTGTTTCCTTCGTGGGAGGCATTACAGATCCACCGGCCTTTTGGTGCAAATAAGCTCGTCCGCGACCGTCAGATTTCAAGATCATATCCTTGATCCCATTTTCATCTACAGATGGCTCCAAAAGCACTGCGGCAGCTCCATCGCCAAATAATACACAGGTAGTTCGGTCGGTATAATCTACTATCGACGACATTTTATCGGCGCCAACAACCACCACTTTCTTGTACATACCGGTTGCTATGAACTGTGCGCCTGTGCTCAACGCAAATATGAAACCCGAGCAAGCAGCTCCGATATCATACCCGGCGGCATTGGTAGCTCCAATTTTGTCGGTAATTATGTTGGCTGTAGCAGGGAATATATGGTCCGGCGTAACAGTCGCGCAGATCAGCAAATCAATTTCTGTTGCGTCGATGCCACGGCGCTTGAGCAAACCCTTCACAGCTTCTGCAGCCATGTCGGAGGTGCCTAGACCTTCTCCTTTTAAAATGTGACGTTCTTCGATTCCGGTGCGCGAGCGAATCCACTCGTCGTTGGTATCTACAATTTTTTCCAGATCCGCATTGGTTAGCAAATCAGGAGGTAAATAGCCATGGACGGCTGTAATAGCGGCTGTGATACTAGACATTAAGTTTCTAAATACTCCTTTATGAGTCAAATTTAGGGGGCTAATGTAGAAAGGGAACGCCTACGGTTGTTCTCTATTCTAAAAGCGTGTATTCAGTACACTTTGTTAAAATCGTTGATAAATAGAAACTTTCGAAAAATAAAAAAGTCAGCTCACTAGGTGAACCGACTTTATAATAACTTGTAAGCTAGAGTCTTACTCTTGAACTTCTTTTTCAATCACTACTTTACCTTTATAGTAAAGTTTTCCTTCAAACCAATGTGCGCGGTGGAACATGTGTGGCTGGCCGGTAGTAGGGCAGGTAGACACATTCGGAGCCTCAATTTTATAGTGAGTACGGCGCTTTGCCTGTCTGGTTTGCGAAATTCGGTGTTTGGGATGTGCCATGATTTTCTAAATAACAATTATTCTTCTTCTTCCTGATTATCTAATTCCAAAAAATCTTCGTCGCTTTCTTCTTCAACCGGAGCGCTTACTAAGTAGCGATTCATCGCCATTAGTACGTCCTGATTGCATTCCTCCATTTTTTCGTGCACTCTTCTGGCAGGTAAAGCCAAATGAGTGAACTCGTAAATGAACTGAGCAATATTCACTTCAGCTTCACCGGGACCGATTACAAAGACATCAAAGTCTGTGCTACCGGTTTGTTCGCCAAACTTGATTACAAGTTTGTTTTCACCGCTGATTGCCTGGCTGATTTCGTCTCCGCAGCGATCACACATTACCATTACAGTACCGTGTAATTTGAAGTCTAAAACGAGCATTGTGCTCTGCTTGTCGACATCTACTTCGAGATGAATATCCGCTTTGTGAATTTCACTAAAGTCAAAAGCTTCAAAGAACTTATCCTTTACTTCAAACGTGAACACGTGGCGTCCATGTTTCAAACCCAAAAACGGAATTGTAAATTCCTTCATTGATTTCATCCGTTCAGGGGTTAAGAAAAAAAGGAGCGCAAAGATAGTCATAATCAAGTATTGAGCAAGGATTGATATACAATTTTCAGATATATCTTAGACGAAGAATATCAAAATGAGTTGCTTCGTGCTCAAAATTAGGTGATTAGGGGGTGTTGTCGGTGCGCACGGCAGTGCGCACTAGGTTTGTCGTTGGGTGGTGGGTGTCGGTGCGCACGGCTGTGCGCACCTGCTGGGTTTGCTGTTGTGGGTGGTGGGTGGTTGCTGTGGGTGGTTGCTGTGGGTGCGCACAGCTGTAGGTGCGCACTGCCGTGCGCACCTACAGCTGTGCGCACCTACAGCAACCTGCTTGGTGATTCCCGTTCTTCGTCCCGAATATCCTGCTTTTTCAATGGATTGGCCGACATTTCTCGGTGTTCTTTCCTTTGAAAATAAATATCGATTGCTTCAAAAATGGCAGCTCGCATCGAAGACGCATCTGCATTTCCTTTACCCGCCAAATCATAGGCTACTCCATGTGCCGGAGATGTGCGCACTATGGGCAAGCCGGCAGTGAAATTTACTCCCCGATCAAAGGCTATTGCTTTGAATGGAGCCAAACCTTGGTCGTGATACATAGCCAAAACCCCATCGAATTTCTTATAAGCTCCGGAGCCAAAAAACCCGTCTGCTCCGTATGGTCCGAAAGCATAAATCCCTTTCTCGGTCGCTTCACGTATGGCCGGAATTATAATGTCCTTCTCCTCTGCTCCTAAAAGTCCATTGTCTCCCGCATGAGGATTGAGCCCCAAAACAGCAATCTTTGGAGTGCGGATGCCAAAGTCGCGAGAGAGACTCTCCGACATCATATTTAACTTTAACAATATCCGGTCTTTAGTGATGTTCTGAGCTACATCTTTAAGCGGTACATGACCGGTAACAATGCCAATTTTCAAAACATCGCTGACCAAAAACATCAACACTTTATCGGTGCCGGCCATGGAAGCCAGGTATTCTGTATGACCGGGGAATTGAAATCCGGCCGCATTAATCGTGTCTTTATCGATAGGTGCCGTAACCAGGACATCTACTTTGTTTGCTGCCAAATCGGCGGCGGCGGCCTCTAGACTGCGAAAGGCAAAAGTTCCGGCTTCTTTGTCCGCCTTTCCGGGTTCAAAAGTCACTTTTTCCTTCCAAACGTTTACCAGATTTACCTTTTTGGCAATGGCCTCGCCGGCCGAAGCCACCGAATTATAATTAAACTCTTCGCCGCGAACAGCTTTTTTGGCCAGTTTCACCAATTCCGGATTGGCGTAAATGATGGGTGTAAACATATCCGTGATTCTAGGATCGGAAAGTGCTTGAACGATCACTTCCATCCCCACTCCATTAGGATCACCACTGGTAATAGCTACTTTAATTCTATCGTCTTTTTTATCAGCCATAATTCATTCTACTTAACTCCTGATTTAAGGAATTCATATATCAAACGCACTCCAACTCCTGTTCCACCCTTGCTCCTATAAGCTGCCGGTGTATTGCTCCATGCCGGACCCGCAATATCGATGTGAATCCACGGATAATCCGTGAAATGTTCCAAAAATTTACCTGCGCTAATATGTCCTGCGTTTGCGCCACCCAAATTTTTCAAGTCGGCGATATCGCTTTTCATTTCTTCTCCATAATCCTTCCAAAGTGGGAATCGCATAGTTCTTTCCCACATCCTCATGCCGCTTTTATCTAAACGCGTGAACTCTTTATCCGCAGCTGTTCCCATTATCGCCGAAGCATAACTTCCCACTGCGCGCACGGCTGCACCGGTTAGTGTTGCAAAGTCAACAACCAACTCGGGTTTGTATTGTTTTGCATACACAAGTGCATCCGCCAAAATAAGTCGTCCTTCTGCATCTGTATTCATCACTTCCACGGTTGTTCCATCGGAAATGGTGATAACATCTTGCGGGCAAACTGCATTCATACCCGGACGATTGTCGGTCGAGGGCACTAATCCTATCACATGCAAAGGAAGTTTATTTGCAGCGATCGCACTCATGGCACCGACCACAGCCGCAGCTCCGGCCATATCGCACTTCATTTCATCCATGCTGCCGGGTGTAGGTTTTAAGGAAAGTCCTCCGGTATCGAATACAACTCCTTTACCTACTAAAACAATTGGTTTTTTATTTTTTGGACGAGCAGGTTTGTATTCCATAATGGTGAACGTGGGCGGGTCGATACTACCGGCATTTACAGCCAATAAACCACCCATCTTCTGCTCTTCAATTTCCTTCTTATTCAGCACCTTTACGGTAAAACCGGCAGTCTTACCTGCCTTCTGCATTTCTTTCGAAAACGCAACAGCAGTAAGATAACTAACAGGTTCGTTCACGAGGTCGCGCGCCAAAAACGTAGCCTGGACAAGGGCTTGGAGCTCATTCAAATCAGCTTCCTTGAGTTTTTCGTCGTGAACATGAATGGTGTTCAGGGCATTTTTTCTTTCCGCTTTGTCTTTGCGGTATTTCAAAAACTGATAATTGCTCAAGGCCATTCCCTCCACAAAAGAGAGAATAATATCTTGTCCAACCCCGAGATTACTCACTGCAAAGTCGTTTTGAGCCATGCGGTTGATCTCCGTCTGGGCAGTAGCACCATATCCGCGAACACGCTCCAGATACTCAGGCGTAGCACTGTCTTTCACCACACAAAAAGATGAAAGCGAATTCAAGCGATGAATGGCTATCCAATCTTTACCGGCCTCCGATTCGGTGCGCAAAAAGGCTTTTTCCTCGGGGCTCAGGTCCTCGATTTTGCCGATCTGGCTTGGCTTACAAAAGACAACTTTGGAAAGTTTGCCGGTCTTGGCGGTTGATTTTTTGATTTTCATGATCGGGATTTTACGGCTGCAAGGTAACTACACACTCTTTTGCTTTTTTATCGAGTCAAACAAACCTTTATACTAAATAGGTGTCTATACAGTTAGAGATCAGAATTGACGTACTTTCGCTGTAATGATGACGGGAAAAAAACGAATCCTAAAAACACTTCTCATTTTCTTACCGGTATTAATCGGTTTGAATGCATTTGGCACACACAACAGAGCCGGAGAGATTATCTACGAACATGTATCCGGATTCACTTATAAAATTACTGTCATAACATGTACCAAAACCAGCGCTATCGCAGACCGTCCTTGGTTGAAAGTTCGCTTCGGCGATGAACCACCGGGAACGACTGAAGCCGGTTTGGACAGTCTCATTCGCCTCGAAAATGAAATAGTTTATTATCCGGAAATAGATGCTCAACGCAATATCTACGAAGGATTTCACACATACGCAGGCCCTGGCCAATTTGAGATTTCGATGGAAGATCCAAATCGCAATTCCGGTATTCTTAATCTAGGAGGCGAAGGGGGATCTGCATCTGTGAGTTCCATTTTTTGTATAAAATCTTTGCTAATTATTAGTCCTCTTACAGGACATAATAATTCCGTGATTTTGATGAATCCACCAAAAGAACGTGCTTGCTTTATGAAACGCTGGGAACATAATCCTGCGGCCTTTGATGAAGATGGCGATCAATTGGTGTACTCTCTGATCCCTTGTATGGGTGCGGGTTGCGAACCACTTCCGTTGTTTCAATTTCCCGATGTGTACACCGATTTCAACGATACGTTCACTATCGATTCTCAAACGGGAGATGTGGTCTGGGTAGTGCCACCTGAAATTGGTGAGTTTAATATCGCTATTAAAATTGAAGAATTTCGCGATGGCAATCTTGTTGGATACGTAGTTCGGGATATGCAAATAACAGTGGAGCTTTGTGACAACAATCCTCCCATCATTGCCAATCTTGTTGACACATGCATAGTAGCCGGAACCGATCTCACTTTTGTAGTAAGTGCAACCGATCCGGATAATGATCCAATCACACTTAGTGCCAATGGAGGCCCCATGAGCCAAGTAGCAAATCCTGCAACGTTTAATCCTTCAACCGGACAATTTTACTGGCAACCCGAATGTGAAGAAATCAGATTGCAACCTTACCTCGTTACCTTCGAAGCATTGGACAATGATTTCAGTGTAGATCTTGTTGATGTGGAGAGCATTCAGATAACGGTCGTCGCTCCACCCGTCGAAAATCCAATAGCCGAACCCCTAGGTAATTCTATAGAACTGCTTTGGGATGTCCATCCGTGTTATCCCATTTTTAGTGATGATGAAGAAGATGAAGTAATCTATAAAATTTATAGAAGAAATGGCTTGTACAATTTCATTCCGGACAATTGTGAATTAGGTGTTCCCGAATACACCGGTTATGTTTATATGGGTCAATCGGTAGGACTTTTTAATACTACCTACACCGACAACTCTGTTTTTTATGGGGGTAATTATTGCTACATGATTGTGACTTGTTGGCCCGATGGTGCTCTCAGTTATGCTTCCGAAGAATTCTGTGCGGAGATCGTAAAAGAAGTTCCGGTGATTACTAAAGTTAGTGTGGGTGTAACTGCCACGGCGGCCGGTGTGGACACTATTTGGTGGTCGCCGCCAACAGAATTGGATACAGATGTTTTTCAAGCGCCCTACAAATACAGATTGTATCATGGGGTTGGAAACAGCTATCCTCAAGATCTTATATACACAAGCTCTGAATCCAATTCACTTTATTGGGCAGATACAACCTACATTCACGAGAATATCAATACGGTTGCACAAGCAAATAATTATCGTGTAGAATTCTTTTTTAATTCAAACGAACTTGCATCTTCATCAAGTTCTGCGGCCTCTCCATTCTTAACACTCACACCGAACGACAATCAAATAGAACTATCCATTTCAGCGGCCGTTCCTTGGTTTAATTCCGCTTATAAAATTTATCGAAAAGCTCCGGGTGAAACTGATTTTACTTTTTTAGCTACTTCAAGTCAGGCGATCTACATCGACGATGAACTCACCAACAACGAAGAGTATTGTTATTATGTTGAAGTCATCGGAACATACAATGCGCAATTTGTTCCCGACCCTTTGATCAACTTCTCGCAGCAGGTTTGTGCGCAACCATTCGATAGAACACCTCCTTGTCCGCCAACGTTTACGATGGTCTCCGATTGTTCGCTTGAAACAAATGTTCTCACTTGGACAAATCCAAATAATAGTTGTGCCGACGACGTGACAGGTTACAATATTTATTACGCACCGTTTTTAAATGATCCGCTTCAACTCTATGCCCAGATAAATATCTTGGAAGACACTGTTTTTGTTTTTAATGAAACCGGAAACATGAATAGCATAGCAGGTTGTTTTGCCATTACAGCTCTAGATACACCCAATTTGTGGCCGGATGGTTTGTTCTATCAAAACGAAAGTGAGTTTAGTGAAATCATTTGTGTAGATAATTGTCCGATTTACTTTCTACCTAATATTTTCAGTCCAAACGGCGATGACTTTAATGACTACTACGAACCATTTGAATACAGATATATCAAAGACATCGACCTGAAGATTTTTAATCGTTGGGGTGCTCTGGTTTTTGAGACTATCAATCCCGATATCATGTGGAATGGAATTGCGAAGGACTCCGGTGAATTGGTGAGTGATGGTGTTTATTACTACACTATTACTGTCAATACGATTCGCTTGGTTGGAATTGTTCCTGAATCCTTCTCCGGTACTATTCAATTGAAAGATGGTAAAATCTTCAATGGGCAGTAAATTTGTCGCATGTTTACAGGAATAATTGAAGCCAGAGGTAAGGTATTAGAATGTCGCTCCGAAGGAAAAAACGTTCACTTCCGAATTGAAGCTCCTTTTCTCGATGAGATAAAAGTTGATCAAAGTATCGCGCACGATGGCGTTTGTTTAACCGTTGTAGAAAAAGATGCAAACTCTTACGTCGTCACCGCTATCGACGAAACACTTCAACGTACATCGCTCTCTTTATGGAAACCCGATCGCTTGGTTAACCTCGAACGTTGCATGAAAATAGGTGATCGTCTCGATGGTCACATTGTACAAGGACATGTAGATACGTGCGGGCATTGCACAAGTATTCGAGAAGTAGAAGGCAGTTGGGAATTCTCCTTCGAACATCCCGAAGGACCCGGATGTATTACTGTTTCAAAAGGTTCTATCTGTATTAACGGTGTAAGTCTTACGGTAGTCCAAAGTCGCAACGGATTTTTCTCTGTGGCGATTATTCCGTACACGTATGAGCATACAAATTTTTCTCAACTTCAGGTCGGCGATCCGGTGAATTTGGAGTTTGATATTATCGGGAAATATGTGGAGCGGTTGATGGGAAGATAAGTTTCTAGATTACGTTCAACACTCACCGTCACCCCGCACCTGCGGGGCCCTTGCCCTTTCCCTTTCCAACAAAACTGGAGGTCTTTTTTTACCACAGAGGCCTTAAAGAGTTTTCACAAAGGCCACAAAAATGTTTTTTGTTTAGGCCTTCTGCAAATGGCTAGGACAGGAAGCTGGTAGGTTTGCGTTTCAAAAAAACGAAACGGCTTCATAAACGAATCCTCATTTTCAATTTTGCATTTTGCATTTGATATTCCTTCCGCGGGGCGAGTTTGAAAGTCGGAGGAAGTGATTATGATTTCGTGCGATAGAAGTTGATGAGCGGTATAAAGATGTCGCTCCTACGGAGCTTCTAAATTCTAATATTTCGCAGTGTAAATGTTTTGTAGGAAGGTGTCGCTCCTACGGAGCTTGGAGGATTCCGAATTACGTATCGCAGCTCTGAAGCTTGGCCGTTTCGGGATTAAGTAATCCCTCATTTTCAATTTTGCATTCCGCATTTTCAATTTTCTACAAACACTCCGTTCCAAACAAACTCATCATCAATAATAAGTCGGAAACGTTTACAATCGCATCTCCTGATAGATCACCTGAACAATAAGGAGAACCACAATTCTGTCCTAAGTATCCAATCATTATTAGAAGATCCGAAGTGTTGCGCAACTGATCATTATTAAAGTCTCCTAGACAGATGCTGTTCTGACAAAGAGCGTTGTTTAATGCTGTTGCTAAAGGTGTTTCATCTACGACACCCGAGCCCGGAAATGTTTCTATATAATCTCCGGTTATTTCCCAGATGATGGCTCCGGCCAAACCATGTTCAATAATATAGTCAGCTTTTAATTCAACTGAGTTTACATCATCGTAACTCACAAAAGTGTTCAACATTCCGTTTCCGGTTAAATACGGTACTTGACTTATTTCGTCCCAATGGTTCGTGAATAAATATTGCTGCAAAAGGATATTGTAATACAATGGCGAACCCTCATCAGCCCAGAAAGTTGAATTGTCCGCACTTCCGTTTTGGACCGGAGCAAAGAGTTCGGGTGTACCTATCGTTTTCATAGACCTTCCGTAAAATGGAATTCCGAGTACCATTTTTTCTGCCGGAACATTATATGTATTTATCAAAGCAGTAATAGCATCATGACAGGAGAACTGCGGTGAACTCGTCGAAGGCAAATACAAAGGTGCATTGTGATTGCATTCCGAATTCCAGGTTCCATTAAAATCGTAGGTCATAATGTTAAGTAAATCCAACAGGGGTACTATACCATTCCAATCAATATTTTCCATGTGTGATATACCTGCCGGAAGAGCTGCTGTAATGATGTACTCCTCATTCATCTCCACTTCAAGTTGATCGAGCTTCGACCGCACTTCTTGCAACAAGAGGATGTAGTTGGCTCCATCAGCAGGTGTTCCGCCATGTTCTGCAAAACCGGGATATTCCCAATCGATATCGATGCCATCCAAATTGTAATAAGAAACGAGTTCAGCGCAGTCTTCGGCAAACTGTTGACGTTTGACCGGATCAGCTGCAATGGCCGAAAAATTTGTAGACAATGTCCATCCACCAACCGAGATGAGAACCTTCACTCCTTCGTTGTGCGCACGATCAATAAGCCCTGTGTTTGGATAATGCGAAACCGGATCTGTTGACCAATTTATTTGACCCAATAAAATATTTTCATCGGCCCAAGGATCCAATCCGGTAATCGTTCCATCGGGATTCGGATTAAAAAAAGCATAATTCAAAATTGTATACTTTGAATAGTTGATGGTAAAAGGATTCACCAACTGCCCTCTATCATACCACTGCCAACCCGGATAGTATCCTACCACTTCTTTGCAGGGTTGAGCGAATGACGAATTCCCTATAAGACTAAATACAACTACCACAAAAAGGGAAAGACTAGGTTTCATGAATCAAAGATAGGAGGTTAGGGCTTTGGATTTGGAGCCTGAAAAAGACACCGACTGCAATAATCCCTACAACACCTTATGCTTCTTCAACTCGAAATTCTGACCCAAATACACTTTTCTCACTTGCTCATCCGCCGCCAACTCCTCCGCTGTTCCGGCTTTTAGGATGGAACCATCATAAAGGAGATAAGCTCTGTCGGTAATGGATAAAGTTTCTTGTACGTTGTGATCGGTTATTAGAATACCGATGTTCTTAAGACGTAGTTGTGCAACGATCTTCTGGATGTCCTCCACGGCTATGGGATCGACACCGGCAAAGGGCTCATCGAGGAGAATGAAGTTGGGAGAGGTGGCGAGAGCTCGGGCAATCTCCGTTCTGCGACGTTCACCTCCGGATAAGTAATTACCCTGATAGGTGCGTTTGGCGGTAAGACCAAATTCATCGAGCAGGGTTTCGAGTTTGATGGCCTGCTCCTTTTTGGTGAGTTTGGTCATCTCCAATATGGCCTTGATATTATCCTCTACCGAAAGTTTTCGAAAGATCGACGCTTCTTGAGGTAAATAGCCAACACCGAGCTGAGCCCTACGGAACATGGGTTCGTGTGTGATTTCGGTAGAATCGAGGTAAACTTTGCCTTCGTTCGGACGGATAAGTCCGACGATCATATAAAACGAAGTGGTTTTACCGGCGCCGTTCGGACCCAGTAATCCTACGATTTCGCCCTGACGAACCGTAAAGGATACACCCTTTACGACCAGTCGTTTGCCGTATTGTTTAACGATATTATCCGCTCTTAATTCCACTCCGCGAAGATAAGGTGCACGGTTTTAACAGTATTAATAAAAAAAGCTCTTCACGTTCTCCTTATTCGCACACATATAATTCAACAGCCTGCGTTTTTCGAAACCGTTGAAGGCCTCACCCCTAGCCCCTCTCCAGGGGAGAGGGGGACGTTCACGTTATTTGAAATGTTCAGTTTTCAAAGGGTCGAGGTTTTAAGAAACGTGAATTTTTCAGTTAGCAGGATCGGTTCCCCTCTCCTTTGGAGAGGGGTTAGGGGTGAGGCCCTCGAAGAACAATGGTCACTTAAAGACGTGAAAATGTATACTTGTCATTGGCAGTTTATCGTGTCCTTGAGCTTGTCGAAAGGGGATGGAGAGGGGTTAGGGGTGAGGCCGTAACAAAGTGAGAGAGGAGAATGAGAGCGCATATGGGTGCGAAACATTTCGTTCAAAAAACCCAATAATTGTTCGGTTTTATACCTCGAATACATGAACACCATTCCATCCGCCCTGCGTAGCTTTGCGTCATGAATATCGCAAAAGGTCAACTGACATTAATTTCGAACTTTTCTAAAAGCGACGAATACCGCAATGTGATTCATCGCCTGATTCCGGGTGGGGCTCACACTTACAGCAAAGGAGACGATCAGTTTCCGATCCTCTCCCCAGCTGCCATTACCCACGGAAAAGGTGCTTACTGCTGGGACCTCGATGGAAATAAATACCTCGATACCTTGATGGGTCTTACGGCCGTATCGCTTGGACATGCCTACGAACCTGTGCTCCAACGGGTGCGCGAAGAACTCGAAAAAGGGGTCAACTTCTCTCGTCCTTCCGTGATCGAACGCGAAATGGCCGAGAAATTCTTGTCGATTGTTCCCCAACACGACATGATCAAGTTTGCTAAAAATGGATCTGTTTGCACCACGGCTGCCATCAAACTCGCACGTGCATACACGGGAAGAACGCTTGTAGCGCGTCCCGCAGAACACCCATTCTACTCATACGACGATTGGTTCATCGGTAGCACTGCCTGCGATTTTGGTGTGCCTCGCGAAATCAAAAATCAAACGCTTCTTTACAAACAAGATTCCCTCGAAGATCTGGAGAGAATGTTTAACGAATATCCCGGTCAAATTGCCTGCATCATAAGTGAACCGGAAAAATGGATTGAACTTCCACTCGACTTTTATCAAAAAGCCCTTGACCTCGCACACAAACATGGTGCATTGTGGATCATGGATGAAATGATAACCGGATTCAAAACGGATTTTCCGGGTAGTATCAAAAAATTCAATGCCGAACCCGATATGGCTACTTGGGGCAAAGGCATCGCCAATGGTTTTTCGTTTTGTGCTCTTACAGGCAAACGTGAAATAATGGAATATGGCGGTATCAAACGCACCGGAGAACCCAAGGTGTTTTTGGTTTCTACCACTCACGGCGGCGAAACCCACGCCATTGCGGCCGGTCTAGCTACCATCGAGATTTTCGAAAACGAACCTGTGATAGCACACAATCACAAAATCGGCGACTACTTTATTAATGGTGTAAACGAAATTGTTTCTGCACGAAATATGCAGAATCATTTTCAACTCACAGGCTTCAATTGGAGCGTAGGTCTCTTAATAAAAAACTCCAAAGGTGAGCCGGACTTTTTCCTTCGCACTCTCTTCATGCAAGAAATGATTCGCAGAGGCATATTGTATCAAGGCATCCTCTCTCCATGTTATTCCCACACGATTGAAGATATAGATTGGATGCTAAATGCGTTTGATGAAAGCTGCGAAATCCTTCAACGCGGAATTGATGAAGGGGTGGAGAAATACCTTGTGGGTGAGGAGATCAAGCCGGTGTTCCGGAAATACAATTAATTAATGTGCTGATGTGCTAATGTGCTGATGTGCCAATTGCAGATCTCCGACGAAACGATTAGGGTTTTATAAACGTGAACTCTAACCGAGCGGAGCCGAGGTTTTTATACATATGAACGACGTTCGGTCCCCGAGCGCAGCCGAGGGGTGGCGTTCGCGTAACTCTGAGATGATTTGGCAAAATACAATGTGCTAATGTGCTGATGTGCTAATGTGCCAATTGCCGATCTCCGGCGTCACGATTACGGTTTTATAAACGTGAACTCTAACCGAGCGAAGCCAAAAGGATGAACAGTTCCAAGTTCGAAGAAACAGGACAAGGTTTGGACATTAAATGCACCTTCACGTCTCTCGAGGACAAGCGTTCCGTATGGCTCTGTGATCTCCGTTCTCCTGAGAACGTTCCTTTAAAAACTCTCCGTGCCCTTTGTGCTAACTCTCCGTGTTCTTTGTGGTAAAAAAAGCCTGAATCGTTTTTGGAACGCCACCCCAATCTGCATATTTGCACATTAACTACCTTGCACATTATTTATACAAAACGTACCCCATGTCCAACCCCATCCGCAAACACTTCGAAGATGCATCTTCCCTGTTAACTCAGTTTTTAAATGATGCCTCTAACATCGTTGCTATCGAAAATGCGGGAGAAGCGATGGTCAAAGCTATTCAGAGTGGCGGAAAAATTATCTCATGCGGAAATGGCGGTAGCATGTGCGATGCGATGCATTTTGCAGAGGAGTTGAGTGGACGATATCGCGATAATAGAAAAGCTCTTCCGGCCATCAGTATTTCAGATCCTTCACATATCTCATGTGTTGGAAATGATTATGGATATCAATATATTTTTTCTCGTTATCTCGAAGCCCTCGGAAAACAAGGAGATATTTTACTTGCTATATCAACGAGTGGAAATAGTGCTAATGTGCTCGAAGCCGCAAAACGTGCCAAAGAAATGGGAATCGTAGTTGTTGGTCTCACCGGAAAAGACGGCGGTCAACTCGCCCCTCTCTGCGACGTCGAAGTCCGTGTGCCTTGGAATGGCTACGCCGATCGCGTGCAAGAAATTCATATTAAAGTGATTCATTCGTTGATAGACTACATTGAAAAACAATTAGCCAATTAGCCAATGTGCTAATGTGCCAATAATTCAATGTGCCAATGTGCTAATGTGCTAATGTGCCAATTGTCGATCTCCGGCGAAACGATTACGATTTTGAAAAGCCTGAATTCGTCAGCGAAAACGTCTCTGACTTTGGCTAATTGGCATATTGGCTAATTGGCTAATTGCGTTAAGTAATGTAGGATCATCTCAATAACCGAACTCCCATTGGCTAATTGGCATATTGGCTAATTGGCTAATTCCGTTGAGCTGTGTAAAATCATCTCCAAAAACCGCTCCTACTCCCCTGTAAACGCCCTTTCCTCCCCCCTGGTCTTTGCTCGTGAGACTTTAAAAAACACAAAAGGTCTTTCCATGGTAAGAGGTGGATAGTTGGCCAATTCGAGTTTGCCTCCTCCGGCATTTACTTTTTCTGTTCCTATTTTTTCGAGTGTAATGGGATCAAAATATTCGATGGTGTACTTGCGCAACAACTGCATCGAAGAAACTTTTATCGGCTCTGTTGCTGCATTGGCTTCAACAAAGGAATTCATGAAGGATGGAATTATACTTTCATCGGGCATGACATCACACACAGCTCCTTCGCTGATCGTATACCAGTTCCAACTGCGATTCATGATTACACCTGCGAGTTTTTTCTTGCCTCGTTCGTCGTGCATGAGATAAACCGTTTCTACTCGACTGGTCCCACCGTCCTCGCTGTTCGAATAACCGGGACGCCAATCACCCTTTCCGATGTTGGCCCTCGAAAGAACTTCTTCATCCATAAATCTGCGAGCACTACCCATCCAGGACCAATGGGTGGTATCAATGATTTCATCCCAACTCATTCCCGAATTAGCATGTCCGGAAAATGGTAGCGCAATTATTTCTTTTATAAAACCGGTGTGATCACAAGCCATAATGGCATCTCCGAATCCATTTTCACCATAGACAACAGGTTTATCCAGTTTTTCAAATCCTACTACCGGTTCAGTACCTTCACATAAAAATCCTACGCGTCTCTCATCCAATCCATATTCTTCCACTGCAAATCCCCTAAAACGCGTGGCACCCGCACCGTAGTTATTCCAACAAATTACATCGAGATTGGCATCTTCCCAACTTCTATCTAAGGCCGAAGATCCACATGGGTTATCCGGAGAATCGGGATAAGGGGTCATTGGCGCTTTGCCCGTGTAATCAACCGAAATGAGATGTTTGCGGTGTGATAAATCATTTTTTATGTACCTAGCCATTTCAATATTCCAATCAGAAATCGCCTTGCGGTAACTCAAATCGCCATAGTAAATAATCGGAATATGTTTTGGTTTGTTCCAGTATGTGCATCCCTCCTTGGAGTGTTCATATATAGTGCCGGTGCCGACACCATTGATCTCACTTTGCAATTCGATCAGCAAAAATTTACTGCTATATCCCCAACGAGCGAAAAAGTAACGCAATTTCTTCTTATACATTCTTTTTGCTTCTTCGCTTGTAAAAAAATCAATTGGGTTCTCTAGTTTCAATTCAGAGTGGTAACACCAAGCCTGACCCATCCCCTTCTCATCGCAAATATTGGTGTCGAAAAAATCCCAATTCACTTGTCCATACGGATGATTTTGCAAGGGTGTCTGAATCCCCATATTGAGTTGAATCATCAATCCCAATTCGCCACACTTCTCGACTAGCTTGTCAAACTCCCACGCCTGGTATTGTCTGTCGAGGTAATTATTTACTTTTTCAAATTCGATTTCATACGAACTTTGATAAATGGGAAATCGAATGGTATTGGCTCCACTCCTTTCCATTTGTTCGAGAACATGGTGCAACTTGAGATAGGAAGCAAGTGGAAGACACATCTCGCGAACCGTTTTTTCTTTGTCCCATTTCTTGTATCGACCTTCCCTATTGCGATCATTTAGACCGCAACACAAATCATTTGAATCTTCTACAAAACATTTTTCACATAAACCCTCCGCTGAAGTGGTTGTGCTTTGTTTGACAAAACATTCGCAATCGTATGCACCTTCCCAAACATTTTTACCCACAGGAAAATAGACTTCTCCGTCGGGGGTGGAGAAATAATGTCGGTTCTCCGAGATGCCTATAAATCCGTTTTTTGGATTTCCTTCAGCTACCGTAAATCGACTGAGACCAAATTGCTTTATGCCCAGTGACGGACATGAAACAGTTATTTCCATCGCGTAATTTCCGGCAAGTCCTGCAGCCCATCGAACTCGAAAAGGAAAGTTGTTTTTTCTATCATCCCAATCCCATTCGTTTTTATCTGTACTCGAAATATTACGCCTGTAATCTTCGAAATAAAAACCATAAACACTTTCTCGAACTTGCTCTTCAATTAGTCCACCCGTGCTCATGACATTGCTTCTTGAAATATATCCGTATACATCCAATTGATCCGGATCAAAAGGGTTTATCGCAGGACTGAGATTGGATCCGTTTCGCTGATTTGAAATCCAATTCTGAATTGCCTCTTGTACTCTTGGAGGAAGATCAATGCCCCACTCTATTTTTTCATATTGAACACCTGAATTTACCGTGAAAGGCTCCAACCAAGTGCATGTCAAAGTATCTTCTTGAGCAACAACAGGATTCACAAAAAAATGAAGAGTCAAAACAAGAATAAAAAGTACCGCTCTCATAAGTTTGATTTTGGACTAAAAATAGAACTTTTTCAATGCCTAAAATTGAATTGAGGCCAAGTCATTATCAATTCTGTAAATAAAAGTAAAACGAATTCGAAAACTTCATCTAACTACAATTGAAGAAAAAAGTTTTAGATTCTTCCTGCTATGATCTCATCCACAATCAGCGGATCCAATAACGTAGTAGTATCCCCCAATGAACCTATCTCTCCCTCTGCGACCTTCCGTAGAATGCGTCGCATAATTTTTCCACTTCGCGTTTTGGGTAGTCCGCTTACGAACTGAATTTTATCCGGTCTGGCAATTCGTCCGATATGCTCGACAACTGCTTCAATAATTTCATCGCGTGTATGATTGTTTCCTTCTTCTGCCGGATGAAGGATCACATAAGCATAAATCCCCTGACCTTTTATGTCATGTGGAAAACCAACAACTGCACTTTCCACCACCTTTTTGTTTTGATTGATGGCGTTTTCAATCTCAGCGGTTCCAAAGCGATGACCACTTACATTGATCACATCATCCACTCTTCCGATAATGCGATACATGCCGTTTTCCTCTCTACGAGCACCATCGCCCGTGAAGTACAGTCCTTTGTACGATGCAAAGTAGTTGATTCGACAACGTTCATGATCCCCATAGGTAGTTCGAATGATCGATGGCCATGGAAACTTAATACATAGATATCCCTCCTCTCCATTTCCCTGAATTTCTCTTCCTTCTGAATCGACCAGTATCGGCCGTATACCCGGAAGTGGAAGTCCCGCGTGAGCAGGTTTCAATTCGCTGATTCCCGCTAATCCCGATATCATAATTCCACCGGTTTCCGTTTGCCACCAAGTATCTACGACCGGACATTTTCCTTTGCCTACATGTGTATGATACCAATGCCATGCTTCTTCGTTTATCGGTTCGCCTACAGAACCCAAAACACGCAGAGAATGCAAGGAGTAGGCTAAAACGTGATCTACCCCACATGCCATTAACGATCGAATAGCTGTTGGCGCTGTGTAAAAAATATTCACCTTGTGTTTATCTACTACTTGCCAAAAACGTCCGGGGTCGGGGTAAGTAGGAACTCCTTCGAACATCAATGTGGTTGCACCTTGTAGGAGGGGTCCATAAACGATGTAACTGTGACCTGTAATCCAACCGATATCGGCGGTACACCAGAATATTTCATTCTCTTGGTATTGAAAAACATTAGCAAAAGAATAACCTGCATACACCATGTATCCCCCACATGTGTGCACAACACCTTTGGGTTTGCCGGTACTTCCGCTAGTGTATAGTATAAAAAGTTCGTCTTCGCTATCCATTTCTTCGGCGGGACATTGATCTGATACGTTCATCAATTCATGATGGTACCAATGATCGCGACCGTCCAACATGGTAATTGGCCAGTTGAGGCGATTCACTACAAGAACTTTTTTGACACTTGAACAATGTTCAAGGGCTTCGTCCACAACAGCTTTTACAGGTATCTGTTTGGCTCCGCGATTTAGACCATCGGCTGTTATAACAAAAGCACACGAGCTATCAATTATTCTGTCCGCAATAGCACTGGCACTAAACCCTGCAAATACAACCGAATGAATAGCACCGATGCGCGCACAAGCCAATACTGCGAAGGTCAATTCAGGAATCATCGGCATGTATATACAAACCCGATCCCCTTTTTTGACACCGAGATTTTTCAGAATGTTTGCCATTCGATTTACGTTCGCGAGTAATTCACGATAGGTAAAACGCAGCGACATTTCCTTTGGATCATTCGCCTCCCAGATCAGAGCTACCTTATCCCCTCTTGTCTCTACATGCCTATCCAAACAGTTTTCAGTAATGTTCAATTTTCCATTTAAAAACCATTTCACTTTTGGTTCATCAAACTTCCATTCAAGGGTTTTGTCCCATTTTTTGCGCCAGAGATAGTTAGAAGCTATATCGTCCCAAAAAGATTCGGGGGATTGGATGCTTTTTTTGTACTCACCCGTGTACTGATCTTGACTGGTAATCTGAAAGGCCATCTTCTTGGTTCATTTGGAAAAAACGAAGGTAGGGGGAAATCTAAAATGGAAAATGGAAAATCGCTTAATCCTCCAAGCTCCGTAGGAGCGACATTATTATCACGGAAAATGCGGGTTCGCGTTTGGGGAAACGTTCAGGGAAATTATGAGCTATGAATGATGAATTTCATAATCTAATAATCTTGATCACCCTAATTCACTTTTGTCATTAGATTTGATGCAGCTGACCGTTCCCTAATCCATTGAGGAAATCGCTAAGACTTTATGCACAAAACGGACTCTGTAATAGATCAACAACGAGCTTTGTTCGGAGCATTCAAAGCGTGCAAAATGGAGACACCTATACAGATGGAATTGACAACACCGCTTTATATGGCATTTGTACTTTCACCATCGCAAATACCTTCCAAATTTAATATGTGGAATACCATGAAAAGAGTTGTGGTTCTTTCAATTATTTTCTTGATACTTTTCCTTTCAAATACGCAAAACTCCAGCGCTCAAGGATTTCAAGGAACCAGTTCTGAAATTAACGCTGTTCTACTTCAGGCTACCGCCTATATGAACAACAGCAATTACGATAGCGCTCAATACATTTTGAGCAGTGCATTTGCTCAATCGGAATACCAATTGTCAAAAACAGATCTCTATTATTTGCATTGTTACGAATCGGAAGTAATGTACTACAATGCCCTATTTGAACAAGGGCTGAACAGTGCTTTACGAGGATCTGCTATAGCTACTGAATTGAATGACAAAGCGCTGTTAGGAAATACAGAAAATTTGATCGGCCTATTTTTAATGAACCTAAATCGAAATGATGAAGCCCTGCCTCATTTTAAAACTGCTGCGAAACTTATATCACCTTACCACGAAAATGAATGGCTATCGTTTCAATATCATGCCTTGGGCAATCTTGGTGAGTGTTTTCTCAAATTAAACTCTCCGGACAGTGCGATCTATTATTCAACTTTATCCATAGAAGAAGCTCAGCGTCGCGGAAGATCCCGAGGCACAGCTCTAGCCAAATGGAATATAGCTGAAGCCATGTTGTTGCAGCAAAACCTGAATGGATCTAAGGAAGAAGCCGCCTCCGGTTTGCTCTCTGTTATTTCCAGTCCACATCACGATGTTATCCAATCTCTCTGTGGCACTCTCATGAAGATTTCCTATGCTCTTGGCAATGTTGATAGCGTTTACTATTGGTTGGAAATCGGGTTGGCAGAAAATTCTAATCCACTGAATACCGACTTCTCCAGAATACAATTCCTGCAACTAGGAATTGATCAATGCATAAGTCTCAATGATGTGCCACGTGGAAACGAATTGCTAAACAAATTAAATCAACTAGAACGTCAGGTAAGCAGCAAGCAGCAAACGCAGCGAGTGAATATTTTAAAAGACTATTACGAAAAAAATCAGAAATTAATTTTGGCAGATGAATTAAATTCTGCTCAAATAAAGGAATTGAGTTTAAGAAAAACTGTAGCCATTGTGTTCGGAATACTAGTTTTTTTACTCATTGTCATTATTATAATCGCTTTTCAAATTTTCAAGCAACGAAATCGAATAGCCCAATTCCAGTACAAGGAACAACTTCAAAATGCTCAAAATGAAATCGAATTAAAATCACTGAAAGAACGAATGGAGGCCATTTCGGAAGAAAGAAATCGAATAGCTTCAGATCTTCATGATGATGTTGGAGCTTCCCTTTCAAGTATCAATATTTACAGCAGGGTTGCGATGGAAAAAATCGGCCAATCTCCCGAAGTCATTCCCGAAATGCTCTCGCAAATAAGTTATAATGCGAGCACTATGATGGAGAGTCTGAGCGATATTGTATGGAGTATTAATCCGAAAAATGACTCTTTGCTAAGTTTAATGAATAGAATAAAAATTCATGGACTGGAAGCACTACAGCCGTTGGATATAGAATTGTATTTCGAGAATGAAACATCCTCAGATGTGCAAATAAGTATGACAGCGCGAAAGAACATCTATCTGATTTCTAAAGAAGCCATCAGCAATATCGCAAAACATAGTCAGGCCCAGACTGTGCGTATAAAAATGACCGTGCAATACGGACAATTAATGCTAATATTTCAAGACGACGGTTTAGGAATGAATCAGAATAAGAATTCGGTCGGTAATGGCCTTGGCAATATGCAGCAACGCACCAAAGAATTGAAGGGCGAAATGAAAGTAGATTCAGTTCAATCAGCGGGAACTAAGATTGAGGTAGTGTTCAGTATAGCAAATATTAGTGATGCGCCCACCCAATAGAATCCTTACCTTTCTCGATTGTAATTATTCACCTGAATGAATAAAATAAGAGTACTCATATTTGACGACAACGCCTCTCGACGGGACAGCCTTAAAATGCTGCTGTCCTTATACGATGATTTGGAATTCGCAGGGGCTTATGAAGACTGTAGTACTGTAATTCAGGCCATTAAATCAACTAAACCTGATGTGGTTCTCATGGATATTGAGATGCCAAACGTCGATGGTATGAAAGGAGTGTTTGCCATACGTAAAGAATTTCCCGGTTTGGCCGTAATCATGCAAACCGTATTTGAAGATGATGACAAAATATTCGAAAGTATTCGAGCCGGGGCCAATGGCTATATTCTAAAAAAAGCATCTCCCGATAAAATAATAGAGGCTATACGTGATGTCTATGCCGGAGGAGCGCCGATGACCCCTGCTATTGCACAACGAGTACTTCTCTTTTTTCAAAATAGCCCTGAAGTTCGTGATACGAACGAATATGAACTAACCACAAGAGAAAAAGAGATTCTTTCCGCGCTTGTCGATGGTATGAGTTATAAAATGATTGCCACTCAAAAACGAGTTTCGTATCACACAGTAAATGCACATATCCGGAATATTTACGACAAATTGCACGTCCATTCATTGGGAGAAGCAGTAAGTAAAGCCATCAAGGAAAAGTTAATCTAGCGAGTATTCGCTATTGATAAGTTGTTCAAATTGTTTCTGCTTTGTATTCTCATAATTCAAAGCAAAATGAAACAAATCCGCAACTCACTCCTTTTGGCTGTTGTAATGCTCTTTTCAACTGTTCAGTCGTTCGCAACGATCTATGTTGTGAACAACAGCAACGCCAATCCCGGTCAATTCTACAGCCTTCAGGCAGCAATAGACAGCGCGGCCGTTGGTGATACACTCATGATTCAACCTTCCACCAATTCCTATGGAAATGTGGTCTTAACAAAAGCGCTTACTTTGATTGGCATAGGTCACAATCCCAACAAAGACTTACCGCTTAAAGCACGTATCTCAGAAATAAGATTTGCCGAAACAATGGGCTCCGGATCAACTTTTATTGGCTTGTGGGTTGATAGTTTCAACACGACTAATCCACCGAATGGGGTTTGGTATTATAGTAATGGAATTACTGTGCACAATTGCCATGTAGGTTTTTTTGGAACAAATTATGGAAACAACCCAAGCTATGGGGAGAATTATCATGGCGATATAGTCATTGAAAATTGTTCCATCAATAACATTGGTTTTGATGTGAACGGAAACAACATCCTCATTCAGAACAATATTATTCGATGCACATGGTATGAGGGTTTTGGAGCCAACATGACCAATGTGGTAGTAAAGAATAATCTATTCATGTCGGAATCAGTGATGCCTCAACTCTATGCATACAATGCTGTTTTTGACAACAACATTTTCGTGCGGTTTAGTCCTTCCAACCCTTACGGTGGTCTACAAAACTGTGTTTTCAACAACAACCTTACTTACTTGACAGCCAACGATGCAATTATAGGTGGAACCAATACAGGCAGCAACAACATAGTTGGTCAGGACCCCTTGTTTGTAAACTTGGATTATGCCGCGTATCCAATTTATCAGCCAGCCCTTTACAACTACCGTCTACAAGATGCATCACCTGGCAACAATGCTGGAACAGATGGACAAGACATCGGGCCTTATGGAAACAACTTTACTTTTAGCGAAACGGGCGAAAGCGATGAACAGCCTGTGATTCGGGTGATGAATATCTTGAATGGAACTGTACCTACGAATGGAACAATGAACGTGCATGTGAAGGTCACAGGTTCGAAGAATGATTGATAATTTCTCTTATTGACAAACAAAAGAGTGGTTGAAAAATTCATTTCAATTCAGAAAAAATCGAACCGATGAAAAACATCATATACATATTCTTGGCGGTCTGCCTTTCGACTCCAGCTCTTGCCCAGCAAATTGTTGGAGCAGAGTACTTTTTTGATACCGATCCAGGATTAGGCAATGGAACTTCTGTGCCCTTTTCAGCAGATGATAGTTTGGAGTTCACTGCCTCAATTCCATTGAATAATCTGGATGCCGGCTTTCATAATTTGCTCATTCGGTTTAAGAATGAATTGGGATTTTGGAGCTGTGCTGAACAACGTTCATTTTTTGCACAGCCACTTCCCATGTCTAACGAAACCATCGTTGCAGGCGAATACTTTATAGACATAGAGCCCGGAGTAGGCAATGGAATGCCACTCGACATTTCTTCGCAAGCTGATTCCATTGAACAGAATTATGCTATCACCCTCGGAAGCTTATCTCAGGGTTTTCACCAACTCGGAATGCGTTTTAAAAATCAGTCAGGAAGTTGGTCAGCTCTGGATGCACGAAGTTTTTATGTTACTTCCATTCAGGCATTAGACAACAATATTGTTTCTGGAGAGTACTTTGTGGACGTAGAGCCAGGTGTTGGAAATGGAACTCCATTCACCGTTTCGTCTGCATCGGATTCTTTAGAGTATGATATAAGTCTTTTGCTACCCACCATGGAGTTGGGAAATCACAACCTGTACATCCGCTACAAGAATGCCGACAACAATTGGACACTGGCAGAACCTCGACCTTTTGTGGTTTGCACCAGCTATGCGGCAGAAGCAGATTTCACTTTCAATATAACAGATGACCTGGCATTCTTCGATGATAATTCTCAGTATGCCGATAGTCTTCTTTGGGACTTTGGCGATGGGGCGACTTCAACGCAGGTTAATGCAATTCACTTGTATGATTTGGGCGGTCAATACGATGTCACGCAGTTCAATTACAATGTTTGTGGAGACGATGCTATTACCAAAACGATAGACATCAATGGCGCGGGCGTGTTCACTCCCAGCGTAAGCGCCAACACCAACTATGTGGTGGCAACCATTACAGGTGCTGGCTTTATAGAAGGCTCGCTTGTAAAACTTTTCAGAGAAGGAGAAGAAATACTACCTACCAATATTAATTGGAGTAGCAGTCACCACCTCACCGCCACCTTCAATTTTGTGAGTGAAACAATTGGCGACTGGAATTTGGCAGTAGAAGTACCCGGAGTTTTTTTGGATACGATATTCAACGCAATAGCACTAGAGCCGGTGGCTCCAATAAACCTCAGCACATACATTGTTGCGCCCGCAAGACAGCTTCTCAACCGCAATCAGAAAGTGTTGGTGAATATTTCGAACGATGGAAATCAAACAGTTTTTGGACTGCAGAACTTCGTGAGTTTTACCAAACAAAATGTTTCCGTGGCCCTGCTTTCTGATCTGAAGGCACCCTCCTTTGTAGATCATTACCTGGATAGTGTAAACCGAGGCCTTGTAACGTCTTTGGATCTCTTAACACAAGATAGCGTTTATTTTGGTCACTATATTATTCCAATGCTTGGTCCGGGTGAAACGACCACGCTTATGTTTAATGTACTTGCAACAAATGTTCAACCAATGCAAATACAAAGTGTGTTGGCTAATTCTATTTTTAGTCCCACACAAGTGAATTCCTTTATCGGTGGATTGACAAGTTTTACTCCTCAGGGTATTACCAGTTCGGCAGGAAGAACAGGTCTGGCTACCGGAGGGCTATTGAATAATTCTTTATTAACTGGATTGCTTTCAGGATTGGTAACAGGCACAAGTGGTGGATCGTCATACAATAGTCCTGGTTTTCCAAGCCCTAATTACACCGTAAGCCCTGGGCCCGGGTCCAGTGGTGGTGGTCCTCCGACTGGCTGCGTAGGTTGCGGCAATCAAGGCGGTCCGGTCAACAATGGCGGTACGGGTCCCGTAAGTGGTGGTCAGCAGGTGGCGGGAGCGATTTTTTCACCCATCATGCCCAACGCACCGGCCAATCCTCAACAGCCCTTTGTTCCTGCGCCTGAAGATGAAGAGGTGTCTCAGGAAGCTATGGATGACATTGCTGATGCTATTGAAAAATGGTTAAATGATGATATGGGAGATGATTTGGATGGTGAGGACAGTGATGAAGAGCCCGAGGATTTAGATACTCCTGAAGGCGGAGATTGCGGACCGCTACCTTTGGGAATTGAGTGTGTACCTTTTGTTCCTATCGACTCGGATGAAGATGGAGATCCCGACAATGATGGTGACGAAGAAGATGAAGACGACTTGAATTTTGTATCTGGTTTTGATCCCAATGCCATATATGGTCCCGCTGGCTTTACAGATGTGCACTACATTCAAAACAATAGAAGAATGGACTACACTGTTTCCTTCGAGAACGTTGATACGGCCACTGCAAACGTGGTAGAAGTACGAGTGAACACCCTGCTTGACACTGCCAAATTCGATATCTCCACCTTCCGCTACGAGGCTTTTGGAGTGGGTGAGCAGTTGTATGCTCTTGCACCCTTTCGAAACTCTTTCGTGAGCGAAGTGGACCAATCGAGTTTTGAAAATTGCCTACTTCGCGTAACCGGAAATGCACCGGATAGTGCAGGACTTGTGCATGTATTGTTTGAAAGCCTCAATCTGGAAACACGCGCCCTTATTGATAATCCGGATGATGGTTTCTTACCTCCGAATGTGGATGCTCCTTTTGGTGAAGGCTATTTCGTATTTAGTGTGATGCAAAAAGAAAATCAAAGTCACCTCACGGAGTTTCCGATGGAAGCAGAGATTTTTTTCGATTTACTTGAACCCATTTCTACTGAGATATACAACAACACCATTGATGCAGAAGCACCTGAGAGCTTCATCACTGGCACAGAAGCAACAGTAGCAGATTCTGTACTTGTGCTTTATTTCAACAAGCAAGATATGCACTCAGGAGTTGATTTTGTCGATTTCTATGCATCTGCAGATGGAGGGGCCTTCCAAAAAAAGGTGCGCACCAACAGTGACAGCCTCGTAGTCTATCTTGATTATGGAATTATGTACCAATTCTACACCTTGGCCACTGACTTCTGTGGGAACAAGGAATTGGCACCCGATAGCCCGGACGTTACTGTCACGTACGAAGTCGGTGTACAAGAATTACAAGATGTATCGAATATCAATGTTTACCCAATTCCCTCTTCCGACAGATTAATGGTTGACTATACACTTTACACCAACGCTGATATTTCTGTCACAATTACTGATATCACCGGTAAGGTCGTTTTAAAAGAACACCTGAAAAATAGAAAGTCCGGTTTCAGTACTTGGGAATTGAACATTGGTTCATTGGCCAATGGAGTTTATTCCCTTCAATTTCAAGTGAACGAAAATTCTATTTCGAAACGTATTGTGAAAAATTAATAATCGGATTCAAGACGAACTGTCCTCGCACATAATTTCAGAGCCAAATTCTTCGAAAGTTTTTTTTGAAAAATTCAGTATGAAAGACATTTGTCAATCAAATAAATACATAAAATCATAAGGAATATTGTTCTCCTCGAGCAATCGGATCAATTCCGTTTCGAAGGGTTCTTTGGTTTTTCCTGAGTGGTGTTCCCTTTGATTTTCGATGTACTTCCGCACAATCTCAATACCTCGCTCATCAACGGAAAATGCGGCATATCCGTTTTGCCAACGAAATTGTTTAAATCGTTCACCTTTTGTTTTTATCCACTTTGAGGAATGTCCCTTTACTTCTTCCATCAACTTGGCTAATGGAATGTTCTTCGACAACATACATAAAATGTGGACATGATCTCTGTATCCTCCAACGTTGAGGACTTGACAATTCAGATCATTACATATTCCTCCGAGATAGGCGAATAATTCGGATTCGATTTCATCGTCGATGAGTTTTCGTCGATATTTCGTAGAGAATACGATGTGGACGTAATTTTTTACTAAGCTTTGGCCCATGATAAATTTGATTTTTAATGTTTCGGTTTTTTGAGATGATTCGTTAATAAATTATGCGATCTAGTAAATGATGCGCTTTCAGCGCGGTTGGTGTGGGGTTCGTGATGGGATTCGGTGTTTCTAAATAATGCGCCTTCAGCGCGGTGAAAGCGGGGATCGTTAATGGATATATTCCTAGTATATGATGCGCCTTCAGCGCGGTTGGTGTGGGGTTCGTAATAAGATCCGATGTTATTAAATAATGCGCCTTCAGCGCGGTGGATGCGGGGGATCTGTGATGGATTTGTTTCTAGCACATGATGCGCCTTCAGTGGGGTTTGTGATAGGATTCGATATTATTAAATGATGCGCCTTCAGCGCGGTTCGTGTGGGGTTCGTGATAAGATCCGATGTTATTAAATAATGCGCCTTCAGCGCGGAGGATGCGGGGGATCTCTGATGGATTTATTCCTAGTATATGATGCGCCTTCAGTGGGGTTTGTGATAGGATTCGATATTATTGAATGATGCGACTTCATCGCGGTTATTGAGGATTCAGATCGGTTTCTCATGAACCTATTTAGTGCGTTTTTCATTAATTACTTTTTTCCAACCTATAGATAACTCCCGCGAAACGCCCTGTAAGGGCACCATCTACATCGACCTGGGCAACGCCCGGGCTGGCTATAGCGAAGCTCTAGCCAGCCCAATTCTCCCTATCCAAACTCCGATACTGTATCGCCTCCGCCAAATGCTCGGGCCTTATGCGATCGCTGGAATCGAGATCGGCTATTGTGCGCGCAACTTTGAGAATGCGATCATAGGCTCGGGCAGATAACTTGAGTCGATCCATGGCGGTTTTTAGTAACTGATGTCCGGACGTATCAATCTGACACAACTTCTTCAATGTTCTGCTATCCATCTGTGCGTTGCAAAAAATCCCAGTATCTTCCGTGAATCGCAGTTCTTGCACATTGCGAGCATGGATCACTCGTGAACGGATTACTGTACTCTTCTCACCGGCCCGTTGATCCGACAACTGATCAAAACTCACCGGAGTTACTTCTATATGTATGTCGATGCGATCCAATAGAGGTCCAGAAACTTTGTTCAAATACTTCTGCACTATACCCGGACCACATACACAATCCTTTTCAGGATGATTGTAAAACCCGCATGGGCAGGGATTCATACTCGCTACCAACATAAAACTTGCGGGGTACTCGACCGAAAACTTACTTCTCGATATTGTAATCGTTCGGTCTTCCAGCGGCTGACGCATTACTTCCAATACTGTCCTCTTGAATTCAGGCAATTCATCCAAAAACAAAACTCCATGATGTGCCAACGATATTTCTCCGGGCTGTGGAAAACTTCCTCCTCCTACCAATGCGACATCGCTGATGGTATGATGAGGCGATCGGAAAGGTCGAACCGATATCAACGAATCTTCCTTTTTCATCTTGCCTGCGACACTATGAATCTTCGTGGTTTCTAATGCTTCTTGTAAATTGAGAGGTGGTAGAATAGTAGGAAGTCTTTTGGCTAACATCGTCTTGCCCGCACCGGGCGGACCAATCAGAATGATGTTGTGTCCACCAGCCGCTGCAATTTCAAAGGCACGTTTAATATTCTCCTGACCTTTTACATCCGAAAAATCTACGGTGTAACTATCCAATCGCTCATAAAACTCTTGACGAGTATTTACTTCAACACGTGGAATTGTTCTTTTGCCAAAGAAAAAATCGACGACCTCACAAATTTCCGAAACAGCATAGACTTCCAATTCGTTGACAATCGCGGCTTCCCTTGCGTTTTCGGCGGGAACAAACATGCCTTTAAATCCTTCCTTTTTTGCTTGAATGGCAATGGGCAAAACTCCTTTAATGGGTCGCACTTTCCCATCTAGAGCCAACTCGCCCATTATAATATATTGATCCAGGAGTTCCATCGGCATTTGTTCCGATGCCGCTAATATTCCCAAGGCCATAGGCAGATCATACGCCGATCCTTCTTTTCGGATGTCAGCAGGTGCCATGTTGATGGTTATTCCTTTAATGGGCAAGACGTAACCTGTATTGGCAAGGGCTGCTTTGATTCGTTGATGGGATTCCTTTACAGCAGTATCGGGCAAACCAACGATATTCATAGAAGCGCCTTTATCTATATTAACCTCCAGTGTAATGGTGGTGGCACTAATGCCGAAGACGGCAGAACCAAATGTTTTTACTAGCATGTTCTTCAGTTTATTTTAAGTAGGCGACCAAAGTATACCGCAAGTCCGGATCTCACGAATTTTGCGATTTTTTCGAAAAACTATTGAAACATGATCCGGATTTTGTATTCGCACGACATGGCTTAGGGTATTAACTCGGGCCGATGTATATTTACTGATCTATGACCAAAACCTCTAGAGCCGGACTACTGCTTTGCATTGCTGGATCGATCTCCTTCCTTTTAGTCATGTATTCTCACCTTCTCTTGAGCCCGAATCAGTATATGATGAGTGATACAGGAGACGCAGTCAAAAATTACTACACATTTGCTCATTATCTAAAACACAATCATTCAACTTTCAACTTCGAAGGGATGAACTATCCCTATGGGGAGAGCATTTTTTATACCGATGGCCATCCCGGACCGGCTCTACTTTTCAAACCACTTTTCGAGTTATTTCCGGGTCTCTCAAATTACTCCGTTGGTATATTAAACTACTTCATTCTTTTGAGTTTTGTATTTACTTGTGTTTTACTCTATCTCATTTTTCGGCGTCTCAAAATTCATTACATACTTGCTGTATGTGCCGCTTTAGCCATAGCCATACTCAGTCCCCAAACTCCTCGAATGAGCGGCCACTATGGGATTTCCTATTCTATGGCAATCCCTCTAACAATTTATCTTTTGATGCTTCTAAAAGACGGATCATCGAAACTTCGGTACTTATTCCTATTTATTAATTTGACCTTTTGGATGTTTGTGCACGCCTACCTTGGAATGATGTGCATTCTTTTAGTCTTTCTTTTCGGTATTTGGAGTTTCCTTTTTTCAAATGGTAAATGGAAATCTAAAATTACATTTCCATCGATAGTCCTACTTACTATTCCGGTGCTTGCGTTTTTGACCTTCTATTTCACGGTTCAAATCACAGATATACACACCGGAAGAACTGAATCTCCTTCGGGAATGTGGAATAACTACTCACACTGGCACTCCATTGTAATTCCCATCGATAAACCTTTTGGTCCCCTGGCTAAAAAGTGGGTCGATATGAATGAAGAAAAAGGAGAAGGTCGAGGTTATATTGGCTTATCAGCTCTTCTCTTTGGAATTCTTTATCTCATTTTATGTTTTTATAAAAAGAGCATTTATAAAATACCCTCAGAACTGAAGATTTTACTTTATTCCGCTTTGGGGGTTTTATGTTTGGCTATGTTCATCCCTTTTAAATGGATGGAACCCAATCTTCCTGAATTTTTAAATTCATTAAAACAATTTAGGGCTATTGGAAGATTCAGTTGGGTTTTTTATTTTGTGTTTATAGTAATTGTTGTGTACGGCATCAATCAAATAATAAAAAATTCAGATAAAAAAATCGGCCAATTTTTTGGTATCTCGATGGCAGTCGTTTTTGTAATCCTCTCCATTGTTGAGGGATTGCATGTCCATAAATATTTAAAAGGAAGTTATCTTCAAACCGCGAATCTTTTTAGTCCCCTTGTACCTGAAGAATTAAAGTTATACAAAATTGATACAAGTTCATTCCAAGCCATCATTCCTCTTCCCTACTTTCACAATGGCTCCGATCATTTTTTAAAACTCTCCGACAAAAAAGGTCATCGTTTGACTGAAGTTCTGAGTCATCATCTGGGACTCCCCATTGCTGCGGCCTATTTGACTAGACTATCAATTCCTGAAAGTCGAAATGTTATTCAACTTTTAAGCGACAACTATTATCCCAAAGAAATTGAAAAGGATTTGAAAAATAGAAAAGATTTTCTTCTTCTTGTTACTTCATCAGAATTAAATCGAAACGAAAAAGAATTGATTCAGCGCAGTGTTCAAATCCAACAGAATGACGACTTCACACTTTACCGTCTGCCCTATGATTCTCTATTCTTAGATTTACGTCCGTCGGCACAAGAAAAATATGTGGATGTCAAAAACCACGGAACTTTCTTCCAAAATTGTTTCGTGTCGGATACCTCTACATTTTTTTATTACAATTCATTCGAAACAGAACTATCTACAACAGCTCACTTTGGCATGGGTGCCAAGACTATTGACCCTTCAGAAAATCAACCCCTTCTGACGATTGATGCCTCAAAACTTGACACTACCAAAACCTACTTGTGTCGTTTTTGGCTTAAACATTTCGATAAGACAACGGGCAAGCTTACCATTAGCGGTGAGGTCAACTTCGAATACCTAAGCAATGGAAAAGTCGTAAACCATTCACGGAAAATTCAACCTCGTGCATCATTGACCTTAGATGGCGATTGGTGTCTAGTCGAAATCCCCCTTAAACCTTCCTCCACTATTGGCTTATATCAATTGCGATATTATCTATACGCTCACCACGGTCCGGCCATTATCGACGACCTACTTTTCTTTGAAGAAAGTAATCACATTTTTCATGAGTCCACTTTAGATTCCATATCCGGTTTTCTGTACAACAGTCACTTTATTCGTCCTATTACCTCTATCAAGGAATCCTTTTAACAGAACATCCCCCGAAATGGGAATAGCTCATCTGACAAGGGTTGCAGCACAAACGGCTAGATTTGTGAGTTAACTTTTAACCAAAACGAATCAACCCAATCTCATGACACAGTTACGCCTTTTGAGCGCAGTGGCCATGCTCACACTCAGCCCTAATCTATTCGCAGGAGTTTACACCGTGATTAATGCAAATCCCTCTCCAGGTGAATGCACAACAGTAACCGCAGCTGTTCAAGCTGCTGCGCCGGAAGACACCTTGATGATCTCCTGAACTGATATCAGTTTAGGAAACGTGACAATAAATAAAGCACTCACCATAAATGGTCCGAGATGGGTTGTTTCCGGTGGTGGAATATCTCGTATAGCCGTTTTCGGAGATATCACTTTCAGCGAATCACATGCATCCTTTATTGGAATCAGAGCTATTCGAATTAGTTCTGTTAACGCAGCCGAAACTGCACTTTCCAATACAAAAATTCAACGATGTATTATTGATACTAAAGTGGATCTAGTTCTCGAAAATTGGAGCAACTGCAGTATTGAAGGTAAGGTATTCACTGAGTGGAATGCGGACAATTTGGATACAAAAATAAATCTCTCGATGGATATCAGAAAAAATGTATATCTGATCTTAAAGAATCGTTAGAAATTGTGGGTCAGGGGGGCTGTAATGCCTACCGGAATTGCAAAAAATGTATTTTCTTTTTTCCATCATTCGAATGCTCCGGAATCTAAGGACCACAAATTATCTATTCGCGAAAAAGAAGTTATGGATCTTTTAGTAGATGGACTTTCATACAAAATGATTGCGGATAAAATTAATATTGGTTTTGAAACGGTACGAACACACATCAAAAACATATACGACAAACTTCACGTTCATACCATGACGGAAGCCGCCGCCAAGACTATCAAAGAGGGATTACTTTAAAAGAAAAAGGGGACCCGAAGGCCCCCTTAAGTAAACACATCTTAACCAAACGACTCACTCCACAATTACTCGCAAAATAGAGTCTCCTGAAAGATCACTGATTCGAACCTGGTAAAGACCCGAAGTAAATTCATCGCAATTCACATCTATACGTCCGGCTGAAACATTCATTTGTTGGTTCATCACCTGACGTCCGTTCATATCGTAAACAACCACATCACAAGTATAACCTGATACACCGGTAACACTAAACAATTGATTGGCAGGATTGGGGAAAAGCTGCAAGGATGAGACATTTAGTTCTTCGTCGACACTCACCGTTTCCGAACATGGGCCGCTTAACGGCGAACTCACGAAATATTCCTGCATTCCCATACTCATGCTTTCAAGTTGCAGTATAACGTCTTCATCACATGGATATGGACCGGATAAATACTGACCTTCAACTTCAATCATCATCATGTCAGATCCATAATCATCAGAAACAATATACGGAGCACCGTTACCCGTTTCCATCATATTCACCATTACATAATATTGATTGTTCAGCTCGTCCGGCATTATAATCATACCCATAAGTGGTGGTTCTATGAAGTAGATACACGATCCGTCTTCGTACCAAGCATTCGGGTTATAATTGAGTGCTGATGAATCTGTGCATCCTCCGCAATAAATATTGCAACTCAAATCGTCGCAAGTTGCCTCCGGATTGTAGTTGCATGAGTTCGGATCAGTACAACCGGCAATTTCACCATTTGAACTTACAGAAACTGAGTTGTAATATCCTCCGTCAAATGTGGCTGTTGCCACAATATTTCCCTGTGAATCAAAGACAGTAACAGAGGTCAATTCGTTAATCAACGAGTAAATTCCCACATGGAAACACTCGTCGGCAGCACAGAAACCATTGTTGTAA
Source organism: Flavobacteriales bacterium (assembly GCA_044375415.1). GTDB lineage: Bacteria > Bacteroidota > Bacteroidia > Flavobacteriales_D > Sanyastnellaceae > JAWXBG01. The sequence continues at coordinate 89,335 of JBILMS010000002.1, forward strand.
GGGTAAATGCCCGAACCATACGAATTATTTCCGTAAACATACCAATATGCATCACCGCTCACACTAATCGTATACCAATTCGAATAACAACATGAACCATTGTCTATTGTTGCTGATTCATCAAAATTCGGGGCCGCCGGATCAGTGCAACCATAACAACTGTAATCACATAGAGAATAATCTAAGCAAGTAGCATCCGGATTATAATTACATGCGGAAAAATCAGCACATCCTTGTACTTCGTCTCCTCCACTTATTAAACTACCAAAACCAAAGTAATCGTAATTTCCTTCAGAGAAAGTATCCCCATTTTCATCAAAAATTGTATAAGTTCCTGTTTCAACATCATATGACCATACACCAAATTGAAGGCATTCCTGATCTACACAAAACCCATTCTGATCAGGATAATATCCCGATTGATAAGTACCATTATTTATTGAATATACGTACCAATAACCGGGAGAGCTCAATTCTACTGTATACCAATCATTGTAGCAACAGAATCCGTTGTCAATCGTTGCATCTGCATCGTAGTTCGGAGCAGAAGGGTCTGTACATCCATAACAACTATAATCGCACGATGAGTAATCATAACATGTAGCTTCCACATTGAAGTTGCATGCATACATATCCATGCAACCGGATATCGATTCATTCTCAACTAGCACAAAAACACCTCCCACGTAAGTGTCGTATTCACCCGTTGCTATTTGATTTCCTTCTCCATCATAAACTGAAATAGTAGCGTCCGTATTGGCAAAATCATTGGGGTAGAATGTTAAACTAAAACACCCATCGTCCACGCAAAATCCATTAGACTCCGGATAATTACCGCTTCCACCACCACTGCCGTTATTAGAATAAACATACCAATATCCCGGTTCACTGCACTCAAGGGTAAACCAATTTAAGTAACAGCACGAGCCATTGTCGATCGTAGCGTCTGCGCTGTAGTTCGGAGCATTTGGATCTGTGCAACCTTGACAAGAATAATCACACGAATTGAGATCATTGCATGTTGCTTCCGGGTTGAAGTTACAAGAATTGGGATCACTACAACCTACCAGAGCATTTAGCTCTATGTATTGGCCTCCATAGAATCCGATCACCGTACCGCTGTATATTGTATTTCCTTCATCATCTACCAATTGCCAGTCAAATGTCTCTTCTTGGAAACTATAAATATCAAAATAAAAACATCCATCATCAACACAAAAACTGTTCTGTTCAGGATATGTACCATATGCGCCATTCGAATAATATGACCAAACGTTCCATTGAAAATCTGCACTTGCAACAATCGTGAGAGTATTTGAACAACAAGTTCCATTATCTATAGTAGCCTCAGGATTGTAGTTATCAGCTTCCGGATTTGTACATCCGAAACAATCGTAAGTACACAATAGATAATCGTAGCAAGTTGCGTTAGGGTCATAGTTGCAAGCGTAATAATCAGAACAACCAGCAACAGCATTATAATCAAAATTATCTAAAAGTTCGTTTCCTTCCGAAAAACCGGAATACAATACATCTCCTTCGGCGTTTACTAATTCTATTGCAACAGATGAAACCTCATCATCTATAAAAACCTGAATTGAATAACATCCCTCAGGTAAGCAAAAGCTGCTACCGGGAAATACGTTCATATAAAATTGTCCATTTGTTCCCCATATGGATCCATACGCAGAAAAACCTTCATATTCCGGAAATATTGATGTTATCCAGTTAGCAGAATCACAACACGAACCATCATCTATAGTTGCATTTGCATTGTAATTGGGAGAATTAGAATCTGTACAACCGTAACACGAATAGTCACACAATCCGAAGTCACAATTTGCGCCCACCACATAATTGCATGCACCGGGATCGCTGCAACCGACAATACTGTTTATCCCAAACTCGAAAAAACCTTCAGGATAGTTGAAATCATAAGTACCAACCACAAGTAGTTCCCCATTGAGATAAACGTTTACACCGGAACCCTCACTACCCCCGGTAAAATAAACCCCATAACATCCATCCGGAGCACAGAATCCATTGCCACCTGATCCAAAAGGATCCAAATAAAAAGATACAAGGTTGGAGTAAACGTACACTTCACTCATGGGATCGCTCACCTCAATGGTTACCCAGCTTTCATAGCAGCAAGTGCCATCTTCAATAGTGGCATTTGCATCGTAGTTAACTGCATTTATATTCGTGCAACCGGGCTCAAACTGAGACCAAGTCGTGGCGACAGCTAAAAGGAAGACTGTTAAAAGAGTAAGGGATTTGTGCATCATAATTTTGGGAAGTGAAACGTAAACCTACATACACAGCAGTTGGTTCACCCCCTACCTGTTAAAATTCAAACGTTTAGCGTATTTCTTGGAATCTCAAGGATTTTGCGTGGATGTTGAACTTGATCGAAACCCGATTTGACAGGCGATTTGAAGACGTTTGGCTTTTCACCCATTCGGGTGAGTTATTTCCACTTGGTTTCGCGCACTTTTGACCAAAATACTACCGAAATGAAAAATTTCTACTCCTCACTTCTATTGACGTTAGTAATGTGTAATTACTCATATGGCCAAAATCTCTGTTTCGATGAAGCCGCCGATGTTAACTACGCGGCTGGCAATGGGCCACAAAGTATCGCATCCGGGGATTTCAACGAAGATGGTGATAGAGATGCCGTTGTTGTCAACTACCTTCAAGGCAACTTATCTGTCTACTTCGGAAATGGTGATGGGACTTTCGAAAATCAACTTTCTATCGAAGGCGGAAGCGCACCAACCGAAGTCGAAGTTGCAGATATAAACAACGACAACAATCTCGACATAATCTGGTGTCAAAATTCTTCGGCTGTCATAATGGTCGCTAAAGGAAATGGTAATGGCACGTTTCAAAGTGTTGTTGCAAGTGTTGTCGACAATTGGATCACTTCCTACAGACAACAATTTGTCTTGGTGGATATTTCAGCAGATGGAGATTTAGATGTTGTTGTCAACGATCACGACGGTGATAGAATTGTTGTTTTGATTGGCGATGGAAATGGTTCTTTTTTTGCTAGTCAAAATCTTCCGACGGGAAATCAACCCCTAGACGTTACCGTGGGCGATTTTAATAGCGATGGTAATCCTGATATAGCATGCGGTTACGCCTATACCGAAAATTTCATTACCGTTTTCATGAACAACGGTAGTGGAACTCTCAACAGTGGAACCAATATAACTGTAGGGAACCCATTTTATTTCTACCTCGAAGTGGGTAAATTCGATAACGACAATTTCAATGACATTCTGGTTGCCGGTTTGACTGAAGTACACTTCCTATCCGGAAATAACAATGGAACTTTTGATCCATCCATAACTTATGGAATGGGAGGTTACGCGTCTGAAATAATCGCCGATGATTTCGATGATAATGGCGAACTCGATATTTTTATTTCCAATGAATCCGGTGGATCCGTCTCTTTTCGAAGCGGAAACGGCAACGGAACCTTCGGTACACTGACCCCTTCCAGCGCTAAAGGAGAACCCATTGATGCGGCTGCCGCAGATTTTGATAATGATGGCATTCTCGATATCGTAACTGCCAACTACGGAAACGATAATATCTCTTTCCTCAAAGGTGTAGGCAACGGCAAATTCGGTCCGAATATGTTGAACACTTTTGGAACTCCCTACGCTCTGGCATCAGGTGATGTAAACAACGATGGGAACGTTGATATCGCTACCGCAGAATCTTTCCCCGGTGGACTTTCATTTATGATGGGTTTGGGTGATGGAACTTTCGAAGAAACTATTGCCCTTGTTTCCAATCTTAGCTTCGAGGATGTCGCGATCATGGATCTTAATAACGACAACTTCGATGACATCATTGGCATGTACGCCTCAAGTCAACTAGGTGTGCACATCAGTAATGGGAATGGAACCTTCGATCCCGAAGTAATTTACACTGCGGGTTCAGGTGCCGGTGGAGATCGCGAAATTCACATAGCTGACATTGACAACGATGGAGACAATGACATCCTCGGAGTATATAATCAGGACGACGCCTTCTCGATTCGAAAAAATAATGGGAACGGAACCTTTGCAAGTGAAGTAAGCTACGCTACTGCCGACATGCCTTACGATATTACGACAGGCGATTATGATGGAGATGGATATCAAGATGTCTTTATAGCCCTGTATAACACCAACTCCATCGGCTATTTCGCCAATAATGGAAATGGAACATTCGCAAGCCCTATCAATGTCGGTGCAGGTCTTTCTCCGAGAAGCGTTGTCACAGGCGACTGGAATAATGACGGTGATCTCGATGTTGCTTGCACAAATAACAATAGCGTTGATATATCAATATTCGTTCAACCGGATGGTGGCGGTCTTCCCACCCCAACCTCAGTATCCACAGGTGTAAACAGCAGCCCAATGGAAATTACACAAGGTGACGTCAATGGTGATGGTGATACCGATTTGATCGTAGCTCTTCCCGGATACAATTCTATTGGAGTCTTATTCGGAAATGGTGATGGTACTTTTCAATCCGCAATTCAATTTCCGGTCGAACAAAGCCCTTATGATGCAGTGGTCGCAGATTTCAACAACGACGGTGATTTAGACTTGGGGGCTTCTAACTACGAATCTTATACCGTTTCCGTTATCCTCAACAATTCTTCCTTCATCAACGCAAATGGTCCTACTACTTTTTGCGAAGGAGAAAACGTTGTACTTACTGCTTCTATCGGAGCCTTTTATCTGTGGTCTAATGGAGCAACTACTCAGAGTATTACAGTCTCAGATAGCGGAGAGTACTACTGCGCTATCACCAATCAATCGGGCGATTGCACACTAATAACAGCAACCATAACGGTGACGGTAAACGACAGTAACATCAATGTAACCATATTTGAAGAAGTTTGGGACAACGCTTGTGAAGGAGCTACTCCCTTCCCACTTGATGGTGGTTCTCCTCAAGGTGGAACCTATTCCGGTGAAGGTGTAACCAACGGTGTTTTCGATCCATCCACAGGAGCAGGAACGTATGAAATCACCTACACGTACGAAGAACAAGGCGGTTGTGCTTCGGGAAGTGATGTAGCTGTGCTTACAGTTTACGAATTACCCGAAATCATTTTTACCAGCGAATTCCCAACTACCATTTGCATTGAAGATGGCATACAACCACTTAACGGCGTTACGCCCGAAGGAGGAATCTATTCGGGGAATGGAATCACGAATAACAGCATTGACCCCTCCATAAATGGCGAAGGAACAATCGGAATTACATACACCTACACAGATGAAAATGGATGCACTGCCAGTGAAGTGGAAGATGTTGTGCTTGATCTATGTCTCTCTGTTGGAGAAAATGCAAGTTCGACGTGTAAAGCCTATCCTACCCTATTCACAAATAACTTGAACCTACAAATGCAGAATTCAGGATGGGTAAAAATAACAGACTTAGAGGGAAAAATCGTTTTCCAGTCTTTCGTTTCTTCGGGTCTAAGTACGATTACCACTTTTGAATGGAGCTCCGGTTCATATATCATTCAGACAAATGATCAGAACATTAGAATTCAGAAAATACACTAAACACTAACATATACTTCCATGAAAGACCCTATCCCAATCGGATAGGGTTTTTCCTTTTAACACTTTTAAGATTATCGCCGGTAAACCTTTCCGTTTCCGTTTTAGTCTTGAAAGAAATATTGACAAATGAAACTATCCCTTCTCTTCGCATGTACCATAAGCATCTTTCAACTATCAGCTCAAGATTATGAACCTTTATTAAATGAAGACCATACTTGGAAACAACTCGTCTACGGATGGACAACCTTTGGGCAAGAAATCAAAATTGAGGGAGATACCGCCATTGGTGAATTCACATATAAAAAAATATATGCGGCTACCGAGCCCTTGTGGGATGTTTGGTTCTTACACGGAGCATATCGTGAAGATATTGCAGAACAAACAATTTACAAATGGAATGGTACTTTCGACGAAATAATTTACAAGTTTTCTGCTGAAGAAGGTGAGACCTTCACCATTTCACCTATGGGTTTTCCAACCGAAATGCTCGTTTCCTCCATCGGAACAACTACAGTAAATGGCGACCTAAGAAAAACCATTTCTTTTGAAAACGACTGGTATACAGAAGTGTGGGTCGTAGGTGTTGGATCTTCCTTGGGAGTACTAAATCCTGCCACGAATTTTCCCGACTTTAATCCTGTGCTCACTTGCTTTTATCTGGGAAATAACCTCGCTTACGATAATCCAAATGAAAGTACAGATTGCGATTTGTCCTTAAGTATCGAAACGGCAGGCATCAGCTCCGTAAATGCTTTTCCAAATCCAAGCTCCGGTAAATTTCGTCTAAGCCTTTACCCTGAATTTAAATCTACATCCTATGAAATCATGGACTCCCAAGGTTCGCTAGTCCAAAGCAGCAGAGCTATCATGGAGGGTGCAGAACTGGATCTCTCCGGTTTTGCCGACGGCACATATTACCTTAAATTTATAGTTGACCAAAAAACAGTAAAAGTTATACCTTTGGTCAAGCAAACGCAATTCGGTGAAAAATAAATCTTGGCTTCTTATTTCCTTTTTTTTCCTTGGTGGAATATGCCTGCTGTTGGCGTGCTCATCAAAATCTAATGCAAGTAAATCCAGTTTACCGGTTACCATTTTGCTCACTCAAACTGCCGCCTATTGTGGCGGTGCCCAACCTCCTGAAGAATTATTAAATGCACTCGCCACGCCTCAACCATTGGCAGGAGAAAAAATGTTCATCCGCTCCGGAAATAAAAATAATCCCGGTGAAACGTCTATTATAGAAGTTGTAACCGGCGCAGATGGTAGTGCCTCTTTTTTTCTCAATGCCGGTGAATACTATGTCGTTTTCGAAAATAAACAAGATAAAACTACGTACGAGGAATATAAAATTAAATACGGTTCAGGCTCCGGGTATTATGAACCTATAGATTTGAAATGTCTCGATGAATGGCTCTCAAAACCTGAACTTGTTTTTGTTGTTTCGGATACAATGATAAATCCACTCACTCTAAATGTTTACAAACCCTGCTCGTGGAATTCTATTCCATGTGCACAATTTACCGGATCCCTACCTCCTTGATTTTTGAATTATGCCGCTAATTCTTCCTGTTCGAGATAAAAGTCCACAATTCGGACACGATTGTTTCATTGCCGAAAATGCTACCATCGTTGGTGATGTAGTGATGGGCAAAGAGTGTTCCGTATGGTTCAATGCAGTTGTGCGAGGTGATGTGCATAGTATCCGTATGGGTGATCGTGTAAACATTCAGGATCATGCAATCATTCATTGCACCTATCAAAAAGCAAATGTCACCATTGGAAATCGAGTGAGTATTGGTCATCGTGCCATTGTTCACGGATGCACAATTCACGATGACGTATTAATTGGTATGGGAGCCATTGTGATGGATAATTGTATCATCGAGTCAAACTCGATCATTGCTGCGGGAGCTGTTGTACTTGAAGGTACACATGTACTTTCCGGTTCTATTTATGCCGGTATCCCCGCTAAAAAAGTGAAAGAAGTTTCATCGCAACTTAGCGAAGGCGAAATCGCCAGAATAGCCAACAACTATGTAATGTATTCCTCTTGGTTTAAAACACAAGGATAATCTCGTCTTAAAAAGACGCTCTCAAACTCACGTACACATTTCTTCCCGGTGAATTGACACCGGAAGCAAACATACGATAATTTGTGTCCAAAATATTCTCCACCCCCGCTTGCGCCGTCATGTTTTTCCGAACATCATAACTGCCCTTTAAATTTAAAGTGTACCAAGTGGGCATACCCTCCGGTGTAGCATAACGTTCGTTGTCTTCTGTTCCTAATCGATAATCCGCAATCTTTTTCTCTCCATTGTAAAGACCATAAACTTCTCCGGCAAATCTTCCCTTTTTGTAGGCAATTGCCAATCTACCAAACATAGGCGGAATGTGATCCAAGGGTGTCCAGGCAGTGTCGCTATCAATTCTTCCAAGGGTATAGTTTACTGATGCACTCAACAAAAGAACCTTCGAGGGATGATAACGAAAACCTGCATAAAAACCGGTTATGTATGCCCTGTCCTTATTGACCGTTTGATACACATAACTAATAGTGTCTCCATACTGTACTTCCGAACTTCCATTGTATTTGCCCGGACCCGTAGTCAAGAGATTGCGCAAGATGTTGTACCAACCGTTTAACTCTACAATCACCTTGTTGTTGAAACTTTTTGTGATACCAATCTCCGAATTATAACTGTATTCCGGTTTTAATTCCGAATTAGGTACAATCAAAATTCCCGGCTCTCCATTTTCGGGTGTAGTAGATTCAAATACCTTTCCTACATCATCTACATTCGGAACCCGATATCCCGTTGCAAAAAGTAAATTCAATTTCCACATTTTCGAAGGAGATGCAGAAACACCCGCACTACCTGTCAACGCCGAACTTCGTTGTATAGCATCTCTAAACGGAAAAGGAAAAAACTCATCCGGAATAAAAGAACTCTCAAGTGCATTAAACGAATACCTCAAACCTCCTTGTAAATCAATTCCTTTCTTTATTTCCCAGATATCATTTACATAAGCCGAGGTAGAAATCGTTGTACTTCCACCATTCGGATACCGAGTATCGGAATTGCCTCGCTCACCTGTAATGATGTTTTCTGTGTGAGCTGTGCTCGTTACATCATTCGTAGTGGCTTCTAAACCATAACGCAAAAGATTATCCTTAAATCCTTTCTGAGCATCGAAATTCGCAGTAAAAACAGACACAGATTCCATCTGACTTTTACGAACATCCTCCCCTAAACTGCGCGTGTGTCTGCTCTCTTTAAAACTCTGATAAGCCGCAGTGAACATTGCCTGATCGTATTTAGGATCTTTGCGATTTGTCTGAAATTGGTAGGACATCATCAACCATTCCTCCGGACCGTAATACCATTCTGCATATCGAAGTTTTCCGTTTCTTCTGTCCGTTAATCGATCGTATCTGGGTACATCGGTACTTGTGCTATAATGTATGTTCACGTAATGATTGATTCCACTCGCCGGACTGAATCGAAACTTCTGAAGTGCATTCATTTGAGAGTAACCGGTGAATCGTTGCAAACTAGGATCGTTATTTTTCACAACGCTATCCAGACCGTTAATCCGTTCCACAAATTCATTTCTGTCGAATAAATCTTTGTAGTCCTTGTTAAAAGGATTATCCCTTTTACCCGAATGCATATCACCAAATTCCGAAATCGTAAGACTAGTTAGCGATGCCCATTTTTTTCCACCGATATTAAAATCAGCGTGACCTGTCATTTCATTATTTACCCTCCCATAACGGAGCATACCGGAGCCGGTTACTTGGACGGTGTCCACAAAAGACAACATCGGTCGCACCGTTCGAAAGTGCATTACTCCTCCCATAGCATCGGAGCCATAAACAGTGCTACCCGGACCAAAAATGATCTCCGCCCTTTCCAAAATATTCTGATCGACACGAAGTACATTTTGAAGATGACCTCCTCTGAAAATGGCATTGTTCATACGAACATCATCCACCACTATCAATACGCGGTTGGCTTCCATTCCTCGAATAACCGGACTTCCGCCCCCTGCTTGACTGCGTTGCACGTTTATTTTTCCGGTGGCTTGAAGAAGATAGGCAGCATCTTGCGCATTACCCAGCCTAATTTCCTCTTTGCTTATAAGGTCGATTTGATTTGGTACATTTTTTTTGATGTCCTCGAATTTCGAAGTAACAATAATCACCTCATTTAATTCCAAAGCCGTGCTATCTTCATCACTCAAAATCTGAGCTTTGACACTACCAAACGAAATAAAAAGGAAAACTAAAAAGACTAATAACTTCATAAGGCTGATTTTCGTGACAAATAGTTCGTCCAGTTATCAAAAATCAATCCAAAAAAGCCCATTTTGCTGAATATACAGAGGTTCTACCTACTTCCCAAGCAACTTTCTAATCTCATGTAATTTAAGTAAGGCTTCAACCGGAGTTAATGTGTTGATATCCAAATGCAATATCTGCTCTCGAATTACTCCCAAGGTGGGATCATCCAATTGAAAGAAACTCAATTGCATGGACTCCTGTCGATTCGCTTCCTGCATTTTCTGATTCATATTCTCACTTCCGTGGCTTCTTTCGAGCAACCGGAGAATTTCCCCGGCCCTATCCACCACTCTCACCGGCATACCCGCCAGTTTTGCTACATGAATTCCAAAACTATGATTGCTTCCTCCCTTTTCCAATTTGCGCAAAAAGAGGATGCGATTTGAAACCTCCTTAACACTCACATTAAAATTATGAATGCGCTCAAAGTGTCCTTCCAATTCATTCAACTCGTGGTAGTGCGTTGCAAATAAGGTTTTGGCTCGAGCCTTCGGGTGCTCGTGTATGAATTCTGCAATTGCCCTAGCTATAGATATTCCATCGTAAGTCGATGTTCCTCTTCCGATTTCATCGAGCAAAACAAGCGAACGATCACTTAAGTTGTTCAAGATACTGGCCGTCTCGTTCATCTCTACCATAAATGTAGATTCTCCGCTACTGATATTGTCGCTGGCACCAACGCGGGTAAATATCTTATCTACTACTCCAATATCTGCGGCTTTTGCGGGCACAAAAGATCCCATCTGCGCCATCAAAACAATCAATGCCGTTTGACGAAGTACGGCAGACTTACCACTCATATTCGGACCGGTGATCATCATGATTTGTTGATGATCATTGTCCAAATACACATCGTTGCTCACATATTCATTGCCCGCAGCCAAAGTCTGCTCTATAACCGGGTGACGACCTTGAAGAATTTTTAGCTCGGTACCCTCCGATAGATTTGGACGGACGTAGTGATTCTTCAAAGCTACTTTTGCAAAAGACATCAGGCAATCGAACTGTGCAAGTATCTGAGCGTCGAGCTGAATCGCCGCTACGTAGCCTAATGCAGCAGAAACCAGATCATTAAACAATGCAATTTCCAATCGCTCAATCTTCTCCTCGGCACCGAATATTTTTGATTCGTATTCCTTCAGTTCTTCTGTAATGTATCGTTCGGCTTGAGTTAAAGTCTGCTTCCTAATCCACTCCGGTGGAACCTTATCTTTATGCGTATTTCTTACTTCGATGTAATATCCAAATACATTGTTGTGCGCAATCTTTAGCGATGTAATACCGGTCCTTTCGCTTTCACGTTCTTGTAATTGTTGCAAATACTCTTTTCCATTGTGAGCCAATGCGCGAAGTTCATCCAATTCAGGGTGAATGCCCTTGGCAATGACCGGACCTCGATTGATTGCCATGGGTGGATCCGGATGTAATTCCCGTGCAATTCTATCTCGCAAGGGAAGGCACAAATTCAATTGACTACCGATACGTTTCAATTCATCATTGGGAGAAAAATCGCAGAATAATTTGATCGGCTCCATCGCTTCAAATGCACGTTTGATTTGCATTAATTCGCGCGGATTGATTCGTCCGGTACTTACCTTCGATGCAAGCCTTTCGAGATCCCCAATATGTTTTAACTCCAAATATAAATTTTGCAGATCATCGGATTTCTTGCAGAGATATTCCACTACCGACAATCGATGATTGATTTGATTTACTTCCTTTAATGGCAGCAACATCCACCTTCTCATCAAACGCGCTCCCATGGGGGATACCGTGTGATCCATCACATGCAATAACGTATGTGCATTTTCATTTGCACTGGAAATCAATTCAAGATTTCGAATCGTAAACTTATCCAGCCATACATATTTCGCTTCATCGATCCTCGATATCTGAGCTATGTGCGCCGTCTTATCGTGTTGTGTTTCTTCTAAATAATGCAAAGCAGCACCCGATGCTGCTATGGCAAGATCCAATTCGTCGATACCAAAACCCTTTAGATTCTTAGTACCGAAATGCCTGGTGAGTTTGTCATTTCCAAAATCTGTGGTAAATACCCACTCATCCAATCGAAACGTATAAAACTTTTCTCCAAAAACTTCTTTGAATTCGCGATCTGCATTTTTTTGATACAGAACTTCACTTGGCTGAAAACCCTGCACCAATTTTTCTACATAATCTTTCGTACCTTGAGCTGTCAGAAATTCGCCCGTGCTTATATCCAAAAATGCCACACCTGCTTTATCCCCCTTCATGGCAACGGCTGCGAGAAATTGATTTTGCCGCGACTCAATCGTTTTATCGTGATAAGAAACCCCCGGAGTAACCAACTCGGTTATTCCTCTTTTTACAATTTTCTTGGTGAGCTTTGGGTCTTCAAGCTGATCGCAAATCGCAACCCTATTACCGGCCTTTACTAATTTGGGTAAATAAGTATCAAGCGAATGATGAGGGAAACCGGCCAATTCAACGTATGCCGCCGAACCATTTTTTCTTTTGGTAAGAACAATACCTAAAATAGCAGAAGCCTTGACGGCATCTTCGCCAAATGTTTCGTAGAAATCTCCGACACGAAACAACAATAAAGCATCCGGGTACTTAACCTTCACTTCATTGTACTGCTTCATCAGAGGTGTTTCCACCGGTGTTTCCTTTTCGCTCAATGCACTCATTTTTGGCTGATCGTTACGAATGTAAGGCTGATTTTTTTGAACGGTTTATCCAAAAAGCAAAACTGCCGCTTCTGTAAGGAAGTCGGCAGCCTCGCGGAAAATCATTTAAAATCGTTAAAGCGAAAGTACAGGCAGCCTCCGGGCCCCCTCCATTTTTTCACAGGCCCTTTTTCAACAATTCGCCAACAGCTTGTGAACGACTAAGCCACTTTTAACTGACTTAACTTCGAATGCGCGAATTTATCGCGGGCATATTGAGCAGTAAGTTTGAATTCTTTGATGTCGGAGGATGGCAATTCGAACATCGCATCAGAAAAAATATTTTCGCAAATGCTTCTGAGTCCTCGTGCTCCTAATTTGTATTCGATTGCTTTCTCTACAATAAAATCAAGGGCCTTTTTATCGACACTCAACTTCACGCCATCCATTTCAAACAGCTTCACATATTGCTTCACCAAAGCATTTTTCGGCTCGGTCAGAATTCTGCGAAGAGCCGTTGCATCCAATTGCTCCAAGTGAGTGAGTGATGGAAAACGTCCCACCAACTCGGGAATCAATCCAAATGTTTTTAAGTCCGATGGAGTAATGTACTGGAGCAGATTTTCTTTTTGAATTTCTTCGTTGCGCTGATGGGCATATCCTATCGGTGCAATGTTGATTCTTCTTTCAATGTGCTTTTCTATTCCTCCGAATGCACCTCCACATATAAAGAGTATGTTTCGAGTATCTACTTGTATCATTTTTTGCTCCGGGTGTTTTCTCCCCCCCTGCGGCGGAACATTTACCGAAGCTCCTTCGAGCAATTTGAGCAATGCTTGTTGAACTCCTTCTCCACTCACATCTCGAGTGATACTTGGATTATCACTTTTGCGAGCAATCTTATCGATTTCATCTATAAACACAATGCCTCTTTCAGCCGCTTTCACATCATAGTCGGCAGACTGAAGCAATCGACTTAAAATGCTTTCTACATCTTCTCCAACGTATCCGGCTTCGGTAAGCACCGTTGCATCGGCTATACAAAAAGGAACATTCAGAAGTTTTGCAATCGAACGGGCGAGAAGTGTTTTTCCCGTCCCTGTATCACCTACTAAAATGAGATTCGATTTTTCGATTTCAACGCCTTCATCATCTACTTTCTTCTGCGCTAAGCGCTTGTAATGGTTATAAACAGCGACGCTCATGACTTTTTTCGCCGCGTCCTGACCAATCACATATTCATCCAAATATCTTTTGATGTCGCGAGGTTTAAGCAGCTTAAAGTTCAGGTCCTTCGGCAATGCTTCTGAAGGTGTTTGTTCCTCGCGTAAAATTGTTTCCGCTTGGGTTACACAGTCATCGCAGATATGACCGGAAATTCCGGCGATCAAAATGTTCACTTCACTTTTTTTTCTGCCGCAAAAGGAACAGGTAATATCTTTTTCTGCCATGAAAAGTTCTAATCTAGAGAGTGCGTTGAATTCTTACTTTTTACGTCTAATTATCCTCCGGCCAAAAATCGGCACAACGGAAGAACTGCAAAAATACGGATTACTACGATCGATAGATCAAATAACCGAATCATTTGAAAATATTCAAACGTTCGGCGTCGAGCCTTAACATTATGAATATCAGTATGGTAAATGCCATTAAGGAGGAGCCTCCGTAACTAAAAAACGGCAAGGGTATACCTATGATCGGGGCCAAACCGATCACCATTCCAACATTGATCAGAAGGTGCATGAACAAAATGGAGGCAACACAATAGCCATAGATCCTCGAAAAGGTAGATCGTTGCCGTTCCGCCATATTGATAAGACGGAAAATGAGGAATACAAAAAGTCCAATGACTGCCAAACAGCCAATAAAACCCCAGTCCTCCGCCACTGCACTAAAAATAAAATCGGTCCATTGTTCCGGTACAAAGTGGCTTCGGGTCATTGGGCCATTCATAAATCCCTGTCCGATAAATCCACCCGAACCCACTGTTGCCTTTGCCATGCGGGCATTGTAGCCGGGGTCGCTCGACTTTTTCTGAAGTTCTTCGGGAAGCTCCAAACCAAAAAGCACGTATATCCTCGTCTTGTGGTGATCCTTTAGAACATTATCTACAACATAGTTCACAGAAAAACTGAAAGACGCCGCCGCAATCGAAGACGCCACTAAAATCCAATACAGCGACTTTCGATTTCTAGGAGGAACAAACACTTTTATCATTAAAAAACCCAGAATTCCTATGATCAAGATAGCTATGATAATCCACCATACCCCGCTCACTTCTCCCACAAATGGCAACTGAGATGAAGCTGCACCGGCAATAATGGACGAAGACCCCAATACAATTGCAGCCAAACCAATGAGCAAAATATTTCCGCTAAGCCCTTCTCTGTATAACACAAAAACAAATCCAACGAAGACCAGCACCGAACCAACGTCGGGCTGCAACAGAACAAGTCCCGCCGGAATGCCTATAATGGTGGCTACCCAAATTCTGGTTTTTGTACTGATTAGTTTGCTTTCGCTGCCTGAAATGAATTTTGCAAGCATCAGACCCGTTGCCATCTTCGCAAATTCAGAGGGTTGTATTCCAAAGTCGCCGACACCAAACCAGGCCTTGGCTCCATTCACCTCCTTTCCAATTACCAATACCAGTGCCAGTAAGAGACAGAAAAACCCATAAATAGGCATGGCAAATTTGTTGAAAAAGTCGCCTTCAACATACATTATAAGGGTAGCCAATAATGCAGAAACACCTATCCAAATCAATTGCTTTCCGTGGAAACTTGAAAAATCGGAAATGGAAGCATGAGCAGGATTATAGGTTGCCGAATAAATATTCATGAAACCAAAAATGACCATGAAAGCATAAATACTCACGGTTACCCAATCTAATCTACCTAGCTCACTATTTCGAGTTCTACTCACTGATCAAGAAAATTACCTTCTACTATTCGCTTTTCTTTCGCCGGGTCTGAAATGGAATCATTCATATATTTTTCGATCATCAGACTCGCAATCGGCGCCGACCAAGTTCCTCCAAATCCGGCATTCTCAACGTAAACGGCCAGTGCAATTTTGGGATTATCCTTCGGCGCAAAACAGATAAACACGGCGTGGTCCTCCTTAGGCTCATTTTGAACTGTACCGGTTTTACCACAAACTACAATGTCTTTCAATTTAGCGCGATTTGCAGTACCTCCCGGACCTACTACCTTCTCCATGGCATTTACCACCGTGCGGAAATGGGAAGAATCGATGGCTAATTGATGTCGAACTAAGTAATCGGGACGGGGACTGCCACCTACGCCCAACTGCTTTACCGTATGGGGTTTTACATACCATCCGCGATTTGCAAGTATGCAAGCCAGATTGCACATCTGGAGAGGAGTAATAAGCATCTCTCCTTCACCAATACTCAATGAATAAATGGTCGAAAATTTCCATTGTAATTCACCATACCATTTGTCATAAAAAGCTACTCCGGGCACTAGTCCTTTTTTAACTCCTGGTAAATCTGTACCCAAATCGGAGTCGAAGCCAAAACTCTCGATGTACTTCTCCCAAATTTCCAATCCTGCTCTTGAGTCTTTAAACTTACTGTTTTTGTCGCGGTCGGCTTCGATAACCCGATGCATCACTTCTCGGAAATAAGGATTACAGGAATGCACTATGGCCATTTCAAGATCGTCGTTGCTGTGACTCCCGTGGCAATTGATGATTCCCCGATTGCAATGAATTCTTGTTTCGGGAGTAATGGCCCCCAGCTGAAGTGCCGTCAGTGATTGAGCCAATTTAAAAATGGATCCCGGACGATATTGCGCCTGAGTTGCACGATTAAAAAGCGGTTTCTGAGGGTCGCTGTTGAGCACTCTGAAATTATGACCTCTTGCCCGACCAACCAACAAATTAGGGTTGTAGGTGGGTGCAGAAACCAAGGCAAGGATTTCCCCTGTAGTGGGTTCAATGGCAACAATACAACCCCTTTTATTCTGCATTAAATGTTCGCCATATCGCTGCAACTCGGCGTCAATAGTAGCAACTAGATCCACTCCGGCAACTGCGGGTACATCATCTACTGCCTGATCGTCATCTCTTTTTTTGTTTAAGTGATCTACAAAAAAGAAATCCTTTCCTGTTATACCTCTTAGTTCAGCATCGTAGGCTAATTCAATACCACTTTTTCCAATGTAATATCCTTGTTTGAAATCAGGGTACTCTTCCAATTCTTTTGGAGATATTTCTCCAACATCACCCAACAGAAGCGCAGCTATTTCTTGAGGATAAACGCGGAGAGAACGCGGCTGGCCAAAAAATCCGGGATACTTAAACAACTGTTCAGAAATGGCAGCGTACTCCCGAGGTGTCATTTGCTTAATGACTTCAAATGCTTTGTATGAAGCCCTGTTTTTCTCAATACCCTTTTTAATGATTTCCCTTAACTCCTCTTTGGTTAAATTAACCAGGGTGCAGAAGGCTGTCGTATCAAAGTCTTTCACATTTCTTGGAATCACCATCAAATCATACACCGTTTGATTGGTTACCAAGACACGTCCTTTCCGATCGTATATAATTCCCCGCGGAGGGTGAATAGGCACTTCATCCTGAGAATATTCTTGCGCCAACTGACTCCAAGAACTATCAGTTACCTGCATCAAAAAAATCTTGATGATGTAGGCAAAAGCAACCAAAGCCACAATCATGAGTATGGTTACTCGTCGGCTCTCGAATTTCACAGCTCGTAACTTTTCGGTTTGTAGATCAGGTATTGGCCTATAGTCATTAATATAAGTGTGGCCAATGCACTAAGAAAAATATGTAGTAGTGTATAGAAAAAATCTGAAACCCTAAAAACAGCTAAAAATAACAACCAAGTATGATGTAAAAATGTGAGAATCGAGGCATAGGCGATGTACCAACTCAGTCCCATACTCTGCACGGTGGGGTGCTGGGTAATCTCATATCCTTCTCTCGGCGATAGAAATTTTTGAACTAGAGGTTGCATGAATCCTAAAAAAACACAGGCCGATGTATGAAGACCCATGAGACCGGTGAATTTATCCATCACCATGCCAATGCTAAAAGTCAGAAACAACATCAACCAACGTGGTGTTTCAAAAGGTAACATCAGAATTCCGAAAATGTAAATCCATGGCAGCACCAAACCATCGAGTAACAAAATCTTGTTTACCACCAGACATTGGAGAAGGATGAGGAAAATAATCCTCATGGTATGATTAAGGATTGTCAGTGCCATTTTCTTGCATCGCTTGTTGTTCAATAGCTTCCTGTTGCGGAAGCATAATATTTTCTACTAGTTCCACATAATTGAGTTTGCGGAACGGAGTACTAAGTTGAATTATGATGTGATATTTATTTTCGTCGGCCTTGTCTATAACCTCAGTCACATACCCTACACTGATTTCAGGCGGGAAATAGCTCGAAAAACCGGAAGTCAAGACCGTATCTCCCACTTCTACATGAACGTGTTTCGGGATGTCCTCCACATTGGCTAACTCCGGATTACTGGTCTCCCAACGAAGCAAACCGAGGTCAAACGAATTTTTCATGCGCACACTGGTCTGAAAACTTCGGTGTAATACCGGCATGGCAACGGCAAAATCTTCAGACACACTGGTTACGAAACCTACTATGGATCCGCCTGAAATTACACCCATATTTGTTTTCACACCCGAACTCCATCCCTTATCGAGCGTAATGTAGTTGGTCTCGCGATTGAGAGAATTGTTCACTACGCGAGCGGTTAAATAGCGGTAACGCTGCTTTTTCACCGTGTCGACCACCATTTTTGAAGAGGTATCGGCATATATGTAATTACCGGCCAACTGCATTCTGAGCAAGGAATTCTGCAATGAAAGGTCGTCGTTGATCTCTTGTAATCGAAGGTAATCGGCGAGCATAGATCGTTTTGAGTATATGCTACCTACAATGTCACTTCCTGAATTTACAAATGAAGCGTGGTGGTAAAACATATTCTGAAACACCATAACCAAGGCTAAAATCTGGAGCACAAGAAATATCAGGAAAACGTGGAGCCTCTTGATTAGTTCTAAAATGTTCTTCATGGCTTGCCGGTTGAGTCAGGTTCTGACCGGGAAATACTGAATTGGAATTACTCGCGCATCAGGAATTGGAACTTATCTATATTTTTCAAAGCAATTCCGGTACCTCTTGCCACCGCGCGCAACGGATCATCGGCCACATGCACAGGAAGTTTGGTTTTCATCGAAATACGTTTATCCAAACCGCGCAACAAAGCTCCACCACCGGCCAGATAAATACCTGTTTTGTAGATGTCTGCTGAAAGTTCCGGCGGAGTATTCTCCAAACAATTCAAAATGGCTTCTTCGATTTTCGAAATACTCTTATCCAAAGCATGAGCTATTTCGGAGTAACTAACGGCAATCTCTTTAGGGATCCCGGTCATAAGGTCGCGACCACGAACACTGTAATCCGGTGGCGGATTGTCTAATTCCGGCAATGCCGCTCCCACTTCGATCTTAATCTGCTCTGCCGTGCGCTCTCCGATAAGGATATTGTGCTGACGGCGCATGTATTCCTCAATGTCCTGTGTAAGCTCGTCGCCGGCTACACGGATATTTTTGTCCGTAACAATACCACCTAGAGCTATAACGGCGATCTCGGAAGTTCCTCCCCCGATATCAATAATCATATTGCCCATCGGCTCTTCCACATCGATTCCAATACCAATCGCAGCAGCCATTGGTTCGTGAATGAGATAAACTTCCTTAGCCCCGGCGTGTTCGGCACTGTCTTTAACAGCTCTTTTCTCTACTTCAGTGATGCCGGAAGGAATGCAAATTACCATTCGCAACGAAGGTTGGAAGAGCCCTTTCCCGCGATTGATCATTTTGATCATGCCCTTGATCATGTCTTCGGCAGCATGGAAATCCGCGATAACTCCGTCTTTCAAAGGACGAATGGTCTTGATATTCTCATGGGTTTTTCCATGCATCTGCTGTGCTGTGCGGCCCACAGCGACGGTCTTTCCGGTTTGTCTGTCCCTGGCAATGATAGAAGGTTCATCCACCACCACCTTATCACCGTGAATGATGATGGTATTGGCTGTACCCAAGTCAATGGCTATCTCTTGTGTCAGGAAACTGAAAAGGCCCATGCGCGTTTTTTATCTAAAGAGGTTCTATAACGTAATTTTCTTTGGAAGTATTGCAGAACAAGACGTTTCGAAAGTGCTTACTAATTCCGTTACAAATATATTTTTCTCTCGTAGGGTCGCACCTAACCGCCTTTCAACATTTGAAACGAGTTATTAACCAAGCTCGGGGTGTTTTTTGGACTTCCGTCCGAGCGCCTAAATGAACATTTTACGCCAAAAATAGATTTTTACCTTTGTGGCTAATTTAAAAATGCACATTGTAGAATAAACCGCGGTTACGTTGATAACCGCGAATTTCTTACTCGTGATTTTTGAAAACCAATAACATAATACCTTTAAAAATGGCTTTTACACTAGACCCCCTTCCATATTCGTTCGATGCGCTCGAGCCTCACATCGATGCGCGCACTATGGAAATTCACCACGACAAACACCATGCGGCTTACACCAACAACCTAAATGCTGCCATTGCCGGCACTGATCTCGAATCTCTTTCGATTGAAGAAATTATAGTTAAAGGTTTCGACAAACCGGCTATTCGAAATAATGGCGGTGGATTTTACAATCACAATTTGTTCTGGTCTGTAATGACTGCAAACGGTGGTGGAAATCCAAACGGAGACGTAGCAGCGGCAATTGATGCAGCCTACGGTTCTTACGAAAATTTTAAAACAGAATTTACTAAAGCCGCCACCACACGTTTCGGATCAGGTTGGGCTTGGCTTTGCACGCACAAAGGCGGCAAAGTCGAAATCTGTAGCAGCGCAAACCAAGATAATCCTTTGATGCCCGGTATCGGCTGCGGTGGAACACCGATTCTTGGCCTCGATGTTTGGGAACACGCGTATTACCTGCATTACCAAAATCGCAGACCCGATTACATAAGCGCGTTTTACAACGTCATAAATTGGGATGAAGTAACCAAAAGATACAACGCTTCAAAATAAAAAAAAGAAATCTCCTCGTCCGGAAACCAGACCGGACGAGGTCCTTTTTACTTCATGAGCCACCAATCGTATTGCCCCAGCCTCTACCGTTACGAGCGTTTTATTACGCGTGAAGTCCAAATCGGAACTCTCACTCTCGGCGGAAAACAACCGATTCGACTTCAAAGCATGACTACTACCGACACCATGAATACCATGGCAACAGTGGAGCAGAGCATTCGTATGATCGAGGGTGGCTGTGAACTTGTGAGAATTACCGCGCCCTCCAAAGATGAGGCTGAAAATTTAGGGTTAATAAAAAACGAACTCCGAAAACGCGGTTATACCGCACCACTCGTAGCAGATATCCACTTCACGCCAAATGCCGCTGAAATAGCGGCAGGAATTGTCGAAAAAGTGAGAGTGAATCCCGGAAATTACGCCGACAAAAAGAAATTCGAAGAACTTTCATATTCCGACGAATCTTATGCCGCCGAGTTGGACAGAATACGAAAGCGTTTTACCCCACTCGTTCTCCTTTGCAAACAGCATGGATGTGCCATGCGAATAGGCACCAATCACGGTTCTCTTTCCGATCGAATTCTCTCTCACTACGGCGACACTCCTTTGGGAATGGTCGAAAGCGCCATGGAATTTGTTAGAATATGTCGTGATCATGATTACCACGAGCTCGTGATTTCTATGAAGGCGAGCAATCCGCAAGTAATGGTTCAGGCATATCGACTACTCGTTGCTCGCATGATAGAAGAAGGAATGAATTATCCCCTTCACCTAGGAGTAACGGAAGCCGGCGACGGACTCGACGGTAGAATAAAATCGGCTGTCGGAATTGGAACTTTACTCGAAGATGGTATTGGCGACACCATTCGTGTATCCTTAACCGAGGAACCTGAAGCCGAAATACCTGTGGCCCGACTCCTTGCG
This sequence comes from Flavobacteriales bacterium, assembly GCA_044375415.1. GTDB lineage: Bacteria > Bacteroidota > Bacteroidia > Flavobacteriales_D > Sanyastnellaceae > JAWXBG01. The sequence goes on from JBILMS010000002.1 coordinate 110,946, forward strand.
GAGCGCTATCAAAACCGATCCCACCGCGAGATTGAACATAAAGAAATATCTCCGATAGATCCTTTCGAATATCATCGCAGACATACTCAAACGGTTCGCGATTTTGGGGGTAAAAACGTCCCACGCGTTATCGCAGATTTTTCCAATTTGGAAACGATCACCGCCGCTTCTCTTTTTTCGGCAGGTTACATCTACTCCGTTCCACTCGATAAATGGAACATTCGCGATCAAGCTGCCGACTATATATACTGTGGTGATAAAACAGTAGATTTTGAAATTCCCGGAACACTCGGTTTGATTTTCGATTTTGAAACGTGGAAAAAAAATCCATCGCAAACAAGATCCTTTCCTCTTCTGAATGCCTCCGAATTTGTGGTTAATCTAAAGCTGAATACCGAACTTGTATTTGTTCAGGTTTCTACAATCGAGCTCACACCCGAATTTATTGTTCTGATGCAATTAGCCGAAAATGTGGTGCTCCTGCTCACCACAGATCACGAACATGGAATGGCCGATCAGCGAAACGCGTTTTTCAAACTTATTCATCGCACCTGCGAAATTCCGGTAGTAACAAAACGGACCTATAGAGGATTAAACGAAGATCAGTTTATGCTTTACGCACCCACCGATCTGGGTGCCTTGTTGATTGATGGATTAGGGGATGGAATTTGGATAGATGCAGATACAGCTATTTCTCGTCAGCAAATAACTGAAACCGCTTTTGGAATTTTACAAGCGACACGCACTCGCATATCTAAGACCGAATATATTTCTTGCCCAAGTTGTGGACGAACTCTTTTCGATCTTCAAGAAACAACTGCGAAAATTCGTTCTCGAACTTCTCACCTCAAAGGAGTGAAAATTGGGATCATGGGCTGCATAGTCAATGGCCCCGGAGAAATGGCCGATGCTGATTATGGCTATGTGGGCACAGGCCCCGGGAAAATTACCCTGTATAAAGAAAAAGAAGTGGTGAAAAGGAACGTTCCTGAAGTGGAAGCAGTAGATGAATTAATTGCTCTCATTCGCGAACACGGCGATTGGGTTGATCCGGAGGTTGTAGCAACAACGAACTAATCATACTTTTTTCTTACCAATTCCAACGCAGACATACCGCCAGGAGCGAGGTATAAGAAAATCCATTGATGTATCAAGTTTTCCTAAAAATGTACGTTGCTTTTCTGTTCGACCAAAAGCTGCGAAAAATCCAACGGATGCATACGTCAATTCAAACTTAGAATACATCTTTTCAAAATCCCTCAGTCGCGTATAACCGGCTTCGTTTCCCCATGGAACAAACAACTTCCTGAGTAATCGATGAAGTCTGCTTGCCATCAGGTTTTCGGCAAATAATAAATGTCCGCCGGGTTTTAGAGATTGATGTATTTGTTCTAATGCCTTGTCTTGTAAATCGCGACGATTATGTCTGCCAATCATTGTAATCACCGATTTTACCATAACAATGTCGAATGCCTCCCGGTAGGGAATGTCGAGTGCATTGATGGACTCATATTTTATGAGTTTTTCTACCCCATTTTTTTGATGAAAGCGAGAGGCAATAGCCTCCGGATTTTCGAGATCGCTACATACACACGTATGCCCAAACGTTGCAGCCAGCAAGGATAATCCACCCTCGCGACCTCCAAGTTCAAGGCACTTCATATCTTCAGAAGTTTCAAGAACGGGTGTCCAATACTTCAGTGCTCTGCTCCAATTCACAGAGTCCCACTGAAAAATGTCGTGTATGGGAATGTTACTTTTCATTTCTCACCAAACAGTCCAACCACCTTCTACCAACATATTGTCGCCGGTTACATAACTCGATGCATCGCTGAGCAAATAAACCATCGCACTCGCTACTTCGTGATTGTAACTCAATCGTTGCATGGGTGAAAAGTTGGCGAAGTTTTTTTCGAATTGCTCCTCATGATTATTCCAAACTCCATGCGGGGTTATCATATTCACGCGAACATTTTTAGCGGCCCAATAACTTGCGAGATAACGGGACAGGGCATCAATACCGCCTTTACTGGCACTATAAGCAGCAGGACAACCCAGAGAAGTGCCTTGGTATAAATTCTGATTCGGAGCTACAACGCTGTATGTGCTCGGTATATTTATGATGCTGCCTTTTCCTTGTTCGGCCATGTGGGAACCAATCACCTGACACAAGAGAAAGGTTCCTTTTAAATTAATCTCTACAACGGTATCCCAATTTTCTTCGGTCACCTGTTCAAAGGGTTCAAATTTTAAGTGCGACTTGTTTTGATGCCCGCACACCATTCCATCGATGCGACCGAATTCTTTTAAAACAAAAGATTTTAACTTCTCTACTTCCGATTTTTTGGAGACATCTATAGCAAAGCCGCGCATTTTTTTTCCATGTCTTTCTTCCAATTCGGCGGCAAATTTTTCAGGATCCGCAAGGGCAATATCTGCACACACAACATGCGCTCCAAATTGAGAAGCTGCCTCACAAAAGGCGCGACCAATAAGGCCGCAGGAACCGGATATGACTATAACTTTATCGGTAAGTTCAAACTTTTTCCGAAAGTCTATTTGGCTTGGATCTGTTGTACGTAACATGCTATTAAATTTCGCTCCAATGATACGCACGAATACCGAGGCGGAAAACTATGTCATCAATCCTTCATAAACTTAGTTACCTGAACATCGTCTCCCGAAATAACACGGATGTAGTAAATTCCTGAAGACCAGTATCGACTATCAATGCCCACTAAACCGGTAGAGTCCTTTTGTTCAAAAACTTTCTGTCCGGATTCGGTACTTATTTCAATGCTCTCCACGGCTGCGTTCAATCTCAATGAAAATTGGTCGGAAGCCGGATTGGGGAATACGACAAAAAGCATATTCCTCGGATTTTCGAATACAGTGGTTTCTATATCCACAAAAACATTCAATACTGCCTCACATCCATTTTCGTCGGTAACGGTCACGGTGTAGTTTCCGGATATCAAGTCTGCAATATCATCCGTCAAAAATCCATTGCTCCATTCGTAGGTGTAATTTCCAAAACCACCGACCACGCTTATATCAATACTTCCTAAACTTTGATCTGTTTGATTGATCACTTGTTCGAGAATAACAACAAGCTGCTCCGGCTCGCCCACAATTGCTTCACCCGACGTGGTGCATTCGTTCGCGTCAGTCACTACATATGAATAAGAACCTTCTTCTAGATTTTCAATTCCGGCGATTCCTTCTGACCCATTACTCCAGACAATTTCGTATGGCTCCACACCTCCAACGATATCAACTAGCACAGAACCATCACTCAAACCAAAACATGTGATCATGTTCGATGTGGATTCCGCGAAGAGCTCCTCCGGCTGAGTGAGATTCACAGACTCTACATAATCGCAACCGTTGCTGTCTTCCAATTGAACAACAAATTCGCCGGCTCCTGTGGTGTAAACGTTACCAAATGTTCCATTATTCCAATTGATTGTGAAATCGCCCGAACCACCTGTAGGTATAGCTGTTACCGTTATTTCATCTCCAAAACATGCGACCTCTGTTCCAACAAAATCTAAGTTTAGTGCGGGTGGACTATTTATAATATAATCCCCAACAATTACACACCCACCCCCATCCGTAAAGGTGAGTGAATAATTTCCCGGACAGAGTTCTTCACGCAATAGCCCCTCTGCTCCATCACTCCAAATAGCATTGTAGGGTTCAATTGCATTTTCAAGTGTGATCTGAATGTTCCCATCGCACTCGTATGAACAATCTACATCCACTGAATTTGCTAAAACCGTTGGTCCATCGGATGCTTGAACGACTACTCCGATAGATGTACTGCACCCATTGGCATCCGTAACGAGGTATTGATAGGTCCCCGGAAAGTTAATTACATATTCTCCCACACCTTCATAGGGCGTAGTCCCCCCTTCAGCAAAAATGAGCACTTGCGATTCTCCTCCCGCACATGGAATTGCGCCGGCCTCGCTTGTTAAAACCAACTCTTCCGGCTGATTTAAAAGAAGGGAAACTTCTGCCTCACATCCATTTGCATCTGTCAGGGAATAGACCAGCTCCCCATCGGTCTGTTGAAATACACCAACTCCCAAATAAGGCTCGGTTCCACCAATACCATCCACCGTAACTAATGCACTTTCTCCAAAACAGGTTATACCACTCGTGTTGACTATACCTTCAAAGAATTCAGGTTCATCAACTGTAACACAATACAAAACTGTGTACCCGACAGCGTCTGTTATAAAGACATCGTGTATAGCAGCCGATAGACTATCTGCGAATATTCCCGTATCGCCATTGCTCCATTCAATGGTGTACGGTGGTGTTGCACCTGTAATGGTGACAGTAGATGAACCATCTGTCAAACCATAACACGAAATATTTTGTACCTCTGCCGAAAAGCTAAAATCATCGGGAACATCGATTTCAAAGGTGCCACAAGAAGAGCAATCATTATTGTCCACAACGCACCAAGAATATATCCCATCCGGCAGTTCAACAGTGTTTCCAACAGCTCCTATACCATCAATAGTGATACTGTAGGGAGCTGTTCCTCCTAACACATCAAAATCAGCGATACCCGCAAACCCCGGAAACAACGGGTTTTCAACGCTAGTATTTACCACAAGTTCGGCTGGTTCTGTGAGTGTAAATGATTGCTGAATCGTCGCGCCCAAAAAATCGGTTACAGTTACTGTATATGTTCCTCCATCTAGATTACTTCGGTCTTCAGAAGTAACTCCATCGCTCCAAGAAAAAGTGTAGGGGGCAGTTCCGCCCGTGACGGTAAGATTTATTAAACCATTGTTTTGACCAAAACAGCTAGGCGAAGAAAAATTATTGGTCTGGGCGAGAGGCAACTGCTCGGGAACCGTGAGATTTGTATTTCCGGATTTATCTCCACTGCTTGTATTATTCCCATTTACTGAATTTCCGGCAGCGTAGAATCGTACATTACCGGTGCCTGCAGCCGGCGCAGTCCAACGGAAATTGAATTGATTACTTACACTCATGGTAGGTTGCTCTACATAAGTTCGACCATTATAAACTCCATTTGTGAGAAGCACTTGCTGAACATTTGTACCGAGATTGCTATAACCCGCAATCGGTACATTCCCCGGCGTAGTCAAACATGTCATTTGAAATCCATATCCCGCCGGACTTCCGGAGCTGCTACTTACGGTTACGCGCATATCATATTGAGTTCCCGGAACATAAGAAGTCACAATAGTCGAAGTACCCAATTGAAATAATTGAATGGTGAGGGTTACCGTTCCAAAACCATTTCCGCTGTTGTGACAATTGGCGCAAAGCTGAGTCTCCTGCGGTGCTCCTGTATTGCCGACATTATCGTCTTCAGCCCTACCCAACTCACTGGAGGTAAGAACAATGTATAAAAGTGATACAATAAAAAGTAGAGATACAACGCGGTTTTTCTGGTTCATAATGCATGTATAAGGGAGCGAAAAATATTGATACACACAACGATCTTACGACCCGACCGAAAGAAATTGATGTAGGTTAAGAAGACATTTTACACTTCTGAAGTGCAGGGCTAAGGTTCAGTCCATTTCCCGCACGATTCTTGTAAACCCAAATATCCCCGATATTGCGGGGAATTTCGTTTATGGCATTTCTAAAACTAACACTGCGGACAAGAATACTCTTGTCGATGCTCACCATGGTTGTCCTGTCCTTTCTGGTTACAGGTATCATCGCTATATACGACCACTATGAACAAAAAGAGAGATACAACGAACAACGTCTCCGCCGAAAAGAAGATTCCGTAAGGGCAAGCATGAATTACTTCCGCGATCAAATGGGCGATTTTATTCAACCGGAAGTAATGAACATGGTGTTTTCCGATAAGATATGCGAACTATCGGATGTACATAATCTCTTTATCGCAGTCTTTGATCTGCAAGGAAATTATCTCGTCTCTTCCAGCTCCTTCGAAATGGATTCTCTTCAAATTCCTTATCAAGTGCAATATGAAGCCATGAAAGGATTGACCGAAAAAACGAGGTATGTTATCGATCGTGAAATAAACAACGAAGATTATACCCTCGCCTATTGGTACTTCTACGATGCAAAAGGAAAACCCATTGCCATCACAAATGTGGTGTATGACAATGCTGATGCAGATCCAAAAGATATTGGAGCGTTTTTACTGGAATTAAGCCAGAGTTACATATTACTCTTTCTCTTGGCGGGTGGTGTTGCTTTTCTTCTTTCCCGGTATATAACTCGTTCTCTTCAATCCGTGGGTACTCGCATGAAAGGTATCGAACTCGGCGGACAAATAACACCTATTACCTGGGAAGGAAATGATGAAATTGGAGTACTTGTAAAACAGTACAACGACATGCTAAAAGAACTCGAGCGAAGTGCAAATCTCTTGGCGAAAACCGAAAGAGAAAGTGCTTGGAGAGAGATGGCTCAACAAGTGGCTCATGAAATTAAGAACCCTCTCACACCCATGAAACTGCGTGTTCAATATTTGCAAAAAGCTTGGGAAGAAAACGCTCCAAATTTCGATGATCGATTAAAAGGATTTGTTCAAAGTATGACCGAACAAATTGATACCCTCTCACGCATCGCCAGTGAATTCAGCAACTTTGCGAAGTTACCGAAACCGGATCTGAAGGAATTAAACCTAGAAGAACAATGCAATCACGTCGTAGATTTTTACAAGCAACAGGAAAATTGCGAAGTTTCCTATCGGACTTATGGAACGGGTAATCCCATTCTTATGGCAGACAAAGACCAAGTCATCCGTATGCTCAATAACCTTTTGAACAACGCTCTTCAAGCCATTCCGGAAGGACGGATCGGTCACATAGAATTGACATTGCGCAAGGGCAGACAAAATTTGATAATTCGAGTGAAAGACAATGGTACCGGAATTGCTGAAACGCAACGAGCGAAAATTTTCACACCAAATTTTACCACTAAAAGTACCGGTACGGGACTGGGCCTCGCGATGATCAGAAACATCATGCTACAGAATGGCGGTCGCGTCGGATTTACAAGTCAAGAGGGTAAAGGCACTTCCTTTTTCCTCATCTTTCCTACACAAAATCAATAGATCGAAAATAGCACCGGCCTCGATGGGGAAGCATCATTCTCGAAAGGTGCAAATTGTAAGTTGAGAAAATATTCGCCATCCAAAACTTCATCAGGGATGTACACTAACTCGGTAATACTCTTATGTTTTCGCGGATTCTGCGGGTATTGCCAAAACGCATGATGGCCCAATAACTCACCACCATCCGACTCGCGATCTACGCTCGGGACGTCCAACAACAAGTGATCGATACCAATTGAGCAAATGTGATCTATGGCCTCTTTTGTTACATAAATCGGATTTGTATTCGAATATTCTCGGGTACATTTGGTTGAATCATTAGGGGATGTGCGAATGATTAAAGCCTCCGGACCGGAACCTACATGTTCGACAGAAGAGAGATCGATAACGCGATCACCTACTTGACTCCAGCCCTCAGTTCGTTCAACTATTTTTGGTTCAACCGTAAGAAGCCTCGACATAAAAAAGAACTGCTTAATAGTTTGATTTACCGAAACAAATTCTTCCGAAATATGTCCTACACATTCGGTGTGTGTAATATGTCCGTGTGGATTAAAGGTTACGTTATTGAAATTTACCCTCCCGCCCAAACTCACTTTTCCTGTGAAGTGTTCATTTATTACAGGCTTGATCTGCGCCGGTTCTAGGTACCATGCCCTCGGACCTGCTCCATCCCCCATAGAAATTGATATATCAATAGGTTTAGAGAGATCTACTTTAATTTTTCTACTCTTATGTGTAATCTCTGCAATCATATTATACGATAAAAAAATCGGATGAAATTCGGTCGGCCCATAAAAATCCGCTTTGACTTAGCGTAAAGATATGATCCTTTTGCAAGAGCTTTCCACTATCCATCCACAGAGAAATTTTCTCTTCATTTTGTTTTATAAAAGAAACCCCAAAGCGGTCTGAAATTTCATTGAGATCAATTCCTTTCGTTGTTCGAAGACCAGTCATTACATATTCATTGTAACGTGTGCGTTCATCCAGTTTTTCCGATTCAAATACGGGTTTACCCACAAATACTCCCTTCATATAAACCGTGTTGTTCGATACATTCCAGCTCCTCTCCTCTCCATTAAAGGAATGTGCCGACGGCCCGATACCCAAGTACTTTTTGCCTTGCCAATAGGATGTATTGTGTTTCGATTCCATTCCCTCACGCGAAAAATTGGAGACCTCGTATTGCTTTAATCCGGCAGCGCCCAAAACATCTAATGCACATAAAAACTGCTCCTCTGCTCTAGCGCTATCAATTTCCGAAAGTTCGCCACGTTCATACCTCTTTCCAAAAACCGTTTTTTCTTCAATGGTCAAACAATACGAACTGATATGTGGCACATCAAGTGATATAGCTTGACAAAGATTTTCTTGCCATGCATGCAAATCAAGTCCGGGAATGGCATAAATCAAATCGATAGTAATGTTCTCAATTCCCGCATCCTGCGCAGATTTCACGGCTCGTTCCGATTGAGCGGCCCGATGACTTCGATTCATAAATACCAAATCTTGTTCGCGAAAACTCTGAACTCCAATGCTCAGTCGATTAATTCCTACCTCTCGAAATAATCGCAATTGTTCCGAACTCAAATCGTCCGGATTTCCTTCCAAAGTTATTTCTGCACTATGCGATACTTCAAAAAGCTCTTGTATCTTATCAAAGTACTTTTTGAGTTGATCACCTGTCAAAACAGAAGGAGTGCCACCACCGAAATAGATCGTTTCTAGAATTTCTCCGGAAACGTAGTCGCGACGATTATCCATTTCCTTCAACTGTGCATCTACCATTTCACCCACATATTTCCCCGAAGTGGTGAAGTGAAAATCACAGTAGTGACAAGCCTTTCGGCAGAATGGAATGTGGAAATAAATGCCCGCCATGGTGGGCACAAAGGTGGTGCCTTTGTTTCAATTGCACATCATTTGGTCCGATATAGCGGCCTGCCCTAGCTTAGCAACCTATTTCGACACATTATGCTCCGTCTTACCATCAATCAAAAAAAAGTACTAAACATCGAACCGAGTTCTGAAACCGGAAAGGGATCGATCGACGGAACAACATACGCAGCCAATATTTCGGGAGATGCAAGGGGTCACTTTCATGTGATTCTCGACAATAAATCGGTGAATGTCGAAGTCTTGGAGATTTTTCCTCAGGAAAAACGAGTTCGAATCAAGGTAAACAACAGTGTTCACGAGGTTTTAGTAGAAGATCGTTTCGACCTGCTCCTAAAAGAAATGGGAATGGAAACCGGTTCTTCCAAAGAAGTAAAAGATGTGAAAGCTCCTATGCCCGGATTAGTCCTCGAAGTTTTAGTAAAACCGGGCGATGTGGTCGAAAAAGACAGTCCCGTGATCATCCTCGAAGCCATGAAAATGGAAAATGTAATCAAAAGCCCCTCTCGGGGAATTGTAAAGGCAATTTCGGCCATCAAGGGCCATGCCGTTGAGAAAAATGAAGTCCTTTTGAGCTTCGAATAGTCTTTATTGTTGGTTTTCAGTCATTTAATTATTCCTCGGTTTCAGCTGATTCTGCTCAAATCCCTCGTTTTTATTGGATAATTCGAAATTTCTACTATATTTTTGCATTCTGCTTCTTTCCCTCGGTAACTGCGAAGGTCTGTCGCTAAAAGCTATGACCACACGTAAAAATCGAGGTAAGTTGCCATTGACAACTAACCAACTTCAGAATAAACATCTACAGGTAATGAAAGTCTTTACCCAAATTGGTGCCCTTATAATTTTCGCTTTAAGCTGTGCAACTGTTTCCCATGCCTCTAACATAATGGGCGCTCCGGTTGCCGTCAACGATGACAACTACGGTTATGAAGGAGATATTGTGAGCGGAGATGTATCCACAAACGATAGCGATCCCGATGGTGACATTCTCACATATTCAATTGTAAGCGGACCTTCGCACGGCAGCCTCATTCTTAATGCAAATGGCACTTATACCTATACACCTGAACTAGAATACAACGGCTTTGACTATGTAACCTATCAAGCGTGTGACCCCGGAGGATTGTGTGATGAAGCAATCTTGGAACTTGCGATGTTATTCGTAAATGATAATCCGCAAGCGAACAACGATACGTTTAATGCTTTCATCGGATCTACCTTAAATGCGAGTGTTAGTGCAAATGATATTGAATTAGATGATGAAGTGAATTGGTGGACTATCTTAAGTCCTCCGGCCGGAGCTTCTTTCTTTCAACTCAACATTAACGGCACATTCACTTATACTCCTGAAGAAGATTTTGAAGGACAAGACATGTTTGTTTATCAGGCTTGCGATCCGTGCGGTGCATGCGACTTCGCATTTGTTTACGTCAATGTGCTTCCTCCAAACGACCCACCGGTTACAATAAATGATGCTGTCTTTATTCCGGAAGATATGATCCTCAACGGAAACGTTGCTCTTAATGACAGCGAACCCGAAGGCGAGGTTATGACTTTTTCTATTCAATCGATGCCTGCACATGGCTCATTGAACATGAATCCAAATGGTACTTTTACTTATATACCCGCATCAAACTTCTACGGTGTAGATTTATTCACCTATCAGGCTTGTGACATTTACAATCAATGTTCTTCGGCTATAGTAGGGGTTGAAGTTCTCTTTGTAAACGACTCTCCTATTGCATACAACGATACTTTGTATATGAATGAAGATACCCAAGGTGCAATGTCCGCGGGAACTAATGATTTCGAATACGATATCGAACCACTTCAATTTATTCAAGCATACGGTCCCGATTTTGGCTCTGTTGTGTGGAATGAAAGCAACGGACAATTTGTGTACACTCCTAACGAAAATTTCTTTGGTGAAGATGTAATCGGATACTTTGCTTTGGACCCATGCGGTGCCATGGACTTTGCTGAAGTTATCGTTTTTGTTGCCTCGGTAAATGATTTACCGGTGGCTGAAAGCGATGATTTCGAAGCTACCGAAGATGAAGCTCTTGAAGCATCTGTTGCCGAAAATGATTTCGATATTGACGATACGGATTTAACCTTCACGCTAAACACCACTCCTACACTGGGTACCATTGAATGGAATGAAGATGGCACGTTCGTTTTCAATCCAAATCCAAATCAGCATGGACTACAATTACTTTCGTATACGGTGAGTGATCCCTCCGGTGGAAGCGATAACGCTATGTTTGCAATATTCATCGAACCTATTAATGACCTACCTGTTGCAGTTGCCGATTTAATAACTGGCAGCGAAGACACTGTAATTTCAGGAACTGTAGCCACCAACGATAGCGATCCCGATCTCACCCCTCTTACATACACATTCACTCCCGGCCCCTACAACGGTGTTTTTACCGGCAATTCCAACGGTAGTTTTACATATACCCCGTCCGAAGATTATTTTGGTACTATTACAATAGCATATCAGGTGTGCGACATCTCCGGTGCATGTGACAATAGCGTTTTAACTATTAATGTGCTTTCTGTAAACGATAGTCCTGGAGCGGGAGATGATTCGTTTTTAGTTGCTGAAGAGACTACCCTGAATGCTTCCGTAGCCGACAACGATTCGGATCCTGAGTCTTCAGTACTCGTGTTTTCTGTTATAACAGGTCCGATATTCGGAACTATCAATATGGGGATAAACGGTGATTTCACCTATACTCCCATCGACAACTGGAATGGATTCGAAATAATTATCTATGAAGTCTGTGACCCTCAAGGTGCATGCGCCACAGCGGAATTGGTAATCGAAGTGCTTTTTGTAAACGACCTACCACAACCTCAATCCGATGTATTTAGTGTAAACGAAGATGGTGTACTTACAGGTAATGTGGCAACCAACGATATTGAACCGGAAGATGAGATTATGTATTTTGTTATTCTCTCGAATCCTTCTCAAGGGCAACTCGTGTTTAACGGTGAAACGGGAGCATTCACATTTACTCCAAATGCCAATTACAGCGGAACGGTGAATATGTCGTATCTCGCTTGTGACCCTTGTAGTGCTTGTGCTTTAGCCACCTTTACCATAAATGTACTTCCTGTCAATGATGCGCCTGTAGCCGTTGATGACACCTTCAATGTAAACGAAGATCTTATACTCAATGGAACTGTTGCCACCAACGATAGTGATATCGATAGCTCTAGTCGTACATACACATTGAATAGTAATGTGCAAAACGGGATTTTAAATCTTTCGGCTAATGGCTCCTTTGTTTACACACCTTCTTCGAATTACAATGGTCCGGATAGTTTTACATACAATGTCTGCGATGGCTCCGGTGCTTGCGATGTCGGCGCAGTAGCTATCAATGTAACTGCTGTGAATGATACTCCGATTGCAGAAGAAGATTCCTACAATTTATATGAAGATGAAACATTAACCGCTTCGGTTGCTACAAACGATTTCGACGTTGATAATGCAACTCTTTCATACAGCCTTTTGAGTACCCCTTTAAATGGAGTCTTGGTGTTTTCGGCAAATGGTAGTTTTTCTTATACTCCTGATGAAAACTATTTCGGAAACGATGCCTTTACCTATATGGTTTGCGATGCGGGCGGCCTATGTTCTTCTACTGTTGCGGGTATAGTTGTACTTCCTTTGAATGATATGCCGGTTGCAATAGATGATCTTTTTGGCACAATGATCAATACGGCAACGGCCGGATCTGTGGCAACAAACGACTATGATGGAGATGGAGATGCTTTGGAATACACTCTTACCTCTGTCGCACAAAACGGTCAATTAACCTTCAATACCGACGGTTCATTCAACTACCTTCCTAATGCGATGTATGAAGGTTTTGAAGTAGTTACGTATATGGTGTGCGACATCGAAAATGTATGTGCAAGTGCCTCGCTTACTATTCAAATATCAAACAACAACATAAACCCGATTGCTACCGACGATAGTTTTTCTATGAATGAAGACGAAGGTTTAGTTGCAAGTGTTGGTACAAACGATTCAGACGATGGCGATGTCTTGCATTTCGAAATGATTGCAGCACCCGAGTCCGGATTTTGTGTAATGTCGAATGACGGCTCGTTTAGTTATACTCCACCGGCCAACTTCAACGGTATCGTTCACTTTAGCTATCAGGCCTGCGATATTTTTGGGGCATGTGACTTTGCAGATGTGAGTATCGAGGTGATTGCCGTGAATGATGCTCCAACTGCTCTTAATGATTTTAACAGCACTACCGAAGACTTTGAAGACAGCGGATGGGTTTCATTTAACGATGAAGATGTGGATGGTGACGTTTTGGTATATACAATCCTTTCCGGACCATTGCACGGAACGATCAACTGGTTCGGAAATGGTTCGTATACATACACTCCGGATGAAAACTACTTTGGCGAAGACCAACTGACTTATCAAGTATGTGATCCGTATGGAGAATGTGCATCCGCAACATTGTCATTAAGCATCATTTTTGTCAATGATATTCCTCAAGTGGAAGATGAAACATTTACCACCGAGATGAATAACACGATAGAAGGCAGTGTCGCCATAAATGACATTGAACTCGATCCGGAAGAGTTGCATTATAACCTCTTGACAGAAGCGGAAAACGGCATCTTTATTTTAAATGAAGATGGAACCTTCTCTTATACGCCAAATGATGGTTTTGTAGGGACGGAGATCATTTTCTACGAAGGCTGCGACCCATGTGGGGCCTGCGATCAAGCTCAACTTACTATCGAAGTTTGGGAGGTGAACACCGCTCCTTTTGCTTTCGATTATAGCATTGATCATTGCTCCTTGAATTCCTTTACGATTGATCTACTCGATATATCCGGTGACTCCGAAACGAGCGACGGGAATCTTTCTTGGTCAATCGAAGAAGTAGAAGCCGGAACTTTGATGATAGAAGGATCTATTCTAACCTATACACCGGAATTTAATCAATCTGCGGATGTCACCCTTGTATACATTATATGCGACAATGCCAACACACCGCTTTGCTCAGAAGCCTCTATTCAGTTAACTCTGAGTGCTGCCTATGAAGCAGAAATAAGTTCGGCTGTTCTTACCAACGTAACTTGTTATGGTGAAGAAAATGGATCAATAGATCTCAGTGTGGTTGATGAGGGTTATACTCTTCAATATACATGGAGCAACGAAGAACTTGGTTCCCAAATTGGAGATCTCGCCGCAGGAGAATATACGGTTGTCATCTCCGCCGAAGAGCTATGCACTCTGCCTCATGAGCAAACATTTACTATCGAACAACCTGATCAACTTGTTATTGATGGTTTGATCGGGGTCGATATCAACGACTTGCCCGGCGGGTCTTCCGATTATTCAGTAATCGGAGGTACGGAGCCATACTCTTACGTATGGACAAATGAAAATGATGAAATAGTTTCTGAAGAAATGGACCTCGGTGACCTGACAAACTCTTCACAAGCGGGCAGCTATTTCCTTACGATTACAGATGCTAATGGATGCTCTGTAGAACAGCAGATCACGATTACCGACATTGTGGAATGGAATTCGGGTGTTACAATTTCTCTTTTCCCAAACCCTGCCGCTGACTATTTAGTATTAAATGCACTGGGACTTCCGTCCGGATCGTACGAATATATCATTACAGATGGCAAAGGAAGATTGGTACTCCGTGCAAAATTAGCGGCGGCAAATGGAACCTTTAACGAATCCATAGATATTTCTTCCCTTGCGGTTGGAGCCTATAATTTGAGCCTTATTGGAAAGGAAGGTAATTTGAACCGCACTTTTGTGAAAGAATAGCCTATCGGATAATCAATTTTGCAGTGCTTGCTGCAACATTTTGGTTCTTTTCGGGTTGATTGTACAAGGCCTCATTCAACGTCTCTTTGTACAATCAACTGTTCAAAACAAATGTGCACTCTTATTACCAATCACGCAAAGTCTAAGGATTTTTGCATCTTATTGACGAATCATCCGTTAAAAGATGCAAGAGTGAAAAGAATATCCTACCTCATATTGATTTTGTCGGGCTTTTTTCGTCCCGATATGCAGGCTCAAGACTGCTCCAATCCCGGTGCTCTATGTCCTGAGGAAACCGCCGTATATAGCACTATGGTCAACAATCCAGTGCTTTTTAATTGCATGAATTTCGACCAAGCGTATTTCTATTCTTTTCAATCGAGCAATGCCGCGACTCCGGGAAACGTTACTGTTTCCATTAATCCAAGCAATTGCCCGGGAACCGTAGGTCCCGACTCGGTAGTAGCTATTATTGTAAATGTGCCTCAAGGCTTAAATCCATGTGTGACCTCCAATTGGCTAAATCCAAGTAATTGTTTTGCCGACACGGTTGCATTTACTTTCGATGTTGGTCCTCTAGTGTCGGGTTCTCAGTACTTTTTAATAGTCGGTTCCGACCACGACTCAGCCAATGGTCCCTGTGGAATTGAAGTAGGCATTAATGGAGATGGAGTTGACATATTTGCTTCGGTAGACCCGATACAAGTATCTCTTGGCGAATCGGCTCAGCTCGGTGTTGAAGGTGCTGATCCGGGAGCTGTTTACAATTGGTCGCCGAATCAATGGCTCGACAGTAGCACGATTCCGAATCCGATCACTACCCCCGGAGAAACTACAACTTATGTCGTTTCCAGCACGATCAATGGTTGTGAAGTATCCGACGTCATAACCATCACTGTTGGACCTCCCATAACTATTTTCAACGCTTTTACACCCAATGGCGATGGGCACAACGATGCCTGGGTGCTTGGGGGCATTGAACGTTTTGAAAATACATCCGTTACCGTATATGATCGCTGGGGCCAACAAGTATTCCGTTCGCTTGGTTATGCGACACCTTGGGATGGAACCAATAAAGGAAAATATTTACCCACAGGAACGTATTATTATGTCATAGAATTAAATTCACTTGATGTTGAAATACCACCTCTAAACGGGGCCATAACCATCATACACTAAGGAAATGCAGTTTCAGAAATTCATTCTATTTTCTCTTCTGATTCTGAGCGTTGGATTCGTTTCCGCTCAACAACTGCCGCAATACACGTATTTCACATATAATTATCTACAATACAATCCTGCAGTAACCGGTGCAACTCCTTGTCTTGAGATGAAATTAGGTGTTCGTCAGCAATGGACCGGTTTTCCCGATGCTCCCAAAACAGCCTTCGCCAACTTTCACGGAAAATTCGGTAAAACAAAATTCAATTTTCACGGATTGGGTGGTATTGTGGAAAGTGATGATGCAGGGCCCTTGAGTTATACAAGTTTACATTTTTCATACGCCTACCACATGCGCGTAGCCCGCAGATATATGCTCTCTACGGGGATTTCCGCCGGGTTTCTACAATACCGTCTAGATTACGGTTCCATTGTCCTAGACGACTACGATGACCCCGTTCTAAACCAAGCCATCGCTGATTTTGTACTTCCTCAAATAAACTTTGGATTGTGGCTGTACCGAGGAGATCGATTCTATGGACTCTCTTTTCGACACTTGAACGAAAATAAAGTAGATGAACTTCAGGGGGAAACCAAACTTACCAGGCATTATACCTTTTCGGCAGGACGCTCTATTCGATTGAAAGATGAACTGTTTTTCAAACCGGCACTTTTGATCAACTATGTGGCGAGCAGCAAAATGTCGCTAGATGTGCAGGCACTCTTAGAATTTAGAGAAAAGTTCACCATCGGTTTGGCTGCGCGCAGCGGCAATGGAATCGGAGGAATTTTCAAACTAGCTCTTTTCAAGTACATCACGCTTGCATACTCTTACGACATGACTCTCTCCAAAATTCGTTATGCGGGACTTCACACTCATGAAATCATTCTGGCCATTCGTGCCTGTGCAGGTGCCGACAAGTACCACGTGCCTTGTGCGGCTTACGACTAACGATGGACATCGAATTTTATCGCACTTATTGCCTCTCCAAAAATGGTGTTACCGAAGACTTTCCCTTCGATGAAAACGTTTTGGTCTTTCGGGTTGGTGGTAAAATATTCTCCCTCTGCGACGTCAACGAATTCGTTTCCATAAACCTCAAATGTGACCCTGAAAAAGCTGTTGAATACCGCGAAAAATATTACGGCGTTAGGCCTGGCTATCACATGAACAAAAAGCACTGGAATACCATTGAAACAAGCGGCGATGTTCCCCGCAAAGTCCTGCTGGAATTGGTCGACCATAGCTATGATCTTGTATTTTCTTCACTACCCAAAAAGCAACGAGAATCCCTTCTTTGATTTTCAGCATCTCATTTTGGATAATTTCTGATATTCTGCTCCGTTCTAACCCACAGAGAAGTGTACATTTGACTATATTAAGATCCCGCTATACTTATGTACGAACCTGTAAAATACAAACGTCTCAAAGAGATTATTTCTGAACTAAAATCTCAAATCGAGACAATAGACTCAGGCAAATTGTCGCGAGAAGAAATCGAAAATGCTGCCGAATTAGGTCGCGAACTCTACGAAAGACTCGTTGTAATTCGACATAAAGCATACGATCATCTTGTAAAAGGCGACGACAGTGCATCTGCAGAACCCGCTCCCATTCCATTCAAAGTTCCGGAAATTAAACACGAAGTCTCTCCCAATCAAATCTCGCTGATTGACGCGATTCAAGAATTGGCACCCGAAACCATTGAGGAAAAAAAACCGGAAGTAGCGAAAGGTGAAGTGATAATACCTGAGGTGAAAACTCCGGAAGTAAAAATGCCGGAAGTGAAAATACCGGAAAGCAAACCGGCTCATGTCCATACGCACATTCCGAAAAATGTTCCGACCCCTTCGGCTGAATCAATACACGAACGTTTGTCGCGAGATATTCCTAAAAAAGAAAGCCTCTCAGAAAAAATCGAACACGCCCCTATTCCTGATTTAAAAAAGGCCATTTCGATCAATCAACGTTTTCAATTTTCGAAAGAACTTTTCAAAAACAATAGCCAAGAATACGAGGTAGCCATCGAAAAACTCAACTCTACTTCTAGAGACGAAGCGATGAAAATGCTAGATAACCTAAAAAGTAAATTCAGTTGGAGCGATGAATCCATCGTAGTCAATGACTTTCGTGAACTAGTGGATCGCAGGCATTCATGAGTCGTTTAGTATTAGTTCCAACGCCCATCGGGAATCTCGAAGATATCACACTCCGGGCAATTAGAATATTACAAGAATGCGATTTTATTTTAGCCGAAGACACACGCGAAAGTAGAAAGCTGCTCCAACACTTATCCATCGATAAGCCTATTCACAGCTACCATCAGGCGAACGAACATAAAATCCTCGACCACACTGTCGATCGCATAGCATCGGCCAACATGGTTTGTTTGGTCACAGATGCGGGAACTCCGGGCATATCCGACCCCGGTTATTTATTAGTCCGAGCTTGCCTCAAAGACAATATAGAAGTGGAATGTCTCCCGGGACCGGCAGCGCTCATACCCGCCCTAGTTATATCAGGTCTTCCTTGCGAAAAATTTGTATTCGAAGGATTTCTTCCCCATAAAAAAGGCAGAGAAACACGTATGAAGGCAATCGCGGCTGAAAACAGAACAGTAGTGCTGTACGAATCTCCGCATCGACTTATAAAAACGCTCGAACTTACTAAAAAAATATGTGGAGAACATCGGCCGGTAAGCGTTTCCCGCGAACTCTCAAAGAAATTTGAAGAAACCGTCAGGGGTACGTGCGAAGAAGTCTTAACACATTTTTTGAAGCACGAACCACGCGGAGAGTTCGTTGTGATCATCGGTGCTTCATCTTTGCAACCGGAAAACGATTCAGAAGAAGAAAACGAAAATTAATATTCAAGGACATGGAAGTAATTAACGACGGACCGATCCGTACGAATCACGAAATCGACTACCGCATTTTTGGTGAAGAAATGCAATGTGTAGAAATTGAACTCGATCCACAAGAAACTGTCATCGCAGAAGCCGGTGCCTTTATGTACATGGATCAGGGTATCGTTATGGAAACTATTTTTGGAGACGGCTCTTCCGAACAAGGGGGCTTCTTCAATAAACTCGTGGGTGCAGGTAAACGTTTGCTAACCGGTGAAAGTTTATTTATGACTGCCTTCACTCACAATACCGGTGGAAAAGCACGTGTAGCCTTCGCTTCGCCGTACCCGGGTAAAATAATTCCTCTCGATTTGCAAAAGCTGGATGGGAAAATTATTTGTCAAAAAGACGCCTTTCTCTGCGCCGCTAAAGGAGTGAGCGTGGGTATAAACTTTCAGAAACGTCTGGGTACCGGACTCTTTGGTGGAGAAGGTTTTATCATGCAAAAACTTGAAGGGGATGGTATGGCTTTCTGCCATGCGGGTGGACATATCATCGAACGCACCTTAGCTCCGGGAGAAAGTTTGCGCATTGATACCGGTTGCGTCGTGGCTTACACGCGAGAAATCGACTTCGATATTCAATTTGTAGGTGGAATTAAAAATACACTTTTTGGTGGTGAAGGATTTTTCTTCGCAGTGCTTACCGGACCCGGAAAAGTATGGTTGCAGACACTACCTATTTCTCGATTGGCCTCTCGTATTATGGCCTACGGCACTTACAAAAGAAAAGAAGAAGGAAGTATTTTAGGTGGTCTTGGCAACTTGCTCGACGGCGATGGACGTTAATAGTTGATGAAACAGATTCAACTCAGCGAATGGCTTCTTAAACAAAGTCAGGGAACCATTGCACTCGATGCAAGAAGTCCGGGCGAATACGCGAAAGGTCACATACCCGGTGCTCTCAACTTGCCTTTGCTAAACAATGAAGAACGTCATCTCGTTGGTTTGTGTTATAAAGAAAAAGGCCACGACGAAGCTGTTAAACTCGGATTTGAACTTACCGGTCATCAATTCATTGATAAAATTCGAAAGGCTGAATCAGTAAGCCCCGATAAAAATGTTATCGTTTATTGCTGGCGAGGAGGTCTGCGAAGTCAGATACTTAGTTGGATTCTTAGCACTGCCGGATTTCATGTGCACGTGCTCGAAGGTGGTTATAAATCCTACAGAACAGCTGCCCTTGAAGAGTTTGGAAAGACCCGAAAAATGTTTGTTGTAAGTGGAAAAACCGGTGCCGGTAAAACGGAAATTCTACATGCCTTAGGCAATCGAGGAGAACAAATTCTCGATATCGAAGGTACCGGCTCGCACAAGGGTTCAAGCTTCGGTGGGTTGGGACAAGACGATCAACCAAGTCAAGAACAATTCGAAAATCTCCTTGCCGCTGAATTAATGAAAGCCGCACCCGAAAAAATCTTATGGATTGAAGACGAAAGTAGATTTTTAGG
>JBILMS010000118.1:0-5127 GCA_044375415.1 Flavobacteriales bacterium
ACGATATAAGTTACAGTAGTAACACCAAGGTTGAAAGTCTGAGTGCCCAGGTTGTTGATACCAGTTGCAGCCGAAGTACCGGTTGTAGCACCACTCATCGCCCATGTCAACACCGTTACAGAACAGTTGTCAGCGGTAGTTGGGTTAGGAGTAACAACACTTCTTGCACAAGTACCCGCAGTCACCGTGTTGGTGATGTTGGCAGGACACGTAATAGTAGGAACAATGTTGTCAGTGATAGTTACCGTGAACGAGCAAGTAGCAGTGTTTCCACTTCCATCAGTTACGATATAAGTCACCGTTGTAACACCAAGGTTGAATGTCTGAGTGCCTAAGTTGTTTATGCCTGTAGCAGCAGAAGAACCGGTGGTAGCACCGGTCATCACCCAGGTCAATGAACTTACAGAACAGTTGTCACCGGCAGTTGGGTTAGGAGTCACTACACTTCTTGAACAAGTACCGGCAGTCACCGTGTTGGTGATGTTGGCAGGGCACGTAATGGTCGGAACAGTGGTATCAACTCTATTTACGTTGAAAGTACAAGTGGCAGTGTTCCCGGCTACATCGGTGGCAGTGAGTGTAATCACTGTTGTACCAACCAGGGAAACAGAAGAACCAATAGCAGGAGATTGTGTCACCACAATAGACGCAGTTGGCGTACAGTTGTCACTCACTGTAGCGAGTGAGGTATAGCTAGGTAATGCTGCAGAACAAGCCGCTCCCAGCACAAGTGTTTGCGCAGCCGGACATGTTATTGCAGGAACAATCGTATCGATAACCTCAATTATTCTGGAGCAAACGATTTCTCCATAAGAGTTTGAAAGATCAATTGTATAGATTCCAGCTCCGACTATTTCACCGGCAGCGGGGGTCTGAATGTATATGTTTTCCGGGCAAGTGTTTCCACTATAAGTACTGATCAAATCCGGTATCGCCGCTTCACAAATATTATTCAAATAAGCAATTAAAGAACCATCGGAACAATAAAACGGTATACAACAGAAACTACTTTGAATAGTGCCGTTCTCAATAAGTCCAAAAAAACCATCTAATGAATTATTGAAAGGTGACTGATCCGAATCGAGATCTCCTTCACTAGAACCGCAAATTAGCAAGTTTTTATTCTCAGATAAAACTACTTTAGCTATATAATCGTTTTCATTGATCGCATCGATAGTAAAATGCGTTTGGTAAATTCCTTCGGTGTTTAGCGATAAAACGAAGGCAGTTCCCGCTCCTTCGGCATTCATTAGATTTCCCTGTACGGTCGTTGGATTAGTAATTCTTCCAACCACAAAAAGGTTTCCATCTTTGTCGCAGATAATATCGGAGGCGAAATCGGAGTTACCTGAAGAATTGGAAAGCAAGTTGTACCAGAGGGGATCGCCATTTCCTTTATTGTATTTCGCAATAAACAAATCGTGATCACCGGTTGTCTCTATATACTCCCACCCATTTCCTTCCCAAACAAGTTCATCAGAGGCCGTTGCTGCGAGATACACACCGTCACAATCTGCAGCTATGTTTATTGATCGGGCCTGATCTCCTGAATGCAACTGGCGTTGAAGCCATAGCACTTGTCCGTTTTTTGAAAGAGCACCAATGACGTAATCGTCATCTGCATCAGCACTCGTAATAGATAGCGCTGCATTCTCTGCACTAAAATTTGTTGAATAGTCAAAATCAAATGTCGTTCCCGCAAAAATTGCAGCAAAGTATATTGTGTCTCTGTATGAGCAGATATCATAATGCAATACCTCAGGATCCAATGAATGATCAAAGTCCGGCAGTGTACTACCCCCCGCAATGAGCCAATTGGGAGTACCATCAAATGAGTACGAAGCGATAAACACATCTTCGTCGTTGTTAGGACTTGAAACATTCACGCCTAGTAAATCCTCAGAGTTATTTTCAAAAAAAGTTCCAATAGCCACAAGTCCCTGACTAGTTGCCGTCAGTGAAAAATATTTGTCGTCTTTATTGCCCCCTTCATTTGAATACCATCTAAAACTCCCATCCGAATCAAACGAGACTATAAATGCACTTGACTCATTTATTCCTCCATTATCGGGAAGAGTAGTTGAACCCACACCTGAAATACTCTCCACTTTAAATGTTCCGAAGTATGAGCCAACGGCATAGATGTTTCCATCCTGAGCATAAATCAAATCTTCAATTCTATCGTCTCCATTTCCACCCATCGACAAAGCCCAAACAATTTCACCGTTGTCCTTCAACTTCACAAGACAAACATCCTCGTTGTTAAAAGAATTGATTACTGTGAGGGTTTCAGATGTTACTGTTCCAATCTGAGACAACACTTCATCAGATAAGCCTTCGTAAACCAGTGCTAAATAGACTTCATGATTTATAGTGTCCGCAACCATGGCAGTGATCTCACAATCTGATGCCACATCCGTTTGAATGAGCCAATTTTGCGAGAGGGATTGAGCACTAATATCTGCGTCTGAATTAAACCAGAAGCAAAGCAAGAATGCGCAACTGCAAATGCTAATATTTAGACGAATTGATAACATATGGGGCTAAACTTGTCTTACTCTCGAAGAAGTAATTCCTCGAGAAGCCGGGAATTTGTACGAACACATTGCTAAAATGTTCTTTAGGATAGACAAAAGGATTACACAAAGACGCAAATCGGTTCATAAACGATATATGCAGCAAACTCATGGAAATTTAAACGCCTATTTATCAGTAAGATAAGTAGGTGAGCATTGTACGAGTAGCAAAATTACGGATATGAAAGGTCGGAAGCTTGACCTGTGTTGCAGTTTGCTTGTTTTTGAGCACCTTTGAATATGAGCCGGTCTTTGAACCTTTATGTTTTATAAAATTGCAAGAAATAATGAAATATGAATTTCCCCACGGAGATTAAAAAAAGTAGGATTGATGGGAAAGGTTTGTTTGCTCTAAAGCTCATACCGGGTAGGAGAAAATTAGGCGAAATGACCGGTGATGTCGTGAGCACCCGAAAAGCCCGGCAGATGATGAAGGATAAAAAACGAATGTATATAGTTGAATTCGATGAAAAATATGCACTGGTCGGTACCGACGATGGCAATCAAATGCGTTATATCAATCACTCTTGTCAACCCAATACGTACATCCGGCTAATCTATCACCGCGTTGAATTTTACAGTTTACGTCCCATTAAAAAAGGGGAAGAACTCACTGCCGACTATGGAGAAACCCACCACGACGGGAAATTAAAATGCCGTTGCGGTGCCGATAGGTGTCAAGGATGGTTATGAAAGCAAGGTCTGATTAGCGACACGGTACAAAAGTCGTGCTCCCACATTAGCATCCCATTCATCTTTCCCGGGCGACACTTCGTTGATATCAAATCCTATGATTTTTCGTTTTGATTGAACTATCCTTTCTATCAAATAAATTACTTGCTCAAAATCAAAACCTCCCGGAACCGGAGTTCCGGTATTTGGACAAAGTTTTGGGTCGAGCCCATCTATATCTATGCTGAGATAAACTTTTTGAGGCAATGTTTTTATTATGGTCTCTACAATCTTTGACCAACTTTTTCCTTCGTACATCTCATGTTTAATATCACGATCAAAAAAAGTAGTAATTCGCTTGTCAGCATTTATTATGTTCAATTCATCCTCGCAGTAATCACGTATACCCACCTGAACCAACTGTTTAACCTGAGGTATCTTTAAGGCATTAAACATGATCGAAGCATGTGAAAATTCAAAACCTTCATAGGCATTTCTCAAATCTGCATGTGCGTCAATTTGTAAAACGGCAAATGATTTATGTTTCTCAGCCAAAGCTTGCATAAGTCCCAGAGGTGTGCTGTGATCGCCTCCAAGAAGAGCAACTGTTTTATTCGCATTTAAGTATTTCAGCGATTCTGACTTAACCCAATTGTTCAACTTCAAACAAGCCTTATTTATTTCATCTCTATTTTTGCGCATTGAGGAATTCTTTTCCGGAATCTTTCCCTCAACATACATCGCAAGGTATTTTTCTGCCTTCTTTCTTAGAGCATTGCTTTGACTTTTAATCTTCTCACTCACCTTATCCATTGCAATGCCCATTTTCCAGGCATCTTTTACACAAGGATCATATAAATCAACTTGGAAAGAAGCATCAAATATGGCTTCGGGTCCATCTGCCGTACCGGATTTATATGAAACCGTTACTTCCCAAGGAACCGGTAAAATAACGAGAGCAGCATCTTTACAGTCGAATGGTAGTCCGTATATATTGTTGTTTGTATCACCAATACTGTTGGGATCAAAATTTTTAAGTTTCTCTGCGTTATTCATTTCAATAAAATAATATTTGTTGCCAAAGCTATAAGGGAACTTCCAAAAAAAGAAAAAATTCACTTGACCATTAAACAATCAAACCGATATCCTGAAATAGGTTATCTTCGCATAACGTCACTATTCAAGCATTTTTTCTATGAATACTCTTGTTTCTCTGTGTACTCTATACCCATTGTATAAGGGTCGTTTATATTGAGTCTCACATCCTCTTCGCGCGTGAATTGCACCCTCTGTAATACTCAATTAAAACAAAAGGCAGATGACTTTTTTTTCATTTGTGATGTCTGTGGTGGGTATGTAAAAGATGTGAAATATTTTTTAGAAAGCAAAGATGAAAAAGAGCGATATGAAGCACATACCAACGATGTAGAAGATCCTGGTTATCAAAATTTCACCTTGCCAATAAATGAAAAGATACTGCAAACTCAGCGAACTGATCAACTCGGTTTGGACTATGGATGCGGGAAAGGTCCCGTTATTACTACACAATTGACAAAAAAAGGGTATCGCATCGTCCTATATGACCCCTATTTTTATCCGAGTGAAGACTACTTAAAACACGAATATGACTATATCTTTAGTTGCGAAGTTTTTGAGCATTTCTACCATCCAAAGCAAGAAATAGAAAAATTAGTGCGGCTCTTGAAACCGGGAGGTAGATTATACATTATGACCCCATTTATATAACACCTCGATAGATTTTAAAAATTGGTATTACAGAAGAGATGTAACACACGTTTTTATATATACTGCTAAAACCTTTGAATTTATTGCGTCCACAAACAAATTAACTCTAGAGAAAATTACTGACAGGCTCATC
>JBILMS010000062.1:0-17013 GCA_044375415.1 Flavobacteriales bacterium
GGTGCCGATTTTGCAGATCTCGATGGAGATGGATTTGACGCCAATGTCGACGATTGCGATGACAGCAATGAAAACATTAACCCTACTGCCGAAGAAATTCCTTCTGATGGTATCGACCAGGATTGTGATGGAGAAGATCTCGTTGCTATTGAAGAACTATTTAATCTGGGGATTCAGATGTATCCGGTGCCGGCGACGGACTTCATTGGAATTAAAACTTCTAATGAATTTGAATATAGCGTTCTTGTCCGTGCAAGTAATGGTCAGCAAGTGTTCTATAAAAGCCATATAACGGGAAACATAGATATCTCCTGTGAAAATTGGTATTCGGGAACTTACAGCGTTGAATTTTCTGTTGGAAGCAAAAGGGTTCAAACATTAATTGTTGTCGTTTCATCCTCTAACTTTGGTAAATAATGTAATCTACTCAATCAAATAGACATAGCCACTTTCGCTTTTTCCAAAGCTGTCAATACACTTTCTTTGATACTCTAGCGTAAAATAATAAACACCTTCTGGTAATTTGTTTCCCTGCAGATAACCACTCCAGCTCGAATTAAAATCTACTGTACTGAATACCGATTCCCCCCATCTATTAAATACCTGAAGCTCCCAATAATCAAACGAATTCTCTTGCACGAAATTAGGTGTCATCGGTTTCCATGAAGTATTCAAAGAATCATCGTTCGGAGTAAAAATATTAGGAAATGACAAATCAAAATATTCAAAGCTTCTTAAAGGAATATCTATTTGTGTACTTAAAATTTCACTTTCGTCACACAATTCATTATTTACTTGAAGCTCTATTGTGTAGGAACCTGCCTCTCCGTATTCAAACACTGCGGTTGGCAAATCAGAAAATTGACCATTACCACTATTCCAAATATATGAGGTAGCGTTGGAACCAATAAAATCAACTAATACTCTCGTAACTGAATCGCATTCTAACGGAATTACCTCTGTGGAAAAATCTGAATTCTCTAGTGGCAAATACACCTCAAAATAAAGGGAGTCACTAGCATTATTTCCGCAGTTACCTTCTAAAAATGCATCAATGGTGATCCAATATGTTCCAGGTGCGTCAAATATGTAGTCGATGCTTAATATCTCTGATGTACCGCCATCAGGAAAATTCCAACTTACTGTATCAAATGTACCTTCCGCCATTAATTCCACTGTATGAGGAACGCATCCATTTTCACTTTCAGATGTAATATGAACTGCAGAACTACCATAAATATTAAGCACAGTGTCAAGAATTAGTGTAATCCCACAAACGGCATCTGTGGATTGAAGAATAATTGGAAAAGAACCCGGAGCTGACCAGTCAAAAGTTACAATTGTATCACTTGAAATACTATTGGGCAAACTCCACTCAAAATAATCAGCTCCCGTTCCAAGATACTCGAGTTCTAATGCACCTTGGTTTAAACAAGTGTCTATAACTGGTAGTTGCCAGTCTATTTGCATATCGGTGCTTGGGAACAAATCTATCAATATCTCGGAAGTGTCTGCTTGATTACAAGTATTATCCAAGTACGTCACCAATTGAATACTATAAGAACCGCCTTCCGCGAATTCTGCGAAAAAACTAACATCGCTCCCTGAAGGTATTCCATCAACCAACCATAACAATGAGTCAAAGTTATTGTTTAAACTCTCCAATTCAAGCAAAGCGGGAGCACAGTTTGGTATACTTGAAATAACCGATGGAGCGGATTCCAACTCGTTTCCCACATAAAGGGTGTCTACAAGGGAAATTTGCGAGTTACAAATACTATCCACAGCAATTAAGGCCACTTCATATAAACCCGGTATAGGGAAATTATACTGCAACAGTGATGACGATGTAATAAATTCATCGTTGACGCTCCAGAAGACAGAATCTGCACCGTTTGATACATAAGTCCCCAGTACTTCGGGATTCTCGCCACAAAGTTGTTGTGGTGATAATTGCCATGTCAATTCTAAATCACTCAATAGATCCGGAACTTGGATTAAGACTTCAAGTGTATCATATAAATTACAGGAATTTTCATCGTATACAGCGAGTTGAACTAAGTGGGGACCGGGATTTGCAAACGTATAATTGATTTGACTATCAGATATAGGCTGCCAACCATTTCCATCACCAAAATTCCACATATAACTTCCATTATCACTCCAGTTGTTAAATAGTACTTCGAAAGGCAAACATGTGTTAACCTCCGAATAATTAAAGGAACTAACTACCGAAGATGATTCAAAATCAATTTTAAAAACAGATGCCTCACATGACGATATCTGCTCTGATGAATATGCCCATGGGGTGGCTGATACATTAGAAAAAGGAGGCCAACAAGAACAAATGGCCTGATAAATTATACCCTTCTCATCGAATCTACTTGTTCCTCCGTCTACATGATTCCCTTTCAAGTATGTTCCATATTCCACAGAACCCATATTCGGACTGAAAACCGCCAAATAAAAGCCACCCTCCGAAGAAATGGCTCCTTCAGTAATATCAAAACCGGAAAGCAATCCCAAATCATTCATTCCCATGTAAGCTGAAATATAAATTCTATCACATTTATCTACCATAAATGCATTGGGATAAATCACACCGGATTCAACTTGACCACTACCCAAATTACCACTAATTTGAATATTGCTCAAATCACTACTAAATTGCGAAATAAACAACAATCCTCCGGCATTTGAGTACGCACCGCCAACATCTGGAACAGAACTAGACGACATTCCTGTCACCCACAATTCACCTAAACCTGATTCATCTATATAATAACATGCATCATCTCCGAAATCCCCATACCATGTGCCTTCCAAAATTTCTGTTCCATCGGATGATAATATAAACACATAACCATCAAATTGATCAATCAATTCCGGTTGTGCACCCAAATTTCCAATAGGCAGATCAGAACCATTACTACTTCCGCATACAGCAATAGTTCCATTTGATAATACCTTGCAATCATAAACATTATCAGCAGCGGTAGAGTTTACTGATGTACACCAAATCAATGAACTCAAATCCTCTGTCAATTTAAAAATAGTTATCTGTGAAGAGAGATTTTGAAATCCTATGTATGTTTGAGTATATGAATTAAGGGGGGCAGTAGTAATAGCGACCAATATATCACCTTCATCTGTCCGAACAACTTCCCCTAAATCACTAGGGCCAGATGAACCGCCAATTTCCAAATTTGATGAAACGCCATCTCCAAGCTGTCCTCCAAAATATGTAGAACCCAAAAGCTCAGATCCGTCTGATGATAATCTCGAGATAATTACATCGCTAAAACCAGAAAATTCTTGATCAAATGAGTTATCTAGTACTGGATAATCCGAAGAGTTAGTTCTACCCAATATAAACAGTTGATCATTTGCACCTACGTAAAGTTTACAGGGTGTTTCATGTTGAGAGCCTCCTAAATATGTTGCCCATAATAACTGAGAACCGTCAGAACTAAATTTAGAAATTGCTATATCTGTACTTCCCCCAAACGTCGTCTGAAAAGATCCTAGTTGAGCCGGTAAATTGCTAGTGCTAGGCTTGCTGGCCGAATATATACTGCCATCCTGACCATATGTAGCGCAATACCCCCATAATTCATCCGATGTGATCGATCCAACAAATGTCCCCGCAGTAAGTATTGGATCAATTACAAGTATTTTGGTTTCATCATAAGGGCCAATTTTATAATGAAATACACCGCCTTCTTTCACGAAATGTGAATTTACCTCTGTAATCTTTCCGTTTTCAGTTTGGTAAGACCATGGCGCTTGTTCTACAAATTGCACATCACATATATCTATTAGAATATTTTCATCAGATATCACAGCTCTATCCGCCCCCAACAAGTCCCATCTTATCTGATCAGGATTCGCGCCCTTATGAACGAGAAATTCATATTTAAATCTAGCTTCATCACTTCGAACATGCAAATCAATTCCATCCCAAAGATTTTTATAAACAACTACTCTGCATGGCCTGATATGTTTCTTCCATTTCTTAATATCGTTCCCGACACAGTAGTTGTAATAGTAATCCAATTCATCGACGCTCTCCGGAATCACAGCATTAATTCCAATAAACTTGATTTGCCAGGCATAATGCCTAATAGAATTTGTATGCACCATGTTCGCTTCTTGCGAATGGTGGATTCTATTCAAATCCTCCAATGAATAAAAATCAAATATGAATCCATCCTGCAATAAATATACACTGCCATCTCCTAGAGCACCTTTGTACAAAATTTGAGGACTCCATTGCCCTTGATTCTGGATGTATTCAATTCCACGCTTTTCAGTTCCCGAATCGCACTTGATATTTAATCCAAGCAATGAAATAGGAACGAAAAGTAACACTGAGCAAAATAAATTCGCTTTTAAACTTGCAAAATAAAATATTTCATAAACTTTGTTCAATATTCTTTTTGAATTAACTACCAAAACAGTATATCTATGAAAACAAAAATGATCCCCATTTTTCTATTTGCCATCAAATTTACAATAATTGCATCAAATTCTCAAGCTCAATGTGAAGGAGAATCTTTTTCAATGACAATTGAATATGATTGTTCAACTGGAACTGCGGTAATTTCAATTATACCTGAAACCACATTTTCCGCTCCAGCTGTGTGGGATATAACACCTGCGGGATATCCCGTTGAAAATACAGTTTCCTTCGGATTCACTTGGACATATGGGGTTAACTTCCCGGGAACATACGAAATTGAAGCGATTGAAGTTGCCGATCCATTAGTCTATCATACTTTTTGTATTGAATTAGGAGAATGTTTGTCCAATTCACAAATTAGCACAACAAACTCCAACTGTTCAGAAGATATCGGAGAGTTTTGTGTGATTGATGAAGACCTTTTACCGGCAACTATATACACAAATACAGTATCATACGATTGCGCAACAGAACTACCACCAGGCGACTACACAGCTTCAATTTACACTGAGGAAATTGACGGCATTACGAATAACTATCACAATTTCCCATTCTATATTGGAACGAATAGTTTGAATATTTCAATCGAAATAACTGCAGATTCTTCGCCATGTGGTGCCTCTATCGATGCCAACGTATCTGGAGGTTCAACTAACTATACATTTCTTTGGACAGGTCCAGAATGGATTGAATTTGATGATGCGGAAGTCGAATCAACTACAATAACTGGAGGCTATGGAACTATTGGATTAGAGGTGTTAGATAACATTACAGGTTGTAATATTTATTCTGAAATCTCTTTTACAGGTACTGGCTGTGCTGCTGATTTAAATGATGATGGAGTTGTAGGTTCAGCAGATTTACTCCTTTTTATAGGTCAATATTCTTTAACCGGTGGTGGATGTTATGACTTTAATGGAAATGGTATAGTCGGAATTACGGATATGTTAGTTATGATAGGAGGTATGGGGAATGAAAATTGTCCGTAATTCGTTTCTAATCACAACAATTGACCTTAATCCATCCCTGAAATACCTCTAAAAAAATTAGATGACATCTCCTTAAAATCCATACCATCGAAAGTACCTGAACTCATCATGAGCAAATTGCTGTTTTTCCATTTTTTGGATAAAAGGTATTCGCTCAATTTTGTTGAGTCTGTGAATACCTGAATGTTGCTTCCACCAAAGGCTTTTAAGACCATTTCCTCGGTAATGGGTGGAAGCTTTTTGTGTTCTATTGTATGTGGATTAAAATAAACCAATGCTTCATCTGCATCCGACATGGATCCTTCATACTCGTGTAAAAAATCGGCATTCAAACTACTGAAGGTATGCAACTCAATACATGCTATTAATTTTCTATCGGGAAACTGCTGTGATATGGCCAACGTAGTTGCCTTAAGTTTGGAAGGTGAGTGTGCAAAATCTTTGTACACCGCACATTCTTCATTTTTCCAAACCAACTCCAAACGTTTGGAAGCACCCTTGAAGTCTGCGATGGCTTTGTAAAAATCAAGATCGTGAATACCTGCGTACCTGCATGCAATCAATGCCGCATTCAAATTCTGCAAATTATGTTCTCCAAATATTTGTAGTGGATAAACGTCATTATCTTTCAATAAATAGGTAATGCCATTATCAATTTTAAAGGGATGCGTGGAATAGGGGTATTTAAATACTTCCGCCGTATGACCTTCACATAAATCCTTTAAGACCTGATCATTTTCACAATAGATAAGGTGTCCATTTGGACTAATGTGATCTATAAAAATCCTGAATTGATCCACATAATTTTCAAAAGTTGGGAATACATTGATGTGATCCCAAGCTATACCCGTGAGGATGGCAATATTGGGATAATACAAGTGAAATTTTGGTCGACGATCAATCGGCGAACTGAGGTACTCATCTCCTTCTATAACCGCAAATTTGGCCGTTTCGGAGAATTTTACCATACAGTCGAATCCCGCAAGTTGCGCCCCTACCATGTAGTCGGTTTCAATTCCACATTTTTCGAAGACATGCAAAATCATGGCCGTAGTGCTCGTTTTTCCATGCGAACCTCCAATGACTATTCGCGTTTTAGAACGCGTCTGTTCGTAGATATACTCCGGATAAGAATATATTTTTACATTCAACTCCTTGGCTCTTTCTAGCTCCGGATTATCGATTCGAGCATGCATGCCTAAGATGACGGCATCCAAATCTGCGGTGATTTTTTCAGGAAACCATCCAATTTCTTTGGGTAAGAGGCCTAAATTTTCAAGCCTGGATTTCGATGGTTCTACAATTTCATCGTCGCTTCCCGTAACTTGTATGCCCTTATGGTGCAAGGCTATGGCCATGTTGTGCATGGCGCTTCCCCCTATTGCAATTAAATGTACTTTCATGTATCTCTTGTCTAATTATCCGAAACATCAAAATTCAGTCGCAATACCAAATAATCTCGTTACTTTTCCTCGATTTTTTAGTCCATTGTTGTTCATTCTATAAATATGGCTTCCAGACCACTCAAAAAAATAAACCATCGATCCAAGAAAAAAGGACTTATGCCGGGTTCACTGGTATATGTCGGAAATGTAGCTTCGGATCAAGAAGTGTCCATTCGTCTATTCGACTACAGCTCGTCGGAATTCGAAGAAATATTAGTAAAAGATATTTCCAAATGCTCTGATTACAAAGATCGCTCTCATACTGTTACCTGGCTCGATATTGATGGGATTCACAATGCACAGGTGATGGACGAAATAGGAAAAGTATTTGATATACATCCTTTGGTTCTCGAAGACATCATGAATTCAACAGGAAGACCCAAAGTAGAGTTTTTTGATGACTATACTTTTCTATCCACAAAAATGATCGAATTTGGTGAAGACCACAGTATTCTCACGGTTGAACATTTTTGTGTAATCCTAGGTGAAAATTATCTGCTCACTTTTCAAGAAAGAAAAGGAGATAATTTCGATTCCGTGCGCGAACGAATCCGAACTTCAAAAGGAAAAGTAAGAAACTCAGGACCCACCTATCTCGCGTACATGCTCTTGGATGTGATAGTAGACAACTACATCGCTGTTTCCGAGAATATAGCCGATGAAATTGAAGACTTAGAAAGTATGATTCTCAATAAACCGGCGGAGAAATTTCTGCACCGCATACTCGAGTTGAGAAAGGAACTTTTGGATTTCAAAAAGGGTGTTGATCCTTTGCGCGAAGCGATCAGCACCATGAAAAATGAATTCGAACCTGATGTCGCCAAGTATTATCAAGATTTATACGATCACATCATTCACGAAACAGAAAACCTCAACGTGTACAGAGACATGCTGAGTAGCTTAATGGATCTCTATCATAGCAGCATCACCTTTCGAACAAATGCAGTGATGAAAATGCTCACCATCATCACCACCATTTTTGTGCCTCTTACGTTTATTGTCGGAGTTTATGGTATGAACTTCTCACATGTAGATCCCGACACCGGCGAACGACTCATCTACAACATGCCCGAACTTCACTACGAATATGGTTATCTGATGATCGTAGGGGCCATGCTTCTTATTGTGATTGGAATGCTTTATTACTTCAGGAGGAAGGAGTGGTTGTGAGGGTAATTATGAATTATGAATTATGAATTATGAATGCGTCCTCCTGAGTCCCACGTATAAAATCCAACCGTGAGCGCTGACAAAACCGTCGGAAAGCCTCACCCCAATGCAGTTCGGAGTTTTGAGAAACAGAAACAGGTAGATCCGTTTCTCAAAACGATTCGAACACTCTCACTCTGTTATTGAGAGGGGGACGTTCACGTTAAATTAAAAATGTAGTTTTCAAGAATGCGCGGCTTTAAAAAACGCAAACTTTTCAGTTTGCAGAATCGGTCCCCTCTCCCTCTGGAGAGGGCGGAGGGTGAGGCCCTCGGAGAAGATTGGTCTCCAAAAAATCAAAAATCGGGGAATACGCCCCCACCCAATACTCAATCTCTAACTCAAAATGTTCCTCTGCGGTGAGATATCTCTTCCTTTTTTCTTTTTCAACGAAAGCCATTAAAACCTCTTGTGGTGCATGAATTACAATCCGGAATCCGGTTTCTTTGTCAGAATGTGTCGCTTCGACCAGCACCCTCGCCTGAGGAAGACAATGATAGATCGGGCTTAATCTCGAACCGCCGCGGATGATATGGTATTCGTCAAACTTATCCATAAGTTGAGCGTCATGCATTAAGACACCGGCCATTTCCCGCAGATATTCTTCTAGTCTTTTAGTATCTATATTGGATAGATCATCTGCGTTTTCAATTAGTATTTTCACCTTTATGCTCTCCAAGTTATCACCTTGTTCTATTGGTATACTCAGGTTGGTAAATCGCCTTCTTCCATACCAATTATGCCCATACAGCTCACGTTCGCATTGACAATTATTCGGTGTACTTTTCACAAATTCAGCGACATTACCACCCATGTCATATAAAGCCGCTTCTCCCGGTGCTTTCGAACGAATTGGATTGATCCAAGTATCATCATGACTTGAACAATAATCTCTAAACCATTCTCCATTGTCATATGTGTAACGGGAATAAAGAGCCGTTTTCTCCAGCGAACATGGAACATCATTGGAAAAAATACCTCCATAAGGTTGACTGTTTAATAAAGCTGCACTCTCCCATTCGAATTCATCAGGCAGATCCACCCCTAGCTTCAAGGATGGAAACCGCAGATTCAATTGTTTGGATTTCCAGTGAGCATAGGCTATTGACATCTCATAAGTCACGCCGACAACAGGATAATCGTCATATGCTGAATGAGAACAATAGGTGTCAGAAAGAGTCCAAAAATATTCTGATCCCGGACCTCGTGCCCACACGGTGGAGTCAGGATAAATAGAAGTAGTCCTGATTATTCCATCTTCAACTGTGTATGTAAATAATAATGTCTCATTTCGGAAATTATCTCTAGAAAAGAAACCCGAACCCCCTTCATCGTCATAAAAGGATTTTTCCAATACCGAGTATATTCCTTCACTCTCCCAATCAATCTCTTTCTCAAAATTTAATCTTCCCGATTTTCCATCCATATAAAACTCCGGAAACTTCAATGCCAAGGCAGCCCGCATTACCGAGTCCTTCACGTAACTCACAAACTCCCGATACTCGTTGTTGGTCACCTCATGATCACTCATTAAAAAACCATCAACACATTCGAGACGACGATCATAAATCAATTGAAGATTACTATCTGCCGGAATGGGATGAATCTCGGGTAAATTACCCAACATAAACTGCGAGGACGGCACGTATATAAAATCCTTATGCTCTTTTTGAAATTGCTTAATCTCCTTGTTCTGAGAATAAGAACCTGAAGAGAATATAAAGAAAAACAGAAAGGGAAACAACCATCGAGCAACCATACAAAAAATTTAAAATGGAAAATGGAAAATTAGTTATTTCTGAGAAACCTAGATCTTCTAATAAACGAAATCAGATAAACAATTATATAAGATTAAAACCTTTCGATTTTAATCTTAAACTTTTGCTCAGACCCGCTCAACATTCTCACCCGGGGCTTAAGCCACCGGGCTCGACAAACAAAAAACTTTACAATTCGTCTCCTTCTTTAATTGGGCTGAAGCCCATAACCATCCGCAATTTCAAGGACACGGCGTTAACCGGGACGATCCATCATCCATCCTTCGACTCTTCGCCCCTCGTTCCTCGGGTCTCATCGCTCAGGAGGACGCATCATCCTCGAAAAACAAACTTCAATCTCTACGAAATCTCCATTCATAATTCATAATTCATAATTCATAATTCATAACCCATAACTCATAATTCAAAACCCATAATCCTTAATACCCCTTCTCCCTCAACTTATCCTCCACCTTCTCTCCTATCTTCATACCCCACTGCTGACCTATCTGCATCGATTCTTGAGTTATAGCCGGAGTAGCCGTTGCCATCTTTTTTCCTGCGGGAGTTTTGTAGAACACTATGATTTGATTGAGATCTTCTAGGGTCAAATGTTTATAATAAACAGGCGCCAACATCTCTACTAAGTCATTAAGCGACGTTTTGCCGAATTCATCGCCAATGGTTTTCCAAACCTCTGCAGGCACATCTTCTCTCGACGACTCGAACATTTCCATCATTTGATCGATGGCTGTTACGAAGGTCTCTTCAGTACCATTCAACTCGAACATCTGCTTAAGTGCTTTTGTGTATTCGGAAGGAACCTCTTGGGCCAAAAGGCTCATGTTTGATGTTATTGCCAAACATAAAATAACCACTAATTTTTTCATAACGGAATATACTAATTTTTAATTGAATATACAAGTTTAAACCAAAAATCCGAAAGGACTTGTATGAGCAGTGAAATCAATTGCTTCCACTTCCATTATCCACTCGCAATAAGTGAATATAACCTGAAAGATTCGGGAATTGTTTTCCGGGATTCGGTGACTTTACAATGTAATAATAAACCCCTTCAGGAAGTTTGGAATTCCAGTCTGTTTCTCCACGCCAAATCCATGGCTCGCGTGTTAAATGGCGAATCAAATTTCCCCATCGATTGTAAATTAGAACCTCATCAATGGGAATACGCAACCATCCAAAATCTACCATCTGATTATACTCATCACCATCCGGTGTGAAGACATTCGGGAAGGTGGTGATACAATCAATCTGATCCACTTTCGTAGAATCTGAAACAGTGCAGTTTGGGAAATTCGTAACACTCACATAGACCTCTCCATTCAAAGGCACAATACTTTCGTTTTCGGTATCTCCATTACTCCATAGATATTGATCATACCCGGCAGGTAAATGAGCAATCATATATCCGCCATCACAATAAATTACACTGTCCGCCAAATCGATGATCGGATATTCTACCACATCCACGTAGATACTATCGAAGTTCACATCGCAAAACACTCCGGGTATGGTAAGTAAATAATTCCCTTCATCAACTGCATTCACTTCATCGATAACGAGTACCTCTCCGGTTACGATTCCCGTTGGTGTTATCCACTCATACGTTTCAGCCTGTAATTCACTTTCAAGAATTAATTCTCCTCCCACACATAAAGCAAATTCGGAATTGGATATCAGTTCATTGTTGTAAGGATTCTCGACGACTACAAAAATGCTATCCAGAGCTGAACAATGACTGTCCGAAGACTCCAAAAAATACCATCCACTTTGTGTCGATACGGCTGATTCTATTATCAATGGCATATCATCTGTAGAATTGCCGTTTGGTAATATCCAATCATAATCCAACTCTTCATTTATTACTGTGGATAAGGTCAAATCTTCTCCTTGACATAAGGTATTATCTCCTTCGGCGATGGGTGCAAGAGATGAAGGCCATATTCCCACTTGAACATCATTTGGTAAGCTGATGCATGTTTCATCCTCAGCAAAAACATAGAGTGTAGTGGGTTCTGTTATGTTATCGATAGAATAAACATTTCCATTTGCCAATACAGTATTTCCAAATTGATCGCTCGACCAAAACACATCTTCGGTACTCGATGCGACCAGATTTAGATCTGCCCCCAAACAAACCATTTGATCTATCAATCCGGGACTTTGAATATTATTTACAGTTACTACAAAGGGGGCACTAGTGCCTTCACACCCCAAGGTATCTTCAACAGAAACTGTGTAAGAACCCGCGCTAGAAATGACTACGCTTTCCGTATTCTGACCACCCGGATTCCATTGATAAGAAGCCATACCCGGAAGTGTAGAAAGAGACAACTGCTCACCCGGACAAAGGGCATTATTTTCACCCGTAATTACCGGACTCAAGACGGTTTCAGTTACTTCAATACTGACGTCTGTAGTGATATCACAAAAGGTCACTTCAACTGTATAAGTACCCGGCTCAAAAACGGTTTGTTGTGCATTACTTCCCGATAAGGGTGCTTGCCATTCGATGACAGCATCGGGATAGGTTTGGACAAACAATGTTGAAAATCCTGTAACACATAAATCTGAAGTAGGATAACCAAGGAGATAAGGAGTACTGAACTCCTGCGCCTCGACCAAATTACTCTCAAATGTACAGCCTATAAAGCTGGTTTGTACACAATAATAATAACCCGGTTCAGAAATATAAATACTCGTTTCATTTCCTAAATCCTGACCCAATGGTC
Source organism: Flavobacteriales bacterium (assembly GCA_044375415.1). Taxonomy (GTDB): domain Bacteria; phylum Bacteroidota; class Bacteroidia; order Flavobacteriales_D; family Sanyastnellaceae; genus JAWXBG01. Next base: position 12,616 of record JBILMS010000062.1, read on the forward strand.
CTACCCATTGATAGTTGAGGCCTTCTTCACACACAAGCAATAGAGAATCTCCGGGACATATTACCGCATGTGAAGGTTCAGGATATATCAGTGGTTGCTCCGGCACCGGAATCTCGATTGTTACATTCGCATTATCATCGCATCCGTTGTCGTACGCGAGATAACTTCCAACTGTGTAACTTCCGGGTTGATTTACTAAAACAGTACTGTCGTTTAAGTATTCGATAATTGAGGGTCCAAACCAAGTGTAATTCGGGGCATTGGAAGCCTGTAGAATAATGGTATCTCCGGGACAAAAATCGGTATCACCGGTCATGATGGGATTCAAATTCGGTGTAGCTAACAGATTAACATAAAACTCCAATTCTATAGCCGGGTAAAAAACTGTGTCTTCAATGCAAGGAAGTGGTGTAACTAGAAATGGCGCTGAAACAAACGTGTACCACCCCGAAATCAACGGATTGTAGTTTGTTGCCTCTTGACCTTCATATTCGATAAGCAATTGACCATCTATATAAATCTCCCAAAACGAATCAGTAAAGTCTCCAAAGGACTCTTGTAATAAAAGGTCATCTAAATCCACATTCAGAGAACCATCTCCACAAATATTTACCGTATCACTCAACGTGAGATCGTATCCCGCCAATTCGATGGTCGGTGAAATGGTATCGAGTGGTTCAATAAGTTCAACGTGTATTGAATTTATACCCACACAACCAAATTCATTTTGCACATTAAAGTAATAATCTCCACTTTCCTCTACAGAAATGGAAGTTTGATTTACCACACCTCCCTCGGTTGTCCACCAGAAATCATCATCTCCCATATTTCCACCGGTAAGCAAGACTTCATCCGGTGCACATAAAAAGACCGTTTCTGCATTGGGTGGTGCCTCGATGTTTACTCCTTCACTATCTGTAATCGTCGGTTCCGGTAAGGGGTGTACTTCTACATAAATGGAATCTGTTTCCGTGTAACATCCATCCTCCCTTTCCATGGTTACCCAATACCAGCCGGTTTCGGCAGCTGTTATATCTATATTACCTGAACCCGTGTTCCACTCGAGATTGAACTCCGGGCCTATAAAACAGTCGGTACCCGTATGACTTACAAAAAATAATTCACCTTCGTTGCAAATCTCCACATCTTCCGAACATTCAAAGGCATTAGAAAGACCGATACAGGGTTCAATGTATTCGGGGCCACACGAACCATTTTGTTCGAAATACAAATAACTACCAACGGCAGGGTGATAAGGACTGCAATAAAAAACATCTTTATTTCCTAAAGCCTCAACTGAATTCCAATAACCATATAAATCGCCAAAACAAGAAAGCGTCATTTCATTTGGATAGTCGTAATTTGATTGATCATCTGCACTCCATAGGGTATAATTATCTAAAAAGCCGGAGTTCGCAGGTATGTGAAAAAACTTCTCAAAGCTTCCGGCAATTATAGGTTTATCGATAGTGTTTCCTATAGTTATGCCGGAGCAAAACTCATCCTTTGGTCCACCAACGTGATGCTGCCAAATACGACTTCCATCTCCATTGTATCGAGTTAAAAACACATCTCGGTAGCCTGCACTATAAAATAATCCGCCTAGCGTTTCTTCATTGTATTCTGTAAAAGCACATCTAAATGTTCCCGTTAGGTATATTTCATTTTGAGGTCCAATACATAATGATTTTGAAGAAATATTGTTTTCACTCCCATCTTCTCTCGCCCAAACCACCGAACCCGATGAGCTATACTTCGCGAGAAATATTGAAAATGAATTCGAGAAAGGAAGCACTTCTACATTGGTTCCAAAAAAAATCATTTGTCCAATACTCTCACCCGTGATGAGTGCATTGCCTTGTCCATCACATCTAACAGCATTCGGAATAACTTGGCCTGCAACTATACTCGAAAACCACTGCTCAACCCCGCTCGAATTAAATTTGATTAGATATCCTGCATTGATTACATCGTTTGTATGTAAAATATCAAAAGTGATATCATCGCTGAATTGGCCACATGCATATATATTTCCACTGTTATCTGTGGCCACATCAAGTCCCCTGTCTATGCCGTCCGACGCACCATTTTTTGCCCACAGCCAGTTTCCATTCGCATCGAGTTTGGCAATAAAAACATCCATGCTGTTAGCGCTACTTGAAAGATTAAAGGGCCCAAAATCTGCGGTCCCTCTGAATTGACCGGTTATAACTACATTCCCTTGATTATCCGTGGCTACACCATTTGCGACATCAGTGTATATACCCCCTGCCCTTCTGACCCACTGGAGGGTCCCGGCCGTATTGACTTTTGCTATAAAAACATCACCCGAATCAGCAAAAAGGGTTGTGCCGCTAAAATCTGCTTGTTCGGTAAAAAATCCGGTAATAAAGATGTTTCCATCGTTGTCGACAGCTGTAGCATTCGCCCTGTCATTTTTATTTCCCCCGAACTTGCGGGCCCAATACACATCTCCATCAGCAGCCGTTTTGAATAGGAAAGCATCAGTTTGGCCATTGCTGCTGATTACTTCGCCACCCAAATTTGATGTTCCTGAAAAATAACCGCAGATAAAGGATTCCCCGGAATCGTCCATAGAAACATCCAATGCCTCATCGATATTGGACCCTCCGGCCCTGCGCAACCAATTATCCTGTGCCGACATGGAAAGTAGGACAGTACTAAGGATTATACAGGTAAGCGTTCTGAGCATCAAGGAATAAATCGAAACTTTGGGCAATTTAACCACTAAGCGCCCAAGTACTTGTTAATTTAGACAATACAATTGGTGGATTAGTTGCCCTACTTGGAGCAGGCAGTTGGCAGTCGGCTTTCGATGCATTTCCTTGCGCACCTTTGCGATACTGCATAGGGTAGACCTCTCGTTTTACTGCTTCACAAATCCGGCAGTCTCCTTTTTACCCTCGAAAAGTACTTCAATAACATATAATCCCGGAGATAACGTTGATACATCAATCATCTTATCTCTAGAATTACATTTCAAAACCTCATTTCCTTTGGAGTCAACGATTTTGTACGAATCCAATGTTTTTATATTCAAATTCAACTGATCATAACATGGATTGGGAAATACAGTAAATGATTCCAAATCGGATTGTACCAATTCCGTCATTGATAACACTTCCCCTTCGGAATTCAAACGTTGAAACCATATTTTTAATAAGCCTGTTCTTACATCACCCCATACAACACTAATGGTATCATCTACCATTTCCACACACATGAAGTCGTTGCCACTCGAATTTAATATTTGGCCATGTTCGACAAGTTCACTGCTAATTGGAAAATTATCTCCGAATGAATCATCCCCATTCATTCGAACGGCTCCCCAAATTTCGGAGCTTACCTGATAACCGGTGTCCTGAGCGGCTCTTCGATCGCGCCATGTGACCACTAAATCTCCGTCTGTGTCAAAATCAGCCCACACCAGATCCTGCAGCACTCCGTTGCCAAGGGGATCGTCATTCACACGAATTTCTTCGGACCAGTTTACACCGGCATTAAACGTTTCCCGCATGATGATGTCGCCGTCACCAAAAGGTGCAAAGGGATAAAAAAATGCCAAATGCTGTGCATCCGATGGATCAGCGCGCAGCAAGTATCCCTTCTTCGCCAGGGAATCTAAAGTACTGGGCGTTCCGGAAAATACTGTTTGATATGTAAAAGTCTCTCCACCATCAGCCGAAGATGCCATTACGTACTGTGGATATATGTTTTGCGTAAAGACATAACTCGGATAAATAGCGTGGAAAACACCATCGGCTGCAACCACGGGAGTAGGCATAGGTTGAATGATCAATGAACCGGCTAACCAATCCTCTCCATCCAAATGTTGCCAATCTTCAAAAGAAGTTCCTCCGTCTGTAGACTTCGCTATGTAAGGATTATAGGGAGGAGGTATGTATCCCGCTGTCCTTGGATTCATCGTAGTCACATAAACATTACCATCGTAGGCTCCACCGGAATTATCAATCGCAATCCATGGGCGATCAATCGGTTTTTGTGTGGGATCATCTGCAACGGTAATTACCTCGGCAGCCACACCCCAAGTCAATCCACCGTCCGTTGATTTTCGTACATATACACCCCCGGCGTCTAGGGAATTCGAATCGATATAACAGACATATACATTTCCTTCCGAATCAAAATGAAGCGATGGGTCGGCCGATGTATAGGTGCCAATCTGATGCGCAACATTTTGAGGAAGACTCCATGTATCACCGCCATCCAGACTGACCCTGGTGCGAATTGAAATCGTAGAAAAAGGAACTTGATGCATCCATGCTACCACAATATGCTGAGGATTCTGTGGATTAATGGCTAAAAACGGTTCTCCATCGAAAATTGGCCCATCGGAAACGAGTTGGTTTTGTCCTT
>JBILMS010000119.1:0-5106 GCA_044375415.1 Flavobacteriales bacterium
AATTGATCGAAAAATATTCTTCGTTTGATGAGTGGAAGTTCAAGACATTTTTGCTGCTTGCCGATAATTACATTTCGATGAAAGATTATTTTAATGCGAGCGCAACACTCGAGGCGATCATCGAAAATGTATCAGAGCAGTGGGTATTGGATGAAGCAAACAGCAAACTCCAATACTTGAATCAAATAGAAGCAGCTGAACAAGGAAATAGAAGTGAAGAACCCATTGAAATCAACGTAGGCAATGAATAAGGAACTATCAGCGGATAAAGCATTTAACTTGAAACGAATGAAAACGATACATTCAATTTTAGCGTTGGTGTTAATGACTTTGCTGTCGTTGCCATCCTTTGCTCAACGACCCGAAGTGAGCGATTCACTAGAATGGGATGTAACGGTTACCGGCAACCGGATTATTCGTCTTGCCGACGCCAATAAACTGAGCACTTCACCTGAGGTGAAAGAAAATATTATTGAAATACCTCCCATTGCATACACCATTCTTCCAACGCGTAAGAATGTGACTATTCCGCTGAAAGCAATTACGGCAGCCAAGGTGAATATTGATCCTAAGTTGGAACGATTATACCGTGGTTATTTAAAGGCCGGTTATGGTCTGTATTTTACTCCACTTGTAGATTTATACTACACGGATGGACGCAGTAAAAAAGGGACTTTTGGATTTGGATATAATCACTTGAGTACAGCCGGAGGAGTAAGTGCCGACGATAGTATTCCCGATCATTTTTCGGATAACAAAGCCGATATTTGGGGTAAGTGGTTTTTTACTAAAAACGCTCTTACAGCAGGAGCGAAATGGGAGAGAAATCTGTGGAATTTTTACGGCTTTGATCCCGAGAGATATCAAGGTTTGGAGATGGATAGCATTCGTCAGCGATTGAATACTTTCTCCGGAAGAATTGGTTTAGAGAGCTTTTTTCGAGATTCCACAGATATCAATTATGAAGGAGATTTAGCGATCCGAAATACCAAAGATCTTTTTGATGGCGAGGAGACAAATGTTGATGTCAAAGTTCACGGCAGTCAGTTTATGGATGAGTCGTTGATTGATGGTTATTTTGGAATCAATTACAATCAGTTTATCAGTATGCGACCGGATACTGTGCAAGACAGATTGGTAAAAAATGATTTTGACAATGCCATCGTGCACATTGGAGGAACAGCCACAACAGAACTGGAGAATTTCCGATTGATTGTAGGAGCCGACATGTATAACGACGCTAGAAGTGGTCAGAATTTTCATTTCTACCCTAAAGCAGATGCACGTTACATCATCGCCGACGGACTTGTGGTGCCCTTTGCGGGTGTAAAAGGAGGATTAACACCTACGACTTATTATTCTTTGACCCGTGTAAATCCATTTGTGGAAACGTTTGCGGAGTTGCGAAACCTCAACAATAAGTTAGAAGCTTATGCCGGGGTAAGTGGAGCAATTTCGAGTTCTGCCTCCTTCGATGTGAGCGTGAATTATAACAAATACGATGATTTCGCATATTTCATAAACGACTCGACGTTCTCTCCGGGTAACATGTTTACGATTGCATACGACAACTTGGATGTTCTTGATTTTAGAGGAACATTCACATTTCGCAAGAGTGAAAAGTGGAATGTGCAACTCACGGGAGACTATTACAAGTACACTACTTACGACGAATTGCATCCATGGCATCAGCCGGATATAAAAATTGGATTTAATGGGGAGTATAATTTGGATGATAAGATCATTGTATCCTCCCAGATTTATTATATGGGAAGACGTTGGGTGAAAACCAATGCGGATTTCATTACAGAGCATGCGGGTGAGTATATTGGAGAAGGTATAGCGCCGTTTAAGCCACCATATATCTATAAACTGGAAGGATTTATAGACGCAAACCTTAAAGCCGAATACAGATACAACAAAAGAATCTCGGGGTGGGTGCAATTCAATAACATGCTTGCGACCAAATACCAGCGATTTAATGCTTATCCCGTGCAGCGATTTAATGCGATGATGGGATTCACGTATGCGTTTTTCTGAGGAAACAGAAATGACAAGTACTTTGTAGAATACCTGGCGAATGCCGGAATGTACTGATTTTACTTGACTTTTCAAAGGAAATTCGAACAAAAAGAACATGCCCTTCTGATTAGGTAAACGTCTAATAGGCAATAGATTAACATGTCGACTGAAAGTGAACTGTTTTATGTAAAAATGTTCATCTTTTGTTAACAAACTAAAAGGACTTAAAAGCTTCATTTTTTTCAATAAAGACGCGGGATTCACTACATTTGTGGGCCCGAACAAAAGGCTGAGGAATCAGCCTTTTTTAATTCAGAGATTAACAAACCATAAACGATAGAAAAAGTGGAGGAAATAGTGACCCCAATGAGTGAAGAAACACAAAAACCATCGACTTACACAGCAGACAATATCCAGAGTCTTGAGGGTATGGAACACGTTCGTATGCGTCCCGCGATGTACATCGGCGATATAGGAACACGCGGACTGCATCACTTGGTTTACGAAGTGGTCGATAATTCGATCGATGAAGCTTTGGCCGGTTACTGTGATACCATTACTGTTGTGATCAACGAAAACAACAGTATAACCGTTGAAGATAATGGTCGCGGGATTCCCGTTGACATGCACAAAAAAGAAGGGGTATCAGCTCTCCAGGTTGTTATGACCAAAATAGGAGCAGGTGGTAAATTCGATAAGGGTTCTTATAAAGTTTCCGGTGGACTGCACGGTGTGGGTGTGAGTTGTGTAAACGCTCTATCAAGTCACCTCCGTGTAGAAGTTCACCGCGAAGGAGTTATATGGGAGCAGGAATACTCCATCGGTAAACCACTTTTTCCTGTTCGTCAGGCGGGTACAACCAACCGCAGAGGCACCTTGGTTATCTTCCAACCTGACACAAGTATTTTCGATGTTTCAGAATTTCATTATGCGACTCTCGCTAACCGTCTTCGCGAATTATCGTTTTTGAATAAGCGAATTAAACTCACTTTAACAGACAAACGCGAACTCGATGAAGAAGGTAATCCGAAGGTAGAAGTATTTTACTCAGAGGCAGGTCTTGAGGAGTTTGTAAGATACATTGACGAAACTCGTGCGCCAATCATTCAAAAGATTATCCACATGGAACGCGTCGATGGAGAAATTCCTGTCGAGGTAGCCATGACGTACAATGATTCTTTTAATGAGAACATTCATAGTTACGTAAACAATATTAATACGCACGAGGGAGGAACACACCTTCAGGGTTTCCGTCGCGGACTTACCAGCACATTAAAAACATTTGCTGAGAAAAGTGGTCTACTCGAAAAACTTAAGATCGAAATCAATGGTGACGACTTTCGTGAAGGGCTTACTGCCATAGTAAGTGTAAAGGTTCAGGAACCTCAGTTCGAAGGTCAAACGAAAACCAAACTTGGAAACAAAGAAGCCGTTGCACCGGTGAGTCAGGTAGTGAGCGAAATGCTCGAAGCCTATCTCGAAGAAAATCCGAATGATGCTCGTGCCATCGTTAATAAAGTTATACTCGCCGCACAGGCTCGTCATGCTGCTCGTAAGGCCCGTGAACTTGTGCAACGTAAGGGTGTAGGTACAGGAGGAGGACTTCCGGGTAAACTAGCCGACTGCTCTGAAAAGGATCCCGGTAAATCAGAATTGTTTTTGGTCGAGGGAGACTCCGCAGGTGGAACAGCGAAACAAGGTCGCGATCGTCAATTCCAGGCCATTCTGCCGCTCAGAGGTAAAATCCTGAACGTGGAGAAGGCGATGCTTCACAAGATTTTGGAGAATGAAGAAATTCGAAATCTCTATACAGCACTGGGAGTTTACGTTGGAACAGAAGAGGACAGCAAAGCGCTGAACGTTGCAAAACTTCGCTACCACAAAATCGTTATCATGTGTGATGCCGATATCGATGGTAGTCACATCGAAACTCTAATTCTCACTTTCTTCTTCCGCCACATGCGTGAGTTGATAGAGAAAGGATACATCTACATTGCGACACCTCCTCTTTACTTAGTAAAAAAAGGAAACAAAGCAGAGTATGCATGGAACGAAGCACAACGCGATCAGTTGATTGAAACCCTCAAGGGCAATGGACAAGAGAGCAGTGTAAACATTCAGCGTTACAAGGGTCTCGGTGAAATGAATGCGGAACAACTTTGGGAAACAACTCTCAATCCACAGTTCCGTACACTTAGAAAAGTGACCATCGATAACGCCGCAGAATGCGATCACATCTTCTCAATGCTCATGGGCGACGAAGTACCACCCCGCCGTGCTTTCATTGAAGCAAATGCGAAATACGCTAAGATCGACGCCTAATAAAATACGGAAAATATTTTTAGAAAAAGTCGCCCGATGGGCGACTTTTTTTTGTTACGTTCATGGGCCCTGACTGCGTCAGGGTGACGGTCCTCACAAGATGTACAGGCAAATAGGTACTGACTTCGTCAGCACTTTGGTGGTGATTGCGTTTTTATTTGCGAGAAGGTTATGGGCCCTTACTTTGTAGGGGTGACGGGCTGTTTTTTGAGGGGAGAGAAGGGCCGCGCAGCGGCCCTTCTCTCCCCCTTTATATCACATCCGCGAACGTCATCCTTCGCAAGTGCTCGCAGAGCATGCAGCGGAGGACCTATTCGGAGGATGATTTATTCAATGAGTTTGAACCCCAGTCGAAATACCACTTATGGATTATTGTGCATCATTTCGTGTTGAATGTGTTTCGAGCACATGCGGAGGACCTATTCGAAGAGTGATTTATTCAATGAGTTTGAACCCCAGTCGAAATACCACTTATGGATTATTGTGCATCATTTCGTGTTGAATGTGTTTCGAGCACATGCGGAGGACCTATTCGAAGAGTGCGGGTGATTGCCGGAGATGTGACTTAAATAGTAGTATGGATGCTATGTTTTTTTTACGATACGTTGATAGGCCGCGATTTCGTCAGTGAAGTAGGAGACGATACGTTGATAGGCCCTGACTTCGTCAGGGTGACGGACTGCGCAGGATGTACATCTGAATAGGTACTGACTTCGTCAGCACTTTGGTGGTGATTGCGTTTTTATTTGCGAGAAGGTTATG
>JBILMS010000021.1:0-47460 GCA_044375415.1 Flavobacteriales bacterium
TTATCTTAGCCGAGCAACACATTTACGGCTCAGCCCGCATTGGCATGCGTGTACCCAACACCGACATAGAAACAGCATCCGTACCCTCCGAAATCTTCGAGCATTTCGAAGGAGAAAGAATGTATGAGCTCACCAATCATCTGGGTAATGTACTTTCTACTGTGTCCGACTCTCGCGTAATCACACAAAGCAGCGGAACCATTACAAACATCGAAGCCGTACTTGTCTCTTACACCGATTACTACCCCTTTGGTTCACCTATGCCGGGAAGGCAGGGACAGGCAACGGCTTACCGTTACGGCTTTAATGGTAAAGAGAAGGATCCTGAAGGAATGGGCGGTGGACAAACCACCTACGACTATGGATTTAGGATATACAATCCGGCGATAGGAAGGTTCTTGAGTGTGGATCCGTTGGCCGCTAAATTCCCTTGGTATACTCCATATCAGTTTGCTGGGAACAGACCCATAGCGGCAGTGGATATTGATGGTTTGGAGGACGCCTTTTATCTTTCCGTTACATATACAGATGGATCTCAAGGCCCCTTGATACAAATATTCTCGGAAGATTCAGATTTTGAAATGTTTAAAAGACAGTTCGCTCATGATCTTGGTATTGAAGTAACGGACTTTCCTTCTTCAGGGATCGTAGATATCCATTATATTAGTCAATATGAAGGACCGAGTAAGCCAATCGTAACATTTACGCCCAATGTATTCATTGATGGCAGGAATGGCTGGGATAAGTTCACTCAACGATTGGATAGAATGATGATGGATTTCACGTCATATGCCTCAACATTCAGTGATCCGAATAATGGATATGAGTTTAGGCATGCCATTCAATCGGCTGATATAAGTGTAAACGTCCAGATTCAATTTGCTCAATACACTCTGAGTGGAAATATTGGAATATTTAGTACTAGCGAGAATACATTTGGCTTTTATGGAAAAATGGATTACGAGGTTGGTCAGGGATTACAATTCCGAAGTTTGTGGCCAACTGCATCGGCTTCAGTTACACTTGACGCAATGTCCACAAATGAATTTGTCAAAACATCCGAAGGAGATTTACAGAATGCATCAGATTTAAATTTCCGGACGAACTCAGGTGCCTTTTTTGGAGTCTCAACTGAAAAATCTCTGAGATCTGAAGAAAGCAAAGTGAAATATACTTTGGGCTTTGGAGTTGGAGTCGGATCTTCCATGAATAATGGCTACAATAGTAAATTGGCCGCCAAAGGCAGTTTTCAATTTATAACTAAAGAATACAACCCATGATCAAGATAAAATTGACGGTATTTATTTCTTCAACGCTTCTTTGCATTGGATGCTATCTGAATTCTACCAAAATAAATGACACAAATGATATCAAAGATGCCAAAAATTATGGTATAGAATTTAACAGTCTTCTTTTCAACGGGAAATTCGAAAAACTTTACGAAAAGTATCACATTCCAAATGATGTAAGAACTGTGACAGAAATTAGCCAGGATATAAACGACTTGATAGGTACATATTTAAGTACGAACTTTGACTCAGTTACTACAGAGAGAATAGTAAATGGCGAAAATCGGTTGTATTGTAGACTATGGCTAACAAACAATCATTCCAATGGAACCTTGAGAGAAACTCTTTTCATAGAAGAAAGGAATTCGGTTCCTTATTGGGATTCGCTTTTCGTTCAAATTGTTGAATGAACACTTTATTTATAGATAAGTAATACAATAATTCATGTTAAAATTCAATTTCTGTTTAGCTACTGTAATTCTGGTCGTTTTTATCTCTGCGTGTCATGAGAATAATGGCCAACCGAAAATGGACAAACAAGTATTCTATGAGTTGGATTCTGTGCTTGAATCAAGCTTTGAAAGAATTGAGTATTTCTGCAATAATTTGGAGGAAAAAAGAATTGGAGGTGATAGCATTGGAATGGTAATTTTGATAGATAGTCTAAAAAATCGCATTATAAGCGATAAATTAAAATTGGAGTCATACGATTTAACTATACAAGGTGAAAAGTACAAAAGTTCTATTTCAGATTACTATGATCACAACATGATCATTGTTGATAGTACATGGACCAAATATGTCTCAAGCACGGAAAAATCGGATACTACTTTTGTAAATTCGTTGACATCCAAATCAATTGGATATATTAAAATTTCTGAGGAGTTAGCTGCTAAAATCAATAGGCAGCGAGCTGAGCTCTTAAATCAAGTCATGCATAGGTGACCTCATAGGAAACCTGTTTTCGGATATGGATGAGGGAATAGACGACGTCACTGGGCTTGTGACCTGAAAAATTGCGCACATTCAGAAAGAATCTACCCAATCCGACCTCCAATTTCATTACGATGCAATGGGCAATCGAATTAGCAAATCGTTGGTCAATAAAAGTGGCGGAACACCATTACCCGAAGTCAAATGAGATCATACATTTTATGTTATAAACGCAAGTGGTAATGTAATTTTCAGGAGCTCTTGGCCATAGCGAAACGGAAGTTTAGATATGCGAATCCTGCAGAAGTGTGCATTCATGATTTTGTTTTGAGTAATCGTTTTCGTGCTTCATCTGGGAGCAACGTACAACTTTGTTGGTGGCTCCGAAAAGCTTATCTTAGCCGAGCAACACATCTAAGGCTCCGCCCGCATTGGCATGCGTTTACCCAACACCGACATAGAAACAGCATCCGTTCCATCTGAAATCTTCGAGCATTTCGAAGGTGAAAGAATGTATGAGCTAACCAATCATCTGGGTAACTTTGAAAGCCCTTATCATTTGCGTCAGCGAATGATAAGGGATTTCAATCCCGAGAGGAACGATTCGGGAGTACTTTCTACTGTGTTCGACTCTCGTGTAATCACACAAAGCAGCGGAACCATTACAAGTATCGAAGCTGTTCTTGTTTCTTACGCCGATTACTACCCCTTTGGTTCACCTATGCACGGAAGGCAGGGACAGGGTGCGAGTGCATACCGTTACGGGTTTAATGGTAAAGAGAAAGATTCTGAAGGAATGGGTGGTGGACAAACCACCTACGACTATGGATTTAGAATTTACAATCCGGCTATAGGAAGGTTTTTAAGTGTGGATCCGTTGACAAAAGGTTATCCTTGGTATACGCCCTATCAGTTTGCCGGGAACAAACCTATTTGGGCCGTGGATTTGGATGGGTTGGAGGAGTTTGTAATAACTCATTGGTATGATAGCAACAACAATATATACAAGTCAGAACTTACTTTCGTGCAAGAAGCCGAACCTCTTTCGGGCAATTATATACACATAATACACAACTATGAAGATGAAAGCGGTGGTTTAGTTTCGAGAAGGACAGAAACGTCTGAATTGCGAGCCGTAGATTTTGCTGATGAAACTATCGGTTATGAGAATTGGGATAGTAATGACGAGTTTGAGGTTCGAAGTAGTTCGACAAATGCTTTTTCATCTGATCCCAATTTGTATTCCGAATTTAAACATGACAATGGGCCAGAGAACAGTGTTCTCTTTAATGATAACGTAATGGTAAAAGATGTGCAGCGACTGGAGGAGGTATCAAGAAACTATTGCGATGCCTTGGAAAAATGGGCAGAAGACGGTATATTAGAACCTGGCGAAAGTTACACGGAGGGTGTGGGAAATTTCGGTTGGAAGGGAGCTGTAAGTGTATATTGGGACGATCTGTATGATGGAGATGGTGAGTACATTTATACGACAGAGCATTTTATTGGGTCATTCGCGTTTAACGCTTGGGTTCTCGAAGATGGAAAGACAGTATTATTTTGTATATCGGATAGTAAGACTTACGAATCGAGAACGGCACACACAAATGAGGGAAATAGTCATTGCAGGGGTTGGGGAACCGGATATGGAAATACATATCAGAAGTATATTTGGACAGAGCAAATAGACTTGATCGATTTCGAGGCAAGGAGTAAAAATTCGAAAAAATGAAATTGAAATTAGTCCTGATATTGATTTTGCTTTCGTGCAACGGCAGAGTGAATATTATTTGCGAGTTAGGATCGAATTTATTTGTAATAAAGCACGAAAGTTGTAGAGGCGAGCTCGTTGCTTGGACAAATGAAACCTCGACTCAGGGTTTGCTGTGTGGCGTTGACATGGTATTTGCTAATGACACTTGTATCGTGATAAAAAAAATGCCTGACGATGATCCCACAGAAAAATATTTTCTGGTGAAGTTTAAAAGCACGCGAATTTACCATGAGGATTTTATTTCGATAGGTAAATTTGAAGCTGAGCAGTTAATGCAAAATATGAAATTGAAATATGCTAATTCTCACTGCGAATAAGAAGAGTTGTCAAAAAATCATGAAGTAATATATAATCAAAGTTTGAGTATGCCTCTATGGCAAAAGGAGCCGAGGCGCAGTAGAATCCTCCGAAAGAAAGAGAAGTGCTTTAAAGAATATCTTTGATTTTATGTCAGCATTCTTGAAGAATTTCCATTTGTTAAGGATATTGACCGAAAGTTTGTCTCCACAAACCGTTTCACCTCTTCAGGAATAAACCGCACCGCTCCACCAATTTTTAGAAAAGGTAATTTCTTGGATTTCATCATTTGCTCAATTTTTCTGACAGAAACTGAGAGAAAACGTGCCACGTCCTTTTTGGTCCAGTAGCTTTCAAAAGTGTCATTATGTGCATTCATTTTGTGTTGTTTTATATATGTCAAAGAAACCAATGATTTTGCGCACGAAAAGTTGACAAAAAGGCAACCCCAAAAAAATCAAATACGATCGGGCAATATCAAAATTTGGAATACATTTGAACCGTCATTGACCGAATGATCTGGAGCAATTCAGGAGCGGAAATAAGCCTCCGCCTAAAGATCCAGCAAAATCGGGGCATTGAGAGAAGGGTTCAAGTTCCCCCCTCTCCGCTTTTTTTGAGTCGGCAGTCACAAGTCTGCAGTTATCAGCCTGATGAGCGTTTATTAAAACGTTCAGCATCTCAAACTCAAACTGTTTCTCGAACTTATTTTGCTCGGTGGACTATGTGCCTGCTGCAAAATGAAAAAAACTGGATCCTAGGTTTGGTCCATCTTTCAAACGCTTGTTGGTACCCCATTCGTGGATCACGAAATAATCCTAATAACAGTGATCAGTTGGCAGATAGCAGAAACAGGGGGTGGATCGTTCATAGGAAACGAACTGCATCTCAAACTCAAAATGTTTCTCGAACACGTTTAGCTAGCTTGAGCATGTGCCTAATGCAAAATGAAAAAACTGGATCACAGGTTTGTTCCATCTTACAAATAGTTGCAGGTACACCACTAGTGGATCAAGAAGTAATCCCATTAACAGTTTACAGTTGGCCGAAATCAGAAACAGGGGGAAGATCGTTCACTGAAAACGTTAAGAGATTGCCATTCGAAACTGACAACTTTTATTTCGAAAAGAGGTGTGAAAAAAGTACGATTAAATCGCGCTAGTGCTATTCATAGATTTCTTTTCGATGTCCAAGTTCAATAACATCTACCACAAGCACATCATCAAAAACATCATAGATAATTCGGTAATCCGCCACTCGGATACGATAACCGTCTCTACCATTTAACTTTTTGAATCCTGCCGGTCTAGGATTATCAGAAAGGCTGTAGATTGCTTTCTTGATATTGGAATAATATGGCTCATTGATTTTTTGAAGAGCTTTTATGGCTCGTTTCTTTATCGTTACATTATAAGCCATTACTTCGCTTTGCGTTTAGCCTCAATCATTTTAAAAGCCTCATCAATAGGAATAGACGTGTCATTGGACTTTTTGGCTTCGTCATAAAGTTTTATTTCCTCCAACTCTTCTAGTTCTTCCATGATGGCTTTAAAATCTTTAATAGGAAGTACTACAGATATTTTTTTACCTGTGTTGTCAGTGATGTATTGCGGATGTACTATTAGCATAACAATATTATTTTACTTGGATCTACCGATTCATCAATGGTGAGTTCAAAGAATTTAACCAATTTAAAAACAAAACCAATCCACGTTCTTTATCAACCTTTTCGATGACTTAATACCCTCACACAAATTTAAAAATTCTGTTTAATTATTTTGAAGAATATCTCTTCTATTAGGCATTTTTGGATTTTACAAGTTCCATTTTCCTCCGCTCTCCTCCTCATTCTCCTCTCTCATTCTCGCTCTGCAGATCCTGTTTCCTTTTCCGCCTACGCTGAATAAGATAGGTGTTGAGCAAAATCAATGTTGTGATAGTTATAAATCCGATGATGATGTAGCCGAGGTAATTTTGGATAATCGGAAAACGATCACCTAGGAAGTAACCGGCAAAACTGAGAATACCCACCCAAAGCGCGCCGCCGAGCAAGTTGTAGAACATGAATACACCGAACCTAACATGTATTACACCGGCTAGAATCGGTGCAAAAGTGCGGATGATGGGTAAAAACCGCCCGAGTACTAATGTCTTTCCTCCATGTTTGTTATAAAAATCCTGGGTCATATCTACATATTTCTTTTTGTATAACCAGGATTCTTTTCGATTAAACGCTTTCGGACCAATTCGCCAACCAAAACCGTAACCAAAGAGACAACCTAGAACTGCGGCCGTGTACATGAGCAATGAAAGCTCAACAATACCTACCCCTAAAATCTCGGGTTTAGTGGCACATATCAAGCCCGACAAAAAGATAAGCGAGTCGCCGGGTAGAAAAAATCCGATGATCAAACCATTCTCTGCAAAGATGACAATCAACAACAAAACGATCCCACCGTAGTGCAGAATCGATTTTGGATCCATTAGCTGTTGTAAAAAATCCCACATTATAAAGGCCCCTTTGGATTATGGAGTAATTATTAAAACTTGGGGAAAGATAATTCACGAACGTGCGAGAAACATAATTCTGCGATGAATCACTTTTTTATCTCCTGTTTTTGAAGTGTCTTGCCGATTGGCTTTTAAACTGATTATTATCAAAAATCTCCGCAATAAGAGGAGTTCTTTTTTGTGAAATGAATAGATGATGTTTGGGAAAACTTATTACCAGTCTGAATATCAGGGGTATACTCTTATCTTTGTTATCTACTTTATAGATAGCACAGAATTGAAAAACATGATTATCTTTGCCGCCGCTAAAAGAATTCGGGGTGTAGCGTAGCCCGGTATCGCGCCTGCTTTGGGAGCAGGAGGTCGTAGGTTCGAATCCTGCCACCCCGACCGGAAAAAAGATTCAGATGAAACTGAATCTTTTTCATTTATAGACGATTTTTGACTAATGTCAAAAACAGACAATTGATCTCGTAGCTCAGCTGGATAGAGCAACTGCCTTCTAAGCAGTAGGTCGCGCGTTCGAATCGCGCCGGGATCACGGAAACAGTTCGGAGTTCGGAGAAACAGAAACAGGGGGGACGTTCTTGAAAAACGTTTCTCCATACTCACACTTCAAACTCACACTGTAAACGTGGCCTTCAGTTTCTTCAAACTCCAAACGGCACACAATTTTTATTGAAATTTCTTAAGCTCCGTGTACAATCTATGCACCGGCAGTCCCATTACATTGTAATACGATCCTTCTAAGCGGTCTATTCCAATGTATCCAATGTACTCTTGAACACCATACGCTCCGGCTTTATCAAAGGGACGGTGAACGTCGATGTAATATTCTATTTCTTCTTTTGTCAGTGCAGAAAAAGAAACCAACGTCCGATCAACAAACGAAATTTTTTGCTGTTTCGAAGTGATGGTTACTCCCGTATAAACTTCGTGCAAACTTCCGCTCAACTCATTTAACATCAGAATGGCTTCATCGCGATGCACAGGTTTATTCAAGACATGATCATTTATCCACACCACGGTATCGGCGGTGATTACAATCTGATTTTCCAAAATCGTTTTATCGAATTCGGCGGACTTTGCACGGGATAAAAACAAGGGAATCTCTCCGGCTTTTAACGACGCCGGAAACGACTCATCAATCTCCCGAGTCTCAACGCGAAAGGGAATTCCTAAACCGGCGAAAAGTTCCTTGCGACGCGGACTTTGCGATGCTAGAATGACGTCCTTTTCCTTTAGATAAAGCGGTGCCTGCATAGTAAATATTGTAGTATGCAAACATAAACCCGAATCACGCGAAAGAACAACATGAAGCTATTCGGCGAAGTCAGATCGATATCTATCGCAGGTCCCGCGGCGCGTTCCGCACAAAATATTGCCGATGCGCAATGCTGTATAAACCCGAAGGATTAATTATCGCACCATCGTAACGGTGCCTTCAGCCTTTCCGGCCAGCCCTTCGTCGGTGGTGTATTTCATGAGATAGAAATACACATCGTCTTTCACGAAATGTTCTCCTCCGTTGAAATTTCCGGTCCAAACTTCATCGGGATTAAAACTTGTGAAAACAACAATACCCCAGCGATCAAAAACAATCAATTCGTATGCGGTAAGTCGATAGGTAATGGGATGCCAGAAATCATTGATACCATCACCATCCGGGGTAAAGGCATTGGGAATATAATAGGCTGGAGTGCAATCGGCGAACGTAACGATGATCTCATCGAAAGCCGATCCACACTCATTTGATGTTTCCACCGAATAAGTTCCATTATTATCTACAATGATGTACTCAGTTCCTTCCGTACCATCGCTCCATTCGTAGAAATCATTAGCCGGATTTGCTGCGAAAAGATACATGGGTTCTCCCACACATCCTTCTGCATCCGGCCCAAGATCTGCCACCGGCGGGGAAAGGACATCAACAAAAATGGTATCGCTCGACATACATGGTCCATTCCAAACTTCTACGGCATAAACACTTTCTGTTGATACATCAATGAAATTAGAATATTCGCCTGTTGTCCATAATCCCTCATCATTCACTTCCAAGGTGGTCGATTCGCCGGGACATATTTCTACATCCGGCCCCAAATTCACAATTGGATAAGTTAGAACTTCTATATTCAAACTATCGACAACCGGACATCCCGAGTTTGGATAAGTAAATGTTACCATCCCCGGATTTCCGATGACAATGGAATCGGCTACAGCACCTGTTGACCATACTCCTATGTAAGGTGCATACAAAGTTGTTGTTTGACCAATACATAACGTCATATCTTGTCCAATATTTAGATTCGGATAGTTGATGATAGTGATAGTTAGATCATCCGATTCATAACAACCTCCTAGACCAACAGTTAGTGTATAAATCCCGCCTGCATAGGCCAGCAAACTGCTTTGTCCATTGCCATTCCAATCAGCACTATCCCAATTTCCGCTCGTGAAAAGCAGAATAGAATCCCCGGCACAAATGGCGACATCTGTTCCGGCATCAGGCATGGGAGCAGGTGATATCTCAAGCAGAAATTGATCTTCTACCGGACAAACCCCACTTACTGAATAAGTAATTTCAGTGGTATCTGTATTTAAAGTTTGTGGATCAAAAAGTCCGTTGTTTTGATTTTGAATTCCATCTCCGGACCAACTTCCACCGGTCATATTGGCTTCGAGATTAATAGGATTCTGATTTGAACAAATGAGTCCTGGATCCGTAATTGTAAGCAAAGGAGGAATTTCTACTACAATATCACCACTTGCACTTGTAGGGCAGATGCCGGCTATATCATAAATGATGGTTGTTGTTCCTTCTCCCGCCAAACTTGGATCAAAGGTGCCATTGATAGAATCGGTTATTCCTAGTCCACTCCAAATCCCATCCGATTCGCTCGATGTGAATGATAAGGGCACATCACTTATGCACAGATTTGTCGGTAGATTTAATATGGGTTGCGGAGCTTCTATTACTTCAATTAGAAAGTCCTCGGTGTTATCGGAACAACCGAACATCGTTGGGACGCTTAATATGGTTACTACATAATTTCCGGGTTCAAGAACTCCCGGATCAAATAGAATTTCAGGTCCCGAATACAGAAGTCCATCACCATAAGAGGTAGAGTACATCCAATCGTAGAGTCCCAAACTTATTGGTTCTCCACTTTGACATACTGTACCCATATCGAATGAGCTATAGTATGATGCATACTGCTGAACGAAAATACTTATGCTGGCCGGATTGACACAGATCTCGGATGGCATAAAGAGGTAATCATTAAAACCAACAGAACCCAAAAAACTTCCGGTAGCAGGATCAACCCCGGGACCGGACCAAGTGCCGGGATGAGAAGAAGTCAATTGACCAGAATTTCCTTCACACAAATAATCCGGGCCATCTAATACGGGAGTCACCCAAGGAATAGGATTAAATTCAACAGAGTTATTTCCACTACCACCACAACCGGGTCCATTGCCATCTTGCGGAGAAACGACATTGCCGTCTTCGTCGTAACACATGAAATCTAGCGAAAAGATAGTAGTCACATCTGGTGCCGGCAATGTGATGTCGAGAGAACTGGCAGAATCAGGAATGAGTATCCATGGATCTGCATTCCATTCAAAACCACAAGTAATATCGATGGGTTCAATAGCCTGAAGAGGAACCGAAAAAATAGAGGCCGTTCCTGCACTGCATGAATTATCGTTAATAGGTGAACTAAATCCGGGGAGTGTCGAATACGTTACAGGTTGTTCCTGATTGCATATATTAATTCCGTTGAAGATTATGTCGGCAGACGTAAGAGCTCCCACGTCGAGACTAATGCAATCATATATCTGAACTGCCCATCCGGAGCTCGTTGCATCGCAACCATAAATAGGAGACCAATTGATAGGCGTGCTAGCCGGTCCGTAGCTATCGTAAGTGCCACTTAAAGAAGAAGGAGCATTGGCGCAAACGTCGAGATTTCCGGCTGATTCGGTTGTAAAACATAAGTTCACCACATTGTTTCCACTGTTACAAACGGGACCTTGACCGATTGCTCCGGGGTTGGGAGAAAGCAGCACCGTCGGACTTCCGCATGACGCAGGACCAACCAGATAAAAACCTAAGTCGGAAACCCATGTATGTGTTGCATTAAAACAAACAGAAATTTCTGTATTTACATCAACGAACATCGGATCAGGAGGAGGATTGTAGTAACCTGAAGAAAAACCTGCTTCTATGTCAGCCCAAAGATGAACTTCCAAACAGTTCGCTTCCATAAATACTTGGACATTCCCCGGGTCGAACCAGCCAATCCAAGCGCGATCACATAATAAAAGATCTCCGTTGAAGTCAAATACACTGACACGGTAACAAGCCGGATCAAGATTTAGAATGGCGGAAGTCCAAACATCATTTTCTGCAGAGAATGGCAACCATTGATTTAAACCCACATCGAGAATTTGCCAAACAAAGTCGTAAGGCCCAACGCCAATTTCAGGGGTAATATTCAGATTTCCCGGTTCGTTTTCGTAGAAGTAAAATATGGTGTCATTTGCGGCCCCATTCGTGTAGTTGGTTTCAACAGCACCGCAGAAGCCAATCGAACTTATTTGTGCCCAAGAACTGAAGGCGCTTCCAAAAGCAACAAACAGCAAGGCGATTTTAGGGAAAGGTATAAGCACTAATTAAGGTTTTTCTCTTTATCAGAAAGAGCACCTCGGACAGACGCAGATTTATTCCGCTTAGTTGCTTTGCTTCGAATTATACTATTTCGACAAGTTTTCTTTTTCTGCTTTTTGTTGATTCTTACTGAATAATAAAGGTATAATCCGTTTCCGGCAAGGCCCCAGCATCGTAATTTTGTCCCGATATGCACGAAACCATTATTATCCTTGATTTCGGCTCCCAGGTAACCCAGTTGATTGCCCGCAGAGTCCGCGAACTGAACGTTTATTGCGAAATCCATCCTTGGAATAAAATCCCGGAAATGGAATCAAATGTCAAAGGTGTCATTTTTGGAGGTAGCCCTTATTCTGTCATGGAAGAAAACGCTCCCCTTCCGGATGTACATGCGGTGACGGCCAAATTTCCCGTTTTGGGCATTTGTTATGGAGCACAATTAATCGCTAAAATGAGCGGGGGAGAGGTTATTCGATCTACCCATCGCGAATATGGCCGAGCTAATTTGCTTAAAGTAAACGAGGGTGTTTCGCTTATGCAAGACGTTCCTCTCCATTCACAAGTGTGGATGTCGCATGGAGATACCATACTCAATGCGGGTCCGGATGCAGAAATCATTTGTTCTACCAAAGACGTCGAATACGCCGGCTATAAAATTAACGGCAAACATATTTATGGAGTACAGTTTCACCCGGAAGTCTATCACAGCGCCGATGGAAAGCAGGTTCTCAAGAATTTTGTCATTGGAATATGTGGATGTGCCGGAGATTGGACCCCTGTTTCGTTTGTCGATGAAACCGTAAACGGACTCAAAGAAAAATTGGGCAACGATTCGGTAATCATGGGATTAAGTGGAGGAGTAGATTCTACGGTTGCTGCAGTGCTGATTCATAAGGCAATCGGCGATCGTCTGCATTGCATTTTTGTAGATAATGGCCTTCTGCGAAAAAATGAATTTGCCGAAGTCTTGGAGGGATACCAGCACATGGGTCTCAATGTGAAAGGAGTAAATGCTACGGATAAATTTTATGCAGCCTTACATGGCTTATCCGAACCTGAATCGAAGCGAAAGGCGATTGGCAAAACCTTTATTGAAGTATTTGACGAAGAATCGAAAAAAGATAAAGACGCGAAATGGCTTGGCCAAGGCACCATCTATCCCGATGTGATTGAAAGCGTTTCGGTGAATGGTGGACCTTCTCAAACGATTAAAAGTCATCACAATGTGGGAGGTCTTCCCGACTATATGAAGTTGAGTGTGGTAGAACCGCTTCGACTGCTTTTTAAAGACGAAGTTCGCAGAGTTGGAAAGGCATTGGGAATAAAAGAAGATCTTTTGGGTCGTCATCCATTTCCCGGTCCCGGATTGGGAATTCGAATTTTAGGTGAGATTACTGCAGAAAAGGTACGCATCTTGCAAGAGGTCGATTCTATTTGGATTGGCAGCTTGAAAAAAGAGAACTTGTACAACGAAGTATGG
Organism: Flavobacteriales bacterium; assembly: GCA_044375415.1. GTDB lineage: Bacteria > Bacteroidota > Bacteroidia > Flavobacteriales_D > Sanyastnellaceae > JAWXBG01. The sequence continues at coordinate 12,957 of JBILMS010000021.1, forward strand.
CAAGCCGGAGCAATTCTCCTGCCGGTGCAAAGCGTTGGGGTGATGGGCGATGAACGCACCTATGAGCAAGCGGTTGCTTTGCGCGCTGTAAATTCCACCGATGGAATGACAGCAGATTGGAGCCGACTACCCCATGAATTTTTAGCTGCCGTTTCCAATGAAATTATCAATAAGGTGAAAGGGGTGAACAGAGTTGTTTACGACATCAGCTCCAAACCACCGGCAACCATTGAATGGGAATAATGACTTTTACTATCACATGAGATATATCCACCTTTTACTGATCGTTTTTTCGACTACTCTTTTATTTTCTTGCAAAACCATTGGCCAGATCAATGCGCCTGTCGAGAAAATAGATGGCAAAGAATACTATATGCATACCGTGCAAAAAAAGCAGACGATGTTTGCTATTGCCGGTTTGTATAAAATTGAAATGAATGAACTGCTTTCTTCAAATCCGGGCAGTGATGCCGGGATTAAAGAAGGTCAAGTGATAAAAGTTCCTGTGGCAAAAACGGCCTTTGCCAAAACCAATGAATCTTCTTTGCTTCTTCATGAAGTGCAAAAAAAGGAAACACTTTTTTCTATCGCACAGAAATATAATATTGAGGTCAATGACTTAGTGGCCGCCAATCCCGGAGCTGATGCGGGTTTGAGGAAGGGTCAGTTTTTGCGAATTCCTCAGGCTAAAAAAGTAGATGCACCGGCAAAGTCAGGAGATTTCATCGAACATACAGTTCTTGCCGGGGAGACTTTGTATTCTCTATCGGTGCGCTACAAAGTGAAAGTAGAAGAAATCAAAAAAATAAATAACCTTACTTCCGATACGTTGAAAGAAGGAATGACCCTAAGAATTCCCGGAATAGCAGGTCTTGATGAGGTAGATGTAGAGAAAATAGAGGAACCTGTTGTTGTTTTAGGGGGACCTAAAGAACACTACAAAATTGCATTGATGTTGCCGTTTTACACACAGTTCGGCGATTCCGCGTCGATGGATTCGCGCGATTTGTTGCAACGTGAAGCATCGTTAGATATATACCGCGGAGTGCTCATTGCCGTTGATTCGTTGGAAGCAATGGGACTCAAGGCCGACCTATATATCTACGATGTATTGGATGGTAGAACTGCTATCGAACAGATTTTGAAAAAACCGGAAATGAGTGGAATGGATTTAATCATCGGACCGACATTTCGTGATCCAATCAAAGCTGTGGTAGATTTTTCTACGCGTTATGGTATTCCGGTTGTTTGTCCTACACCTCAATCAAATCGCATTCTTTTGTCGGCTCCCAATCTGTGCAAAGCGAGTCCTTCTTCTGTAACGCTCATGGAGGAATTGGGAGAGTTTGTGGCACGTGAACACAAAAACGATAATGTCATTTTATTGAACAGCAAACCGAAGGATCAGAACCTCGATGATCTTAAAATGACACAAACTTTTAAAGACAAGTATCTTGCTACCAAGGGCGATACAATTATCAATGAAGTCGTTACAACAGCGCGTTCCGGGTCAGGTTTGGGTGCAAAACTTGTATCTGGAAAAACAAATGTGATAGTTATTCCATCGAACGATCGACTTCTGATTACCAGTGTAATCAATACTCTTGGAAGCAGAACGGATGTGATCGTTTATGGAACGGAAGATTGGAAGAACATGGACATTATTGGAGCAGAAGAACGCGAACGTTTTCGCATTCGATTTGCCGTTCCATCTTGGATAGATTATTACGATCCGCAATCGATCAATTTTGTTGAAGGTTTCCGCAGTCGATTTAAAAAGGAACCGCAGTCTTTTGCATTTACCGGCTACGACATCATGATGTATTATGGTCAAGGTTTAGGTTTATATGGCCGCGGTTTGTCTGCTCATTTCAACGGCATCCCTCAAACACATTTGTTAAGTCTTGGATTCGACTATGTAAAAACCGGACCGGAAAATGGAAGTGAAAACAGCCACATTTTTGTGATCGGACACGAAGAGGGAAAATTGGTAGTTGAAAAGAAGTGATCTTTGTCAGAACACCCATTCCGTGACATTCTTCTGACGTATTTCCATATACACTGACGGACTTTTGCTTTCAAATAGTTCGACCATGAAAACAGAGACATTGATGAGTATTGATAAATGGACCATTTCCAAACGCTTCGAGGATTTACAAGATTTAATTTGCAAGGGTCTTGAAGGGTCTGATGGTAGGCAAGTTTTCCGCGAAGACAAGTGGAATAGGGAAGGAGGTGGTGGAGGTCGTACCCGTGTGATTTCAGATGGGGCTGTCTTTGAAAAAGGAGGGGTAAATGTCTCTACTGTTTATGGTAAAATCCCTTCCTTTTTAAGTGGTCAAACTCAGAATAACGCAACGGAGTTTTTTGCCACGGGATTGTCGATCGTTATACATCCGCAAAGCCCATTGGTTCCTATTATCCACATGAATGTCCGCTACTTCGAAACCGATGCCGGCGACAAATGGTTTGGTGGTGGAATCGACTTAACTCCGATATATGTAGTAGAAGATGATGCGCGATTTTTTCATCAACGACTTAAAAGTACGTGTGATGAATTTGATCCTACGTATTATCCCGAATACAAACATCAGGCAGACGAATATTTCGTTATAAAACACCGCAACGAAACACGAGGTATTGGAGGAATTTTCTTCGATCATTTGCGTCCGAAGAATGAAGAACACTTTGCCCATCTTTTCGGCTTTGTTTTGCGAGTGGGTGAAACGTTTTTACCTTCATATCTGCCCATTGTAGAAAAATCAAAAGAGCTTTCCTACACACCCGAGCAGAAGCAATGGCAATTGATTCGTCGAGGTCGATATGTAGAATTTAATCTTGTTTACGACAAAGGCACTCGCTTTGGTCTCGAGACCAATGGTCGCACCGAATCCATCTTGATGAGCTTACCCAAAGAGGTCAATTGGTTCTACGATTTCCCGATCCAACCCGACTCGCCCGAAGCCGCCACGCAAGCCTTATTGGTGAAGGGAAAAGAGTGGGTTTGATGTGAAGAAAACATAGAGCCAAAAATCATACAGACGCCCTCGATGTTTCGGTTGCAGCCAATGCTCTTTTAGCTATCAGCAAAAACAGATGGCGTGATGGTTTCGAATATCGCATTTACACAGAGTCAACGAACTCTGAACAGTGAACTCTGAACTTTCTGAAGTTGCTGTTTTGAGCGATACATTTCACGCTACTAAAGATTGTATGAAAAAAAGAGCTCGCACTTTTGTTATAGTTGAGCTTTTTGATATTGGGTTTTATTTGTTGCCATAAGAAAACCAAGGAGGAACAACAAATTTTTAAGTATGTCGAATATGCTGTGCAATGCCCAGATGGAATTTCTAAACGAGGCATGCATAAAAGCATATAGAAACATATTCATGAAGAAGTAAACAAATATTCCAAGGAAAAACCAAAAGTATACGTGCTCATATACAATCTGACCACTTTTGGTAAGATCCAGAAGAGCGAATGCAGACAAAAGAGAGAGCAAAATTGCTTGACTCACTTCAAACAAAGCACGCTGCCACAGTACATTGTGACCAAAAAGGAGTGGGACATAGCAGAAACACCAGAGTACTATGAAAGCTGCCATTGTTACTTTATAATGCTTGAAAAATTGCATCTGAGGAGCCGTCTTTCTCAAAAACCACAGATAAAACAGAAATTGAAAAATACTAAACGTAACCGTAAAATATGAACGATAGGGTACCAGCCACACAATATAATGTTTCACATCGAAGAGAAAAGAAAACGCCAGAAAGTACATAAGCGCTCTCAAAACAAGACTCAAATATTTGTACCGAAAAAATGCCACACCCACCGGAATAAACACGGTGAGCATGGCGATTAGTAAATATGTTTCCTTGAATGACATCTCTTATGGAAAGGTATGTTGTAAATAATGTGCCTGTTGATTGCCGTTAGTATGGATGTTTTTGCCATGCGCATCTACGGGCACCAGAATCAGTCTCAGCTTGTTGCTTTTATTGCCTTTATTAAGGCCGAAATAGTACCTCACATAAGGAAATTTATAAGTTCCGAACTGATCCAAAAATTCACTAAGCGTCTTACAACCCTGCATGTCCATAAAAAAAGCATTCGCGTATTGATTGTAATTACTTCCGCCCGGCATCCTGTATGGAAAGTTTGTACGGAATTCATCGATAAATCCTTTTATTCGATTTAAATCAACCCCAAGATCCGGACCATTCGGCAACTCTGTATGGTTCTTTATATAGTCTTCGTGACTTAATACAATATCGGGGTATTCAAAAACACCCTGTGAAATGTAAAGTGGGCCAACTGTAGGATAATTCGGTAATATTTCTGTGTCGTACTTTGCTATAGGCTCTAGAGCTATGAAAAGTCGTTCGGGGCAGACGGTTCCTTGTTGGTCCCAACACCACCAACCGGCGAATCCGTCCATTTTAACATCTTTTTTTATAGCAACTAAACTTTTTAAAGTACTTACACTAAATATACCACCGAAGGACTCCTTATTCACCATATTTCGCAGCGAAGGATCTAAAACCATGTTATGAGTGTATGCCAAAAGTGTATCCCAATTTATTTTGTGCAACCCACATGGGGCCGCCAACAGCGCCTTTTTAGCTGTGTCCGTGGCAAACGAATTGGCACCTTTAGTTGCGTCCTTTACCCTGTCCCCCTGACAACCGAATAGAATAAAAATCAACTGAAGAAAAATGTAGAATTTGAAACTTGCTTTCATTGGTAAATAATTTTTTGAGAATTTAATCTGCGAAGTCACTAGATTTTTAGGATGAATTTAAACTTTGTGAACGATCCAATCTTTGTACTGCCATAAAAAACGAATTGCTCACTTATTAGAAGGCCAGAAATTAATACTATCAATAACTGAACACTAAACTACTACTTTTTTCTTCCCGATAATACCTCCGTCATAGACTTGTTGAAAGTCAAGCCAACATACCAAGTCACCCTATTAACCTCTCGCGTTGGAATATCTTCTCCAAGGTTTTCTACATATACATCCTCTTCATATCCCTTTGCAAGTCGTGTTTCCTTACCCATAGCAATACCACCCGATAGTACAAGTCGATTGCGATGCCCAAATATTAAACTCAAACCGGCCGTAGGATTCACCTTCTTCTCAGAATCATACATTACACCCAAACTGAAAGCAGGGTTAACGTTGTACCAAAATCGCGAGTAAAAATGCGCTGCTATGGCAGCCCCATACCGAAACGTCTCCCTGTTTTGGAGTACTATTTTCTTACTTGTGCTGTCAGCTCCGGATCCCATTTGGAATGAAAATGTATTATTCTGAAGTCCTGAAAAACCAAACCCACCACTTAAATTGATATTGAACTTGTTCTTCGTCCAAAAACGAAGATGTTGATTTCGGTTAATCTGTCCGGTACCGTATTCTAAACTGTCCAATGGAGTAATTCGTATATTGAAGTCGTGTCCGTCTCCGTGTGGATATATTACATCAGTGGTATGATCAAAAGAGCAAAACATGATTGCATTGAACAACTTTGTGATTGCCTGAATCAACTTCACATAATCTTCATAATGCTTCTCGTCAACCGTACACTCCTTACAACATCCTTGATCGGAGAGATACTTAAATAAATATTCAGCCAATTTGTAACTCTGATTATAATTCTTGTTGTTTTTTTGTACTATTTCGTAGGGAACAACATCATTGCCTTTAGTGTCAACGGTAAATTCAAAGTTGTTTCTAGGAAAAACAAAGTGCATAATTCGAATAGCTACCTGCTTCAAGGAGTCTTCACTTAAACTTGGGTTTTGTGAGGCAGCTAAAAGCAATTGAAGAGTTTGATTCAACTTTCTCTGGCATTTGCAATTTTGTGTTGTATCAGCTTCTTTTGTACCCCAACCACCATCCGAAGCCGATTTCTCTGAACCCTCCGGAATAGCTATTTCTACTCCCGAAAACGTGCTCATAATATCGGTCGGTAGCTCATATTTAAAACTGACAACGCTATCCAACACCTCTACCTTATGTAGAAAAGGATTTACCCCGGTTATCTTTAGGATTAAAGGTCTACCATATTGGATAGACGTGTCTCGACTGTTCAATTGTTTGGGTGCCTTAGCTTCCCGTCTAGTCCCATCATACCCATTTATGGTGATTTCTCTTTGAGCTTGCATTTTCATGAAACCCAACATAAACATAGCGGTGAATAACAAAATCCTTTTCATCTCTTTTGGTTTTATTTTTCCCCAAAAGAGCATATTTCGAAGACCGTACTTCCACCCAAAAACAAAATGCGGCGGAATAGGTCAGGAAAGTGGCGGATAAAATGAGGTAAGTGGAGGAACGACTAGAGCTTATTCATCGCCTCTAAAAACTCGTCCTTCTTTCTGCGCGATACTTCTAAACTTGTACCATCGTCCATTTCTACTTCTCCGCCCTCGCCTTTCTTATAGCGTTTTATACATCGCATATTGATCAGATGACTTTGATGTATGCGCTGAAATCCATAGGACTGAAGCATCTCCTCACATTCCTTCATCGTGCGAGAAACCACTACCTGCGTTTTATCGGATAGGTAAAAGATCACAAACATGTTTTGCGACATACAGCGAACAATCTCCGAAATGCGAACAAACAAAAATCCATTGGAGGTGGGCAAGGCTATTTTTTGAGTTTCGGCTTGCGGCGAACGCATATTACTCAACAAATTTTCGATGTGTCGCTGTGTATCCTGAAGGGCCCATCGCGCTTTGAACTTTTTTATAGCTTCTTCCAAATCTTCGATGGCCACCGGTTTTAAAAGGAAGTCCAAGGCAGATACTCGAAACGCATCCAATGCATACTTGGAAAAGGAGGTGGTAAATATGACTTCGAAGGATACTTTGCCCAGCTCGCCAATCCATTGAAAGCCGCTCTTACCGGGCATTTCGACATCCAAAAAAACAAGTGAAGGATTATGCTTCTCAAGAGCCTTAGTAGCCTCCTCCGCGGAACTGCAGATTTCAAGTACTTCTATCTCCGGAAAATGTTTGGCCAACAAATCAGCTAAAATTTCCCGAGGACTTTTTTCATCGTCCACTAGTATGGCCTTAAAACGTGCATTCATTTAATGTAAACTTAATAAGGGGATATACAAATGAACCTTCTTGCCACATGCCTCTCCGTTTTTATGGATCCGGTCGCTTATATCCAAACTGGCCTCTCGCTTTTCTATCTCTTGTATTGTTTTCAATTGCTCTTGTACCAACAAGGTGCCCATCGAAATGCGCTTTCCGTATTCGTTCGGTTGAGATTTTTGTATTTCATTCTGTTCGCCCACCCCATTGTCTTCTATCCGGTAATGAAGTTTTCCTGCGTCTTGGTTTATGCGTATTTCTATGCGGGGATCTAATACCGTCTTGGTAAATCCATGCCAGATACTATTCTCCACAAAGGGCTGAGCAAGCAACATTAAAACGGAAGTATTTTCCAAATCCACCGTCTCATCTACTTCGATCGAATAAGTGAACGCATGATCTGTTCGCAACTGTTCGAGATCGAGGTAGGCCTTCAACATTTCAAGATCTTCTTGCAAAGAAATCCAACGCTTGCCGGAGTTTTCCAGAACCCTTCGAATCAGAAACGAAAATTTTAGAAGGTACTCGCCCGCCTTATCTTGGTGACCAGTTGCAATGCACTGATGTATACTAGCCAAACAATTAAACATAAAATGGGGATTCATCTGTGCTCGCAAGGCGGTAAGCTCCAACTCAACATGCTTTCTTCGCAAATGGTTTTCGCGACTTTGACGATAAAAAATAAAGAAAATAAACGCAAAAACTAAGGCAAACGGGATGAGCAAATAAAAGGCGACCTGAGCAATTAAGGCATCCGAAGTAGGTTCTGTACTTGCCGACAAAAACAAAGTGCTTCTTGCAAAAACAGAAAGTAATACTTCGAACATAATCAAACTTCAATTTACCGTATAGTAGCAGTTAAGGTATTCAAATCCACAGCACCGAAAAAAGGAACTTTACAATAAATAAAAGGTATGTAAATCATTTCTTTCTGACCAAATTTATTAAATTTACTGTATGAATCGACTTCTTTTTATTGCTTCGTTTTTTCTGTCGTTGGATCTCTGCTCACAAATCGTAACGAGTCCCAAACTTGGTCTTCTGATAGAGAGTGAACTACAAAAAGAAATCGCCGATAAATTCAGTACATTTCTGGAAAAAGAGGTATCTAAAGTCTACCTAGTTTCCCTCGAGCCGGAGTGTATAGTTCGAACAAGTTTGGACTCTCTTAACAACGAAGTTTCAGATACCTTGTGTTTTCTTTCTACTTGTATTCAAACAGAGGAACCTGGAGTGGATACTTCGCGTTTTTTCAAAAAGGTCAACTTATCCCCAATGGACATCAGCTCCCTTTTGAAAATTCTATATCGAAACGACAAAAACTCTCAAAATACTTGGGCCGCGTGTTACCAACCCAGACACGCGATGGTTTTTTATAATAGTAAAGGTCGATTAATCGGATACATCGAGATTTGCCTGAGTTGTTCTGCGATTCGAACCAGCGGAGGCACTCCTTCTCCCGGTAATTTGTTCGAACAGGACTATAAAGACCTAAAGACCTTGATCCGAAAATATTTGATCTTAGAATAGCCAGCTCACCACTAAGTCGCCATCCTGAGCAAGTGCTCCCAAAGCACGCGTCGAAGGACCTCATTCACCTCAAAGTCCGATTACCGATTCCAACGCATAATGTCTAACTTGTCCCATAAAGTTCGAGAAGTGAATTCTTACGGGAATTACCGTAGAAACAAATTTTTTATTGGAAATATTTTTGTCACTTAATTCTGATTGAATGATAAGATTTTCACTCGCAACTTTGATACTCTTCAGCATCGGACTTAATTCGTCGGGCCGAGATAGTCTTCAACTAAAAATGGTTCCATTTGTGGGACCTAATTCTAATTACAGTTCGCAAAAATGGGAACCGAAAGAACCTAAAAGTGGACCATTAATTAGTTCCAATAATTACATCGGTATTGACATGATGTGGCCCAATCTCAAGCGGGAATGGAAAAGTGAAAAGCCCTGGGTTGGTTTTAATGGACAACTCGGATTTTTGCGTTTCGGAATGGGATACGGAAGTGCTTTAAAACTAAAGGACGATGGGCAAGTGCATCGCGAAGAAGGTAGGTATGCTTTTCTCGGAGGATTTGTAAATAAACCTTTGCGATTGGTGCGAAACTTTATCGCCATCGAACCGGAACTTGGTCTGGATATTACCTACGGTAGATTAGACGAAGTGCCTGGAACAGATGCGGTCTCCATGGGTATAGGTTTAACCCCGGGGATCGGGTTGAAAGTTGGACCGGTTAAAATCGTAGGAAAGTATAGTTTGGCTTATGCCATTCCTTTTTTCAATAAACCGAATGCATGGCGCGGAGGAATGTCGTTTCCTATTATAGGTGTGTATTTTGAAACAGGATGGGGAATCATGAATCCTCGAAAAATAAGTTCCGGTGGAATTATAACTACCAAAGACATCAGCAAAACATATTCGCATTCAGAAAAACAGAATGGAACTTGGTATGATGTGTATCGCGAGGTGACAACCTATACAGATCGAAATGCTGCAGCTTCTACTTTTGATGTTCGACCCTATTGGTACATAAACGCGAAAGCGAATTCCTCGGAAATTTACACAAAGGACAGACGTCAGACGATTATGTTTGGAGTAGGAGGAGGCCTGCGATACGGTTTTTTTGGTGCCGAGGGTTTTTACACGAAGGGCAAACTTGGTTTTGGAAGTCCCATTGATCCGGAAGTTATTCGTTCGACGTATGGTGCTCTTGTTGATTTAACCGGTTATCGAGAGGCAAATCAATGGGGAGCCATGGGAGGCGTTGATATTGTTGCGCTGTTAACTCGTTGGATAATCAAAGGAGAATCGAAGGAATTTGCCAATGCTACTCCATTCACACGTTTTATGTTTATGTGGGGAATGGGTCAAACCACGTTTACAGGTCCACCGGTTTACAATGAATCCGCAGCGCCGCAGCAAATTGTAAATATCCCCTCGCTGAGTTCATCGGGATCACCTGCAAAGGGAATGATGCCTACAGACTTTGATAAATCGAATTATAGTTTATTCAGTTTTCGATTTGAAATGGGTGTTGTTTCAGTGGGTTTCGAGCGTTACAATCACAAGGATGCGAAATTCGCATCGGGCCGTGAGCTCACATTAGGATTTCAAATTCCACCGGCCAGACTTGTGCGTTTTGTATCGGCACAATGGGCTTCCATAAAATATCATCACCAAAACAAAAAGGAATAACTGCCATGAAAAAATATCTCTTCTTTCTTCTTTTGATACTATGTTTTGGTTGCGAAGACCACATTATCCAAGATGATGAATATGTATTAATGCGTCCTGAAGATTTGCAAGGAAAGTATGTTGTAAACTACCAAATGTATTGGTCTTATGGCGATCAATTTAATTCGGCTTCTCTCGAAAATCACGTCGATACGTTTGAAATGAAACTTATTCCCGACAGTAGTAAAATAACATGGAGAAGTCTTACAGCACATCAATCATTTCAGTTTGATGTTCCTTTAGATGCTGTTCCAATTGAAATAAAGCAATACAAAAGAGTAAGTATTCCTCTTTGGGGCGAAAATGTGGAGTACAAAGGGACACTCAATACCTCAGGCCAAGTCTGGAAAATATTCCCCTACGAACCTATTTCAGACGAAGTGATTTGGAGTGCATTTATTAAAGAAGTGGATACAGATGTTTGTTTGTCAGGAAGTGCCTTAGAATCATCACTTGCTTACTATCATTTTAAAGCCGGAGCCTATGCATCTACCCAAGCATCCTGGGACATGCGATTCAGAATTATTGCATGCACAAAAATCGCATCGTAAAATAGAGTCATCAAGTATAGAAAGGTTATGAACGAAGAACTTTCTTTTCATTCCCAAAACCACCCTTCAATTCACTCATGCTGACGTACCCGTTTTGTGGGTAGGGTGTGAAATGGGGCCGCGCAGCGGCCCCATTTCACACCCCCCTTTTATTCCCGCCAAGCCGTCATCCTGCGCGCAGCGCAGCATGCGCTGTACGCAGGACCTATTCGGAGAACGGTCTTAACGCTGTGTACAAAACGTATTGTGTGTATCCTGTACCTGTTTCTCCGAAGCCCGAACTTTCAAAATCCTTCCCAAAACCACCCTTCGATTCGCATTACTCCTTCGTCGTAATACTCACTCAGGGTGACGTGCTGTTGAGTGTTAATGGGGGGAAAGTAAAAAGGCCGCTGCGCGGACTTTTTACTTTCCAATTTTTATATTGCGCGACCGTCACCCTGAGCAAGTGCTCGCAGAGCACGCGTCGAAGGTTCCGGCGAAGACTTTTTGAAAGCACGTATCAAAGAGCATCTCAGTTCGAGAAACGGTTTGAGTTTGAGATGCAGCAGTTATACAAAAGCGTTACACAGACTATCCTCTATATCCTATTATCCACCATCGATACCCCAGGCTTCTTGGCTTTGTCGAATTTGAAATCGTTGTCGGTAACAGTTCCATTGGTTTTGAAGTTTTTCACTTTGTAGTTCACTTCGCCGCCTTCACGCATTTTGACTGAAATTTTCGAAACTTCATTTTTGGCTTTGTCAACGTACATCACGATGGTGTGATAAGCTTTTCCCTTCGGATTGTTTGGGAATAGATGAATCTCGTAACATGCAACACCATCAACTGTTGCATTGGTATTTTTCATTTCATGTTTGAAATCTTTTTCCCAGATGGTAAACATTTCAGATGGATCAAACGAACCATCTCTAACATCTTCAAGATTGTCGATCGTACATGAATTATCGTCTTTGCTATAAGTCCAAACGGTAACTCCGTCGCAGAAAATTTCGAAATCGGGGAGTACCAGAGAATATTTCTGACCTTTTACTTTAACGCTTCCGTTTTGCGTTTTATTCGTTCCACTTTTGGCATCTTTTAATGTCATGGTGAAATCGGCAGTGATCGATGTGAAGGTCTTGGCTTTAGCTGAGAGTTTATCTAAAATGTCTTTAGAGGTCTGAGCAGAGGCCATGTTCACAACGATGGCAGCGATCAACAAAAGGGAAAAACGTTTCATGTCTTTAATTAAAATGGTTCGTTAGACGACTTGCTTTTCAAGAACTGTTCCAAACTCGTTTCATCCTGAATATTCACCTTTCGGGCTTTGCTTCCTTCAAAAGGTCCGATAATGCCGGCAGCTTCTAATTGATCCACCAAACGACCGGCGCGGTTATATCCCAGTTTGAGTTTTCGTTGGAGCATGGAGGCTGAACCTTGTTGGGTCATTACCACAATTCTAGCTGCATCTTCAAAAAGCTCATCGCGATCTTCGTCGGCAAAATTACCACCTTCCGATGAATTTTCATCTACAACTTCGGGGAGGAGCAAAGCACTGGTATAGCCCTGTTGAGCACCGATATATTCAGTAATTGCCTCCACTTCCGGAGTATCCACAAATCCACATTGGATACGGATTAAGTCGTTTCCGGTCGAGAAAAGCATATCACCACGACCAATAAGCTGATCGGCACCTCCGGCATCCAAAATGGTTCGTGAGTCGATTTTGGAAGTAACGCGGAATGCGATACGTGCAGGGAAATTCGCTTTTATGATACCGGTAATGATGTTTACAGAAGGTCGCTGTGTCGCAATGATCAAGTGAATTCCGATAGCACGTGCAAGCTGCGCTAGACGTGCAATTGGAGTTTCTACTTCGCGACCGGCTGTCATGATCAAATCGGCAAACTCATCAACTACCAATACAATGTATGGCAGGTAGCGATGACCATTTTCAGGATTCAGCTTTCGCTGTATAAATTTGACGTTGTATTCTTTAATGTTCCTGCACCCGGCGGTTTTCAGGAGTTCGTAACGTTGATCCATCTCGATACACAGCGAATTCAAGGTCTTAACAACCTTGCTGGTATCGGTAATGATGGCATCACCTTCATCAGGCAGTTTTGCTAAAAAGTGTCGTTCTATTTTATTAAAAAGGGTGAGTTCCACCTTTTTTGGATCGACCAAAACAAACTTGATTTCCGAAGGGTGTTTTTTATAAAGAAGGGAAACCAGAATCGCATTAAGTCCAACCGACTTACCCTGACCGGTAGCTCCGGCCATCAATAAGTGGGGCATCTTAGCCAAATCCGTTACAAAGGTTTCATTCGAAATTGTTTTACCCAAAACAACAGGCAGTTCCATGTCGGTGTTTTGGAACTTGTCGGAAGCAATCAGCGATCGCATACTCACCACATCCGGTTTCGAATTTGGTACTTCAATACCAATGGTTCCTTTGCCCGGAATAGGTGCTATGATGCGGATTCCAAGTGCCGACAAACTGAGGGCGATATCATCTTCCAAGTTTTTAATCTTAGAGATTCGTACACCCGGTGCCGGTACTATTTCATATAGAGTAACTGTCGGTCCAATGGTCGCTTTGATTTTAGCGATCTCGATTTTGTATTGATTGAGGGTCTCAACAATTTTGTTTTTGTTTTCCTCCAGCTCTTCTTTGTTAATGGTCGGAGCGCCCGTACCATAAGGCTTTAAAAGATCGATATGCGGCAGTTGGTAATGACTGAGATCCAAACGCGGATCGTAAGGTCCACTCGCTTTAAGCACTTGCTCAATCTCATTGTCGCTCAGTTCTTCATCGGTAACAGGCGCTTCAACTTCCATTTCCCCCACTTGAAAAGCTTGAGGCTGACTCACAATTTCCATTTCCTCCTCAACGATTTCTTCCTCTTCCTCTACCAATTCTTCTTCTTCAACAGCTTCCTCGTCTTGAGGCTCTAATTCTAAGTCATGCTTAAAAACATTAGAAACAGATATAGTAGTCGGTTCCACAGCGCTCTCATTCTCTTTCTCACTCTGTTTCTCGCTCTGCTCCTCCCATTCGTCTTTTTCCGGAGTGATAAGCGAATTGCTTTTTTTACCCAGCTCCCAAACACGTGCCCAAACGGCTTCTACTTGGTGATTAAAATTGAAGATCAAAAATGCCGCGAGTACAAATCCTAAAACGGCGAGAGTTCCTATCCAGCCCAGTGTGTAGGTGAGATATTCGGTAGCGAAGTGACCATAACCCCCTACGAGGTTTTGATTGCATGTGATATCTATTACCCGATCAAAACCATCGACACGTTTGTGAAAGAGAAATCCGATGGCTAGGGGAAAAAACAACATTCCTACTACCGATAGTCGCACGGACTTAAACATCGGAAGAATATATCGCCCCCACCAAACACGCATTCCCACCAGGAATAAAAGAAAAGCTACAAAGAGAGCCCCAATGCCGAGGTATTTGTTCATGAAGAAAAAGGCGACATGAGCCCCCATTTTTCCCATCACATTTTTATACGGTTCCTCTTGAGATAGACTGCTTTCGGAACTATTGTCGAGCACCAAACGCAAATCATGATTAGCCGTAAATAGGTATGAAACGAAGGAAACGAAAAGAAATAGCGAAGCCAGGACCATAAAGATCCCACCGATTTTCTTCACCCTGTTATCGCCTAAAAAACCTTTTAGACCTCCGGTTTTTTCGTAGTTACCGGATTCTTTTTCCTTCTTTTTTCTCTTTGGTTTTTCCGGTTCCTCTTCTGGAAGATCTTCTTTAGGGGTATTCTTGATTGTGTTTTTTGCCACTAGGATATGCAAAACGAATGCAGCCTGAGTTTATTCCCCGGCTGCATTTGATGATTTCGAAATTTTCTCAAAAGTAGATTTCACGCCAGTAGGCAAGGGCTTTTCTCTCTTTCTATTATGAACAGGCGACTGTCAAACCAATGCTGAAAACGTAATGAGTTGATAATCAGACTAGGTTAAAATCAGTATTTTACACCTTACTACCTAATTATCAGATATATAAACCAAATTGCTACACTTTTTTTTACTGAATTTTGTATATTTGCACTTGTCGAACGGGAAAAACGTTGTAAATTCGCACCCCATTTAACGGAATTATTCAATGGCAAAGAAAGGAAACAGAGTTCAAGTAATTCTGGAATGTACAGAACACAAGACTTCGGGAATGCCCGGCACTAGCCGCTACGTTACTACGAAGAACAGGAAAAACACTCCAGAAAGAGTGGAATTGAAGAAATACAATTCTATTCTTAAGAAAATGACCGTACACAAAGAAATCAAGTAATAGCATAAGCCATGGCAAAGAAGGTAGTTGCAACGCTGCAAACCGGTAGTGGTAAGAACCACACCAAAGTGATCAAGATGGTGAAGTCTCCAAAATCTGGAGCCTACACTTTTAAGGAAGAGATTGTACACAATGATGAAGTTCAGGCTTGGTTTACTAAGTCCTAAACTTCTGCAAAATCATATTTAGTAAAAGGCTTTTTCCTGTTTTGGGAAAAAGCCTTTCTCATTTACAAGCATCGAAGTTATGAGTTTCTTCAAAAGACTATTTTCATCCGAGAAAAAGGAGACCCTTAATCAGGGTCTGGAAAAAACCCGAACCGGATTTTTCTCGAAACTCACTCGAGCGATCGCAGGAAAGAGTAGGGTGGACGAAGAAGTTTTAGACAACCTCGAAGAAATTCTCATTGGTTCGGATGTCGGAGTTGAAACGACATTGAAAATCATTCGCAGCATAGAAGCACGCGTTTCAAAAGACAAATACCTCGGCACTTCCGAATTGAATGGAATTCTCAAAGAAGAAATTTCTACACTATTGGAAGGTCACGACGGACAAGATGGCGACGAAATATTTATTCCAAAGGTAGATGGACCCTATGTAATCATGGTGGTTGGGGTAAATGGAGTGGGTAAAACAACAACGATTGGTAAGCTTGCACATCAATTAAAAACGCAAGGAAAGTCTGTTATGCTTGGAGCAGCCGATACATTTAGAGCAGCTGCAGTAGATCAGTTAAAAATTTGGAGTGAGAGAGCCGGGGTTCCCATCGTTATGCAAGGCATGGGTGCCGATCCCGCATCTGTAGCTTTTGATACGATTCAATCGGCAAAAGCACAGGGAATTGAAGTTGTTATAATCGATACGGCCGGACGTCTGCACAATAAAGTTGGATTGATGAACGAGCTCACCAAAATAAAACGCGTCATGCAGAAAGTGAGTGATCATGCTCCGCATGAAGTATTGCTTGTGTTGGATGGATCAACAGGTCAGAATGCCTTTGAACAAGCGAAACAATTTACAGCCGCCACCGAAGTAACTGCTTTAGCCATTACCAAAATTGATGGTACTGCCAAAGGAGGAGTGGTGATAGGTATTTCCGATCAGTTCCGCATTCCGGTGAAGTACATTGGAGTGGGTGAAAAAATCGGCGATCTACAGGTATTCAACCGACACGAATTTGTCGATTCAATTTTTGGTCAACAGTCATAATTTCATTCTTTGTGAAAACAAAAACACAGCGAAAAAACAAAGTCAATGTCGTAACACTCGGTTGCGCTAAAAACATCTTTGACTCTGAAGTTATGATGGCTCAGCTTAAAGCCAATAAATTCGAAGTAGAGCATGAGTCAAAACACGAAGATCATGAAATCGTGATCATCAATACCTGTGGATTTATCGACAATGCAAAGGAGGAATCGATCAATACTATTCTTACGTGGGCTGAAGCGAAAAAGAAAGGTGAAATAGATAAGTTGATTGTCACCGGTTGTTTGAGCGAACGTTATAAACCCGAATTGGAACGCGATATTCCCGAAGTAGATGCCTTCTTTGGAACGCGCGATTTACCTCGATTACTTAAGACTTTAAAGGCCGATTATAAAAAGGAACTAGTAGGCGAACGTTTACTCACAACGCCTTCGCATTACGCCTATTTCAAAATCTCTGAAGGCTGCGATAGACCTTGTTCTTTTTGTGCCATTCCATTGATGAGAGGAAAACACCTTTCAACGCCCATAGAGCAATTGGTGCAACAAGCGAATGACCTCGCAGCTAAGGGAACCAAAGAACTTATACTGATTGCCCAAGACCTTACTTATTATGGTCTTGATATTTATAAAGAAAGAAAATTGTCTGATTTACTTCGTCAACTGAGCGATGTAAAAGGGATCGAATGGATTCGTTTGCAATATGCATTTCCATCCGGATTTCCGATGGATATTTTAGATGTAATGAATGAGCGAGATAATATTTGTAAATACCTCGACATGCCTTTGCAACATGCTACAACGAAGATGCTTCAATCGATGCGTCGTGGTATTACGCGCGAAAAAACAGATGATCTTATTCGCACCATTCGCGAAAAAGTTCCGGGTATTGCAATCCGCACAACTCTCATTAGCGGCTATCCGGGAGAAACCGAAGAAGACTTTAATGAGATGCTCTCATGGGTGAAAGAAATGAAGTTTGAACGATTGGGAATCTTCAATTATTCACACGAAGAAAATACACATGCTTTCAATCTGGTAGATGATGTTCCTGCGGAAGAAAAGAAACGCAGAGCTGATGTGATCATGGAAGCTCAAATGGAAATTTCATACGATCTCAACCAAAACAAAATTGGTAAGACGTATAGAGTTCTCATCGATCGTATAGAAGGAGATTACTTCATAGGTCGCACGGAATTTGATTCGCCCGAGGTGGACAACGAGGTCGTAATTCCAGGATCCGCGGGATTAAAAATCGGTCAATTCGTAAACATCAAAATCGAATCAGCCGAACATTTTGATTTGTTCGGAACTCCGGTAGAATAATTGGACTTTAAGTTTTACTTCTGAACCACCAGTTTTTCGACGGTGGCTGTTCCTCTCTTGGTGATGAATTCAACGGCGTAAGTACCAGCTGAAAGGTTCATTCCGTAAACATCTGTTTGGAATCCGCTGAGGTCGTTTAGATTCATTGAGTGAACAATTCGTCCATCGACACCGCGGATGTTGAGCATTTCAAGAGATTCCAATTTGCCACCGATTACAAAACGATCGCCACGTGAAGGATTTGGATATACTACAAACGCTTCATCGCGATAAAATTCTACTGCGATGGGCGGAGCGTATTCGAAATCGCCATCCGTATCAACGGCTTTTAAACGATAGTAGCTAACCCCTTCGTATGGATTCATATCGAGGTTGGCGTAGTAGATCGTATTCTGGGAATTTCCGGCAGCATCTTGTTTTAACACATACTCCCAATTGATCATGTCTTTCGACTTTTCAATTTCGAAGAAGGCGCTATTGAGCTCTGTAGCTGTCACCCAATTGAGTGTGATATAATCTTTTTGAGTAAAGGCTTGAAAGCTCAGAAGTTCGACGGGGAGAAAAGCGATGGGACAAAAATCGGGCAAAACTCCCGGGGTTCCATCGACATAGATGCTTGGAATATTTATGATAGTCGTTGGTGCATATACAGTACCATTCAAATTCATTCTTCTGATTTGAAAATTGAAATTTCCGGTAAAAATTCCATCGGTTGTGAGTTGTGCAAAGAGCACATCATTGTCGGCATCCGGCATACCGGAAATAGTAGGATAAGAAGTTGCATTCACTATGGACAAACCGAAGGGATCGCAAGTAGAGGTCAAAGGGGGGCCCGATACGGCGCCCCAAGGTGGCCAACAGCTGCTAGGTGAAAGGGCGATGAGATTCATTCCGGAGGCTGTGCCTTCACCGTTTATAGTAAACCACGAATCGTATGCTAACGAAGGGATGGGTCCATAAAAGGAGGTATTTATGCTTGTGCCGAGGTGACTACCAAAGGGCGATTGATAGAAATTAGTAGTTGAGTTCACCCACCATTCCGGGTTTCCATCACCCCCAAAAATCGCCTGAAGTTCCCAATTGGGTTGATTAAAACACATAGAAGCTCTCCAACATCTGGGAAGAGAAGGACCCGTTAATTGGGCGTCAATGGTGGCAACCACTGCGGGAGGAATGGGTATTTCTTCAATAGATATTCCATTGAAAGGAGATGTAACTCCAGCACACGAACAATCAAACTGTATGATATCTCCGAGCGTAGATCCATTTCCATCGTTACAGATGTTACCCGGGACAATGCACGTTCCGTTGTCACAACCTGCAGCGGGATTGTAGTTGCATGCTGCAGCATTCGTACATCCAAATGTCCATGAACACGAACCATCGTCACAACCTGCGGTAGCATCATAATTGCAAGCTCCGGCTGTAGTACATCCCGGATAGGTGCAGGATCCATTATCGATTGTACATGCAGCACAGTAATTACATGCCGTAACATCTGTACAACCTGTATTTGGAACGGGAACGACTGTACCTGTTACCCAAAAGTTTTTGAGGTAATTGATAGCAGTAGCATTTCCTGCTGCATATAAGTATGCACGTATATAAAGCGTACTTGTAGCAGATATACTCACGTTCCAGGTATTTTGGGTCAAACCGGCGGTACAGGCATTTGTAACAATTGTTTGAGCTGTACCCTCAGCCGTCCATGTAACGCCATCGGTGCTGTATGCTAACATGCATGTGCTCGGGCCATTTGCCGCTGCTCTCGAACAGTCAACGCGGATTTGAGTTATGTTCAATTGAAATCCAACATTCGGAGCGACAAAAGTCTCAATCGCAGGCAGTGTGGAAGCATATGTGCCTGCCCCTGTAAAACCAATGGAAGAAAACCCCTGTGAACAAGGTAACACGAAAGCTGCACCATTTACGCGTGTTAAAGTCGCCGCGCAATTCGCATTCACAGCCAATGTGCTATAAGCACCTGTGGTGTTATTCGTATACTGATATATGTATTGCGCCTTCATTTCCGAGGCACCTATCCATAGTAAGGAAAAACACAATAGGAAAATCGCCTTAATGGACAAATTAGTAAATCTCACTTTGCACGCAGCAAAGGCAGATGAGTCGGCACTGAACTTCCTGATAGGAGTCATTTGGTCAATTTTTTAGCCCGCGCAAGATTACGGGCTGATTTAGATCATGTCTATAAGGTCAAACAAATATAAAGAAACTTTTTCAAGTTCGATTGTAGGACGAATAAAATGGGGTAGGGTTGCCATTGCAGAAGCCCGAGGCTATGCAGTATATTGCCTCCCAAAAATCAAAACCCTATGAAAGCGCCCGGAATTGGAGCAAAGCTGGTACATCCGGCATTTGGAGAAGGAGTAGTATTCGGAGAAGACGAATACAAATACAAGTTGTTTTTTAAGGAGCACGGCGAAAAGGAGTTGGGCAAGGAGTATGACGGTTATAACATACTCTCGGGCGCTACATCCGTTCAAGCCTCCGTTAGCCTCGAAGACGTCGTGGATGCCGTAAAAAACGTATTTGACCTCTATTACGAAGTGACAGAAATCGTCGAAATCGGCGAAAAATGGGAGGGAGGAGTACTGATCATGCAGCCCGACGACCGAAGCCTAAAACCAAAAGAAGTTCCGATCGAAACCTTCTTCCATAAAATAGTAATGCTCCGCGATCGACTGCGTGTGCTCGAGCAAAAGATCAATGCTCACAAAGGTCTCAACGAAACCGACAAAATTGAAATGCAGCAATATATCACTCGTATATATGGTAGCCTCACAACCTTCAATGTTCTCTTCAAAAGCAAAAAGGATTATTTTGTTGGCGAATCCGGTAAGGGCAGCGAGGAGCAAGACTAATATCAACAATTGTTCATATCCTCGGTTGATGAGTGGTGGAAAACCCAGATGTTAAATAATGTACTCCGTCTTTGAATAGTGGTAAATTTCGGTTGTGTAATCAGAAATGAGTACATAACCTAATCCACATCGGTGGGATGGTATGTAAGACTAACATTACAAAATTTGGAATCAACCTCGTTTTATTGCGAGCATGCCTGCAAAAGAAGTCTTTCGGGATTTTTTTAAGCGAGTAGAGCCGAATGATTGCTGATATACAATCCTCTCCGGCGGAACAGCGGTTGGATCTTCGGATCTTTCAGCGACCTGACTCAGGTGAAAACTACACGTTGAATGTTCAGGATACTCAGCGTAGAGCGGATTGTCCATCCATGTCCAATGAGTCTTTCAAATCGTTAGCCGGTGTGGTTTTTTTTTGCCCCTACCTTTGCAGCATGGACGATTCGGCAAAAATTCTTTCCGGCATTCCGGTAATGGAAACATTTTATACTGTACAGGGCGAAGGTGCATTTGCGGGGGCGCCTGCTTATTTCATTCGCACAGGTGGTTGCGATGTGGGATGTGTTTGGTGCGATGTAAAAGAAAGTTGGGATGCTTCAAAGCACCCGTCATATGCAGTTTCTCAATTGGTAAAGAACTGTAAAGATTCCGGAACTGGAATCTGCATTATCACCGGTGGCGAACCCATGATGTATAATTTGGACGAGCTGACCACCTCCATTAAAGACTCAGGCATTCGCGCTCACATGGAAACGTCGGGCACACATCCCTTAACGGGACAATGGGATTGGGTCACCTTTTCTCCCAAAAAATTTATGAAGCCCCTAGAAGAATATTATTCGGTAGCCAACGAATTAAAAGTGATCGTTTTCCATCCATCCGATTTGGCATGGGCCGAAGAACATGCGCAAAAAGTAAATAAAGATTGTCTGCTCTACCTCCAACCCGAATGGGAAAAACGGGAAACCATGATTCCCCTCATCCTCGACTACATCCGCAAAAACACGCGTTGGCGCATCTCTCTCCAAACACATAAGTGGATAGGGGTGGAGTAGTTCTAAATGGTAAATGAAAAATGGCGAGAATGATAATTAGCCAATGTGGTCGATATGCCAATTAGCCAATGGAATTCGCGTTATCGGAGTAGTTTTCGGTTTTAAAAATCGCAATCGTTTCATCGGAGTTCGGCCATTGGCAAATTAGCACATTGCCTATTTAGCACATTTTTCAAATCTTCTCAGTATTGCGAGAACCCCCATTCATAATTCATAATTCAAAACTCATAATTCAATAAAAAAAACAAAGCCCCCAGACATTTCCGAGGGCTTTCCTTAACTTAACCAAAACTAACTATGAGAGTCTCTTCCAGACCACCCAAAAATTAGATACCGCAAAGGTGTATAAAATACACCTTCTATACCAATTAAATTCGCTCGGCAGCGCGAAATTCACGTTAAAGCCGACATTTTTTTGGATAGACGGGGTTTCAAAAATAGGAATCCAAGAATGAGCTCTTAGTAGTCCCAAGTAATCACCACTTTATCTGAAACAGGGTGCGATTGACATACAAGTCGGTATCCCTGCTTTATTTCGGAATCGGTCAACGCAAAATTTGCATCCATTCTAACTTCTCCACTCAGCAATTTTGCTTTGCACGTTGTACAAACTCCTCCCTTGCAACTAAAAGGTGCATCCACACCCTTATCTAGGGCTGTATTTAGAATAGTTTCACCATTCTCAGACAATTCAAAAGTTGTCTCAATTTTATCGATTATAACAGTTACTTGGCTCATGATTGTGTATTCGTTGATCAGAATTTCTTTATTCTGATCCGGTAAAAATTATTTAAAACGTTCAATATCTTTTTTTAGCAATTCCGGTCCCCATGGGTTCTTACCGGTATTTTTTTCAATAATGGACTCAGACGAATTGATCCAATAGGTAGCCGGAATCGAATTAATTCCAAGGTCTTTCAATTTGGGTACTTGACGAATGCGTTCGATATTTGGATAGCGCATCTTCAACGCTATCAAATCGTCATCGGCATCATCCGTTACTAAAACAAAAGGGATTCCGGCTTGCTCATACATAGGAATTACTTCGTTCAAAATAGCCATTTCCCCCATGCATGGACCACACCAACTTGCGTAAAAATGGACCACGGCCGGACCGGTAACGGCGCCTATGGCATCTGCCTCCGGGTTGGAATTGTCTACCAATTGTTCCGTGAATGTTACATGTGGAGCACGTATATAGCGGTACCAATAAAAAGTAATTACACCGGCGATAATGAGAATGTAAGGTAGATACTTCTTCACAGTATATTAATCTTCGTCACCACCTTCCATGGCAGGTATTAAATTATTCAGGTCTTCTTGGGTAGTTACGGTGTATCCGGCAGGTACATCAAACATCGTATCTGGAATTTTTTCTTTGCTCACATTCGAAACAACATAATTTACGTGCATGCCTTGCATGTCCATATCGTATTCCATTGGCATGCCTTTCAATTTGTACATATCGCGATTAGTGTTTTGTATTTCTTCGCAATACCAAACGGTTTGTAGGATTTCTTGTTCTTCTACTTTCATAGTAATAATAGCCTTTTTACACGTGTATCCGGCTACCATCTTGGTCTCATTGATGTATTTAATCTGCATATCGGAAACGGCTTCCTCGTTTTCCATTTCATCAAGTGGCATTTGCATAGCGATTTTATTTCCCATCATATCCATACATACATAGCCCATTTTTGAAAGGGTGTCAGTTAGAATTATGGTAGAACCCATCATCGTGCTAGTTTCTATGCGTGATTTCGTTCCTTTGGTATAGATGATCATTTCGGTTGGCATGTACTGCGC
The DNA here is from genome assembly GCA_044375415.1 of Flavobacteriales bacterium. Taxonomy (GTDB): domain Bacteria; phylum Bacteroidota; class Bacteroidia; order Flavobacteriales_D; family Sanyastnellaceae; genus JAWXBG01. The sequence continues at coordinate 36,442 of JBILMS010000021.1, forward strand.
GGCCTGCTGCATGGCGGGATCTTCTGTAGTAACCTTAATAGTCATTGTCATTTTGCCTTCAAATTGTGCACGAGAAAACAGAGGTGCCAATAGGAGGATTAAAAACAGTTTTGAAATGGTTTTCATGGTATAATTTGTCTTGTAAATATTAAAATTCGAGCAGCTCAGTCAATTTTTGGGCCACTTTTTCTGCATTCGGTAATAAGGCAGCCTCCAATGTACTGTTCAATGGAATGGCTGGTGTAGTGGCACTTCCCATCGTCATCACCGGAGCGTCGAGCGCATGGAAGCACTTTTCACTAATAAGTCCGGCGATGCTCTGAGCAAAACTTCCGGGTACAGGTTCTTCAGTTAAAACCAAACATCGATTGCACTTTCGTACAGATGCGAAGATAGTTTCTTCATCCAAAGGATTGATGCTTCGCAAGTCAACGATTTCTATTGAATCTCCAAATTCTTTGGCGGCCGCTTTTGCCCAATACACGCCCATTCCGTAAGTGATAACAGCAATATTTTTTGAAGATTTTACTGCTTCCAATGCGATGCGCGCTTTACCCAACGGAACGATGTAATCCTCCGCCGGATCAACCGTTCTGGCATCATCTGTACCCTTCACCTTCGACCAATAAAGACCTTTATGCTCAAGAACAACCACAGGATTTGGGTCATAATAAGCCGCTTTTAGCAGGCCTTTTAAGTCGGCTCCGGTACTCGGATATGCCACTTTTATTCCCCGGATATTTGCTAAAACGCTTTCGACACTGCTACTGTGATAAGGTCCGCCACTGCCATATGCGCCAATAGGAACGCGGATTACAGCGCTAACCGGCCATTTTCCATTGCTCAAATAATAACTTCGGCTCACTTCGGTAAAAAGCTGATTTAAACCCGGCCAGATATAATCGGCGAATTGCACTTCCACAATGGGCTTTAGTCCAACGGCCGACATACCCACGGTGCTACCAATAATAAATGCTTCTTGAATGGGCGTATTAAATACTCTTTCATCGCCAAACTTTTCGGCAAGAGTTGCAGCTTCTCTGAAAACGCCACCAAGTCTGCGACCTACATCTTGACCATACAACAAAGCTTCGGGATGTTTACCCAAAATTTCCTGCATAGCGAAGAGAGCAGAGTCAACCATAACAGTGGCTTCTTTGCCTGAAGGAGATCGTTCGCCTGTTTCTTCGGTAACGGGAGTAGGAGCGAAAATGTGATCAAATAGCTGGGAAGCGTCCGGATCCGGTGCATTTAAAGCATCGGTATATTCTTTTTCTACCCGTTCTTTTGATTTGTTCTCAATATCGATTAACACAGATTCTTCAATGCCCGAAGCGAGCAATTGTTTGAAGAATTTTGGATAAGGATCACGCTGCTGAGCTTCTTCTAAATCGTGGCGATACCACTCTTTTCGAACACCACTTGTATGGTGACCGAGAAGGGGCACCTTGCAGTGAATGAGCCAGGGTTTGCGAACCATACGAACGCTGTCCAAAACCTCCCCAATTGCCTGATAACACTGCATGAAATCTGTTCCATCGAGCGATTTAACTTTCATTCCCGGAAAAGCACGCGAGAATGTGGTAGCATCGCCAAAGCGTATTTCAGATGAATGGGCAGAAATATCCCACTCATTATCCTGTACAAAAAAGATGATAGGCAAGGCTTTTAATGTTGCCATGTGGAAAGCTTCGGCCACCTCTCCTTCGGTCATTGCGGCATCCCCAATAGAACATACCACCACGGGTTTGTCGTGGTAAGTTGTGTATTTGGAAAGTCCGGTTTTTTCTTTGTACTGCAAACCCATTGCTATTCCCGTTGTAGGGATAGCCTGCATTCCCGTAGCCGAAGACTGATGCGGGATCTTTGGCATGTCCTCCCGATTTAGGGCAGGATGACTATAGTACGTGCGACCACCACTAAACGGATCGTCGCGTTTTGCCATCAACTGGAGCATGAGATCGTAGGGGGTGAGACCTATTCCCAGCAAAATACTATCGTCGCGGTAATAGGCGCTTAAGTAATCCTGCTTTTTCAATTGCATTCCCAGCGCCAATTGGCACGCCTCATGTCCACGACTGGTGGCATGTACGTATTTGCCGGTCACTTTCGCGTTGAGTTCGTAAATATCCGATAAACTGCGCGCGGTGCTCATCAATTCCCACGCTTTCAGGAGTTTATCGGTAGATATAGAAGATGAAGTTGCTTTTTCTGTTGTAGACATTCCTTACGGGATGTGTTTATGGGCCGCAAGTTAAGTATAAAGCCATAATTGTGTCCTTTCCGTGCTTAGACCTTAACTTCGGCGGCTGATCAGATGATACCCTTGAAAATACACTTTACCAAATACCAAGGAACCGGAAATGACTTCATTCTCGTGAACAACATTTCAGGTTCTATAAAACTTACTTCGGAACAAATAAAAGACCTATGCGACCGCAAGTTCGGCATTGGCTCCGATGGGCTCATATTAATTGAACCCTCAGAGAAAGCACAATTCTATGTGAACTTCTACAATCCGGATGGCTCTGTGAGTTTTTGTGGCAATGGCAGTCGGTGTGCTCTTCACTTTGCTTTTGCAGAAAATATTTGTGGCGCCGTTGCCACTTTTGATGCCGTAGATGGATTGCATTCAGGTTCTGTTTCTGTAAACGAAGTGGAAATTTCTATGCGTGATGTTCACGAAATAGAAGAACGCGACAACGGCTTATTTCTTCAAACAGGCTCGCCTCATTTAATCGTCTTGGTAGATGATGTTGAAAAAGTAGATCTCATCCCGATGGCGCGCAACATCAGGTATTCTGCGAAATACAAAGAGCAGGGCATCAATGTAAATGTCGTTCATCAAATCAATAAAGATGAAATTCAGATGCGCACCTACGAAAGAGGCGTAGAGGATGAAACCCTTTCTTGTGGAACCGGGGTAACGGCAGCAGCACTTTCGGTAGCGCTCGAAAATGAAAATCAACATGAAATACATGTGCATACTCGAGGTGGCGATTTATCCGTAAGATTTGATCCTACTGAAGACGGCGGTTTCGAAGGTATTTGGCTAAAAGGTCCGGTAGCTAGAGTATTCACAGGGGAGGCAGAAATATGAAGAAAAGTATCTGCGCTTTTTTTCTATTGGTCGCAACATTGACATCTGTCTCTGCAAAGACCATTACGATTCCTGCAGAAATGGATTCATCATGGATAATTTCGGTACTCACGTGCACTCCGGGCGAAGAGTTGTATTCAACATTTGGTCATTCTGCCATTCGCATCCGAAAAGATGAATTAACGAATACCCCCATAGATGTCATTTACAATTACGGCACATTCGATGGTTTTCAAGAAAATTTTGTTCTCAAATTCGCAAGAGGTAAACTAGAATACAGCTTGAGTGTAGAGTCCTTTCAAGATTTCTATAGTTCCTACATACTTGAAAAAAGAGGGGTTACAGAGCAAACCCTCGACCTGAGTAGTGCACAAAAAAGAGACTTGTTCATTTTGCTTGCAGAGAATAGTGCCCCGGAAAACAGGAATTACAAGTATGATTTTTTTTACGACAATTGTGCAACACGAATAGAACAGATTTTACGCAAAGCGCTCGGCGATGGATTTGTAATACAAGATAATTACGCCGGCAAAAACTCTTTTCGAGATGCCATTGATTTGTACCTCACTCGTCATCCCTGGGGCGATTACGGAATAGACCTAGCCTTGGGTCTTCCATGTGATAAAAAGATGGAGTATGGTCAGAGTATGTTTTTGCCCGACAGTGTTTTCGCAAGGCTGTCAGAGGCAAAGTTGGATGGAAAACCTTTAGTTGCCAAGACCGAAGAAATATTGCCGGCAGAACCCTCCGCATACGAGGATATATTTTTCACACCCTTGCAAGTAAATATCATTTGGTTGGTAATATGTATTGTGGCCGGATTTATTTTTTGTGCTAAAAGAAAGTACTACCTATTTACCGATAGGATAACGATGTTTATTACCGGCTTGGTGGGTATATTTCTCTTATTACTTTGGTTTTGTACAGATCACAGAGCCACGGCATACAATCTCAATTTGTTGTGGGCGAATCCTATTAATCTGATTGTAGCTTTTCTTCCGGCTTCAAAGCTCGTACGATGGAAAAGGTACATTACGGTTTATATGGTTGTTTTAGGATTATTACTCATACTTTGGTACTTCCTTCCTCAGCACATGAATTTGGCAGTGATACCTTTAATTGCTGCCATTTTGTTTGCCGGTGTTCGAATGATGAAATTAAAAATTCAGGAGTGAAAAGGATGAGCAAGTTGTATTACACGCAAATGAAAAATCGAAGTGCCATTAAAGGCTGTTTTTATCTGGCGATTATATGCGGGGTATTTTTGTTTTCCTGTAGGCGCGAAGAGCCCTCTACATGGAATATAGGTGCGGCAGGACCGGTGGCTCTGGGTAGATTAGGTTTAAATGATATGGTGGCGGATAGCCTTTTGAGTGCAGATGAAAATGGACTATGGCATTTGGTCATCAGCGAAAACTTGACGGACTTTGATTTGGATTCAATTGTTGCCATACCTGATACAACGATAAAACAGACTCTTGTTGTTCCATTGGTAGGCGGGCCTTTTTCCATTCCACCAAACTCTTCTATCATAAGTCTGGAGGAAGAAAATCAGCTTAATGTATCACAAGCATCCTTAAAGGAAGTTCATACCAAAGGAGGAACACTAGAATACACTGTAAAAAATTACATCGATGGATTTTTGACATGTACCTACGAATTGCCGGGTGTTACTAAAAATGGGGAAGTAGCCACTTTAATTGCCCACACGCAACCGGGCACTGCTTCGGATCCGCATATTAGTTTTGGTTCTTTGGACTTAACAGGATATGAACTTGACATGACCGGTGAAAATGGAACCGGAACTAATACTCTTTTTTCAAGCATCATTGTAAGAACGTCTGTAGATGCCCCGAGCAATGCACAAGTATTTGGTCAGGATAGTGTAGCCATCGAGCTTACAATTGTGGACCCGGAGGTGAGTTACGCACGTGGTTATTTTGGTCAACACGACTACGAATTAGATCAAGTCGTAGATTTCGGAGAGGACTTCGATTTACCTCAAGGGGCCTTGAACCTAAACGAAGTGAATGTAAGTTTTGAAGTTGAGAATTTTGTAGGAGCCGATGCTCAAATTGAATTTCACAACCTCATTGCATCCAACTCTACTTCGGCAATGATTACCTCTTTACATAGCCCTGATTTGTTTTCGGTTATAAATGTTACAAGAGCCACTGAGGTAAATGGAACAGTGGTTCCCACGTATCACGAAATATCGATTTCCGAAGACAACAGCAACATAGATGAATTTTTGGAGACCTTACCGGATGAGGTGAGCATTGATGCGAGTATATCCATTAATCCACTCGGTAATATTTCTGATAACAACGATTTCATTTATACGGATGAGACTTTAAATGCATGGCTCAATATGGATATTCCGCTGTGTATTGGAATGCAGGGACTTTCACTGCACAGAGAAATTGAATTAACAGGTGAATCAAACGATATTGTTGCCAATGGCGTTTTATATCTGCGGATGGCGAATGCATTTCCCTTTCAAGCCGAAGTTTCTTTAGTACTAAGAAACGATGAGTCCGAAGAAATTTCTGTTTTATTAGATGAGGCTATTTTGTTGCCGGGAATTCAAAATGGTGTCGACGGAATTATACATCAAAACAGCCTCTTCACTATTACTCTTTCGCAGGACGTGATAGATCAATTAGTAGGTCCCAATAAGATTTTTCTAGATGTACAATTTGATACACCGAGCGATACAGAATTCGTGAAGCTTACAACTTCGAATTACATCGATTTTGTGCTTACAACAGAAGCCTCTACACAAGTGAGTGTTCAATGAAGAAATGGCTTAAAATATCAGTATCTTTAATACTCCTGCTCGTAAGGGAAAATCTGAGTGCCCAAACCTCAGCCTTTTTGTTGATGTATCAAGATTCTTTGTTTGAAGGTCGTCATTCTTATCTCGAAGTTTCCGCACAGGGAGCCATTGGTAGCGACTTGCTGAACAATGCCTTCATGAAAAGAATGTATTTGGGTGGTCACCTGGAAGATGGACTCCTAAATGGCCTCGTTGATGATGCGCGAGAGCAAAACCGGGCAGGATTAGATGCAAAATTTTCTATGCAGTGGTGGGATTTGACGAGTGGCCTTTTTGGCAATCCATGTTTACAATTGATGGTTGGGATATCATCGGAAAATCATGGTTACGTCGGTTTTTCGAAGGATTTTTTTTCGCTTGTGTATCGAGGTAATTCCGGATGGGCAGGACAGACCAAAGAGATAGGTCCTTTATATGCGGGTTACCAATCGTTTCAGAAGTTCAGTGTGGGCATTGTTGATCAGCGCACATATTCACAATATCGCTTGAGTTTTGTGAGTGGTCAGGATTTTACATCCATAGATATTCGAGATGCATCGTTATATACATCTAGTGATTTGGATTCGTTGGTGCTAACATACGAAGGTAAAATGTATGTGGCAGATCCCAACAAACGGGGCATTGGTTCGGGTAAAGGATTAGGACTTTCCTTCGATTTTGATTGGAATATTCCTATGAAAGACGGCAAGGGATGGTTTAGTGTAAGCGCCTACAACTTAGGTATGATTCGCTGGAATGGTCAGACCGAAAATTATAACCTCGACAGTTCATTTGTATGGACAGGGTTTGAATTAAACGATTTGTTTACCATCGACGATGATTTGTCTATGCCGGAGTTGGCGGATACCATCGGTTACACCATGAAAACACAGAGCAAATGGGTTTCATTGCCGGCCGATATTCGTGTGCGTATGCTGCGAAGATTGGATAGAGTATTATTTATAGATGCCGGTATTGCATTGCAGCCCTATCAACTCTCGCTCCCCGAATTGAGATTTGCTTTGGGTCAGGATATTAATGGCAAATGGCAATTTACGGAGCAAGTAATGTTTGGAGGTTATGGGGGATTTCGCGCCGGCATTGGTATTAGGTCGGCAGCGATTAAAAATTTCATACTTCAAGCGGGGAGTGAAAACTTGATGGGTTGGTTAGGAGAAGACTTTAGGGGCAGAGATTTTTCTGTTGCTATATCAAGGATATTTTAAAAAGTAGTATGAAAATGTTGGATAAATTAAAACATACCGGAAGCGGAAATTTTTTTCTGATTGCCGGTCCGTGTGTGGCCGAAAGCGAAAGTTTGCTCGATGAAGTTTGTGGAAAGTTGAAAGAGATTACTGATCGATTGGAGATACCTTTTATTTTTAAAGCGTCCTATCGAAAGGCAAATAGATCCCGCTTGGATTCCTTCAGCGGAATGGGAGATGAAGTGGCATTGGAGTGGTTGAAAAAGACAGGGGCTAAATACGATGTTCCGGTAATTACAGATATTCATTCTGCTCCGGAGGCCGCAATGGCAGCTGCTTATGTGGATGTATTGCAGATACCGGCATTTTTGTGTAGGCAGACCGACTTGTTGCAGGCGGCTGCTGAAACGGGTAAAGTAGTAAATATTAAAAAAGGTCAATTTGTATCACCCGATTCGATGAAGTTTGCCTGCGATAAGGTGATTGAATCGGGCAATAAGAAGGTATGGTTGACAGAACGCGGAACAACCTTTGGCTACCAAGATCTCGTAGTCGATTTTCGTGGAATACCTGTGATGAAACAGTTTGCACCCGTTGTATTGGATTGCACACATAGTTTGCAGCAACCCAATCAGAGTAGCGGAGTAACCGGAGGCAAACCCGAGTTGATCGAAACGATAGCGAAGGCTGGCATTGCTGTGGGAGCCGATGGATTATTCATCGAAACCCATCCCAATCCGGCGGTTGCTAAAAGCGATGGTGCAAATATGCTTCGTTTGGAATTGATGGAAGCCATGTTGGAACGATTGATACGAGTAAGAAAGGCGGTGATATAGATTATGCGATACTATACCTACATATATTTTCTCATCATTATGCATTGGGCGAATTGCGCCAGATCGCAGAATATAGATGTTCAAGTAAGACATATCGGAGGAGAAGGAAACGAAAGAGGAGAGGGAGTGATGGTCCATGATAATGGAAATATTTTTATGGTCGGAACAACCGGAGGAGCCGGGACAGGTAATTCGGATATACTTCTCACGTGTTTAAGTGAGAGTTTAGCCTGTGAGTGGTCCAATGCATATGGAGGTGCCAATACTGATAACGGTTTAGACCTTGTGGAGTGCCCGAATGGAGATGTAATTGTTGTGGGATTTACAAATGAAGAAGGGGATTATGATGGTAGGATCATTCGAGTGAATTCAAGTGGTTCTATAATTTGGGATAAGATAGTTGGTGCAGAAGGATGGAATTTTATTCATCGTATTGTGGTACATCCGAATGGCGGTTTCTTATGTATTGGGGAGAGCAGCGAGAATATTTTAACCGGGCCGGATGGATGGCTTATTTGGATTGATGAAGATGGAAATGTTTTGCAAAATGTACAATATGGAGGAGAAGGTTATGATACATTGAATGATATACAACTCTCTTCGGATGAATTTATTTTTTTAACAGGAACTACAGAAGATCAAACTATTGAAGGATTGAATCATCTGTGGGTAATCAAACTAAATCTCAATTTGGAGTTCATTTGGGAATTTAAGCGTGAGGATTTATTATCAACAGAGGGAATATCTTTAAACGTACATGATGATTTAATTCAAGTGGGAGGCAACTATTTTGATAATCATGTCCTACCCATTTTATGCAACATTGGAAATGAAGGTACTGAATTATCTACAATATTTTCTGATATCAACGCAGATTACTATTTAAATGAAATAGCGGATCTCGGTTTTGGATTTTTGCTTTTGGGAAATCAGTCGGCATATGGACTTGGTTCGGATGACGCTATGATACAACAATGGGCTTATCCGGGGTCATGGATGGTGGGTCCAACATTTGGAACACCTTGGACTGATGAGCTTAATTGTATTTTTGAAGACCAAGACACGGGACTTTATTTCGCGGGAACATCATTTTCTGAGACGAACGAGCACGATGAAAACGTGATGCTCGTTTATTGGCCAGCTGATTCTTTGCAATCTCAATTTACAATTGAGACACTAAATATAAATTGTTCTCCTACTTTTCAAGTTTCAATAGAGGAGTTGAAACCTCAATATACTTATACTTGGATAAATAATGAATTGCGAGTATTATTCACCGAAGGAATTGGAAGCCTAGATCTGTTTGATTTAAATGGAAAATGTGTTTATCATGATTCGCAATATCAATCAGGGCAGGGGATTAGGATGAATGAATCCTCAGGGATATTCTTGGCAAGAATTGTAAGTGAGAAAAATTCAATTCAATTCAAGGTTTTTGCGCGATAATGAAATTGTTGATGCAAGGACTATCAAAGAGAACAGTTTATGTGCCATTGGTAATTATTGTTTTCTTTTCAATTGTGTTCTCTCTGATTTCTGTGCCCAATCATTTCTTTTTTCGGACATATGCTTTGGATTTGGGAATGTTTAATCAGGCACTTTATCAATATTCAATCGGCCAATGGGCAGTATTTTCGCAGGGATTAAATGGACAAAGTGTAAATTATCTCTCAGACCATTTTTCTCCTATTATAATTTTGTTTTCGCCTTTTCGGTACATCTTTGGGACTTATACTCTGTTGGTGTTTCAAATAGTTTCAGGAGCAATAGCTGGGTGGTATTGCTACAAACTAGCTCTTTTACGCGGACTTAACGAAACATTATGCGCTGTTATTCTTTTCCACTTCTATAGTCTTTGGGGCCTTTATTCTGCCTTTGCTTACGATTTTCATGCAAATGTTTTTGGTGCGTTTTTATTATTCCCATTCCTGTATTATGCACTAAAAGAGAATAAATGGAAGGCACTATTTTGCTTGTTTTTGGTACTGATATCAAAGGAAAATATGGCTGTTGTCGTTTGCGCCATCTCCCTAGTTGTATTATTTATAGAATTTCGAAGTTCTAACCGATTGAATAGAATTTTGCTCTGGTCTAGTATCGTAAGTATTTTTTATTTTTTGATTGTTACAATAGTCGTGATGCCTACTCTGAATAATGGCCAAATAGTTAGTTCCGTGCAGTCAACTTATGGCCAATACGGCAAAAACTTAGGTGAGGTTTTTGTGCATTTTCTTTCACATCCATTTCAAGTGATTCAAAGTATTTTGTTGGATAACAGCGGCGAGTTTGCAAAAACAAAAATTACAAGTTTGTTTTTTTTACTGGTGAGCGGTGGCTTTTTAATTGTTATTCGTCCAATTTTTTTGATAGCATTTATTCCGATTATAGCTCAGAAGTTCCTATCGTCAAACACTTTAATGTGGGACATACATAAACAATACAGTATAGAATTATGTGTGGTATTGAGCCTCTTGGTAATATTTGGTGTTTCTACATTGAAGTGGGAAAAATTCAAATTGCCGGGTTTGTCTTTATTAGCCGGCTTGGCCTTGTATTACTCTATTCGTGAGGTAGTGAGAAAAAGTGATGAGGCGAATATTTTCAGTGGAAGACATTATACATCAAACATAAATAGTGCGGAAGTAGATAAAATTAAGGAAATAATTTCCGAAGTAGATGTAATTTCTGTGTCATCAAACTTGGCGCCTCACTTGTCGTTTAGATCATTGGTTTATGCATTTCCAAATTTGGGTGAGAGTGAGCATTGGGTTTTGACCAAAAATGATTTTGTAAAAAGCTTTGGTAATTCCAAAAACGATCAGGAAGGGAAAGAAAACTTGGCATATGAAATGTTGTTCGAAGGAGAAACAGTGGTCCTTCTGAGGAGGAAATAATTACTACCTCAAAATCTCAAAGGAACTTTCACCCTTTAGCTTCAAATCGGAAAGAGAGATAGACTCCACCTTAGACAGAGGCGAACCCACCTTACACCACTGAATAAATAAGTCCACCTTTTTTTCATCACCTTCAACCTCTGCATACACGCTTTCATCCGGCATG
>JBILMS010000022.1:0-47313 GCA_044375415.1 Flavobacteriales bacterium
GTTGGATGTAGGTGGAGCCATGACAAGCAATCTCCACCGTGTCTTCGCCCGTAAAAGATTTCGGATTTCGAAAAATGGTAAGTACTACATCATCAATCTTTTTATCTCCGTTGACGATCCATCCATGCACTGCTTGATGCGATTTTACATTGTCGAGTTTTTTCGAAAAAACGCTTTGCGCAATGTCAATGGACTCCGGTCCGCTCAAGCGTATCAGAGCCAGAGCGCCCATCCCCTGCGGGGTCGACAATGCACAAATCGTTTCTTGTTTCATCGGTATATTAAAATTCAGTACAAAAATCCGAATAACCAGAGTGGAATGCTATGAGGATTTCCAATTTCGAGGTTATCTCCTACCACCCAAGCGTTTTTCATTCCTTTAATCTGCCTTTTGTTTTTGTTTTTACCTCCAATTTCTAATGTATAGCGATCGTTGACAATGAAATCGGCATCATTGCTCGCCTGCACGCGGTGCTGAAACGATAATTGAGAGAGAATAAATGTTTCCCTCAAAGTGCCAATGTTTGGCTCGTTCAAACCGAGTGCATAACAAAGATTGGGATTATCTAAATAAATTTTTTCCGGTTTCGACAAGGGCCCCATGGTTTTACCGGCCAAACTCACCGTCCTTATTAATCCCGCTCTTTGCAGGAGGTCTAGGTAAACGAGTACCGTATCTCTTTTTACCTCAATGAAAGCAGCCATCTCCGAGATGTTTGGTTTGTAGGGAACAGCTTGAGCGATGAAACCCAACAATTTTTTCAATTTCTGAACCGATTGAAACGACATATTGGTAACAGCCGTGATATCGGTATCAATAACCAACATACCCGTGCGCATGAGTTTCTGATAATAATGCTCAACGCCTTCAACGAACACCGGATATGCCCCGTGCCTGAGGTACTCATTAAAATACATCAAAGGACTTTTGATGATTTGATGAATTTGACTAGCCACGCCCATGTGGTCCATCAACAAATCTTCAAGTTCAACCACAGGAACTTGAATTCCCTCTTTCATTTCGATGTATTCGCGCAAACTAAGAACAGGCATGTTTTTAGAAACAGCCCTTCGACTCAAATCCGCAGAAGATCTATAAATTTCCAAAACACTACTGCCCGAAAAAATGATTTTCAAATCGCGATATGTGTCGTACAGACTTTTAATCTGCCTCGACCAATCGGGGTATTTGTGCACTTCGTCCAATGCAACGACTCGATAGCCATTTTGATAAAGTTCTTTTACCGCTTCGTACATCGGGACTTGCTGAAAATAAAAGTGATCGAGGCTGAGGTAGGCCACTTTTTCACTCGCCGCCAATTTTTGAAGTTGCTGCAAAATAAGAGTAGTTTTCCCTGTACCTCGATAACCTTGAATGGCCAAAAGCCGCTCCGGCCAACCATTGCGCACCAATTCATTCCTGCTGAAATCATTGGAAACAGATTGAATCAAATGGGTTGATATTTCGAGTAATTCGTCCATTTTTTCAGTGAAACCCAGTTAAAATTAGTCATTTTGACCAATAGAAAGGACAAATATAAGCTCATATTGTCCTATCCATAGTGCAAATATATTTACATTTTGTCCAATTCATTGGTCATTCTACCGTTTTTGCTTATACGCACCTGAAATCCAGGCATATACAACCGTCAATTTTGCTGATGCATATCTGAAACTATCAATTATTTCCAAGATCAGAAAATCTGCAAATCATTCCATCCTACAATTCGTCTTGCGTCTTACTTTCGCCGCCTATTAAAAAGTATACAACATGGGCGTTTTAGTCGGCAAAAATTCGAAAGTCATTGTGCAAGGATTTACGGGCAGTGAGGGTACATTTCACGCTCAGCAGATGATTGAGTATGGAACAAACGTTGTTGGAGGTGTAACACCCGGAAAAGGTGGTCAGCAGCACTTGGATCGTCCGGTATTTGATACAGTTTCCGATGCGGTAAAAACAACCGGTGCCGATGTGAGTATCATTTTTGTTCCGGCCGCTTTTGCAGCTGATGCCATTTTGGAAGCTGCCGATGCAGGTATTAAAGTAATTGTAGCCATTACAGAAGGAATTCCGGTGGCGGATATGGTGAAAGCCAAGGAATACACGCGCGATCGTGGAGCCATTCTCATCGGTCCAAACTGTCCGGGTATCATCACCGCGGGTGAAGCCAAAGTTGGTATTATGCCCGGTTTTGTATTTAAAAAAGGAAACGTTGGTATCGTATCTAAAAGCGGTACACTCACATATGAAGCAGCCGATCAGGTTGTAAAAGCCGGATTAGGAATCACTACAGCTATCGGAATTGGTGGCGATCCAATCATTGGCACCACCACACTTGAAGCCGTTCAGCATTTAATGGCCGATCCTGAAACCAAAGGCATCATCGTTATTGGTGAAATTGGTGGTGAACTTGAAGCCAAAGCTGCTCAATGGATCAAAGCAAATGGAACTAAACCTGTCGTTGGTTTTATAGCGGGTGAAACGGCTCCTAAAGGTCGCACGATGGGTCACGCCGGTGCTATTGTCAGTGGAGAACACGAATCAGCATCAGCCAAGAAAAAAATCATGCGCGAATGCGGAATTACTGTTGTTGATTCGCCGGCCGAGATCGGAGAGGCCATGAAAAGAGTGTTGGGGTAGATCGACCCCTCGTGGGTCGATATAGCCCGATTGGGCGCATTGGCGTATCAACCCACGAGGGGTTGATGTACATTTCAAGTCGCAAGGTTTTGGCGTATCAACCCACGAGGGGTTGATGTACGCCTTTTTCGCGGGGGGCGAGAATTTGGGTTTTAATCCATTGATAGTCCTCTTCCGAATGTACAAAATCGAGTTGTGAGGTATTGATGATAAGCGTCCGGATTTTGCGGTGCTGCTTGATAAAAGCCATGTATTGCTTCTGAATTTTCTCGAGATATTCGTCGGTAATATCTTGTTCATACGGTCTTCCACGCTTCCGAATGTTCCGCTGAAGTTGTTCTACATCCAAGTAGAGGTATACCAAAACATCGGGTTGAGGAATCGTTGGTTCGATCATATTAAAGACCTTTTGGAAGAGCTCCAGCTCATCATTTTCAAGGTTGTTTTTAGCAAAAATGTTGGACTTCGAGATAAAATAATCGGCTACAATAGCTGGAGAAAAGAGGTCTCGACTTAGCAATTCTTTTTTTAATTGGGTAAATCGTTCAGATAAAAAAGACAGTTCAAGAGGAAAAGCATATCGAACAGGATCAGCATAAAACTTCGGTAAAAAAGGATTGTCGGCAAACTCTTCGAGCAGAAGTTTGCTGTGCGTTTCAGAAGCCAAACGCGCTGCCAGGCTTGTCTTTCCAGCGCCAATGTTCCCTTCGATAGCAATGTACTTATACCTCATGCCAGACGCGTGATTACTGAAGTATCCTCACAAATCTTTAGTAATTCTGCCACGGTTTTATTTTCAACCGGGTGAATAAAATCTCCTGCTACTTCGTTTAAGGGCAGAAGCACAAAACGACGCAGATTCATTCGCGGATGCGGCACTACCAAGTCGCTTTCATTTATAACTAAATCGTCAAAAAAAAGAATGTCAACGTCCATTTCACGAGACAAGTATTCTGGACTGCGTTTTGGTTTTCCGTAAAACTCTTCCAACTCATTTATTTCAGATAGCAAGTCTTTCCACGTGAGGTCTGTTTCGATTTTAATTATTTGATTTAAAAATGCGGGAACGTTCTCCATCTCCCATCCCGGAGACTCGTAGACAGAAGATTCTAGAAGTACTTTGCCCATATTGCACTCGACAAAAAATCGAGTTTCTTCCAGATTAGCCAAACGATCTCCGAGATTGCCTCCGATACACAGATATACTTGATGAGCTGCCATAGGGTGCAAATTAAGTACAAACCATTTGAAAGAACGCTGTGCCGCTTATGTAATGAAGGGAAGTCTTTGCAAACAATCAGAACTACCTTCGCTACCTCGATTAATATAAAACTACGATGAGTTTCTTAAAAGCCATGTTTGCGTCCCTATTGGGAACACTATTAGCCCTTTTGCTGATTACACTATTTTTCATTGTGATCATTTCAGCCTTTGGCGATCAGAAAATCCTAGTTGAAGAAAACTCGGTTCTTCACATTACACTAGATGAGCCGCTTGCCGAAAGAGAAATGGAAAGCGATCTCAACTTTGACCCAATCATGGGAACTACCGAGAGCAAGATAGGCCTCAATCTTTTTATTGATAATCTTCGTCGTGCTCAAAGTGACAACAATATAAAAGGCATTTTCTTAGAAATGGGAAATGTTAGCGGTGCGCCGTCATCGATGCTCGATGTGCACAATGCCATTTCGGAATTCCGAAATAGCGGTAAATGGGTTGTGGCTTATGGGGAGTTTTTTACTCAAGGGGCTTATTTCATTGCCAGTGCAGCCAACGAGGTGTACATGGTACCCGAAGGCCTTCTCGACTGGAAGGGCTTGAATGCAGAAGTAATGTTCTTCAAAAAGGTACTTGATAAACTTGAAATTGAGATGCAAATCATACGAGGACGCGACAACAAATTCAAGAGTGCTGTTGAGCCGTTTATGTATGAGCAAATGAGTCCGGAAAACAAAAAGCAGGTAGCCACTTTCATTGATGATATCTGGAAAGTGATGCTCGAAAAAATTGCCTCTAATCGAAGTGTAAGCACTGCGGATCTCAATACTTGGGCGGATAGTTTGAGTATGATGAATAATCAAAAAGCTGTTGACGCTCACCTACTCGATGGATTGATTTACAAAGATGAGGTGTATGATATGATTGAGAGCAAACTGGGGATTGCCGACTCCGTTGCGGGTGCATCAACGAATATGAAGTTCATTAGTTTAAGCGACTACAATTCTTCAAACGCAGAAAAGCGCGATACTGAAAATGCCAGTCTAAGCAAGGGACGCATTGCAATTGTTTATGCCGTTGGTGATATCAACAGCGGTGAAGGCAATGATGAAAGCATCGGTAGTGATCGCATTGCAGCGGCTTTGAAAAAAGCACGTACGGATGAAAAAGTAAAAGCCGTTGTTCTTCGTGTCAATTCACCCGGAGGAAGTGCTTTGGCAAGTGACGTGATTTGGAGAGAAACCGAATTAATCAAAGCCAGCGGAAAACCGTTTGTGGTTAGTATGGGAGATTATGCTGCCAGTGGAGGTTATTACATCTCTTGTTCCGCAGATAAGATTTATGCCAATGCCAATACTATTACAGGAAGTATTGGTGTTTTCGGAATTGTTCCGAACGCCCAGAAATTCCTCGACAATAAAATTGGAATTACGGTAGACAGATATGAAACGAATCCGCACGCCGATATTTATTCAGGGGTAAAAGCCTTGGATGAAAAAGAACTTTCCACCATGCAAGAAATGGTAGATGATATCTATGACGATTTTTTGAAGCGCGTTGCTATTGGGAGAAAAATGGATCCTGCTCAAGTAGATTCTATTGGTCAGGGTAGAGTTTGGAGTGGTGAAGACGCTAAAAATCTCGGATTGGTAGATGAAATCGGCGACCTTGATGATGCAGTAAAAGCAGCGGCATCTATGGCCGGTCTCACGGAATACACTATCAAAGAACTTCCGGTAATGCTCGATCCACTTCAGGAAGCTATCAAAGCTTTCACCGGCGGCAAAGAGACATCTGTACTCACCACGGTAGGAGAAGAACTTGGAATACCCTTGGAAAAACTAGTTGAATTGAGAAAAATGAAGGGCATACAGGCAAGAATGCCATTCATTCTGCGCCTCAATTAAAATAAAAGGAACCTATACAGAAATAAAATTAAAGAGGGTCGGCACAATGCGTGACCGACCCTTTTCTTTGCAGCATGAATCGCAAATTGTCGATGGATGAGCTGGGACGCATTAGTGCGGATGAGTTTCATGGGATGAAAAAAATTCCTATTGTGCTCATTTTGGAGAATATCCGAAGTGCATCGAATGTAGGCAGTGTCTTCAGGAGCTCGGACAGTTTTGCCATTGATAAGATTTACCTCTGTGGATATACCGCTACTCCACCACACCGTGAAATTCTAAAAACGGCGTTAGGGGCTACCGAAAGTGTTACTTGGGAATATGTGGGTAGTTCACTTGAAGTCATAGATCTTCTGAGAAAGGATGGGTTCACGATTACTTCTGTGGAGCAAACGGAAAAAAGTATTCCATTGGGGAGTTTTCGCCCACAGGCCGACCAAAAATTAGCTTTAATTTTAGGCAATGAAGTAGATGGGGTAAGCGCAGAAAGTATTGCTAAATCTGACTTCTGCCTAGAAATAGAACAATTCGGCACCAAACATTCTCTCAACGTGTCGGTGTGTGCCGGCATCGTACTTTTTTACCTCGGACTATTTTTTCATCGGGAAGAGACATCCTAGTTAAGAAACTTCGTCTTACATTTGGCTTACCAACTGTGAAAAAAAGTATCCTTATAAGTCTCATTTTGTGTTCGGTGCTTTCAGGCTTCGGGCAGTATTACGACTTTTTCCCTGAAGATCAGTGGAAAAGGTGGAGACATCACATCGAATTTGGCATTGGGACCACCAACTTTTTGGGTGATCTCGGCGGAAAAGACGCCATTGGAACAAACGATCTCCGCGATTTGGAGTGGACTCAATTTCACCTTGCAGGATATTTGGGTTATCGCTACGTTATTCACAAGTACTTTTTTGGCCGTTTGAATTTTACCTATGGCCGATTAACGGGAGACGATAAGCTAACCAAAGAGTCTTTTAGGCAAAATCGCAATTTGAATTTTCGTTCTAATGTTTTTGAGTTGGATTTGATGGCAGAATTCCAAATTCGATTGACCAATAGAAAAGGGCATCAGCACGATTTGAAGCGTAAAAATGCGGAGAGCGGACCCTGGAGAATTCGGGCCAGCTATTTTTCCATATTCGGTGGTATAGGTTTATTCCACTTTAATCCAAAGACCAATCTCGATGGCAGTTGGGTTGAGCTAAGGCCTCTTCGAACCGAAGGTCAAGGACTGCCCAATGGCCCTGAAGAATATAAATTATGGCAATTCAATATTCCTCTTGGATTCAATTTTATGTTGCGCTTTGATCGCAAATGGATGTTTGGAGTTGAAGTGATGCATCGATTCACTTTCACAGATTACATCGATGATGTTAGTACCAATTATTACAATCCCTACGACTTGGCTTTATATAATGATCAAGGCACCGGAGATATTGCTGCCTATTTGAGCAACCCTTCTTTGGGAATTGCCAATGGCGGTTTACCGGATATTGTAACCGCTCCCGGTCAGCAACGCGGTGATCCAAAAGACAACGACGCTTACTTTTATGTAATGATCAAAGCTGACTATCTCCTAATGAACAAGGCCAAGTTTAAGCAGAAAAAAACCTTTAAATCAGGGAATTCCCGAAGATTCAAAAGTCCCCGGAAGTTTCGCTAGTATTTCCAATTGGTAATTCCCGAGATCATTTTCGTGCGTTTATTTTCTATTTTGAAATCACAAATTTCAGTTGATACCATTGATCATTCAATTTACATTTAGCTATGTAAAAACCATTGGTAAATTCGTCTAATTCAAAGCGAACGGCCTTTAAGTGGGGTGTAGATCGAAGAATCAATTTGCCATTGCTATCTAATATCCAAACCTCTGAAATGTCTTCAGAAGATTGAATATTCACATATCGATGGGCGGGATTTGGGTACAAACTCATCGCAATTTCATTCGATTCCGATGAAGCGGAGATATTTGAAAAAATAAAAGTTGAATCTGTGCTATTTATATTTTCTAAAGGCTTACAATCTTGAACATCGGAGAACTGATCAATGATACGAATCATCAAATCGTTTAGTTTTTCTACATTATATGAATCTGTGCTCGGAGCAGTATGAGCATTACCTATTCCACTGTGATCGGTCAAAAAAGCATAGGTTCCATTGGTGGCTAATGCCATAGAGCGCATTAAATACTCTAGACTTTTATCTATGTCATGTGTTACTCCGCTGGATACCAGAGGAACAATTCGAATTCCTTTAGCGGCGGCTTCCTTCACAACTGTATGAAGTTTTTTCACTGTGGTTTCGTCTACTCCGGGAGGTTCGTCAAGAACCATAAACAAGATGCGAGTTCTGGCCTTTGTGCTCCATGCATAGTTATTTACGGCTTCATGTAATGCGATTTCTACAGCTTCGGTTCCTCCTTCCGATGCACTTTGTTGTGCTATAAATTCAACTGTTTTGTTTACTGAAGTTGAAAATGGAGATTGTTTGGTGACGAATGAATTGCCGGGACATCTGTAAAAAATAGTGCCCAATTGAATTTCGAGTTCCGGTTTGTTTGCTGACGTTTTTCTGATAATGTCTGATAATTCTGTTTTCAGGTATTCAATTTCATCCCCCATCGATCCCGTTGCATCCACTGCAAAAAGAATATCTACCTTATCAGAAAAATCACATGGAACATCAAAAGTTGCCGAATTAACTCCCTTTGAAAATGACTTCGGCTTTTTGATTTCTTTCATTTTACCCAAATAACTGCAGCGGATGAAGTCGGCTGAATCATCTTGGGAAGAACCAAACATATTTTGCCATAATTCCGCTTTGCCTGTATTATCAGTGTGAGCAGTCCATAGAATCTTTCCTCCCTTAGCAATAAGTTCAACTTTACAATCCGCTATTGGAGCTCCCAAAGAGGTTTGAACAATCGTTGCAAATCTTAGCGATGGATTCATCTTCCATCTCATCTGATAGATTGCAAGATCACCTTCTGCAACATCATCCCACAGTTTCCATTTACTGAAATCATTGATTTCACCGGCGGTGAGCTGTCCACTTCGATAATTAATTTCAGGAGCTTTTTTTTGCTTATGGTCATTACCGATATTTTTCTTTACCGGTGTATATGGATCATTGCTTGGTTCTTCGAGATAGCCATTTGTGCTGAAGTCTTTTTCGAAAACAATCGATTCTTCTCTGCATTCACTTTTATAAAATTGAATCTTTTTCGCTTCATCTATTTCCCTCTGTTCCGAAGAACTTTGCATATCCGGTTGCACAGTAGAAATTGTACTTTCAGTGGTTTTCAGGTCATCCTTATGAAGTAAATCGTCTTCAACTTCATCAATCAACCTTACTTCCTCATGGTCTTTCACTTTTTCAAGTGGAGATTTCTTTTCCGAACACGCAACAAATACAATTGCAATGCAAAATAATGCTTGAATGGTTCTGGTAATATTCATTTCAATGGGAGTTTAATTGAAATGTGTTACAGGTTAGAAAGAACTTGGTTCAAAAAAAAGGGGTCACCAAGTGGTGACCCCTAAACTTTGACGACTTATGTCGATATATTAGTTCACTGCATCAGGGCAGTTGCGGAATTCAAGATCTTTAGTGGCTTTGTCTTTCAACGAACCATCTTTCTGAATTGCATTTACAAGGTTGCTTGCTGCTGCTGAACAATCTCCGTTACGAGCGTCTAATACAGCTCTGAAATAATCGGCGATGGCACTAGAATCATTGCTGGAGGCGATATCTGCACCCGCACCGGCGTTATCTCCATTTAGCATTTTGGCCAATGCACTGTTCATAGTGGTGTATTTGCTCATGTTGCTCACTGCAGATCCGTAGTCACCATTTTGAATGTGAATTAGACCTTTATTGTAGCTGACTTCGTTTCCGGCATTACCGGCTTCGTTGAAGTATGTCATGGCACCTTTACGATCGCCATTCAAACGTGAGATAATACCCATGTTGTTTGCCACTTCAGGGGCCTTCTTCAATTCGTAAGCCTTTTGGAAGTTAGACTGTGCATCGTTCACTTTGTTCTGCTGGTAAAGACATACACCTGCGTTGTTGTGAGCGCGGTAGTCATTTGGGAAGTTTTTCTTAGCAGCATTGTACATAGCCAATTTCTCATTGAGGTTTTCAGTGAGGGTTGCTGCTTTCAAAATTTCTTCCAATTTCAATTGATCAGGATTACTTTTTCCAAGTGCTAAAAGTTCAGCATCTGAATAACCTTCCAGATCATAGCTGATAGTGATTAAGCTTCTACGTAGCGATGGGAATATATCCTTTTGAATTTCGGTGTAGGTTTTAGAGATGTTTTTGATCTCTTGTTCGCGTGAAGCTAGGTCAGTAGTTTTTTGAAGAATGCGGATAATGATATCCCGGTCTTCGATATTTGACTTTTCCATAGCCTGACGGAAACCTTCCCAGTCTTCACCTTTAGGGTTCAATTTAACTAATGCGTTGTACTGAGCATCAATTTTCTTTTTGGTCAACATATCCATAAGACCTTTCTGACCTGTAGATGCACGTTCAACAGCGAGGTTATCATTAAGAAGAATCTCACCTTCAGGCGAAGCATATGACATGATCTCGATGTTTTTCACAACAATCTTTGGGTTGTTAGCAGTGCTATCGAACCAAGCGCTTAAAGCTGTGATATCTGCCTGCTTCAGTTCAGCTGGTTTTAATACAGACGAATTGTAATCGTAATTGAATTGAGCTTGAGTAGACCCTGGTGTAGTTCTTACAAAGGCATCTTTAGAGAAGATAGCTTTGTCATCATTTTTCATGAGGTAAGGGGTAATGATAACGCCTTTACCGATCACCATTGGATCAAATTCAGCATTTTTACTACCCTTCGAACCTTTGATACGAAGTTGAAGGTCGCTCACTTCCATGCCCGGTTTGTAGGCAATATTGTCTGTGTAAGAGAAACTCTTACCGGCTTTGTAAGGGATTACTTCATAGTTCCCTACGGCTTTTTCACCCTGAAAACCTTTCATTTTGAAGGCAGTTTCTCCGCCACTGTATACGAGAACAGGAGTTGTTTCTGCAACTACTTTGCGGTGAAAGTATTTTTCCGGAAATCTGCCGGTTATCGTCAGCGATATGCTGTCGCCATGCATTTCAAGAGGATCCGGAGAGCTTTTTGCTCCGAGTTCCTCTTTGTATTTTTCCATTTTACCTAATCCTCCACAGGCCGAAAGCATAGCTACAGTGAGCAAGGCGGCGCCGAGGTAGAAAACATTCTTTTTCATGCGAAGTGTGTTTGGTGAACAATAATTATAGCTCTATATTTAATGCGCAAAGCTATATCCATCTTGACAAATGACCGCATAAAAAGAGTAGTTAAGACAGTCATTTATTGACACCCAAAAACCTGAATATGTGTATAACCCACAACTCCCGAGGCCTTTGGCCCATAAAAGGTCTTCTTTTTTTTTACGAAACAACTACGCCCATCGCGCAGAATTTCTTGATTCTCGCTTTAGTTCTGTCTTCAGTATCTTGAGCTAAAAGCTTTTCGAGGTGCTTTTTGAGGTCTTTTCGCATGATTTCAAACATTTCCTCCGGATTGCTATGAGCACCTCCTATAGGTTCCTTTATAATTCCGTCAATTAGTTTGTTCTGAAGCATGTCTTCTCCGGTTAACTTGAGAGCACTTGCTGCCGTTATCTTATGATCCCATGATCTCCATAAGATCGAAGAGCATGATTCGGGAGAAATAACCGAATACCAGGTATTTTCAAGCATAAGTACTTTATCGCCAATGCCAATACCCAGTGCTCCGCCCGATGCTCCTTCACCAATAATTACACATATTACGGGCACCTTCAGTTTCATCATTTCATACAAGTTTCGAGCGATAGCTTCTCCTTGTCCCCTTTCCTCGGCTTCTAATCCCGGAAAAGCGCCCGGTGTATCAATGAAGGTAATAATGGGTCGATTGAATTTTTCCGCTAGTTTCATGAGACGAAGAGCTTTGCGGTAACCTTCCGGATTTGCCATACCAAAGTTGCGGTATTGGCGAAGTTTGGTAGTTACCCCCTTCTGTTGTCCAATGAAACAAACGGAATGACCTTCAAACATTCCAAATCCACCTACCATGGCTTTATCGTCTTTCACGGTTCGATCGCCGTGAAGTTCGATCCATGTTCCGTTAGTCATCTCTTCGATGTACTTGAGCGTATATGGACGGTCCGGGTGACGACTCACTTGCACACGTTGCCAAGGATCGAGGTTGGAATATATTTCTTTGGTTTTTTCTTTCAGCGCTTTTTCAATGTCCTTAATTGCTTTGGACATATCCACATTGTTCTTCTTCTCCGTTTCCTTCATCTTCACTATTTGCTCGCTGAGCTCTTTCAGAGGAGTTTCGAATTCGAGGTATGTTACTGCCATGATGAATTAGAATAATTGGTGGCGAAAAATAGGAAGGTTAGAATGATAATAGAGTCTGATTCCTGATAAAATCGCTAACATCCGTCAAACGGCATGATCTAGACGACTATTAATTAGCGTTTTACCCATTATATTCTTCATTTCAATAGAAATTGTTTCAAAAGACCAATAGCCTTTGCCCTATGGCTAAGCGAATTTTTTTCTTCCAAACTCATTTCGGCAAAAGTGCGCGACGAACCGCGTGGAACAAAGATGGGATCGTATCCGAAACCCTCTTCTCCCCGCCTTTCGCGTTGAATGGTTCCGGGTGCATCTCCGACAAAAAAATGCTCTTTGCCCTCGCGAATGAAACAAATAACAGTGCGGAAATTTGCTTCTCGATGGATTTCTCCTTCCATTTCTTTTAAAACTTTGTCCATGTTAGCATCCGAACTTTTCGCTTCCCCTGCATATCGAGCAGAATACACACCGGGCGCACCTTTCAAGGCATCAATCATAAGACCGGTATCATCCGCAAAACAAGGAACTCCGAATTTAGAACAAATGAAACGAGCTTTGATAGCGGCATTTTCATAAAGTGTAGTGCCTGTTTCGGGAATATCGTCAAAAAAACCCAATTCCTTCAATCCCAAAATTTCGATACTTGAGCCTAGTTTAACACCAATTTCCTTGATTTTATCAGCGTTACCGGAAGCGAAGTAAATAGTTTGCATGACGCAAAAATACGCTTTTGACTACACCAGAATTTCTAGTACATCGTATTGTTTTCTGATCATTTTGAAAGTGGGTGTTTCCTCAAAGTGATCTATCAGATATACATTTTTTGGTATTTCTATAGGGCTTAACATTTCTCCCATGGAGCTGTATAATCGTTCTCCGAAGGCATTGAATTGCTCGCCTTTTTCAAGATAAAGAATTACACGCTCTCCACTCATCGAATCGGGTTCCTTATGAATCATGAACCGAGTATCTCCAAACAATGAACGAATTTTTTCCTCTACTTTCTCAGGATGAATTTTTACTCCACCGGAATTTATCACGTAGTCTAATCTTCCGAGACAAAAGAATGTTGTGGGGGAGATTAATTCGATTAGATCATTCGTTGTTAATCCTAAAGGAAACCACTTCTCGTGAAATAACAACAAGCAGCCCCTTTCATCGGATTCGAATCTATAACCGGGAAGCGCTGTAAAAAAGGGGGTCTTCTCAGGGCCATTTAATGCGCGAATCGCCACATGGCTCGCTGTTTCTGTCATACCGTATGACTCGAAACAACTCACATTGGACGTTTCTAATTCATGTTCGAGGGTGCTATCTACAGCCTGACCACCGATCAAAGCCGTTTTTAATTGTTCAAATATGGGCTTGTGATATAGGATGGCATTTTTCACTTGCATAGGCGTGAGAGCCATAAAATCCGGGGCATTTTTTATCTGTGCAAATGGATCCGCTGAGGGTTTAATCCAATTCAACTCAAAATGATTTACCAATGAACGAACCAGCATCATTTTGCCGGCAATAAATTGTGATGGCAAACAAACTACCACACGTGCATGGTTCGAGATATTCAAGACCTGCGCCGTTGTTTTGGCACTCTCTACCATCATTTGTTTTGAAAGGCTGATCTTTTTGGGTTCGCCTGTGGTACCGGATGTTCTGACATCAATATTTTCTGAGCGGCTCAGCCACTGAAGAATAAAGAGCAAATGACTTCTTTCCCAAGGCTGCACATACGCGAGGTTGTCCCAGCACCAGAGTTCGAGATCAGATTTAGAGAACAGTTGTCCCTGAACCTTAAACTTCATAGGGTAAAGATTTCATTAAATTGGATTGGAGCAGTAGGATCTGATCGCAAAACAGGTGCTTCTACGCACAAAGGCGATGGAATGTTATTAGTGAACAATGAACCTGTTCCGAGTCCCTGAGGAATAGTACAATTTAATCCCGATGTCCATTCAGCAATGGCTTGCAGGGCCACATTGCTTTCGAGCATTGAGGTAATCCACCAGCGAATATTTAACCTTTCTGCAAGTTGAATCCATTCCTCACATGCCAGAAAACCACCCAAAAGTGTTGGTTTCAGAACAATAAAATCGGGTTTGATTTTTTCGAGCAAGTCCATTTTGTTTTTGAAGCCGCTAACTCCAATTAGCTGTTCGTCCAAAGCAATAGAAATCGGAATCTTTTCTCTAAGCAACATTAATTCAATCATATTACCCGGCAACACCGGTTGTTCGATACTATGAATCACAAAACCCGAGAGTATTTCTAATTTTTTCACCACATCATCCATCCCAAAAGCTCCATTCGCATCTAGTCTTATTTCAATTTGTTCCGGAGGATAGGCTGCACGGAAGTGAGCAAGCATTTTTACTTCTTCTTCAAAAAATTGACCACCTACTTTAAACTTGATGCACTTAAATCCCTTGGTTACTAATTCGCGGGCATCACGGAGCATGGATTCGCAGTCGTTCATCCATACGAGTCCATTGATTGGAATGCTCGTTTTGCCATTACTAAAATCGCCCGGAAACCAATTTTTTTCTTCGTGCAATTTCAGTTGTAAAAGTGCCATTTCCAATCCCATTCGGATAGAGGGAATTAGGCTGGACTCAACAAAACTTTCGTACGTCAAGCCATTGTTCTCTAATTGTGTGAGATTATGCTCAACTTGACTAATTGTTTCCGTGGAAAGACCGGCTATGGGTGCAATTTCACCCATCCCCCTTCTACCCGATTCATCTGTAAGTTGAATATACCAAACAGGCCTGACGAGCAAAACGTCACGCGACGTTTTTGCTTGTTTATGAAAAATGAGAGCCCTTTTTCGGAACCTGCATCTCAGTTTCTCACTGAACTTGAAAGTCGTTTCATTATCCATTCGATAGGTCCAAGATCAGTTACCTTCTTTTTCCATTGTAAAATTGCCCAGACCGAGAAGTACATGTTCATCAAAATGTAGGCAAGCAGCAAGTACTTATTGGAAAACGATTCGCTCGTAAAAATCTTCCTTGTAATAATACCAAGCACAAGATGCCATGTATAGATGCTGTACTTAGCACCGGAAATCGCGTTGAGGAGGTTCATGTACTTCTTATTTTCAACGTTGTTTAGAGCGTAAATACAGAGATTGATGAAAAGGAAACATATACCGGTGGCATATAAAATAAATCCGGGCAAATACATTTTGTAGTTTAAAAGAAAGATGTTTCCTTCTACCGGCAGTATCTCGCGATTGATATAATAATCCGCAGTTAGCTTTTGTAAGAAGTAGCCTGAAAAAATCAAAATAAATGCAATCATGTTCGAAGGTCCTAAAAGGCTTTTCATTTGCAAATGAGACCTTCCGATGACCAATCCGGCGAGAAAGAAGGCGGCCCAGGGCAAAATGGAGAAATAACCATTAAACAAGAAAAAACCCAAGAAATCTTTAATTCCACTTCCGCTCAGTTCAATGGTAGAATATTTTACAAATGAAAGCACTCCAAAATTTAAGGTCGCAATTGCGGCAAGTCCAATTAAAACGCCCAATACAACAAGAATAGGGGTGCTATACCTCGCAACGAAAGGAGCGAACATGTAAAAAACACCTGCGCAGACAAAAATATTCACGGGCCACAGGGGACTTAAGAGCAGACCTATAATGAGCAATATGGATCCTTTCTTACTCGTAAATGAAAATAACTTAGTGCTTGATATTCTCCTATCTCTTAAAGTGAGAGTGGTGGTTAAGCCGTTCAAGAATAAAAACAAAGCGGGAAAAATGTCGAGGAATGGAAAATAATGGTCGTGACTGAGGTATATCAATCGGTCGCCAATCACAATAAAAAGGCCGAATGCCATTGTGCCCAAAAGCGATATGACATAGGCCAAGTCAATTCCTACTAGTCGGGTGGTCCTCATAGGTAGTTATGCGATAAAGGTTTATCAGCGGGTGAAAATAGTGCCAAAATAATTTATGGAGTCTCTATAGGATAATAACGACTACAAATAGGATGCTGTAAAAAATATCAGCGATACGGCAAAACAGGTAAGAGCAACCTTTTTCAACTCACTATCCAACTGACGGGGAATGGTATTGACAAGAACTTTTTTAACATGAATCATCAAAGGTATTGCTGCAAATACGGCCAATAGACTTAGCGGAGACGGAATGAGCAATGATGTGTATACCGTCGTGGCAAGAGCTATCGAAATGAGAACCCAGTGATACAGTTTTGCCTTATCGAATCCGAGCAAAACTACCATGGTCTTTTTCCCTGCCACTTTATCATTTTCGTGATCCCTAAGGTTGTTGAGATTCAAGACCGCAGTGGAATAGGCACCTATCATGCAAGCCGAAGGAAAGGCTTCCCAGAACAAAACAAAATCCGGATCGAGTAAGAAATAAGTTCCGAGGACAGCTACAAGTCCAAAAAAAACGAATACCGCCAAATCGCCAAGACCCAAATATCCATAGGCTCCTTTGCCCATCGTGTATTTAATAGCCGCGGCAATAGATACCAATCCGATGGTCAATAAGATCAGTGCTTCCTCAAACAAACCATCATTTCCAATAGAAACCCATAAGAGCAAAACACCTAGGGCCAATGAGATACCTGCAGCAATTCCAACGGCCCTTTTCATTTCGGTAGCGCCAATTTCACCGCTTTGAACAGATCGCTTAGGCCCAACCCTATCTTTATTATCCGTGCCTTTTTGATAATCACCCAAATCATTGGCAAAATTTGAGAGTACTTGCAGCGCTATAGCCGTTAACAATGCCAAGAAGAAAATTACTAAATCAAGAGTGCCGTGTAATGCATTGTGAACAGCACCTGCCGTGAGCACTGATGAAGATGCCAAAGGAAGAGTTCTAAGCCTTGCCGCTTTTAACCATTTTTTCATAAACTATTTGCTTCCGCTTTACGGGAACTTTGGGAATTTCTGAAAATCGGGATCGCGTTTTTCTAAAAATGCCTTTTTACCTTCCTGCGCTTCTTCTGTTAGATAATAAAGCAGAGTTGCATCACCTGCAAACTCCATTAATCCGCGCTGCCCATCCAGTTCAGCGTTCAATCCTCTTTTGATCATTCGAATAGCGAGCGGACTTCTTTTCATAATTGTCTTACACCAATGAACGGTAGTATCTTCTAATTCTGACAATGGAACCACTTTGTTTACCAGCCCCATTTGTTCGGCCTCAGCTGCTGTATATTGTTCACACAAAAACCATATCTCGCGTGCCTTTTTTTGTCCGACATGACTAGCCAAAAAATTGGATCCAAAACCGGCATCGAAACTTCCCACTTTTGGACCGGTCTGTCCGAATCGAGCATTGTCGGATGCAATAGTCAAATCGCAAACAACGTGTAAAACATGACCGCCACCAATAGCATAACCGTTAACCATAGCAATTACCGGTTTTGGAATTTCACGAATCCGCTTGTGCAAGTCGAGTACATTTAATCGTGGAACACCATCTTCGCCGAGATATCCGCCTACACCCTTCACGTTTTGATCTCCACCACTGCAGAAAGCTTTATCTCCTTCGCCGGTGAAAACAATTACGGCAATATCCTGACGTTCGCGACAAATATCCATCGCTGCAATCATCTGCATATTGGTTTCAGGTCTGAAAGCATTGTACACCTGAGGTCTATTGATGGTAATCTTTGCGATTCCTTCGAAATACTCAAATCGTATATCCGAATATTCTTTGATAGCTGTCCAAGTTCTTTTACTCATGATATTTATTCAACCTTTATAGCATTAAAAAAGTTCTTCAAAATTTTATCGTTTTTTTCGGTCGGTGTTGATATTTCAAGGACAGAACATGAGTCCGCTTGAAATAGCCAATTCAAACCTTCTTGAAGTTGCAGTTCATCGTTAGCCATTTTGTAGGGCAACGAATACATTACACATAGAGATTCAGCCGTGCGCTTGTGTGACGTTTCGAAAAATCCTTCCAAAGAATCCGTGGTAGCCGGGCCATCTATTATTCGGAAGATTCCTCCCCCCCCGTTATTGACAACAATAATTTTCAATTTAGGAGAAACGTAGTTGTTCCAAAAAGCATTTGAGTCATAAAAAAAAGCAATATCTCCGGAGATAAGTAAGGTTTCTTTTCCGCTGGCGAATGCAGCTCCCACGGCGGTACTCGAGCAACCATCTATTCCACTGACCCCTCTATTTCCGAAGTAGGTCAATCCTTCTTTTTGATCATACAATTGAATGTATCGCACAATAGAACTATTTCCCATTTGTATTTGATACGAAGATGGAACCTGATTCATCACTTGAGCCATGGCCTTCAAATCCGACCATTCTGTGTCTTCAATAAATTGTTTTCCTCTTTTCGATGATATATCATGAATCGACATTACTGCAGATTTAAAATCAGCAGAAGAAGAAACATTGTTTTTTATTGATTGAAAAAAAACAGAAGGTTTTAGAGGAATTATTTTAGATAAAATGCGATACGTATCCATTAACTCCACGGCTTCATCGATATGCCAATGCTGAGCTTGACTTCTCCTCAGGTAGTCCTTTACTTTACGAGAAATTACGTTGTTGCCAATGGTAATCAACACGTCAACTTCCTCAAGCATTTTCGCCTTTTCTCCGGCAGCCATAATCCAACGATCGATGGTACAAATGAAATAGGGAGAATTTAAATGTGAATGTGTTTCAGTAAAAACTACTACTTGATTTAGTGAAGCAAATTCCTCGAGACCTTTTTGCAGGCTTTCATCTGAGTCCATTTGTCCTGCAAGGACGAGTACTTTTTTAGAATTACTGAGTGTATCTGCGATCATTTCCCACTCTTCATTTTTCAGTTTTACCTCGGATTTCGCTGTTGAAATAAACCTACTTTGCGAACGCGAGGTTGAAGTGAGATAAAGACTTTCACGAAGATGAAAATTCAAATGGACCGGTCCTTTTGGAGCAGTTGTGCAACGTGCAAACGCTTCATTTAGCAATCGGTTGTGATACCACATGCGATCGCGATCATCGAAGTCGTGGCCTAATTCATATGACCCTTTGCAGTAATTGGAGAATACATTTTTTTGACGAATGCTTTGACCCTCCCCTTGATCTATCCATTCCTCAGGGCGATCCGCCGTAACGGCAATCAAAGGAATACGTTGGTAAAACGCTTCCGCGATTGCCGGACCAAAATTGAGTGAAGCGGTTCCGCTTGTCGAAATCACTACTGCAGGTTTAGCTTTTTGTTGAGCAATACCAAGGGCAAAAAAAGCAGCACTTCTTTCATCAACAACGCTGTAAGCCTTAATTCCGGGCCGATTTACGAGGTCGATGATAAAGGGTGCGTTTCGCGATCCCGGGCAAATTATCACATCTTCTACCCCATGTTCGAGTAGGAAATGAGTAAATTCTTGAACCGGTTTTTTGAGGGAGTTCATGTTCGGCAAAGATAGGGTTGCCGTTACCCTGAGTAAAATGAACGCAGATCAAGAAAAAAAAAGACGCCCTTTTTAGGTCAAAAAACTTGCTGTATCTTGGGCGCAAGCAAAGCGAAAAGTGTATGAAAGTTATCGTATTCGGAGCCAATGGTAAAGCCGGGCAGCAACTAGTAAGACAGGCATTGGAAAAAGGGCATAAAGTCACTGCTTTTGTTCGAGATGCATCTAAAATATCTCTAGTTCACCCCAATCTAGAAATCGCGACGGGCGATGCCATGAGTCAGGAATCGGTGAGTAAAGCCATGAATGGCCAGCAAGCCGTGATCTCTGCATTGGGTACATCAGAACCTGCGCATCGTTTGGTGTTTACGCATCACCTTATAAATGCCATGCGTGAAAAAGGTGTGAAGCGGATATTGGCTATTGGCGGAATTGGAGCACTTCAGGCAAATGAGCACCTTAAAGTCTACGAAACACCCACTTTTCCGAGAGAGTATGTGGATGTCACAATGGCTCATGTGCGTGTGTTGGATGCACTTCTCACCAGTCGAATGGACTTTACATTTGTTTGTCCTCCGATGATTTCAAGTTCGGAAAAAACCGGAAATTATGAGGTGCAGGACACCTATCCAACGAAAGGTTGGTCGGTGCATGCCGGAGATCTAGCCGATTTTATGGTAAGGGAATTGACTGAAAATAAACACCTTGGCAAAAAAGTGGGTATTTCTCAAAGCGCTGGTAATCAAGGGTAAAGCCAAACAAGCGGCGACTTATTGATTTTTTTTGCGGTTCAAAGTCTAAAGCGCAGTATCTTCGCGCTCCCAAATTTTTTACATTAAATCATCAAAACACAATGAACCGTTACGAAACTGTTTTCATTTTAACTCCCGTGCTGTCGGACGAACAGGCAGCGGAAGCAGTGGATAAGTTCAGGAAGTTTTTGAAAGGAAAGGGCGCTAAAATCAAGCACGAGGAAAACTGGGGCTTGAAAAAACTAGCTTACCCTATCCAGAAGAAAACGACAGGCTTTTACCACTTAATCGAATTTGAAGCTGATGGAGAAACCGTTGGTCCTCTTGAAGTTGAATTCCGTCGCGACGAACGTATTCTTCGCTTTTTGTCAACTAAGATGGATAAGTTCCATCTTATTTATGCCGAAAGCCGCAGAACTAAAGGTAAAGGCAAAAGCGCAGAAGCACACGCATCAACAGAAGCAAAAGCAGAAGCCTAATTCACAATCATCAATCCTGAATTTAGAAAGAAATGAGCGATTCATCAGAAATCAGATACCTCAATCCCATTGATATTGAGACCAAGCAGGCAAAATACTGCCGCTTTAAGAAGTCGGGTATTAAGTACATTGACTATAAGGATGCCGACTTCCTTTTGAAACTATGCAACGAACAAGGAAAAATTCTTCCACGTCGTCTTACAGGTACATCGTTGAAGTATCAGCGTAAAGTTGGTCAGGCTATCAAGAAAGCCCGTCACTTGGCCTTGATGCCATACGTTGGAGATATGTTGAAATAATTAATCCTCAATTAGAAAGAACCATGGAAGTAATACTCAAATCCAATATTGAAAAGTTGGGGGCTAAAGACGAAGTAGTAAAGGTGAAAGCCGGTTACGCTAGAAATTTTCTCCTTCCCAGAGGTTATGCGGTTATCGCTACTCCAAGTGCCATCAAAATGCACAATGAGAACCTAAAGCAGCGTTCGCACAAAGAGACCAAAATTCTTGCAGATGCACAGACACTGTCTGACCAACTCGGGAATCTTGAGATCAAAATTGGTACAAAGGCATCAGAAACCGGAAAGATTTTCGGTTCTATCAACACGATTCAGATAGCAGAATCTCTTGCGAAAGCAGGATTCAATATCGATCGCAAGAGCATTTCTATCAGCGATGATCACATCAAGATGTTAGGTGCATACGAAGCACGCGTTAAACTCCACAAAGAAGTAACGGCAACCGTTAAGTTTGAAGTGGTAGCGGAATAAGAATTCGTTTAGAAAAACGATATAGTAAAAAGGTCTTCGAGAGAGGACCTTTTTCTTTTAATTATAAATTATAAATTATGAATTATGAATTATGAATTATGAATTATGAATGAGGGGGCACGTATAAATTGGTCTTTTTTTTCCAAAAATTGGAGTTCTTTTGATTTTTTATGGAGGCTTCATCATGTTCGCAAAAACTTAATCCGGACATGGCAAACGCAATTGTAGAAAAAACATTTTCCTTCGCAGTAGAAACGGTCAAACTGTGTTCACTCATTCAAAAACAACAGCGTCATTTCATAATTACAAACCAACTATTTCGAAGTTCAACAGCAATTGGTGCAATAGTCCAGGAGTCTCAGAATGCTGAAACAAGAAAAGACTTCATCCATAAACTAGGGATCGCCCAAAAAGAATGCGCAGAGACAATTTATTGGCTAAAACTGCTCCATCAAAGTGAATTTATCTCTGATGTACAATTCGAGCAATTTCACGATAAAGCTCAGGAGATTATGAAAATTCTTCGATCAATCATAATAACGACGAAAAAGAGACTCGAGAAATGAATGTTAATCCATTCTCTACTGTGATCCCATTCATAATTCATAATTCATAATTCATAATTCATAATTCATAATTCATAATTCCATCCGAAGTTGATTCAAATCAACCTCATTTTCATCTCAGCGTCTCAATTTTGCACCTCGTACCAAACAACATTAATTTTATAAAACCCCATGAAAAAGATTTTTCAATTCGGATTTGCCCTAGTGATGGGTGCCGGCCTTTTAGTTTCTTGTGATAGTGCTCCAAAAGGTGATGCTGCTGCTGTTACCGATGCGGTTGCTGCTACTGAAGCTGTAGGTGTTACTTTAAATGTAGACACTGCTACAACAGCTGTGAATTTTACCGGAAATGGCGTAGGTAAAAACCACCCCGGTCATTTTAAAGTATCAGGTGGTACTGTTGCTATCAAGGGTAAAGAACTTACAGGTGGATCATTCACTATCAACATTAATAGTATGAATATGCACGAAAGCGGTGATTTTATTACCGGCAAACTTCGTCCACACCTTTTAAGCCCTGATTTCTTTGATGCTGCAACATACCCTTCAGCTTCATTTGAAATTACTTCTGTTGAGCCATATACTCCTAGTGCTGCTGATTCTTCAGTTGTAGCCGGAGCGAATATGAAAATCAGCGGTAACTTGAAGTTAAAAGGCGTTGTGAAAAACGTAACCTTCCCTGCAAAAGTTGACATCACAGAGAACGCTGTTTCAGCTGTAGCCAACTTCGATATCGATCGTACTCTTTGGGGTATGAACTATGGTAACGACGCGTCTTTGAAAGACAAGATGATCACTCCAACCGTGAACATGGCTCTGAACATTCAGGCAAAGAAATAATCCAAAAGGATTTTATTACATAAAAAAAGCCCGGTTCTTCCGGGCTTTTTTCATTTACAGAAATTTAAAAATCTATGTTCAAATTGAATTTTTTTCTGAGTTCATGTAAGGAAGGATTTTTCCCCGCCATCATCTCAAATTTATCCTTTGAAGTCATATACGTCTTTTTGATTTCCCCGTGTTTGAGAAGACTGGTATTGAGAGTAAATCCTTTCATTCCCATGCGTTCATTGATGAAGCCAAGGAGTTCACTTCGAATATTGATTACATCTATTTCTTGCACACCATTTGCCAGAAAAAGCTGAATCCGTCCTGCAGCGTCTACTTCATGAGGTTGTTTGGATAAGGTGGCGTGCAAGCTGAGATTAATTCCCTTCATCGAATCGGCAAATTCCTGCCAAGCCAATTCAAAATGACTAAAATCAAACGGCCCGGCTACTCCCGACTCATCTGCAATGGACTCTTGAGCAGGACCTCGATTATCTTCTTCCACCTGCCTTTCACGAATGGCATTGATGGAAACGTTTTCTTTTGACTTGGAAAGAATTCTGCTCATGGCCGATTTTCCAACTACACCTGAGGCTGTGCGTGGTTTCGGCGGAGGAGTTGTTTGAATACTATCAACTAGAGGGGACTCCAACACAACTGAGACCTCCGGAGCGGATGGTTCAGGTGCTTTAACCGGAACTTCGATTTGAAGGCGAACGGGCTTCTGTGACGGTGGAAGACTTCGAAATGGTTTTAGCCTATGCTTTTTTTTTTCACCCTCGCTTCTATTGAAGAGGATGCTACAAAGTTGCATGAGGGTTAATTCGACTAAGAGCCTTGGACTTTTACTAGTTCGATACTCTATGTCGCATGTGTTTATAAAATCCAATGCTGAAATCAACAATCGGAGATCAGCAGTCTCTGCTTGTGTTCTATACTTTTCGGCAACCCCCTCACTAACTTCCATGAGTGCCAAAGTTTGGGAGTCTTTGCACACCAATAAATTTCTACAATGAGCGCCCAATCCGGTGATGAAGTGGTGACCGTCAAAACCTTTATCCAAGACTTCGTTGTACAAGAGAAGTGCACCGGGAATATCTTCGTTAAGCACAAAATCTATTATCTTAAAATAGTAGTCGTAGTCGAGAACATTTAGATTTTGAATGACATCCTGATAGCGCAGATTTTTACCGCAAAAAGCAACAACCTGATCGAAAATAGACAGAGCATCCCGCATAGCTCCATCTGCCTTTTGAGCTATCACGTGAAGGGCATCAGCGTCGGCTTGTATGCCTTCTTTGGTGGCGATTTCGGTGAGGTGCTCTGAAATATCGCGCACCTTAATTCTATTAAAATCGAAGATCTGACAACGACTTAAAATCGTTGGAATGATCTTATGTTTTTCTGTGGTAGCAAGGATAAAAATCGCGTGCGCCGGTGGTTCTTCCAATGTTTTGAGGAACGCGTTGAACGCTGCTGGGGACAGCATATGAACCTCGTCTATGATATAGACCTTGTACTTTCCGTTTTGAGGAGGGATGCGAACGCTATCAACGATCGAACGAATATCATCTACCGAGTTGTTACTGGCGGCATCCAATTCGAAAATATTGAAAGCATACTCCCCTTCCAGAATTTGATCAGCGTTATTTACAGCTTTAGCAAAAATTCTAGCACACGTTGTTTTTCCAACGCCTCGAGGCCCCGTGAATAAATAGGCTTGAGCAATTTGCCCGGAGCTTATGGCATTTTGCAAAGTTGTGGTAATGTGCTTTTGGCCCACAACCGTATCCCACGAGTCGGGTCTGTACTTTCTTGCGCTTACGATAAATTGCTCCGCCATATCTGTGCAAAGATGAAGGAAACGGCAGGTTTCATGTAAAGTACTTTTTCACATAGTGCTGACATTATCAGAATCGACGAAGGCAAAACAGATGGATGTCGTTTATTTGCCGAAAAGCCGCCAAAATGAACCCAAGATATTTAGTTAGCGTTTGCGCCATATTCATCTCCACCGTGTTATTCGCTCAACTTGAAGTGAATATAAAAGCTGAGGCAGGAAGTGATCAGATCAAAGATGGCACTATCACTGTGGAAGTACTCGATGGTCAAGCACCCTATCACTACAAATGGTCGAACAAAGGAACCGCACAGGATTCGCCGATTTCAACTGGAAATGATGAAGGAACTTCGGTGCATGTAACTATTACCGATACGGGAGGAAAAGTTCAAGAATTAGATATTCCTGTTCCGGCTGTTTCGGGATCGGAAAAAATCAATAGTTTTTTCATTCCGGCCGTAGATGGAATCAACAGTATTGTTCTTTACGATCCCTTTGCGGCGTTGGGATTCTATGATAATCGATTGAGTGATGGGGCCGGGAATTTTATCTTTCATCCCAATGGTGATCATAAAACGCAGAGTGTTTTCTTAGTTGTTGTTTGGTTAATGTTTGGAGCCGTTTTTTTTACATTGTATATGAAATTCGTGAACTTTCGTGGATTTATGCATGCACTTTCCCTTGTGCGCGGTCGTTATGACAATCCAAAGGATCGAGGTGAGGTTACACATTTTCAAGCATTGGCAACAGCTCTGAGCGGAACTATTGGTCTAGGTAACATAGCAGGAGTAGCGACAGCTATTGCACTCGGAGGTCCCGGTGCTACCTTTTGGATGATTGTGGCTGGATTTCTCGGTATGTCAAGCAAATTCGTAGAGTGCACATTGGGTGTGAAATATAGAAGAATTAGCAAGGATGGCGAAGTCTCAGGAGGTCCCATGTATTATCTATCGGACGGATTAAAAAAACGTGGTTTAGGTAAATTGGGGCGAGTCCTCGCTATCATTTTTGCCGTTTTGTGCATCGGAGGCGCATTAGGCGGAGGAAATATGTACCAGAGCAATCAAGCCTTTTCGCAATTCAAAACAGTATGGCTTTCTGTGAATCCGGATGGTAATCCTTCGGGATTTATTTTCGGTCTGGTTTGCGCCTTACTTGTGGGGATTGTAATTATAGGTGGCATAAAAAAAATAGCCAATGTGACCGATAAACTTGTTCCCTTCATGTGTGCTCTTTATATCATTTTTGCTCTAATCATTATTGGAATGAATTTCGATCGAATCGGTGAAGCGTTTGCATCCATAATTAATGGTGCTTTTAATGCCGACGCAGCCAAAGGTGGATTCATCGGCGTATTAATATGGGGATTCCGGAGAGCTTCTTTTTCTAATGAGGCAGGTGTCGGATCAGCAAGTATCGCTCACTCCGCCTCGAAAACAGAACGACCTGTGAGTGAAGGCTTGGTTTCCATTCTTGAACCCTTTATAGATACTGTTGTGATTTGCACCTTCACCGCATTGGTTATAGTTTTTACGGGTTATGGCGCTGACCCGAAAGGTCTGGATGGCGCGGCATTGACCAACGCAGCCTTTACAACGCATTTCCCTTGGTTTCAGTGGATATTAATGATGGCAATATTCTGTTTTGCCTATAGCACCATGATTTCATGGTCTTATTATGGATTAAAAGCATGGGGATACTTATTTGGTGAGAGCCGTCGGAATCATCTCATTTTTCAATCCTTGTTTGTCTGTTTCACCGTTGTCGGCAGCAGCGTGGGACTGGCTTCCGTAATGGATTTTTCCGATAGTATGATTTTGGGAATGGCTTTTCCAAATATCATCGGACTCCTGATATTGGCTCCCGAAGTGCGAAAAGATTTGAAGGAGTACATGAGCGATTTAAAATCAGGTGTAATCAAAAGATACAAGTAGTCTGCCTTTGCGGTTGAAAACTCT
Organism: Flavobacteriales bacterium; assembly: GCA_044375415.1. Lineage (GTDB taxonomy): Bacteria > Bacteroidota > Bacteroidia > Flavobacteriales_D > Sanyastnellaceae > JAWXBG01. The sequence continues at coordinate 26,773 of JBILMS010000022.1, forward strand.
TTCGCAATAAACTTTTGTATTCATCGGGGTTCCTTTTATTTTTGGAACGTTAAACTGATGAATAAAGAACTACTCAAAGACTGGTTTCACTACCATCTTTCTGCTCGCCGTGGCATATTGGTTTTATGCCTACTGCTGCTATTATCCGTAGCTTGTAAAATCTATTTACCTAAATGGATAAAACCTGAAATAACAGCTTTTTCAGCCCAATCGTATGAAGTGAAAAAATGGCTTTCAATCCAAACTAATAAAGCCAATTCGACAAACTCCTATTCGATCGAGCCTCCGGAAAAATCCGTTCCCGGAGAACTCTTTTTATTCGACCCGAATACGATTGCTGATATAACATGGGAAAAACTTGGACTGAGAGAAGGTCAAATAAAATCGATTCGAAAATTCTTAGATACCGGAGGGCAATTCAAGGTAAAATCTGATCTCGCAAAAATGTATGTCGTAAGTAAAGATCTTTATGCTCTCTGGGAACCTTTTATTCAATTACCCACGGAGTTAATTCGCCAAGAATATCCTGTATTTACAGATGCTGCCGATGAAATAGAAAAGACATTTTCATCGGTGAGTCTGAATACGGCAGATAGTGTTGAACTGCTCAATCTACCGGGGATTGGGCCTTATTACGCCGGTGCCATTGTAAAGTATCGAAATCGGTTGGGTGGCTTTTTATACATCGAACAACTTCTGGAAATTTGGAAGATGAAACCCGAAACGATAGAACTTATTCGCGAGAAAATTTCTATCGATCAAAGCGATGTGAAATTTATTTACATCAATGCGGTTGGAGCCGAAGAATTGGCACTTCATCCCTACCTCACCGGAACGAAAGCAAGGGCATTGATCTCGTATCGAGATAAACATGGACCATTTCTGAAACCGGAGGATATCAAAAACTGTGTGGTGATTGATGAAACGACTTTTAATAAAATCATCGACTACATCAAGTTGTGAGGCTGTACTTTGCAGCTCCAAAAAGCAGCAGAGTGTATGAGCCATTTCACCACAGTTTCAGAAGAAATACGTCAGACCATAGTCGATGTAAAGGATTTCCCGAAACCGGGGATTTTATTCAAAGATGTAACACCCATTTTCAGTAATCCGGAACTATGTACAAATATTATTTCTGAGCTGAAAGAACACTATTCAAAAGAAGGAATAGAATATGTCATTGGATTAGAAAGTCGGGGTTTTTTATTGGGAATGCCCCTGGCTTTAGCACTCAATGTGCCTTTTGTAATGGTTCGTAAAAAAGGAAAGTTGCCTCGCGAGACATACACTGTTAGTTACGAATTGGAATATGGTACGGCAACGGTTGAACTTCATAAAAATGCAATTCGGGAAGGAGCTCGCGTTTTGATTCACGACGACGTGCTCGCCACCGGGGGCACGGCGGAAGCCGCGGCTCAACTCGTAAAAATGTCGAAAGCTACAGTTTGCGGATTTTCATTTCTAATTAGTATTGAAATTTTACATGGCGCCAAAAAGCTTGAACAAATTGGCGTTCCGATTCATATTTTTACACCCTGTTAAAGGAAACTTTAGGAAATAGGCTGTTAATGAACACAGGCCCTATTCAAGAGGTTTCTTCAAAAAATATTTGACCAAAAAACTACATGGATTTTTCACAAACTGAGAATCAAATGATGATTGCTCAAACCGTTCGAGACTTTTGCGAACGCGAAATACGTCCCAACATCATGAAATGGGACGAATCTCAACATTTCCCTAAAGAACTATTTCACAAAATGGGTGAACTCGGTTTGATGGGAGTTACGATTCCACAGGAATATGGCGGAAGTGGTTTTGGATACCACGAGTACATTACCATTATCGAAGAGATTTCCAAAGTGTGTGGATCTATCGGATTATCTACGGCTGCGCACAATTCCCTCTGTACAAACCATATTTACGAATTTGGTTCCGAAGAACAGAAGAAAAAATACCTCCCTAAGTTGGCGAGTGGCCAGTGGATTGGAGCTTGGGGACTTACCGAAGCCAACACCGGCAGCGATGCAATGCGCATGAAATGTACAGCTGTGCGCGATGGTGATGATTGGATCATCAATGGAACCAAAAATTGGATTACACATGGGATTTCCGGGGATGTTGTATTGGTTTTGGCCCGAACCGGAGAGTTGCTCGATTCGAGTGGTATTACTGCTTTTGTTATAGAAAGAGGAACTCCGGGATTTAGTGGAGGTAAAAAAGAGAATAAATTGGGCATGAGGGCTTCGGAAACAGCGGAGCTCATTTTCGATAATTGCCGCGTGAGCAATGCACAAGTATGTGGCCAAGTTGGAGATGGATTTCGTCAGGCCATGAAAATATTAGATGGAGGTAGAATTTCGATTGGCGCTTTGGCTTTAGGAATCGCAAAAGGCGCCATGGAGGCGGCATTGCAGTATTCTAAAGAACGCGAGCAATTTGGTCAGCCCATATCTAAATTCCAGGCAATCGCTTTTAAATTGGCGGATATGGCAACTGAGATTGAAGCCGCTGAATTGCTTTTACATCAGGCCGCTTACATGAAAAACCACAAAATGAAGATGACCAAGGAGTCGGCCATAGCAAAATATTATGCCTCGGAAGTATCTGTACGAGTAGCTACAGAAGCCGTACAAATTTTTGGTGGATATGGCTATACGAAAGACTTTCCGGTGGAAAAATTCTATCGCGATTCGAAGCTTTGTACTATTGGGGAGGGTACTTCAGAAATCCAAAAATTGGTCATTTCAAGAGAAATTTTAAAATAGTAGTTGCAAAAATTGAAATCCTGTCTATTTTTGCGCTCCATTAAAGAAAAAAGAAAATGCTGATTATTCCGGTAAAAGAAGGCGAAAGCATCGACCGCGCTCTCAAGAAGTTCAAAAAGAAGTTTGAAAAGACAGGTGTTGTAAAGGCATTGCGTAAGCGTCAGGCCTATACGAAGCACAGTGTTCGCAGACGTGAGGAGATCAAAAAAGCGATCTTCATCAACCATTTGCGCGAAGAAGAGAAGTAGACACAACGTCTTGTTAACAATATCTCGGGTAGGATTTTGGTTTAGTCCAAAATTCTACCCTTTTTTATTGCGTGAATTTTGAGCTTTATATTCAATATCTCTCCAGCGAAAAAAGATCATCCCGTCATACGATAATAGCCTATCAACAGGACCTTTCGCAGTTTGCCGCTTTCTGTAAGCGCACTTTTGATATAGACAGGTTTGAGGACGTTCGTTCTTCGGTTATTCGCACTTGGATGGCCGAGATGATGGAAGAGAAGTATGCACCTACGTCCATTCAACGAAAAATTAGTGCGGTTCATTCCTTTTACCGTTTTATGGTAAAAAACGGAATTTTGGATCAAAATCCGGCGAGAGGAATTCATAAACCGAAGAAACCGGGACGTTTGCCCGTATTTGTAGAAGAGTCGAAGATAATGTCTCTATATACACAAGAGGCTACGAGTGATCCGGTGATGATGCGAAACCGACTTGTTGTAACCCTTCTTTATGAAACAGGTATAAGAAGATCAGAGTTGATTCATTTGTCGATTTCAGACGTGGATCGCTCACTCAAACAAATTAAGGTATTGGGAAAGCGGCATAAAATGAGATACATACCCGTGTCGGACGCTCTTTTGTCGATGATTCGGGAATGGGTTCAGGTTAGACTGCACATAGACAAGGGGTTGGGCGGTGATTTACTTTTTTTGGCTGAAAACGGGAAAAAAATGGGAGACTCGGTGGTTTACCAGCTCGTAAAATCCTATCTTTCGGACATCACAACGATGAAGAAAAAGAGTCCACACGTTTTACGGCATTCATTTGCGACACATATGTTGAACCACGGGGCGGATTTGAATGTTATAAAGGAGATTCTTGGTCACAGCAGCCTGGCAGCCACTCAGGTTTACACACATAACTCGATAGAAAAACTCAGGGCGATTCATGAAAAACTGCATCCCCGTCAATAGAAAAATAGTCATTAACCATTAAAAACATCATTCAATGCAAGTACAAGTTCAGAGCATTCATTTTAATGCAGACATCAAACTGATCGAATTCGTTGAGGAAAGATTAGGAAAGCTGAGTACTTTTCATGATCGAATCATAAAAGGCGAGGTTTTTTTAAGGTTGGATAAGTCTGACGTCAATGAGAATAAGATCGCGGAAATTAAATTGTCGATTCCCGGCAATGATTTGTTTGCGAAGAAGCAGAGTAAGAGTTTTGAGGAGGCTACGGATGAAGCTGTAGACGCTTTGCGCCGTCAAATTGAGAAACATAGGACTCGTACGAGGACTGTTTAAGATATTTTTTTTATGGGAATGTTGCACGGACAACTTCCTTAACTACATTTGCACCCCTGTTTGAAAAAGCAGGGGTGTATTTTTATACACAAGTTCCTTGACAGACGTGGATTTGCCGGTGTAGCTCAGCTGGCCAGAGCAGCTGATTTGTAATCAGCTGGTCGGGGGTTCGAATCCCTCCACCGGCTCAGAAAAAGGAATTTAGGGGAGATACTCAAGCGGCCAACGAGGACAGACTGTAAATCTGTTGGTTTACACCTTCACAGGTTCGAATCCTGTTCTCCCCACCAAGGATGTTTGGGTTCCTGAATGAAAGTTTAGGAAACTCGGACGGTTAAGCGGGAGTAGCTCAGTTGGTAGAGCATTAGCCTTCCAAGCTAAATGTCGCGAGTTCGAGCCTCGTCTCCCGCTCAGGAAGGATGGAAAGATTCCTCCAAAAGCACGGATTCCGTGGACCTGGAAAAAGTGAAAACTTAACCGGGGATAACGGTAGCGGAATTCTGGAAATTGTTTTCGTTCACCACGGGGCGGAAACAAAAGAAAAGCTGAGGTCGAAGCAATTTGACAACGGCGAAGAACTTAGGTTCTTCCTGCTTTAGGGCAGTTTGTTTTAAGCCGTTGTAGCTCAGGGGTAGAGCACTTCCTTGGTAAGGAAGAGGTCTCGGGTTCAATTCCCGACAACGGCTCAGGAACGGAAAGCGAGAAGAGAAAGGCATTAAAGAAGAAAGAAGACGACAATAGATACGAGAGAGAATAAGAGGAGAGGATGATTAATTGGCACATTCAATAAATCAGAGATAAACAACACACAAAAATCAATCAACTATGGCTAAGGAAACATTTGACCGTTCCAAACCCCACGTGAACATTGGAACTATTGGTCACGTTGACCATGGTAAGACTACTCTAACTGCTGCAATTACCTCAGTACTTGCCAAGGATGGTCTTGCTGCAGTAAGGGACTTTGCATCTATCGACAATGCTCCCGAAGAAAGAGAACGCGGTATTACAATTAACACTGCACACGTAGAATATCAAACTGCTAACCGTCACTACGCTCACGTTGACTGTCCAGGTCACGCTGACTACGTTAAGAACATGGTTACAGGTGCTGCTCAGATGGACGGTGCGATCCTAGTGGTTGCTGCCACTGACGGTCCAATGCCTCAGACTCGTGAGCACATCCTTCTTGGTCGCCAGGTTGGTGTGCCTAAGATCGTTGTATTCATGAACAAAGTAGACATGGTAGACGATGGAGAACTTCTCGACCTAGTTGAAATGGAAATTCGCGAACTTTTGAGTTTCTACGAATACGACGGAGACAACACTCCGGTAATTCGTGGTTCTGCACTTGGTGCTTTGAACGGAGATGCTAAATGGGTTGATACTGTGAAAGCATTGATGGAAGCAGTAGATACTTGGATTCCAATTCCTCCTCGTGAGACTGAGAAGCCATTCTTGATGTCAGTGGAAGACGTTTTCACTATCACAGGTCGTGGTACAGTTGCTACAGGACGTATCGAGCGTGGTGTTATCAACACAGCAGACGAAGTAGATATCATCGGATTCAACGATGAGAAATTGAAATCAGTTTGCACAGGGGTTGAGATGTTCCGTAAGATTCTTGACCGTGGTGAAGCAGGTGACAACGTAGGACTTCTCCTTCGTGGTATCGAAAAAGCAGATATCCGCAGAGGTATGGTTATTGCGAAGCCGGGGTCTATCACACCACACACAGATTTCAAAGCTGAGATCTATGTACTTAAGAAAGAAGAAGGTGGACGTCACACTCCATTCCACAACAAATACCGTCCACAGTTTTACTTCCGTACGACAGACGTAACCGGAGAGATCAACCTAGAGGCTGGTCGCGAAATGGTTCTTCCAGGTGATAACGTTTCAATCAACGTAAAATTGATTGCTCCAATCGCCATGGACAAAGGACTTCGTTTCGCTATCCGCGAGGGTGGTCGTACTGTAGGTGCTGGTCAGGTGACCGAAATTGTCAAGTAAAATATACTTGTACCGATACATGTGAAGGTGAGTCTCTTCGGAAGAAGATCTCACCTTCACTTTCACGTTTAAAGACGGAAAGCTAGAGGGGAAAGAAAAAGGAGCGCACGAACTAACAAAAATACGGGCATAGTTCAATGGTAGAATAGCGGTCTCCAAAACCGTTGATCTAGGTTCGAATCCTGGTGCCCGTGCAAAAAAGAACATCATATGGCAGGTTTTATTACGTTTTTAGAGGAATCATACCAGGAGTTGATGCAAAAAGTGACCTGGCCGACTTGGAGAGAACTCCAGGAAAGCACGGTACTCGTGTTTATAACTACTCTGATGATTACAGTTGCAGTATTTCTGATGGATTTCATTTTTGGAAAGTCCGGTGGAGAAGGCTCTTTCTGGAAAGGCATGGTAGGATTCATATACGACCTACTGGGTTGATAATTCATTTCGAAACACTCAAATAAGCACCCATGAGCGACATCGAAAAAAAATGGTACGTAGTACGTGCCATTAGCGGGAAAGAGAAGAAAGTGAAGGAATACATCGAAAGCGAAATCAAGGCACGCGGTCTTCAGGACTTCGTTGCCCAGGTGCTCATTCCTACTGAAAAGATTTTTCAGATGAGGAACGGAAAAAAGATCAGTAAAGAGCGGAACTACCTTCCCGGTTACGTTCTTATTGAAGCATCGTTGGTGGGAGAAATTCCACACATCATCCGAAACATCACCAATGTGATTGGTTTTTTGGGTGCAGAAAAGAGAGGTGAACCTATTCCACTGCGATTATCAGAGGTGAATAGGATCCTTGGAAAAGTTGACGAATTAGCCGAAAGCGGCGAAGAATTGCATGTACCGTTTGTAGTTGGCGAAAACGTCAAAGTAATTGACGGGCCATTTAACACTTTCAGTGGCGTGATCGAAGAGATCAATGAAGACAAGAAGAAGTTGAAAGTAATGGTCAAGATTTTTGGTCGCAAGACGCCGGTAGAATTGAGCTACATGCAAGTTGAAAAAGAATAAAAAGCGTGTGACGGACAATGTTTAACATCTTAAATGTTACTCAAAAGCTTCCCTTTGAACGTCACGCAAACCAAATAAATAAATAATAAAATGGCGAAAGAAGTAGCTGGATTTGTCAAGCTGCAAGTTAAAGGCGGAGCCGCCAACCCTGCGCCCCCGATTGGACCTGCATTAGGTTCGAAAGGTGTGAATATCATGGAGTTCTGTAAGCAGTTTAATGCTAGAACCCAAGATAAACCGGGCAAGGTTCTTCCGGTGCTCATCACGTTTTACACTGATAAGTCATTTGACTTTATCATTAAGACGCCGCCCGCTGCTATTCAATTGTTGGAAATTTCAAAGGCCAAAAAAGGTGCTGCGGAACCCAACAGACAGAAAATTGGTAGCGTTACCTGGGAACAGGTTAAAACTATTGCAGAAGACAAGATGCCCGATCTTAACTGCTTTACCATCGAAAGTGCTATGAGCATGATCGCAGGTACAGCACGCAGTATGGGTATTACAATTACAGGCCAACGCCCTTATTAATCTCGAAGGATAAACAATGGGAAGTATCAGCAAAAACCGTAAAACGTCTCTGAGCAAGTACGATAGTGAAAAATCGTTCAACTTGTCTGAAGCCGTTACCGTGGTGAAAAAAATCACCACCACGAAGTTCGACGCCTCAGTCGACATCGCTGTCCGCCTCGGAGTAGATCCTAAGAAGTCTAACCAAATGGTGCGCGGCACTGTTTCTCTTCCACATGGTACAGGTAGAACTGTACGTGTATTGGTACTATGCACTCCTGACAAGGAAGCAGAAGCCAAGGCAGCAGGGGCAGACCACGTAGGACTTAACGACTATATCGAGAAAATTAAGGGTGGATGGACCGACGTTGATGTGATTATTACCACACCCAGTGTAATGGGCCAGGTAGGAGCTTTGGGAAGAATATTAGGTCCACGCGGCCTGATGCCCAATCCGAAAACCGGCACTGTTACCATGGATGTTGGAAAGGCGGTTACTGAAAAGAAAGCAGGTAACATCGATTTCAAAGTAGATAAGGCCGGTATCGTGCATGCTTCCATCGGAAGGGTGTCATTTGATGCTACCAAATTGGCTGAAAATGCAAGTGAACTAATACAGACACTTGTAAAACTAAAGCCATCTGCAGCGAAAGGATCTTACATCCAAAGCATTTCTGTCAGTTCAACTATGAGCCCCGGTGTGAATGTAGAAACCAAAGGAGTAGCTCACTAAAACTTACAGCAACTGTAACGGAGGATTATTATGACCAAAGAACAGAAACAACAGGAAATCGTTGAAATCGCAGAAATGATTTCAAACAGTCCGGTATTTTACCTGACGGATACCTCATCCCTGAATGCTGAAGCTACGAGCTCACTGCGCCGCGAATGTTTCAAGGCCGGCATCAAAATGCGTGTTGTAAAAAACAAGCTTTTGCTCAAAGCCTTACAAGGAATCGAAGGTAAAGACTACAGCCCACTCTACGAAGCTGTTAAAGGCAACACTGCCGTGATGACAGCTGAAGTAGGTAATGTACCTGCACGTCTTATCAAAGATTTCCGTGCGAAACATGCAAAGCCAACTCTCAAGGCTGCATTCATAATGGAAGATTGTTATGTAGGAGACGACCAATTACCGGCACTTGTAGCCATTAAGAGCAAAGACGAATTGCTCGGCGATCTTGTGTCATTGTTGCAATCACCTGCACGCAATGTTATTTCGGCACTTCAGAGTGGCGGAAGCACCATTGCCGGTTTAGTAAAGACGCTCGAAGAGCGCAAATAAAAAAACATCACTTAAGTTCAATTTTTTAATACCATAATAAAATGGCTGATTTGAAAGCGATGGCAGAAAACCTAGTAAACCTAACGGTTAAAGAGGTTAACGAACTTGCCAAAATTCTTAAAGACGACTATGGCATTGAGCCGGCTGCTGCTGCAGTGGCAATTGCTGGTCCAGGCGCTGGTGCTGGTGCTGCCGCAGAAGAGAAAACATCTTTTGATGTTATCTTAAAAGCTGGTGGAGCCAACAAGCTCGCAGTAGTTAAACTAGTAAAAGATCTTACAGGTCTTGGCTTGAAAGAAGCTAAGGATGTAGTAGACAAGGCTCCGGGCCCACTCAAGGAAGGTGTTACCAAAGACGAAGCAAACGCTTTGAAAACCCAACTTGAAGAAGCAGGAGCAGAAGTTGAGATTAAGTAATTTTCTCACTATAGCATACAGATAAGGCCTCCCCGAAAGCAATTTCGGGGCAGGCCTAAATCTGTTTATAGACAATTGGGCTGTAAACAGATTTTTTCAGACCTCCCCCATTCTCACAAATTCAAAATAAAAAGCAGTGGCTACGCTTAAACGATTAGATGACCGTCAGAGTTTCTCCTCTACCAAGAGCTCTTTTGATTATCCCGATTTTCTGGAAATTCAGTTGGCTTCCTTTAGGGAATTTTTCCAACTAGAAACCAATCCGGAAAACAGGGCAAACGAAGGACTTTTTAAGGTATTTGCCGAGAACTTCCCCATCACGGACACCAGAAACCAGTTTGTACTGGAATTCTTGGATTATTTTATTGATCCCCCCAGATACACTATCGCAGAGTGTATCGAACGCGGACTAACATACAGCGTGCCTCTTAAGGCAAAGTTGAAGCTGTACTGTACAGACCCTGAACACGAAGATTTTGAAACCATCGTACAAGACGTGTACCTTGGTACTATCCCATACATGACCCCACGAGGTTCTTTTGTGATCAATGGTGCAGAGCGCGTTATCGTGTCTCAGCTTCACAGATCTCCGGGTGTGTTTTTCGGCCAAAGCCGTCACGCAAACGGAACGAAACTCTATTCGGCCAGAATTATTCCTTTCAAAGGATCATGGATCGAATTTGCTACCGACATCAACAATGTGATGTACGCATACATCGATCGTAAAAAGAAGCTTCCGGTAACTACCCTGCTTCGTGCGATTGGTTATGAAAGCGATCGTCAAATTCTAGAAATATTCAATCTCGCTGAAGAAGTGAAAGTGAGTAAAGCCGGTATCCAACGCGTTCTTGGACGTAAGTTGGCTGCACGTGTTTTGCGTACTTGGGTTGAAGATTTCGTAGACGAAGATACCGGTGAAGTGGTATCCATCGAGCGTAACGAAGTAGTGATGGATCGCGAGACTATTCTCGAAGATCACCACATCGATATGATCGTGGAAAGCGGCGCTAAAAGCATCATCCTCCACAAAGAGGAAACAAATGCTGCCGATTTCGCCATCATCCATAACACACTTCAAAAAGATACCTCAAACTCCGAAAAAGAAGCGGTGGAATATATCTACCGTCAGTTGAGAAACGCAGAGCCACCGGATTTGGAAACAGCCCGTGGTGTTATCGACAAACTCTTCTTCTCGGAGCAGCGTTATGACCTTGGTGAAGTTGGACGTTTCCGTATCAACCGTAAACTCGGTTTGAACGTTCCCGATTCACAGAGAACACTTACCAAAGAGGACATCATTTCCATTATTAAATACCTCATCGAATTGGTTAACTCCAAAGCTGATGTGGATGATATCGACCACTTGTCGAACCGTCGTGTTCGTACAGTAGGAGAACAATTGTACAATCAGTTCGCAGTTGGTTTGGCTCGTATGGCCCGCACCATCCGCGAAAGAATGAACGTAAGGGACAATGAGGTATTTACACCTATCGACCTTATTAATGCCAAGACCTTGTCTTCGGTTATTAACTCATTTTTTGGTACCAACCAGCTTTCGCAGTTCATGGACCAGACGAACCCACTCAGTGAGGTTACTCACAAGAGAAGGATGTCGGCACTCGGACCGGGTGGTCTCTCCCGTGAGCGCGCAGGTTTCGAGGTACGTGACGTACACTATACTCACTATGGTCGTCTTTGTACTATCGAAACACCGGAAGGTCCGAATATCGGTCTGATTTCTTCGCTTTGTGTTTATGCGAAAATCAACCGTCTCGGATTTATCGAAACCCCCTATCGCCGAGTAGAAAACGGTAAAGCCGTTCTCGACAACAGCGCTGTAAATTACCGCACGGCAGAAGACGAAAATTCGTTGATCATCGCTCAGGCAAACGCCAGCATCGATGACAGCGGTAGATTCGATACTTCGGTGGTGAAAGCACGTTTGGAAGGTGACTTCCCAGTTGTGCAGCCGAATGAGATTCACCTCATGGACGTTTCTCCGAACCAGATTGCATCGATTGCCGCATCGTTGATTCCTTTCTTGGAGCACGATGACGCCAACCGAGCTCTGATGGGATCGAACATGATGCGTCAGGCCGTTCCTTTGATGGTGCCTGAAGCTCCGGTTGTAGGTACAGGTTTGGAAGCACTCGTTGCTCGCGACTCACGTGTATTGCTCTCTGCAGAAAACGATGGAGTTGTTGAGTACGTAGATGCTACTGAAATTCGTATTCGTTACAAGCGCAGTGAAGCCGACGAACTTGTTAGCTTTGATAGCGCCGTGAAGTCATACGACATCCTGAAATTTGCAAAAACAAACCAAAGCACTGTAATTAACTTACGCCCTCTCGTTGTTAAAGGCGAAAAAGTAAGTGAAGGACAAATAATGGTAGAAGGATATTCTACCCGCAATGGAGAACTCGCCATCGGTAGAAACTTGAAAGTGGCTTTCATGCCATGGAAAGGTTACAACTACGAGGATGCGATTGTTATCTCCGAGCGCGTTGCACGTGAAGACATCTTCACATCTATTCACGTAGATGAATACACTGTAGAAGTTCGCGATACCAAACGCGGTATTGAGGAATTAACTGCCGATATTCCAAACGTAAGCGAAGAAGCTACTAAGGATTTAGATGAAAACGGTATCATTCGCATCGGTGCTGAAATCAAAGAAGGAGACATCCTTGTAGGTAAGATCACTCCAAAAGGTGAAACCGATCCTACTCCGGAAGAAAAACTTCTTCGTGCGATTTTCGGTGACAAAGCCGGTGACGTGAAAGATGCATCTTTAAAAGTTCCACCATCAGTGACGGGTGTGGTTATAGACAAGAAATTGTTTAGCCGTACCATCAAAGACAAGAAGCCTGTTAAGTCAAACGAAAAGGCCATTGTTGAAGCACTAGATAAGGAACACGATAAAGATGTTGCAGAATTGAAAAAAGTTCTGATCGACAAATTGATTGCTATCCTCAAGGATGCTACTTGTCAAGGTGTCTACAATTTCTTTAAAGAAGAACAAATTAAGAAAGGAACTAAGTTCAGTGCGAAAGCCCTTTCAACTATCGACTTCAGTGTTGTAAATGCTGATGGATGGACGAAAGAGCAAGGCGTGAATGATATGGTTAAACGTTGTGTACACAACTTCAACCTGAAATTCAACGAACTTTTGGGTGCTTACAAGCGCAAGAAATTCCACTTGACAGTTGGTGATGAACTACCGGCCGGTATTGTGAAACTTGCTAAAGTATATGTTGCTCAAAAACGTAAACTGAAAGTAGGAGATAAAATGGCGGGTCGTCACGGAAACAAGGGTATTGTAGCCCGTATCGTTCGCGACGAAGACATGCCATTCCTCGAAGACGGAACTATTGTGGACATTGTATTGAATCCACTTGGTGTACCATCGAGGATGAACCTTGGTCAGATTTACGAAACTGTTCTTGGTTGGGCAGGTATCAAGATGGGAAGAACGTATGCTACACCGATTTTCGATGGAGCAACGATTGACAACATCAACGACCTAACCGACGAAGCAGGTATTCCAAGAGATGGTGTTTCTTATCTATATGATGGTGGTACAGGAGAGCGTTTTGATCAGCCGGCAACCGTTGGTGTGATCTACATGCTTAAGCTGTCTCACATGGTAGACGACAAGATGCACGCACGTTCCATCGGACCATACTCTCTTATCACGCAGCAGCCATTGGGAGGTAAAGCCCAGTTCGGAGGTCAGCGTTTTGGTGAGATGGAGGTTTGGGCTCTTGAAGCATTTGGTGCGGCTAACATTCTGCAGGAAATCCTGACAGTAAAATCCGACGATGTAATCGGTCGTGCGAAAGCATACGAATGCATTGTTAAGGGTGAAAACATGCCGGTACCGGGTATCCCAGAATCGTTCAACGTATTGATGCACGAATTAAGGGGTCTTGGTCTGAACGTTACATTAAATCAAAATTAATTAGCGCACAGACACCGCTACAGCAGCGAGTTTTAGAACAAGTTAATAACGACCACACTCTACAGAAATATGTTATCAGCCAATAAAAAAATAGCACGTCCGAGCAGCGACTTCAGATCGATTACGATTAGTCTCGCTTCTCCGGAGCACATTTTGGAAAGATCGCATGGTGAGGTTTTAAAGCCTGAAACCATCAACTACAGGACCTACAAACCTGAGCGCGACGGACTGTTTTGTGAAAGAATATTTGGTCCTGTAAAGGACTATGAATGTCACTGCGGGAAATACAAGCGTATCCGTTACAAGGGTATTGTTTGCGACCGTTGTGGTGTTGAAGTAACCGAGAAAAAAGTACGTCGCGAGCGTATGGGTCACATTGCCCTTACAGTTCCTGTGGCGCACATTTGGTACTTCCGCTCACTTCCAAACAAAATCGGTTACTTGTTGGGTCTTCCTACCAAGAAACTAGATCAAATCATTTACTACGAGCGTTATGTTGTTATCAATGTTGGTCCTGCGACCAATGCTGAAGGCAATGCTTTACAGAAAGATGATTTCATCACGGAAGATGAGTATTTGGAAATCTTAGACAGGCTTCCAAAAGACAATCAGTACCTCGATGATAAGGATCCTAATAAGTTCCTTGCCAAAATGGGTGCCGATGCTCTACACGAAATGTTGAGCCGCGTTAATTTGGATGATTTGTCTTTCGACCTTCGTCACAAAGCGTCTACCGAAACTTCACAGCAACGTAAGAACGAAGCTTTGAAACGTCTTCAGGTAGTGGAAGCTTTCCGTGATGCAAATGGTCGTGTACAGAACAATCCGGAATGGATGATCGTGAAAGTTGTTCCGGTTATTCCACCCGAACTTCGTCCGCTTGTTCCATTGGATGGTGGTCGTTTTGCTACGTCCGATTTGAACGATTTATATCGCCGTGTAATTATCCGTAACAACCGTTTGAAGCGTTTGATGGAAATCAAAGCTCCGGAAGTGATTCTCCGTAACGAGAAAAGGATGTTGCAGGAAGCGGTAGATTCTCTTTTCGATAACTCGAGAAAATCATCTGCGGTTAAGACAGAAAGCAATCGTCCGCTCAAATCACTTTCCGACTCATTGAAAGGTAAGCAAGGACGTTTCCGTCAGAACTTACTTGGTAAACGTGTCGATTATTCTGCACGTTCCGTAATTGTTGTAGGACCTGAATTGAAACTACACGAGTGTGGTCTTCCAAAAGAAATGGCTGCTGAGCTTTTCAAACCATTTATCATCCGCAAGATGATAGAGCGTGGTATTGTGAAGACTGTAAAAAGCGCCAAGAAAATTGTAGATAAAAAAGAAGCTGTTGTTTGGGATATTTTGGAAAACGTATTGAAAGGACACCCTGTTCTTCTCAACCGTGCCCCTACCCTACACCGCTTGGGTATTCAGGCTTTCCAACCAAAATTGATCGAAGGAAAAGCTATTCAGTTGCACCCTCTCGTATGTACTGCGTTCAACGCCGACTTCGATGGTGACCAGATGGCGGTACACGTGCCACTTGGCCATGCTGCAATTTTGGAAGCCCAACTGTTGATGCTTGCTTCGCACAACATTTTGAACCCTGCCAACGGTGCACCAATAACGGTACCTTCTCAAGACATGGTATTGGGTCTTTACTACATCACTAAAGGCCGCAAGGGTACTCCCGAGCATCCTGCCTTAGGTGAGGGTATGACCTTCTATTCTGCCGAAGAAGTTACGATTGCTTTCAACGAAGGCAAACTCGATTTGCATGCTTATATCAAAGTACGTTGGATGGATGTTGAGGGTAAAACCAGCATCATCGAAACAACGGCAGGTCGCGTAATCTTTAACAATGTTGTACCTAAAGAAGTAGGATTCCTTAATCAGGTTCTTACTAAAAAGGCACTTCGCGATATCATTAGCTTGATCTTAAAAACGGTAGGTATTGCGCGTGCAGCACACTTCCTCGATGAGATCAAAAACATGGGTTACTACTGGTCATTCAAAGGAGGACTATCCTTCAAATTGAGCGACGTAGTTATTCCACCCGAGAAAGATAAGTTGGTAAACGATGCCAGCTTGCGTGTTAAAGAAGTGTTTGAGAACTACAACATGGGTCTCATCACCAACAACGAGCGTTACAACCAAGTAATTGATATCTGGACGAACACCAACTCGAAGTTGACAAACATCCTCATGGACCGTCTTAAGACCGACCAAGAAGGATTTAACTCAATCTTCATGATGTTCGACTCCGGAGCACGTGGTTCGAAAGAGCAGATTCGTCAGCTCGCAGGTATGAGGGGTCTGATGGCTAAACCACAAAAGAGCGCAGCTACCGGTGGTCAAGACATTATCGAAAACCCGATCCTTGCGAACTTTAAAGAAGGACTTTCGATCCTTGAGTACTTCATCTCTACCCACGGTGCTCGTAAGGGTCTTGCGGATACGGCCTTGAAAACGGCTGACGCAGGTTACCTTACCCGTAGGCTTGTAGACGTTGCTCAAGACGTGATCATCAACGAAACAGATTGTGGTACCCTTCGCGGACTTGTTGCATCAGCACTTAAGAAAAGTGATGAGGTAGTAGAGACACTTGAAGATCGTATCCTCGGTCGTGTGAGCGTACACAACGTTTACAATTCTGAAACGGATGAGTTGATCGTTAGTGCCGGTGAAGAAATCAAAGAAGAACATGCCGATGCAATTTTTGCTGCCGGTATCGAAGAAGTTGAAATTCGTTCGGTATTGACATGCGAAAGCAAGCGAGGAGTTTGTGCTAAGTGTTATGGTCGCGATCTTTCTACTGCCCGTATGGTGCAGGAAGGACAGGCTGTCGGCGTAATCGCGGCACAGTCGATCGGTGAGCCGGGTACACAGCTTACACTTCGTACCTTCCACACAGGGGGTACTGCGGGTGGTGGTGTTTCTGAAGCTGAAATACGCGCTAAAAATGCCGGTACACTAGAAATAGATGAATTGCGTACGGTAGAAAAAATGTCGGATACAGGAGAAATGAAAATCATTGTGGTTTCTCGTTCTTCTGAGTTAAAAATAGTTGACGAAGACACAGGCATCGCTTTGATGACTGCCAACATTCCTTATGGTTCCACCTTGCATGCAAGACCCGGTGCTACAATGAAAAAAGGCGATCTACTTTGCGATTGGGATCCTTACAACTCGGTGATCATTTCTGAAGAAGACGGAGACGTTAAGTTCGACGCCATCGAAGAAGGTATCACATACAAAGCAGAGGTCGATGAACAAACCGGATTTACCGAGTTGGTTATTATCGAAACCAAAGACAAGAAGAAAAACCCTGCTATCGAAATCACCCGCAAGAAAGAAGTAGTAAAAGTGTACTCTCTTCCTGTTGGAGCTCACATCATTGTGAAAGAAGGAGACAAGATTGGTAAAGGTGCTATTGTAGCTAAGATCCCACGTCAGAGCGGAAAAACAGGTGACATCACCGGTGGTCTGCCACGTGTAACTGAGTTGTTCGAAGCACGTAATCCATCGAACCCTGCTGTAGTAAGTGAGATCGACGGTATAGTTGAATACGGTAAAGTAAAACGCGGTAACCGAGAAATCACGGTGCGTGCGCGTACAGGTGAAGAGAAAAAATACCTTGTGCCACTATCTAAGCACATCCTTGTTCAGGATGGTGACTTCGTAAGAGCAGGTATGCAACTTTCCGACGGCGCCGTTTCTCCGGGCGACATCCTCGATATCTCCGGTCCTACTGCCGTTCAGGAATACCTTGTAAACGAAGTACAGGAAGTTTATCGTCTTCAGGGTGTGAAGATCAATGACAAGCACTTTGAAGTGATTGTACGTCAGATGATGCGTAAAGTACAGATCAGCGATCCCGGCGATACACGTTTCCTCGAAGGAACATCTGTTGACAAAGCAGAATTCCTTTTGGACAATGATAGTTTGTTTGGAAAAGTAGTTGTGATGAATGCCGGAAACAGCGATCGTTACAAGGAAGGACAAATCATCAGCACGCACCAACTCCGCGATGAAAATTCGCAGTTGAAGCGCAAAGATGCCGAGATCATGGAAGCACGTCCTGCTATCACAGCAACGGCGATTCCAATGCTTCAGGGTATCACACGTGCATCGTTGCAGACTGAATCGTGGATATCAGCCGCATCGTTCCAGGAGACTACCAAAGTTCTGAATGAAGCAGCTATCCAAGCGAAGACAGACGTATTAAACGGTTTGAAAGAAAACGTAATTGTTGGTCACCCAATACCTGCAGGATCCGGCGTACGTCGTTTCCAAAAGATGATTGTGGGCAGCAACGAAGATTACGTGAATCTTGTAGCGAAGAAAGAAGAAGCGAATGTGAATTCGTAAGACTTCAAAAACATAGAATTAAAAAAAGGCCTTGGATTTTTCTGAGGCCTTTTTTAATGTGCTGATGTGCTGATGTGCTAATGGCCGATTTTCAGGGGAAGCGATAATAGTCTCAATGGGCTTCAGGATTTTAGGAACGCGGAGGACGCGGAGGTAACGCGGAGAGCGCAAGGAGGGTCTTGAAAGAGTTTAACATTGCGTACCTCTGCGTGACCATTGCGACCTCTGCGTTCCGTAAATTTCATTGTCTTTTTGCAACGCAGAGAATTCAAAGTTCCGGAAACCATTGCGAACCTGTGCATACCATGGCGAACCCTAACGATACCTTATCTGTGCAGCCTTCCTAAAAGCAATTATTTCAGATGTTATAAGCTGCTTTTCTTTTTTTAAGGTTAAGTTTTCCTTTAGATTTTCACTTTCAGTTCTAGTCGTCCACCAAAACCAAGTTCAATGATTTTTTGAAGTGTAGAAATTCGAGCTTCTTTTATATTGTTCTCAATTTTTGAAATATAGGATTTAGTTGTCCCAACTTTTTCCGCAAGTTGTTCTTGTGTCATTCCCATTTCAACACGAGTGTCATGAATCAAAGCACCGATTTTAAATACTTCATAACCAGCTTCAAGTTCATCACGCTTTTTTGTCCCACGTTTACCGTAGTTCTTTTCTTTGAACTCTTCGAGAGTTATCAAGTTTTTATTCTTCGCTTTCATATTCTGCTTTTATTTTAAGAGCTATTTCTATTTCTTTTCTAGGTGTCTTTTGTGCTTTCTTTTGAAATCCATTCGCTAAAACAACCAATCGTCCTTGGTCAAAAAAACAGAAAATTCTAAAAATGTCACTCCCTGTTTGAACGCGGATTTCATAAAGTTCATCCGTGTTTTCAATATGTTTAAGATACGTCTCAGGAACTCTTTGTAAGCCTTCTATCAAGTCAAAAGTCCAAACAATTTTTGCTTTAACTTTCTTGTCTTGTTTGGCAAAGAAGTCTTGAAAGTAGTTTTTGTAAAAAGTTATTTTTCTATATTTCTGGTTTTTCGCCACATTACAAATATACAAATGTTTCCCTATAGTGAAACTTTTAAGTTGATTTATTTTGTATTCGAGTCGATTTGTCTGGGTTCTCGAAATAACGCATGAAGTTCGGATTTACGGGAAACAGAGCTCCCATAAACAGTAAAGGGAAAGGGAAAGGGTGGCACTTCGTTCTGCCAAGCGTTCCGTATGGCTTTGCGGCCTCTGCGAACCACGAAGTGGTCCTTTGCGGGGAGCAACGCTCCCTTGCGTTCCAAAAAAAAAGTAATTCCAAAAATCCGCAAATAGAACGAACATCTTCTCCCCTATTCCGAAACTTGTTGAAACTAAAAACTCAAGTTATGGAAGAAGCAACTACCATCCTACTCGTTCGGGAGAAAGAGGAATTTTTTTATGAAGTTAAATTCAAATACGACCGCGAAATAATACGTCAAATTCGCACTTTAAAAGGGTCCAAATGGAATCCTAAAGTTCGAGCCTGGCATGTACCTGTTTCTGAGGAAAACCGTAAAGAATTGGGGCATATTTTCTCCTCTGCAGACATTCCTGACGGGTCGAAACTTCAACAAGAATCCACCAGACTACGAGCAGAGTTGGATTCGTATACGAAGTATTTACAAACCAAAAGATTCAGCCGTCACACCGTTAAAAGTTATACCGAGGCCCTTCGTCTTTTTCTAGAATATTTCAAAGGGAACAAGCTTGAGGAACTCACAAATGACGATGTGAACACCTTCTTTCATGACTATTGCTTTAAGCGAAATCTATCCATCTCGTGGCAGCGACTTATGGTAAATGCCATAAAGCACTACTACGAGCGATTCAAACTAAAAAAAATTGAAGTTAATTATCTATACCTACCCAAGAAAGACAAGAAGCTACCCAATGTTTTGAGCAAAGAAGAAGTGCAGGAGATACTTCGTAACACCGGGAATTTGAAACACAAGACGATGTTAAGTCTGATATATTGTTGTGGTTTGAGAAGAGGAGAACTATTGGCACTCAAGCCTGAACACATAGATACGAACAGAAATATTCTGATCATTAAAATGGCCAAGGGTCGCAAGGATAGAATTGCACCACTCCCGTCAAAAATGATTGCTCAGCTCCGCGAATATTGGTTGAAATACAAACCGAAAGTTTGGCTATTCGAAGGTCAGAGGGTTGGTGAGCCATATAGCGAAAAGAGCATTCAATTAGTTTTAAAACAGGCGTTAGGTCGGACCACCATAAAAAAACCCGTATCACTTCACTGGTTACGTCACAGTTATGCCACACACTTATTGGAGGCAGGCACTGACCTACGCTATATTCAAGAGCTTTTAGGACATTCGAGCAGTAAAACCACTGAGATCTATACGCATGTCAGCACGCAGAAAATTTCGGAAATTCGAAGTCCACTGGAGGATATGGACATTTAAAAAAATACTATCTTCGCGGGATATGTCTAGTCCAAAGCTAGACATATCCTACTCTCACTAGTGGGATATGTCTAGTTCAATGGGGAAAAAGCTAGACAAATAAACTAGTTAGCGGTGGCCCCTTGCGGCCACTCGAAACGCACTCGGAGGGATGGTTCTTTCCGAAAAAAAGTTCGGTTTATTCAAGCCCTCTCCTTCCCTATTTGAAGTTTAATAGGAATT
>JBILMS010000063.1:0-16553 GCA_044375415.1 Flavobacteriales bacterium
CACCGACCATTTGAATTCGTAAGCCACCACAAAACCGCAGACCTCAAAAAACTCTCGAAGTTTGTCCACCGCACCTTTAACGGCGAAGATTTCATCGCCTACATCCAAGGCCTTCGTTACATCTACGAATCGGAGGGCGGATTAGAAAAAGTATTTACCGACGGATTTCAAACACATCAAAACGCCTTTGGAGCCATCGATCATTTTCGCACCAAACTCTTCGAAGCCCATTTACCCGCCCGCCTCGGCAAACACGTCGCCAGTCCGCAAGCCGGTTCCGCCGCCAAACGCCTCAACATGTACCTCCGCTGGATGGTCCGCCGCGACCACACCGGCGTCGACTTCGGCCTCTGGAAAAACATTCCTATGTCCCAACTCAGCATTCCCTTAGATGTTCATACAGCAAACGTTTCAAGGAAGTTGGGTTTATTAGAACGAAAACAAAATGATCGGAAGACGGTGGAGGAGTTGGATGGGGTGTTGCGTTTAATGGATCCTTCGGATCCGGTGAGGTATGATTATGGGTTGTTTGGGTTGGGGGTGGAGGGGTTTTGAACCCTTCTTAAGTTAGGGCGGTGATATGTGGGAAGTAGGTTTTTGGGAAATGGATGTGTCCTCATTCTCGTTCTGTTTCTCGCTCTGAGTAGGCGTGGGGTTTATTATAGATGAATAAATGAACGCCAATTAAGCTATTATATTCACACCATCTCATTACCGGAAAAGTTTAAATACGGAAAGCCACGTGTCCTTTTGGGTATCTTTGATACACAAATAAACTGGTTTCCGGTTTTTTCAAAGCCTCCAAGAGTTACTCGGAGATTGGAAAAAATGATTATCTTTGAACTTGCAGAATAACATCAAAAATGATTTACAAAATCTCTTTTCAGGAAAGGGCGAAGTTAGGTTTGGAGCAACTATCCAAGCAGTCGCCCATTACCTTGAAGAAAGCTCGACTTCAAGCCCAAAAGTTGAAGACACTAAGCTTATCAAAAAACAAGAAGCAGAGAAGTTAGAAGTCTTCATTACTGAGAATGACCTTTGGAAAAAGGTGGATTTCACCAAATATGTGAGTGAAGGCGCGGAACAGAAGGTATATCTTCTTGATTCAATTCATGTTCTGAAGCTCAATGACGCCATTTATTATCCCACCTGGAGAGATTACTTTCTAAATCTTCTAATGCATAATTACTTCTTCCTTGATACGGCCTATGAATTAATTGGATTTACAAAACAAGGCGAAATTCTTTACGCTATTGTTGAACAGTCATATGTGACCTTTACCGAGCCAACTGATCTTTCGCAGGTGAAATCATTTCTTTTACATAATGGATTTAAAAACACACGAAACAATGACTATTTCAACGCTGATCTTGGAATCATCCTTGAAGACCTTCATGACGAAAATGTTCTCACAAGAAATGGGGTCTTGTATTTCATTGATACGGTGTTCTATTTAACGGAAGGATTCGATCAAAAGAGAAACAACCGGTAAAAGAGACTATCGGTAATTACTGGTTTAGAAGGTTGTTGAAGATTTGTGCTAGAAGAAAGTTCGTTGATAAACTTGAAAAGTAATGACAGAAATCGCAAACTACCAGTAGCTGTATAACGTTTTTAAACAAGTATTTTCCAAATGGCTAAATCAAAATCATATCAATTGGACGTTGATTTTATCGGCAGTCAGGAGCCGCTAACGGAAGAGGAACAAAATGCTATTTCAGAGTACATCGCTGCTCAGAAAAATCTTAAAGCCGGTTCAAAAAGTACCAAAAAGAAATCTAAGAAGGCAGAGGTTTAGTCATCTAGTTCGCAGCGACTACACCGCAACCGTCTCCCGCAAGCTGGGTTTATTAGAACGGAAACAAAATGATCGGAAGACGGTGGAGGAGTTGGATGGGGTATTAAGACTTTTTGATCCTTCGGATCCGGTGAGGTATGATTATGGGTTGTTTGGTTTGGGGGTGGAGGGGTATTAGTTGGTATTCGTGGAACGGAAGTGTTCTCATTCTAATTCTGTTTCTCACTTTGGAATGGTGGGTTAAATCTAGATTCTTGGGTAAACTCGAGGGATGTGGGGACATGTGCACCTTGAGACTACCGGAAAAGTGCAAATACGGTGGGATATGTGCTCTATTTGGGTATTTTTGGTACACAAATAAACTAGTTATCGGGCAGCCTAAAAGACGACACAGAAAATAAATGACAGACTTCAAAACATACTACAATTCAAATTTTCGAGACGACTTAAATCGGTTCTTCTCGACAATTCCTGATGAAAGTAAGTTTCACGAAGACAATCAAAACAAACAGACATTTTCAGTTCAATACGAAAGATTAACACCAGCATTTGACCATCTTAACTTTTTAGACAAAGACAGAAAAGAGTATTTTGCAGTAGCACTCTTCCTTACGGTTTTAACAGATATGGTTTGCTTTTCGCATTATAAACCGAATTACAACAAATTCAGAAGTCTAACAAGATATCCAAAGTTCATTGGCAATTGCCCTGGTGGATGTAACTACCATTATCACCCAAGCGACATATTTTTTGCTATGAACAAAGGACGTTCTTCAAGCGAACAGCATTTAGTATTCTATGACAAGTTTTTAGAAGCAATAGAAACTATGAAGGCAGAAACAATTAATTTTTTTAAAGAACATTTAACGGAAGTAAATGGAGAGTTATTTTGGGATAAATGCCAAAGCGAATTTCCATACAGACCACAAAAAGAAAATATATGATACCAGACTACCAATCAATAATGTTACCGTTACTTGAATTTATTGCAGACGGTAAAGAATACAAAATGCGAAACGTTACAGACGAACTTGCAATAAAATTTGGTGTTACGGAAGAAGAACAAAAAGAATTATTGCCAAGCGGAGCAGCACCGGTGTTTTATAATCGAACTGCTTGGGCAAAAACGTATTTGAAAAAAGCGGGATTAATCGATAGCCCAAAACAAGGAATTGTTATCATTTCGAAGAGAGGCCTTGAGGTACTTAAGAAAAAGCCAAGTTCAATTAACGTAAAGTTCCTAAAACAATTTTCTGAATTTGTTGAATTTCAAACCGTAAAACGAGAAGACGAAAGCGAAACAGAAACTAGCGAAGAGCAGTCTATGCAGACACCTGAAGAGCTATTAGAAACGGCATATCAGAAGATAAGAAAATCACTAGCATCCGAACTCATTAACAAAGTGGTAGAACTATCACCAGCATTTTTTGAGAGACTTGTAGTTGAACTGTTAGTAAAAATGGGTTACGGTGGTTCAATCAAAGACGCAGGTAAAGCAATGGGGAAAAGCGGTGACGAAGGAATTGATGGAACAATAAAAGAAGATAAACTTGGACTTGATATTATCTACATTCAAGCTAAGCGATGGAAGTCAGGAAATGTTGTTGGACGACCAGAAATTCAAAAATTTGTTGGTGCACTTGCAGGACAAGGTGCTAAAAAAGGAATTTTCATCACGACATCAAATTTTTCTAAAGAAGCATTGGAATATGCACCGAGAAATGAAATAAAAATTGTTCTCATTGACGGTGAACAGTTGGCTCAACTAATGATTGACTACAATCTTGGTTGCACCTCTCAGCAGACATACGAAGTTAAAAAAGTAGACAGTGACTACTTTGGAGAAGAGTAAAACATACGGACGACAAGAAGGCCGACCCGATAACAGGCGTTTGGCAAAAAAGCGGGTTCCGTGCTTAAATGAAGTTTTATATTTCGTATCAAGTTCAGTGCTGGCAGAAAGTTTAGTGCTTCGAAATCCGCTTCTTCCCAATAGCCAAAACGCTATAGCTCATTTTAAATGACCACTCAATTCCAAATAAATGATCCTTCATTAGAATCCCAATGGAGAGCAATTATTCTATTTGGAAAAAACTCAGCGACCTACAAATTTGCTTTTGCAAAATCATTGCTCGGTTTAATAGATAACGAAAGAACAGAAATAAAGCTAGGTGAATTAGCAATTCCATTTGCAAACTCTATAGTTGAACATATAAGGAAAAGTGATAAACAGGGAAATGCCAGTTCAAGTAAGTTTTTAGAAGGTTGTAGAAACTACATCAATGAAGCAATCTCCAAAGAAGAGCTATATTCAATAACCGAACGATTTGGTTTTGTTAATGTAGTTGATGCTTTTCAAAACGTGAATGGTGGAATAATTCCTAATCCGTTTTATGAAAAGAACTATGTTCAAGGCAAAAAAGAAATTGTAATTACAGACAATTTGTTCAAGATTAAAGAATTATTCCAATTTCGAAATTTAGAACAAGAGGTTGACGCACGTTGGAATTTAGTCGAGACCGCTTGGAATTTAAACATAAACCCTAACCTTTTGGAAGTGAAGTATGATGAGAATAAATCACTTTTTTTCATTGAGAGCAATCTAATGAGGCGAATTGACATAACATCAGTCCGTGATTCTTTAAATGGTTATCAAAAAGGAAAGTGCTTTTACACTAATCAAGATATTTCCATAAATAGAAAAGATCAGAGCATTTGTGAAGTTGACCATTTTCTGCCGCATGTGAATAAACTGATTCATTCCAAAAATGGAGCAAACATAAATGGAGTATGGAATTTAGTTTTAGCCGATCACAAAATCAATTTGAATAAAAAAGCTAAAATACCTGAAAGAAGATTTCTCCATAGATTGTTTAATAGAAACGAATTTTATATAGAAAGCAAACATCCGCTAGCAGAGACCATTATTAACCAAACGGGTTCGACAAAGGAAAGCAGGAGACGATTTCTTGAAACCCATTATAATCTTGCTTTGACGCATTCGATTCAGCAATGGAAACCTGAAATAGAATTAATTGGAACTTTTTAATGAAAGACTTTACAGAAATACTAGAAGAACGGATAATTTATAAAAACGAGTCGTTCTTTATAATTGAAGATGCATTTCCTGTTTCGCCCGGTCATCTTTTAATAATAAGCAATATTGTTAGAGAAAACTTTTTTGAACTTTCAATGAGGGAGAAAAATGAATTGACTTCTACAATCGAAATAGCAAAAGAATTAATCGAAAAAGGGCACAAACCTGATGGCTATAATATTGGAATGAATTGCGGAGAATCTGCTGGTCAAACCGTTTTACATTTTCATTGTCATTTAATACCGCGTTATAAGGGAGATATGGAAAGCCCAAAAGGCGGAATAAGACATTGCATAACTGGAAAAGGATACTACTAGTAAGCGCGATATAATAGTGCATTCGGAATATGCCGAATGCCTTTGCAGTTTTCTTTTACTAAGACGCCAAGCAATAGCAGCACTAAATTATTACCTTTACTCATACCCCAAACAGCCCAACAGCTAAATTCCCCCCCATGAACGAAATAATCTGCCCCCATTGTAAAAAGGCCTTCAAAATTGATGAAGCCGGATTTGCCGATATTGTCAAGCAGGTCCGCGACCATCAGTTTGAAGAGGAATTGCAGAACAGACTGAATCTAGCTGAGAAAGAGAAGGATAGTGCCGTGAAATTGGCTGAGGCGAATATCAAAAATTCGTTGCAAGATCAACTTGCAAAAAAGGACAGGGAACTCACAGAACTCAAAGCTCAAAGTGAATTGGCCTTGTCCGAAAAGCTGAATTCAAAGGACGCTGAGATAGCAAAACTCAAGGCCAAAATTGAGAATGTAGAAGTCGAGAAAAAATTGGCCGTTAACGAAGCGGTGCAGATTGTAGAGAAAGAACGCGATCGTCTAGCGAATGAAGTAAAGTCAAAAGAACTGGAGAAGGAAAATATCGTGAATTCTCTCAAACATCAGTATTCAACAGATTTGCAAAGCAGAGATGCGATTATCAAATACAAAGACGATGAGATAGCCCGCGTGAAGGATATGAAGCTTAAACTTTCGACCAAGATGCTCGGAGAGACCCTTGAGCAGCACTGTGAGACTGAGTTTAACAAACTTCGTGCAACTGCTTTTCAAAGGGCTTATTTCGAAAAGGACAACGATTCAAAATCGGGTAGCAAAGGGGATTTCATTTACAAAGAGAGCGACGAATCAGGAAATGAAATCATTTCGATCATGTTTGAAATGAAAAACGAGGGAGACGATACAGCCACTAAAAAAAGGAACGAAGATTTTTTGAAGGAACTGGACAAAGACCGCATCGAGAAAAAATGTGAGTACGCCGTTCTTGTCTCCTTACTCGAAGCAGAAAGTGAATTGTACAATACCGGGATTGTCGATGTTTCGCATAAGTATCCAAAGATGTATGTGGTACGTCCGCAGTTTTTTATTCCGATCATCACCATCCTTCGCAATGCGGCCCTGAACTCTATGCAGTATAAATCTGAACTGGCATTGGTAAAAAGTCAGAATGTGGACATCAATAATTTCGGAGAAAAGATAAATACCTTCAAAGAAGGATTTGCCAGAAACTATGAATTGGCCAGCCGAAAATTCAGAACAGCCATTGATGAAATAGACAAGACCATCGACCATTTGCAGAAAACAAAAGAGGCCCTCTTATCCTCCGACAACAACCTCCGCCTCGCCAACCAAAAAGCCGAGGATTTAACCATCAAAAAGTTGACCCATGGAAATCCGACGATGAAGGGGAAGTTTGATGAGTTGGGTGAGTAGTATATATGATCAAATGTCACTTTTCACTTGTGATATTTTAGAACTTTGTTTGTAGGTTTGTAGGTGAATTGTAATTTTTGTTAGTATTTGAAATTATGATGGTATCTGATAATTTAAGTCTGTTGGGTATTGGTGTAACATTAGTAGTGAGTACTGCCTCCTTAGTGCTAAGTGTAAAAAATCGTAGAAATGAAATTCGCGAGTACATTTTTAAGGAACAATACGTTTTATTCATAGGTTTGAGCGAGTGTATTAGTCACACGATTGATATTTTTAATGAGTGTATTGCGGATAAGAAAATGTCCAAGGATAATGACGAATTGCTCTCGAAGTATTTGGACGATTTCTATTTTTTAAATGACAAATACGATATTATTATTCCGAATGAGTTTTATCAGACAATTACTGATATATACAAGCAAGGATCTGGCTTGCATAATCGACTTCTTGGTGGCGACTTTAAAAAGGAAGTGCTTACTGGATATCAGAATTCATGTTTCGATTTCGTCGAAGATATGCGCGAATTTCTTGGAATCGATAAGTTGAGTCAAGAAAACAGAGCTTTAGTTGGTAATCCAAGGATTAGGACAATTAGTGCAATTCGGAAGTAGTGCTTCTAATGCTTGTTTTATGCGCACTACATGCTTTATGTTTTCGTAAACCGTGGGACTTATTTAGGTCCTTATGAAAACATAATTCCTCTGTTGTTAAGTTGTGTATCTATACACAAAATTGTAGCTATTTTTTAGATTTATTTATATTTGAGCCAATGTACGTTGTTAAAGGATAAAGCTCTCGATAATGTTGATTTCCAAAGGGTCATCGAAGGAGAATTTGATCGAAAGTAGTTTGAATTTAGGTCTAAATATTTTCGGGGTTACGCGAAAGACCGCATCTACGCGAAAAATCGACAACTTAGATGAAATTCAATGCAATTTCAATATTTATTCTAGGAGAAAATCTCCAGATTTGTCGGGCTATTTGATATCTTTATTTTTAATCTATAACGAAGTCTTTTCTTTTTAGTGCCGATAAAAATTTATAATTATGAAAAATCGAAAGTACGTGTTAATTTTATTAATGGGCTTTACACTCAGGTTCTATTCGCAATCGCCTTCAATTGAATGGCAAAAATCTTTTGGTGGATCTGGAAATGACAGTGCACAGGAAATTGATCTAACAAATGACGGGGGATATGTAGTTGCCGGTTTTACTAACTCAACCGACGGTGATTTGACTTTCGGTTATGGGGACTTTGATTACTGGATATTGAAACTAGATGGATTGGCAAATATTCAATGGCAAAAAGTTCTTGGGGGGAGCAAGGAGGATCAAGCTCGTTCCATAAGACAGGCTTTAGATGGTGGTTATATTGTTGCGGGGAACAGTAAGTCTGATAACAACGATGTGTTCGTCAACTTTGGCCAAGAAGACTTTTGGATAGTTCGATTGGATGAATCTGGCGGATTATTATGGGAGCGCACATATGGTGGAAGTGACACAGACATGCCCTTTTGTGTGGAGAATACTACTGACTTCGGGTTTGTTGTTGTTGGACAAACTTTTTCTTTTGATAATAATATTAATAATCACGGAGGTAGTGATTATTGGGTGCTGAAATTGGACTCTTTTGGAAATATTCTATGGCAACAAACTTTAGGAGGAACCAATGACGATATAGCACAATCTGTAATTCAAACGTCCGATTTGGGTTTTATAGTCGTAGGTCAAAGTGCGTCAATCGATGGGGACATAACAGAGAGCAGTGGAAGTAATGACATGTGGGTAGTTAAATTGGATGTGAATGGGAATATGTTGTGGCAAAAGTCTTTTGGAGGTAGTTCTTCTGATAATGCCTTTTCCGTCGAACAAACGAATGACGAGGGGTTCATCATTTCTGGCTTCAGTAATTCAACAGATGGAGATGTTTCTGGGAATCAGGGTGTAATTGATTTTTGGATCATAAAATTAGACTTGAATGGGAATTTGGTTTGGCAGAAGATGCTTGGGGGCAATTTAAATGATTGGTCATGGCATGTTGAGCAAACATGCGACGGCGGGTACCTTGTCTCGGGCCATACATTTTCGACTCAAGGGCAAGTAACGGAGAATAATGGGCAAGACGATTACTGGTTAGTAAAATTAAATTCTGAAGGGAATATTATTTGGGAAAAGTCATTGGGCGGGAGCGGATATGAGGAAGATTGTTATGCGTTGGAAGTAGATTGCTCACACTATATAGTTTCAGGAGTTAGTACGTCAAATGACGGTGATGTAAATGGTAATCATGGCGGATCAGACTTTTGGCTTGCTAAATTAGAATTACCGTCAATATTGGGCTGTACTTATGCACTTGCCGACAACTATAATCCGTTAGCAACGGTTGACAATGGTTCTTGCACTTTTGTGAATTTAGCAAATTCATGCTGCAAGGGAGATTTTACTGATGATAGTATTATTAATACCACAGATTTATTAATCTTTTTATCAGTTTTTGGTTCAAGTTGCCCGTAGGTTGAAAAGAGTATTCGTATTTCTGTCGTTTCTAATATTTTCCTATTTTGACCAAAAGCGCATAATAGACTTCAACCCAAGATTCAATGCAGAAATTTGAACTTACGGTTTTCAATCAAAGGAGAATTATTTCCGGAATTTTGCTAGTTCCGATCGGTTTTATGGGATTCATAGTGCTCGGGGCGGAAATGGGTAGTTATGCTTTAAGTCTTGGTCTATTGGTCTTGCTTGTCCTTCTGGTTGTTTATGCTGCAAGGGGAAACTTGACCATTACTTTTGAAAATCAGGAACTTCATTTTAAATGGACAAAAAAATACTTCTTTAACTTTAAAGAAATAGCACCTGTTCTGCTCCCCGAAATCACGGCAATTGTTCTAGATAATGAACAGTTTCTACGAAAGATCAAAACTGCCGACAGAACGATTTCAATTAACACCACCAAGTTAAAACCTCGTGATGCCTCAAAGTTCATCGGGGTATTATCCGCTGCAAAGAAGAAATATGGGATTCTACAAATGGATAGTTGGGATCCGTGGTTGGAGAAGGGTTTTTTAAAGAAAGTCTTTTGGGTACAAACAGGCCTGCTAATAGTATTACCCACTCTTTTAATTATTTCGGTTGCAAAAGGTATCTTCGGATTTAATGTTTTGGTGGTCTTGTTTATATTACCGCAACAGATTCTATATTGGTTTCAAGTCAAAGAAAAACTCAAGACGGAAAGGACTCGAATACAAAGTTGATGTAGTAGATGACAATGGCATGGTGAGAGGTGGGGGCAGGAAGGGCCGCGCAGCGGCCCTTCCTGCCCCCCTTTTCTACAACACCGCGTCGTCACCCTGAGCGATTCATTCCGCGAAAGCGGGATGAAGAGTCGAAGGGCAGGACGGTTCTTTGTTCGGAGAAATGGGTACAGAGAGAGACGTTCAACGAAATCTTTGTATTATTTATCAACGGCAGTTTGATCGCTGCGCGATAGGTCCTGCAACCTTCGCTTGCGCGCAGGTCGCAGGATGATGGGTGGGGGGGGTAAAGGGCCGCTGCGCGGCCCGCACGAAACGTAAGTTCGGGGATGAATATTACCAAAATCGGAACATTCGCACCTTTTCCTTGTTCTACCCTAAATTTTCGTATCATCGCCTATTATGAAACACTTGAACAAAAAGGGCTTTTCTTTTACTTTTTACGAGGCTCCGGTGCTCGACCCTTTCGAAAAACTATTCGATTTGTTTAAGGAGATTATCGTGCATACTTCCGGCGATTTTGATGAAGCTATCGAATGGATGCGGGCGCTGGACGTGGAATATAAACTCACCGATGAAAATTATACGATCGACGATTTTATTGAAGACCTGAAACGAAAGGGCTATATCCGCGAAGAAGTGAAAGGGGATGGGGGCAACGGAATGGGTATCACCGCCAAAACGGAGAGAGCAATTCGTCAGGCAGCCCTCGATCAAATTTTTGGAAACCTCAAAAAAGCCGGTACGGGAAATCACAAGACCAAACATTCGGGTCAAGGGGATGAATACACCGGAGAGCTACGGGCTTTTAATTTCGGAGATCGCATAGAGAGTATTTCACTCACAGAAAGTTTAAAAAACTCGCAAGTCAATCACGGCATCGATGAGTTCAAACTCACCGAAAATGATTTGGTGGTCGAAGATGCTCAATACAAAGCGCAAATGAGCACAGTGCTCATGATCGACATTAGCCACAGCATGATCCTCTATGGTGAGGATCGAATTACCCCGGCGAAAAAAGTGGCTATGGCGTTGGCGCAATTGATCACTACTCGTTATCCGAAAGACAGTCTCGACATTCTCGTCTTTGGCGACGATGCATGGACCATTTCGATCAAGGACTTGCCTTACTTAAGTGTGGGGCCTTATCACACCAACACTGTCGCCGGATTGCAATTAGCTATGGACATTCTTCGCAGAAAGAAGAATACCAACAAGCAGATTTTTATGATCACCGACGGAAAGCCAAGTTGTGTTCGCGAGAAGGATGGTACCTATTACAAAAACAGCAATGGCCTCGATCAATATATCATCGAACAGTGCTACAATCAGGCCTCTCAGGCCCGCAAGTTGCACATTCCTATCACCACGTTTATGATTGCACGTGATGCCTATTTGCAACAATTTGTAGATCATTTTACGGAAGCAAATCAAGGAAAAGCATTTTACACCGGCATCAAAGGTTTGGGTGAAATGATATTTGAAGATTACGAAACCAATAGAAAAAAGAAATTAAAATAGCCCGAATCACGCAGAACATAAAGTGCATTTAAGAATTGTTTTGTGTAGTAAGACGGAATTTATATCAAGAATACTAATATGAAAATTGACAAAATAAAAACCCTCGGGGATCTTGTAAAATCCGGATACAAAACGGTAAGTATAAAAGATGAATTAAGAAGCAATCTCCGAGAAAAAATTAAGTCGGGAGAACCGGTATTTGAAGGTGTTCATGGTTTTGAAAATACCGTTATTCCTGAATTGGAAAGGGCGATTTTATCTAAACACAACATCAATCTTTTGGGACTTCGTGGTCAAGCGAAAACTCGTCTGGCCCGCAAGATGATTGAACTCTTGGATGAGTATATTCCGGTGGTAGAGGGATCAGAAATCAACGATGATCCACTGAATCCTATTTCGCGTTATGCCATCGAAATCATAGCGGAGAAGGGCAATGCAACACCCATCACATGGTTGCATAGAAATGATCGTTTCTTCGAAAAGCTAGCTACTCCGGATGTTACCGTGGCTGACATTATTGGCGATGTGGACCCCATTAAAGCGGCGCATTTGAAACTCTCCTACGCTGATGACAGAGTCATACATTATGGCATGATACCGCGAGCCAATCGATGCATTTTTGTGATCAATGAACTACCGGATTTGCAAGCACGCATTCAAGTGGCTTTATTCAACATTCTACAAGAAGGCGATGTACAAATCAGAGGATACAAAGTTCGCTTGCCACTCGATATGCAATTTGTGTTTACCGCTAATCCGGAGGATTATACCAATCGCGGATCGATTGTTACTCCGCTCAAAGACCGTATTGGTTCGCAGATTCTAACGCACTATCCGGAATCATTGGACATAGCGCGCAAAATAACGGAGCAAGAAGCCAAACTGAATAAGGATCAAAAAGATTCTGTCTACGTTCCCGAATTAGCAAAAGACATTTTGGAGCAAATAAGCTTCGAGGCACGCGAAAGTGAATACGTTGATGGCAAAAGTGGAGTGAGTGCACGTTTGAGTATAACGGCCTACGAAAATCTCATCAGTGCAGCCGAATTGCGCTGTCTGAAATTAGGTATCGATAAAACCTCCGTTCGTCTATCCGATTTTTTGGGTGTCATTCCGGCCATCACCGGCAAGGTAGAACTTGTCTATGAAGGCGAACAGGAAGGAGCGGCCAACATTGCTCAAAAGTTAATTCACGATGCTATCCTCAGTCTCTATCCCGAGTATTTTCCAAAAGTCGAAAAACTGGAGAAGGACAAAAGTGCGAGTCCTTACGCCGCCATTGTGGAATGGTTTGCCAACGAACCCGGCATCGACCTTATGGACGAAGCCTCCGACGAGGATTACAGAGAGGAACTAGATTCCATAGAACCACTCGAAAAACTCATTCAGAAATTTCAATCGCGCATTGCTCCCGAAGACAAATATTTCTTCAAGGAATTTGTCCTCTGGGGACTTGTCGAATACAAAAAGCTAAGCAAAAACCGGTTTATGGAAGGGTTTCAGTTTAGTGATGTGTTTGCGAGGTGAGAATCGGAGGATTATGAGTTATGGATGATGGATGATGAATGGAAATTTCGTTGAGATTGATGTTTGTTCTTCGATGGTCGAGGGTTATGGGTGATGGATTATTCGTTTACGTTTCGGGATGCGATTATACCACCAAGGGCTTCAGCCCTGAAGTCTGATGTGGTTGTCAATGAAGAATTTTCGTTTTGAATTCCGGAGTAATATGATTTATCGAGCCCGGTGGCTTCAGCCCCGGGTGAGCCGAATTCCGATTGTTTTACTTTTGTAATATCAACTTTTCCGAAAGTTCACCAATCCCGGAAGCGATCCATTTTCCATTTTTAATTT
Organism: Flavobacteriales bacterium; assembly: GCA_044375415.1. Taxonomy (GTDB): domain Bacteria; phylum Bacteroidota; class Bacteroidia; order Flavobacteriales_D; family Sanyastnellaceae; genus JAWXBG01. Next base: position 13,248 of record JBILMS010000063.1, read on the forward strand.
TCCATTTTTAATTTTAACACTAAGGGAACTTCGGAAGAATTCACAAAGGGCACAGAGCTTTTGCTAAGTTTTACTTAGTGAGCTTTGAGTCTTTTTCTTTGTGACTTTGTGTTTAAAAATATGGATGGATTTATGAACATCGATTATTTTCTATTTTCCATTTTTCATTTTCCATTTTACTCAATCACCATCTTCCTCACCGTATTCATCCCATTCGAAATATTCGAAACACGCAACGTATATACCGATGTCGGATACGTTGACAAATCGACTACTTGACTCTGTCGATTCATTTTTTGCTGATAGATCAACTTTCCACAAATGTCATAAACTTGAATAATAGATCCATTCCAATATTCGCTTTGAAGTGTAAATGCTCCATGTGAAGGATTCGGATAGACGTTCAAACTAGGGTCGCCGGTTTCGGTGAGGGATGCGAAATACACTCCTTCGCATAGGTTGCAAGCCACATACACATCATCCCATGTGTTGGAATCATCGTCGTTGCAGGGTGTTCCTAAAAGTGTGTCGTCGAAGTCGGCACAAACATCAAATTCATTGCAGATCCCATCGCCATCGGAGTCAGTGGCACTGTCGTCGCAGAGACCAATGTTTACAGGTGCTTCCAATACACCACGACCATGTGTGCCGATGCGGATTTTCTGACCGGAATACTGAATTTCGATGTCTTCAACACGTGTATTCGGAATGTTTCCATAGACCTCCCAATCGCTGAGTGTATTGTCGCGATAATAAACTCCGGCATCTGTTCCTACAAACAATCCACCGGCAACGTTTTTATAAATTTCAATCGCTCCGGTAGATACATTCGGAAGTGATCCTGAAATGTTCTCCCAGTCTTCGCCGGCATTCGTTGAGCGATAAACCTTTGACCCAACTGTATATCCTGAGATTGTTACATATACCGTATTAAAATCAATGGGATCCACTTCAAGGTCAGATATCCCGGAGGCCGGAAGATTTTTTAATTCCCATTCTTCAGAGAATATGTCTTTTACATACATCTTGTTGCTGCGTGCAACATAAATGCGATTAGAATTGGAGGGAGCAATGGCTAGTTGTTCAAAATCAGAGGAACCTGCCAATGCCGGACTGATCTCCGTCCACGAATTTCCTTTGTTCAATGATTCGTAAACATAGGAATACGCACAGATCAATCTACTTGGATCATTTGGGTCAACTTTATATGGCGTTTCCCAAGCCCCATTGCCATCTTCATCGGGCGGGGCAATGCCGGTGTTGCTGCCGTTTTGGTAGCGACGCAAGCCCCCAAGTTGGTAAGACCAATAGCGGATGTTTTCATTGCTCCAATCGATTTCGTGATTCATGCCATCTCCTGTTCCCGCATAGTCTTCCCATACACCGATGGAATTTCTATAGACGTTGCCATTGTCTTGAGAACCGCCACCGATAATGTTTTCGTTGGTTTGCGATACGGCAATATCGTAGAACTGAGTGATCATTAATCCATCACTCAGGTTCGTAAATTCTTCTTCTTCGACATTCAAAGCGTAAACCCCTCCGTCGTTGCACAGATAAATTAACTCCGGTTGAAGTGGATTGGCGAACACATTTCGTTGATCCACGTGAATCAATGGCAATCCACCTTCTCCCAACCAATTGGTGAGCGGATAAAATGTATTGCCACCGTTATTCGTTTTCCACACTTCGAACCAGCCTGACACCAGGGTGTTCGTATTGTATCCGGAAAAAATGAGAATATCATCTCCATCCGGAAGATTGATGGCGGCCCCGAAATTCTCGCCCGAATCCGAAGATTTTTTCATGATGCCTCCTGCGCGAACATATACGAGTTCCGGATCTAGGGGTGTTACAGCAATAAGAGTAGCCCCTGAACCGATGGTGCCTTCGGGTAAAAAGCTAATCCCGCCGTCTGTGCTCTTGTACAAGCCTCCTGAAGACAGTCCCAGATATACTACACTCGCATCACCCGGTTTGAATTTCACATCTGTGCAGTTTAGTACACTCAATGATACCACGGAATCAAAGCCATCATCTGTGCGATATAGTCCTCCGCTAGTAGCTACAAAAACGCGGTCGGCATCCGTAGGGTCAGCAATCATCCAGTTGATGCGAATATTCTGAGTAAACTCAAAACTTAGGGCTGTAGATGACCAAGTATCTCCTCCATCTGTTGATTTGTAAACTCCAATGGAAGGCGGACCATACCACACGTGATCGCTCAGAGCGATGTACAGAGTTTGCGGATCATCTGCATTCACTACAATCGAACTCACGGCTAAAAAGGGGAGATCATCGCCCTTTGGTTCGTAGGTCTGACCACCGTCGGTCGTTTTCCAAATACCACCGATAGCACCACCTACATAAAACGTATTTTCATCGGTAGGATGAAAACCGATCGATGTAGTTCTACCCATCCCAATTTGCATTGTGATGTAGTTTTCGTATGACAAATTGGTCCATTCGATATCTTCGTAGAGCCCGCTTCCCCCGCGGTTTTGCGAGTTCTCTTTTTCGAGGTTACGATGGTAAGCCGTGATATCTCCCAATGTTCCATCCGGATTTAACTGTTCGCTCCAAAAAGCCTTCCAGCGCATAAACTTCACGAAATCGCCATCGCGGTGTTCGCCTTTGCACAAATCCGAAGGACTGCACCCCGGATGTCTTTTTGCGAAATAGTTTTCTGCCTTTTGAACAGTTTCCTCAAAGTTCACGGCATTAGCCAATATGGAATGGATTTCTTTTTGGGCTGTAGTTCCGAGCGAAAAGAGTGCAATGAAAATAACGGAAAGAAGAGAACGGATCATTTTATGTGGATTGGTTTCGGAGGTAAAGATAGGGGAGTGAACCCCTCAAAAAAACCATTGGGAGTTCTTCATCTTGCTCAAAATTGGAGACTTAAGGGAACCTCTAAAAACCTGCCATTAAATAAACACTAACCACAAAACGATGGAAATGATGGTGAGGAGTATAATTCGAAAACCATGTTTACGGTCTTTAATAGAATGTCCATACACCCTATCCCCATTAGGTAAAGTCTTTTTATGAAACATCAATAAACCACCAATTATGAAACCCAAGGGTCCACCGAGGATGGCAAAGAAATAGCCTGCCGCAACTGTCACGGGTTGATCTTCATTTTGTGTTGAAAGTTTCTGAATTCTCTTTTTTTGTAAAGCGTTAAGCTGATCAGAGTTGATCTCTTTTCCACGTTCCTTCAATATTTTTTGAGCGAGGAGAAAATCAAGTTTGCTCCACTCATCTCTTTTCTCAATCACTTCTTCTAATTCTTGATTGGAAAAT
>JBILMS010000064.1:0-16427 GCA_044375415.1 Flavobacteriales bacterium
CAGTGATTCGCTAATTAAAAAATTTCGGACATCACCTCTGCGATAAACGCTAATGGGGCTGAACGTTGATTAAATCCGCAACGGTCTCTTTCAACGCACAGCCCCATTAGCACATTAGCACATTAGCTAATTAGCACATTAATTTTGTTCTATCAACGAATAATCAGGTTCTCTCTACGAACGAGTGATGTATTTTGAACATCGGACATTTCGAGGATGTACGCACCCGGTGCGAGATTCAGGTTCATTTGAATCAATCCCGTTGATTGAACACTGTGTACTTTTTGGCCCAAGTGATTGTATACATTAACCACGAGATTCTTTCCTTTAGAATCAATAGTGAACGCACCGTTTGAAGGATTTGGGAATAAACTTACTTCACTCAAAACGCTCTCTGTAATACCCACCATGAGATAGTCTGCTGAAAGTGTAGTACCACATGAGTTCGAATAGGAAAGTGCATACACGCCCGGTTCTGTAGCAACATAAACATTGTAGATAGCTCCTTCGATCGCCGTTCCATTGAAGTACCACTGAAGGTCATCTTGTCCGTTCCAGTTTCCTACAGACAAGGTTTGATCAATTCCGGAAATGTATGGCTCAATTGGTGGCACAGAAGATATTTCAACTTCGCCCACTTTAAATTGAGCATGGAATTCACCTACTTCGTAAACAAGTTTTAATTGATAGGTCCCCGGTTCAGAGTATGTATGCGTAACCCCTAATATGCAGGCATCGATTTGTGTTCCATCGCCCATATCGAAGTAGCAGTTGGTATATTCGATATTGATGTCTGAATTGTTTTCTATATCCACTGTACTGCACTCACCGGTAAATTGTACATGGGCTTCAAGGGTGCTGAGTAAGCAAACTTCATCCATAAAATTTTCTTGATCTGTACAAAACTGTACAAAACTTTCGCCACCAAGCCATACCCATGAGTCGAAAGCCGAATCGGAGGCGTCTGCAATGGCAAGTTTGATGTGATAAACTTCCCCAACAGCCAATCCACCTGCACTTGCATGCAAGAGTGTAGTTAGACCATCGGCTTGAACGTATGAAGGATCAGAATAAAATGGTTCACTAAAACCATCACCATTATCAACATAATATGCCTCATTCAATGTACTGTGCACATTATTGATGGAAACGGGAAGGTTTGTACCTGGCACAAGAGCAATATTAACAGCATTATTTGTGTATGGACCGGAGATACCCGGGCCACTCAAGAAAAATCCAAAACCATCATTAAATGAAGAATTTACGAATTCCAAATATTCTTCAGACCCAAAAATAAATTGAAAATCCAATGAATCACCGGTAGCAATAAAATCAAACTCCACAACCGACCAATCATTCGGAGTATATCCTCCCAAGACATCTATTAAATCAGTGTCCAAACTACCATAATTGGAAAAATTACCAAGGGCAAAAGAGGAAGAAGTATTTGGGCCAATGGCACCATTAACATCACCTGAACCCATGACAATCCCTGTATTTAAACCCAACGAAGTATTTGTTCCGTCGAAAGTACCTATGTGCAAGGTATCTCCGATATACTGAACATTGGAAACGAAAATACCGTTAGCCAAAAACACATCCTCAATTACTTGCGTAGCCGGCTGTGTATTATCAACCACAAGCTGGGCCTGCAGTTGCAACGTGAACATCAATGCGAAAAGAATAGCGTAAACATGCTTCATAATTTGCTGGTTTTAAATTGAAGGAAATTCCACAAGACCAAGATACGCAAATCCAACGTTTGGTTGCGTAGAAACCTAACATTTAACAAACTGAGTACTTAGCTCCTTTTCAAATTGGCTTTCGGGAACTTCTAAATTTCGATAATCAAACCAATACTCGGCAAAACAGAGCCATTGGAGTTATCCAAATAGTTTGGCAGATAACGAGTATTGTCATTTGGATTTAACACCGGATCTCCATTCTCATCGCGCTGTACATCCAATGTTGGTTTGAGCGGAGTAACGCTATTGTAAATGTTTTGTATGTCTAGGAATAGATCCAAGGTCCAACGGTTGAAGTACCATTTCTTATCGACACGCACATCCAATTGATGAAAGGTTTCGATGCGCTGCGAATTGAGTCGGCTCCAATCCGGAAGAGCAACGTTTAATGTGTTCCATGTATCCACGTTTAGTGAAGCATTTTCATCATCCGGTGTGTAAGGCAATCCCCCGCTCAATGCGAAACGGAAACCGACCTCATAATTCCTTTTCATTTGCAGTCCTCCGGTAACGCTGACAAGGTGACGACTATCCCAACTTGAAGCAACGTATTTGTTATCCAAACCGGTGAATTCGCTTCTCACAAAAGTGTATGCCACGATTCCATAAAACCCTTTGTACAATTTCTGACGAAGGAGTAGCTCCAATCCATATGCTCTTCCTAAACCGATAGACACGAGATCTTCATTTCCCACTACACCGAAATCGGCACCGAAATTTGCAAGACTTATTCCGCGTGTTACACTCACAGGGTAATTGCTGTACTTTTTATAAAAACCTTCCAACGTAACGGTCCTATTAGATTTCTCACCATCGAATTGGAGTCCTGCGGCGACTTGTTCGTTTCGAACGTATTTCATGTCACTGTTCACCAGAAGGCCATTATTTCTGAAACCTAAAGCCGTGTATGGAGGCAATTGATAATAGATTCCGGAACCAACATTAAAACTCCACTGTGGACTTAATTGCCACTTTGCCGATATCCTGGGTGATAGCTGGTCTATCGGATTTTTCATTTCGCTACCTGCATCCGCCACATCTGTGCGAACACCTGCTGATACGATAAGTTTATTATTGAAAAAGGACTTACTCGTTTGAAGAAAAAGTTGTGCTTTGTTAAAGGAGAGATCTGTATTATACTTTACCAATACAGTGTCATCGGAGATAGGACTGAAGTCAGAGAAAGAGGATGAGTTGTTGTAAACCGCTCTTTCATAACCCGCACCGTAGAGAATTCTCCATCCCTTTTGAGGAGATAGCTTTCTTTCAATTCTAATTTTATTCTCTTGCTCGTTGCTCGAATAATCAAACGTCTTAGGCAAGTTTTCATCATTCTGCTGATACTTATATGCATCGTTTTGAAGCATATTTCTACTCACAACGAGAGACCAACTTCCCTTTTCGCGGTAATGATCCCAACGCCCCCCGATGGTGTAATTCCACTGATCATTTGTTACGAGATTGTCCAATAGATAGCGGTTTCGCAAAAAATTCTCATCATCCGGACTAGTCTTTAGTCCGGTATTTAAGTTGAAGTTATCTAAGGCACCGATACTAATTAAGGTGAATTTATTTTGATCGTCCGGTCTCCACGCCCACTTTAGATTATAGTCGTTGTAAGTGGGTAAAAAAGGCAATTCGAGGAGTGCAAAAAGAGCTTGCAGATAAGATCTCCTTACAGATAAAACCAAACCGGATTTAGCGCCGGTAGGACCATCTATGGTTATTCCAAGATCACTACTTCCAACTACCATATTTAAAGTTCGTTTATCTGAACGAGGTTCTTTAAAACCAAACTCTAATAAGCTGCTGAGCATATTACCTCGAGCTACCGGGAATGATCCGCTGTAAAATTCCACTTCATTGATGAGATCGACATTGAGCATACCCACAGGTCCACCACTGGCTCCCTGCGTAGCAAAGTGATTGATGTTAGGAATCTCTATTCCATCGATGTAAAAACGGTTTTCGTTGGCAGCACCTCCTCGAATAATGATATCATTTCGAAACGTAGGGATGATTGCTACACCCGGCAGAACACGTATGGCCCGAGATATATCGCGATTTCCTCCGGGATTTCTTTTGATCTCACTTGTTCCGATAGAACGCGCAGACAAAGGTGATTCTTCACTCCTTGAAATGGATGAAGCCTTGATTTCTACTTCCTTCAAACCAACAGAAGCTGTCTTTAAAACGACATCTACTTCTGCCGGCCTATCGACGGTAACTTCTAATTCAAAGACAATGAATTTCTCATAACCAAGAGAAGTAATTTCGATGTTGTAAAAACCGGGGGCTATATCTTTAATCAAAAAGTTTCCGTCTAGATCGGCGGCGGTATTCATTGTTAAACCCTGCACTGAAACGAGCGCAAAAGGAACCGGTTCTCCGGTATCGAAATCGCGAACTTTTCCGGAAATAGAGGATGTCTGAGCTTGAAGCCAAGAATTTAGAAGAACGGGAATTAGAAATAGAAGAGATTTCATGCGGGTTAGAACAAACACTTAATGAATTTGTTCGTCTGCAAAAGTCGAGTACAGGGACTTCTCAGAAAAATTTAATTAAAACTACCCCTCCCAATGACTAGCTTGAGTACGGTTGCCGGCTCCAATCTTCTTAAACAGTGAGCTCAAATGAGTTTTGACCGTGTTCTCCGAGATGCCAAGTTCAGAGGCTATTTCTTGATTTTTTTTACCCAACCTTAACATAAGTAACATCTGTCGTTCCCTTGTTGATATTGGATCCTTTGCATTTTTCATTTGATAATTCCTTGTATGATCTGCACGACAGAACTCTTAACAAAGGAATAATAACACATTTGTATGCACATCATCCAAACGGGTGAAACGCAATCGACTTAGCTCAGTAGGCTGTTTAATTTAAATAAGACCTCCGTTCGATTGTGCACATCCAATTTTCCGTAGATATTAAGAAGATGTGACTTGACCGTATTCACAGAGAGAAATACTTTTTCACCTATTTCCTTATTCGTTCTACCTTCTCTCAGGTAGTGTAAAATTTCAAATTCTCGCTCGGTGAGGGGATTTGGAATATGCAAATTAATTGATTCAATAGTGAGACTTCGTTCACTAGCTCTTTTGGAATTCATGTGATTAAAAACAGCAATTTCCAGGGAGGTGAGCAAATCATTTTCATCAAAGGGTTTTAGCAGATATCCAGCAGGACGCGTCTCTTTCACCCGTTCTATTGTTCCTCTGTCGGCATGTGAAGTAAGAAAAACAAATGGAATTCCATACAATCTATTTATTTCGTAAGCTACCTCAATTCCATCGGGTTCGCCACCCAGAGATATATCGAGCAAAGCGGCATCAGGCAAGTTTGAAGAGAGCATTTCCAATGCCAGTTGACCATTGCCGGCGATGCCCACTACATCAAAGCCCACATCGCGCAGTTGGTTCGAAATATCAGATGCCACCAAAGGTTCATCTTCCACTACCAAAATTTTCACTTTAGCCATTTATGCCGATTTTTTGTAGTTTTTAATCAATAGTTTTACTGTTGTGCCTGAACCTGAACTTACTTCATGAGAGGCGTTCAGTTTCTGGGCAAAAGCTTCAATCATCTTCATGCCAAATGAATCCTTTCTCGTTTCTTGTGTGTTGATGCCTACTCCATTGTCTTGAACAATTAATTCTAATCCGCCGGCTTGTTCCTTCAATGAAACTTTTAAGAGTCCGGTTTCACGACCTACAAACGCATATTTCAGTGCATTGGTGATGAGTTCATTCAAAATAAGACCCATGGGAATTGTAGTGTCGACATCCAGAATCATTTCATCAATGTCTGTCACAAATTCAATTTCGTCCTGATCAACTTTATAGGAATTAAACAGACTGCCGGCTAATTTGGTCACATAACTTTTCAAATCTATACCGGTAAGATTATCCTCACTGTACAAATTTTGATGAATAATGGCCATGCTTTTTACGCGATTTCTACTTTCGTTTACTGCCTCGAGGGCTTTCTCGTCGGTAATATCGCGACTTTGAATACTCAGTAAACTTGATACCACCTGAAGATTATTCTTTACACGGTGATGGATTTCTTTAAGAAGAACTTCTTTTTCGTCCAGTGCCTTTTGAATAATAGCACCTTTATCCTTCAGCTCTCTGTTTGTTTTTGATTTTGTAAAAGCCACGTATGCCACAGCAGCGAGTATCAAGAAAACTAAAACAATAATTAAAACAAATAACTTTTGACGTTCCGCATTTCCCAAAATCTCCAAATCCTTTAAGGCTATTTCTTTCTCCTTTTTTTCTGTGTCATATTTGGTGAGCATTTCGAGCATGAGTTCATCTTTATCCGAACTAAAAAGGCTATCTGCGTACAGTCGATAAAGTTTGGAATATTCATACGCCTCTTTGAAATTACCACGCTTCTCTTGGTAGTCCATATTGTTCTTATAGGCGTCCCCGATTTCTCGGATCGCTTTTGAATTCAATGCCAATCGAAGGTTTTCAGCACAGCTAAAATCAGCCTTTGACCAATCATTTAATTCCCTGTAACACTGGCATAAGTTTCCTTGAACAACCGTGTAACTCAGAATATCTAGGGATGTGTCTATAAAACTTATTGCAGTGTCATATAGTAAAATAGCCTCCTTGTATTTCAGCATTTGCTGCTTAGAGTTTCCCATCCCCGTATAAGAATATCCTTTGAACAAATCGTTTCCCAGTTCGCCGAATGTCCTTGCACAATCCCTATATATTTCATAAGCTCTTTCCGTTTTGTCAACTTCATTTAATTGCTCGGCCATATTAAACATGACGGAAGCTGTCCACTCCTTGTCGTTTATGGAGCGAAACAATTGCAAGGCTTTCTCATAGTAGTCCATGGTTTCAGAATGCCTTTTCCTGAATTGATAGGATGCCGCAATATTGTTGAACATCATAGCGGTCATAAACGTGTCTTTAAGGTTTTCGTATATCGGCATAGCCTTCAAATAGTGCTCTATTGCCTTTTCATGAAGACCTTTTGCACTAAAACACATACCCAGCAAATTATAACCACGTGCGGTCTCACTCGTATCTCCTGCATTCGAAGCCTCCTTCAAGAACAGAGAGCTGTAGACTTGCGCCGTATCATTCTGATTGTACAGCGTATATCGAACAATATTACTTATGGTAATGAGTCTTTTTTCCTGATCTGTCTGCAGCTTTAGATCAGATTTCAAGCTATCAATTATATGTTCATTTTGAGCAAATAACTGTGTATTTTGCCCAAACAAAATAATCAGCAGACAAAATAACTTTACAATTCGCATCATGATAGAGTCAAGGATTAAGACACATGCGAAAATAAGAAGCAAGGAAGACAAATCCACACAGAGAATGATCGATTCTGCATACACGTTATTTATTAATTTTGGCTCAAGACTTGTATGTTCCTTCAAAACCATGATATGAAAAGACTTTTACCTTTACTTTTTGCACTCATCATGGTGGCGTGCACTCCACAAAAAAAACTGCTCAAAGAGGCCACCACTCTTGAGAATGGCGGACTTTGTGAAGAGGCCTTTAATAAATATGCGTTAATTTATCGCGACTGGGAAAATGCCGATGCTCGTGTGGGTATGCGCAGAACAGCTCAAGAACTACTTAATCAAAAACTCGCAAATGCACGAATGGCTTGTCTGTCGGGCAATTATGAAGAAGCGCTCGATCAATATGAACAGGCATTTGCCTATCAATCCAAATTTCAAGATCTCGCATTGCAGGGTAGTTCAATGGCCCAAGATGCCTACAATCAATGTAAAATCGACTATGTCAATTATCTCTACGAAACCGCTGAAGACCATGTAATGGCAGAAGAATTTGAAGAAGCCCAACGTAAGATCAATCGGATCTATTCGCTCGACAGAGATAACAAAAAGGTAAAGTACCTCGAGATGATGTGCGACCTTCTTCCGAATTATAACGCCGGAAAACAAGCCTTTGATTTGGGGATGTACCGCGAAGCATACATATATCTCACAGAAGTAACTCGCATCGACGTAGCCTTCCGCGATGCCAAAGTACTTCGCGATGAATGTATTCGACTCGTTGGTTATACCATTGCATATGTGCCGATTCATCACTCAAAAATCAGCGATGTTGTTGAAGCAACTCTCGGTGCTTCTATCAAAGACCATATCCTCGGTTTAAATGACCCTTTCATTCATCTCGTAGAGCGAGAAAATCTTGATCAACTTTTGTTAGAACAAAAACAAAGTATGGAGGGCATTTTTGACGAAGCAAGCGCGATTCAAGCCGGAAAACTTTTGGGCGCGAGATACTTAGTTACAGGAGAAATAATTTCTTTTGAAAGTAATTTAAGTAGGTTGCGTGAAAACGAAAGAAAGGGTTTTTTGGGCAGTAATCCTCAATCCAAACACGTGCGCTATATGGAATATACGCGCTCACGGACTTTGAATGTATCGTTCAGATATCAATTGGTGGACGCATTGACAGGGCGGATTTATGCTTCAGAAACAATCCCCTTCAGCGCGTCCGATAAAGCCGAATGGGCAGAATTTGAAGGTGATCCGGACATGCTTTGGCCCGGTGAGTGGAAATATCAGCTTATAAGCAGTCAAGAAGACTTCGTGGATCGAGATAAAAAAGAAGATTTACGCTCTAAGATTAAAGCTCATAAAGAACCTCTTTCAGAAATGGAATTGCAATTAAGATTATCCGATTTTATCGGTAAGAAAGTGTCCCAAGCAATAGCCAACTTTCAACCGGAAATAAAAAAGTAAAGACTTTTAGTAATGATACTTCGTTGTAGTTTTGTGTTGTGCTGAGCAAAAACATAAAACACTTTATTCCTTCCGAATCAGAGTTCCGCGACTTGTATTTATCCATGTATCCCGAGATTTTCGCTTTGCTTCGTAATGCGGGAACTACAGATAAACAGATTTCAGAAATTATAGTCGAAGCCATGATGCGAGTAATTAAGGGTATAAATCTAAAATTTGAAGGAAATCCGATAGATATTAAAAAACATTTTCGGGAACAAGTTTCTCAGATTCGAAAAGAAGAATCGGAAGCAATATCTTCGGACAAAACATTCAAAGACGATGTATTAATTGCGGAATTTGTTGCGAGTATTTCGCCATCAGAGTCCGAAATTTTAACGCATGCATATTACCATCATCTTTCAGACCGGGAGACGATGAAGAGGATGAACGGGACCGAAATTCAAACGATTCGGGATGGCAAATTAAATGCGATAAACAAACTGCTCGGACTTCTAAACGCCTCACCTCAGCTTCAGTCCAAACTCAAACAATCTGTATAAACCATGGACCAAAACAGATTGATTTTATTTGAGCGCTTTCATTCAATGGATCTACCTGCGCATGAATTACATACTTTTAACCACTTGCTCGAATCTGATGCAACTTATAAAAGGGAATATGAGCACTTTGAACTCGTCGTTAAATGCATACATAGATATGGCGAACTAGGCACTAGAAACGAGATCCTCAAATGGCACAATGACGCAATGAAACTATCCGGTCGAAAATCTCATGTAAAGAAAATCATCCTCTATACCCTCCTGCTTATAGGGGTCTTTGCGCTTTCCTTCTTTCTGTTTTACCAGTCAGACCTTCTTAAAGATAAAAGAAACTTTAAAGAGTTATTTGGTTTGTATCCCATTGAATTACCGCAGAACAACCCAGATTATAGGGCAATCCAACAAGCATTCGACGGAGGGAATATCGAGGCCACCATTGTAGCACTCAATAATACACCACTTCAAACTCTCACTCCTCATAAGCGTTCATTTTATAGAGCAGTGTGTTTCTTAGCTCTCGAAGAACCTCGAACCCTTGATGCAATTAACGATTTACATGAAGTCTTAGCTGTTTCCGGACCCCACGTCGATGATGCCCATTGGTATTTGGCTTTGGCTTATTTATACGAAAACAAAAAAAAAGCAGCTAGTAGCCATTTGGAGGCCATTTCAGCCGATTATCATCCGACGGCGGTTCAGCGATTTTATCAAATCTTGGATAAATAGCTTTCCACTCTTCTTCCACGTTTTCCCAGATCGGACAAAGATTTACAGAAATTTATTATGCATGCATAACATTTTGACTTATACTTGCGTTTCAAACACGACTATGAAACCGGAAGAGACGATAGACTTTCACATACGCTGGGCTTGGGCAAAAATCTCTCGTATGTATAATATGGAGGCCTCAAAAAATGGAGGTTCGATGAGTATTGGGTACGTACTGCTTAATGTAGACAAAGAAGGCACTCCCAGCACGCATCTCGGACCACGCATGGGCATGGAGCCTACGAGTTTGACTCGGATATTAAATGCAATGGAAGAACAAGAACTTATTGTTCGTCGTCCGGATAGCAAAGACAAACGAATGTCGAGGGTCTTCCTTACAAAAAAAGGAATTCAATCGAGGGAACTTTCCAAAAATGTAGTGCTCCGATTTAATCAAAAAATTAAGGACCGTATTTCACCCAAAAAACTTGAGACCTTTTTAGAGGTAATGCAGTCGATAAACCAATTGGTAGAAACCGAAGAAATATTTGAAACCAAACATCTTGCTTCATGAAAAGATCCATTAAAAAAGTAGCCATTTTGGGCAGTGGTGTCATGGGCTCCCGCATAGCCTGTCACTTCGCCAATATTGGAGTTCAGGTGCTACTACTCGACATAGTTCCACGCGAATTAACTGCGGCAAAAACGGCCACGGAAAAAACTATGGAACACCCGGCAGTTCGCAATAGAATCGTGAATGATTCATTGCAGGCTGCTCTTAAATCGAACCCCTCTCCTATTTATTCAAAGAAATTTGCGAATCGAATTACCACCGGAAATTTTGATGATGATTTAAGTAAAATTTCATCGTGCGATTGGATTGTAGAAGTTGTTGTAGAACGATTGGACATTAAGCGATCACTTTTTGAAAAAGTAGATGCCTTAAGAAAACCGGGCACATTGATAACCACCAATACATCCGGTATCCCAATACATCTGTTGGTTGAAGGTCGTACTGATGATTTCAAAGCTCATTTTTGTGGAACACACTTCTTTAATCCACCAAGGTATTTAAAGCTTTTGGAGATTATCCCATCTGCATCTACCAAATCGGAGGTTATTAATTTTCTCAGCGATTATGGTGTTCGATACTTAGGAAAAAATACAGTGTTGTGCAAGGACACTCCGGCCTTTATTGCCAATAGAATCGGGGTGTACAGTATACAAGCTCTTTTCCACTTGGTAAAAGAAATGGGATTGACCGTGGAAGAAGTTGACAAATTAACCGGACCCGTTTTAGGTCGACCAAAAAGTGCAACCTTCCGAACCTGCGATGTTGTTGGATTGGACACATTGATTCATGTTGCCAATGGTGTTCGTGAAAACTGTCCGAACGATGAAGCAAGATCGGCCTTTGAAATTCCTGATTACGTTCAAAAAATGTCTGAATTAAAAAGGCTGGGAGATAAGACCGGAGAAGGATTTTACAAAAAGGTAAAAGGCGCTGATGGCAAATCGGAAATTCTATCGATGAATCTTTTAACGATGGAATATGCTCCGCAGCAGAAGGCAAAGTTTGCCACATTGGAATCTACAAAAACAATTGACTCGTTGACACAACGTATGCCTGTGTTGTACAATGGCAAAGACAAGGCCGGAGAGTTTTATAGAAAATCGTTTGCCGGATTATTTGCTTATGTAAGCAATCGCATTCCTGAAATAAGCGACAACCTCTTCAGCATAGACGACGCGATGCGAGCAGGTTTCGGATGGCAACTCGGACCCTTTGAAAGTTGGGATGTTATAGGCGTTGAAACAGGAATTCAAGAGGCTGAAAAAAATGGACATAGCATTGCTCCATGGGTTAAAACGATGGTTTCTTCGGGAATCAAATCGTTTTACAAACTAGAAAACGGCCGTCGTTTTTATTACGATTCAACGAGCGCCTCGTACCAACCTGTGCCCGCTCCGGAGGGACAGATCGTACTCTCTCATCTTCCGGAAAGTGATATCGTATGGAAAAACAGCGGATGTGTTATTCGTCATTTGGGTGATGGAATATTGTGCTGCAGTTGGAACACGAAGATGAACACGATAGGTGGAGAAGTGATCGAGGGATTAAACAAAGCAGTTGATTTAGCTGAAAAAGAATATCGCGGATTGGTGCTCTACAACGACGGAGAAAATTTCTCGGCAGGTGCTAACGTTGGAATGATCTTCATGTTGGCCGTTGAGCAAGAGTATGAAGAACTGGACATGGCTATTCGCACTTTTCAACGAACCGTAATGCGCATGCGTCACTCTTCCATTCCTGTAGTTGGAGCTCCGCATAATCTCGCTCTTGGCGGTGGCTGCGAGTTAAATTTACACGTAGACAAAGTAGTAGCCCATGCCGAAACCTATATGGGACTTGTGGAAATGGGCGTCGGAGTAATCCCGGCAGGTGCGGGTTCTAAGGAATTTGCCTTGCGTTTATCCGATGAGATGAAAGACGGCGACATAAAACTAAACGCCTTCCGCAATCGCTTCCTTACTATTGGTCAAGCGAAAGTGAGTACCTCCGCACATGAGGCTTTTGAACTTGGTTATTTGCGAAAGGGAGTGGACGAGGTAATTGTAAGTAGAGAACTCCAACTCGCTCGTGCCAAGGAGGCTTGTCTCGAATTGGCCGACAATGGTTACACGCAACCTGAATTGCGCAAAGACATTACGGTATTAGGTCAAGAAGCATTAGGCATTGTGTACGTAGGAGCCAACAGTATGAAAAGCGGAAATTACATCAGCGAACATGATCAGTTGATCTCGGAAAAATTGGGATTTGTTATTGCAGGAGGAGATTTGTCGGGTGCAACTCAAGTGAGTGAGACATACTTGCTTGATCTGGAAAGAAGGGCGTTTTTAGAGCTTTGTCAGCAAAAGAAATCGCTCGAACGCATGCAGTCGTTGGTGACAAGTGGGAAGATACTGCGGAATTGATCTTTCTTTTTGTATAATGTATTAAGTATTATGTATTAAGATTGATTGCGTTAAAGGAGATGTGCTGGGAATTTGTATTATGTATTAAGTACTAAGTATTATGATAGATTTCGTTAAGTATGATAGATTTCGTTAAGAGAGATGTGCGGGGAATTTGTATTATGTATTAAGTACTAAGTATTATGATAGATTTCGTTGAGTGAGAGGTTCGATGTTATAATGAACCAACGTTAGAAAAAAGAGAAAGAAGAAAAAGAAGAAAAAAAGGAAATAAGGAATATTTACTGACCATAAAGGATAGAAAATGCACAGGTTTAAAGATTTGAAAGTTTGGAAAATGTCGATGGAACTGACCACACAGGTATATGACGTTACCAAAACCTTTCCTAAATCTGAACAATTTGGTTTAACAAATCAAATTAGACGCAGTGCTGTGTCCATTCCTTCGAATATTGCAGAAGGAGCAGGGAGAAATAGCCCTAAAGATTTTGTGAACTTTTTGAGTATTGCCAATGGCTCTTGCTGCGAACTTGAAACTCAACTTACCATAGCCACTCATCTCGATTACCTCGAAATGGCACGATTTGAAAAGCTATCGAAAGAAATAGATCACATTTATAATATGAACTTCAAGTTGCAAGAGACTTTGAGGAAGAAGAGTTCATAGTTGTATTATGTATTATGTATTATGTATTATGATAGATTGCGGTAAAGGAGAAGTGCGGGGCAGGAAAGTTGTATTATGTATTAAGTATTATGTATTATGATAGATTTTAGAAATTGAGACGTACATGGCAACAATTTCGAAAAAGTAGACCCATTTTGGAAAACAGATACACAAACAAAAAAACGTAATGAATACAAAGAGAACACTCATCGATATTAAAACAAATCAACTTGTTACCCTCTTAATACATAATACTTAATACAACAAATGGTCACAAGCATAGTACTCGTCGATAATACCACAAATAGTCTTGATAGGCTCTTAATACTTAATACATAATACTTAATACAATAAAAAGAGCCCTCAATTAAACGAGACCAATCATAATACTTAATACATAATACTTAATACAACAAAACGTATACATCACAAAACCCAGAACAACCAATGAATGCATATATCATTTCCGGATACAGAACCGCGGTGGGTAAAGCTCCAAGAGGGCTCTTCAAAAACTATCGTCCCGATGATTTGGGAGCTCGTGTGATTGAGCACATCATGGCGGGATTGCCGCAACTCGACAAAGAGCTTATCGATGACGTAATCGTCGGTAATGCCACACCGGAGGCTGAACAAGGATTGAACATTGGGAGAATGATATCTCTGATGGGACTAAAGACCGAAAAAGTTCCCGGTATGACGGTCAACCGATATTGCTCGAGTGGATTAGAGACCATTGCCATTGCATCGGCTAAAATCCACGCGGGTATGGCAGATTGCATTATTGCAGGCGGCGTTGAATCGATGTCGCCCATACCTTTTGGTGGATGGCGAATCGTGCCTAATGCTTCAATTGCCAAATCAAATCCCGATTGGTATTGGGGTATGGGATTGACAGCTGAGGCCGTGGCCCGAGAATTCAAAGTATCGAGAGAAGATCAGGACGAATTTTCTTATCACTCACATCGCAAGGCAACGGCAGCGATAGAATCAGGATTTTTCAAAGACGGTATCGTTCCCATTGAAGTCGAAGAAATATTTTTGGATTCTTCGGAAAAACGTCAAAGTAAAAAATTCACGGTAGATACCGATGAAGGTCCGCGTAAAGACACTTCACCGGAAGCGCTTGCGAAATTAAAACCCGTGTTCGATGCAAGGGGAAGTGTCACCGCAGGTAATTCATCACAGACGTCTGATGGAGCTGCATTTGTAATGGTTGTGTCCGAAAAAATGTTGAAGCATTTAAATGTTGAACCTATTGCTCAATTGAAGTCATATCATGTGGCTGCCCTTGCACCACGCATCATGGGCGTAGGTCCTATTTATGCCATTCCCGGAGCCTTGGAACGTGCCGGTATGACACAAAACGACATTGATCTCTTCGAATTAAATGAAGCATTTGCATCACAGAGTTTGGCGGTCATTCGCGAGTTGGGATTAAATCCGGATATAGTAAATGTAAACGGAGGAGCCATTGCACTAGGTCATCCATTGGGATGTACCGGAGCCAAATTGTCGGTGCAACTCTTTAATGAACTTCGCAGGAGAAAGAAAAAATATGGAGTTGTAACCATGTGCGTAGGTACAGGTCAAGGCGCTGCCGGAGTATTTGAATTATTGAAATAAGATGAAAAAACAACTTCAATTCGGACCGGAGACGGACCAGGAAAAACTTGAGAGAATGTTAGCCATGACCGATGAAGAGCGTCTTCAATTCATGGCCGACATGATTGCTATGAATGAAGAAGCTGTTATTGAAGACATAAAACGAAGAATGGAAGAACCCGGATATAATTTGAAACGTAAATGATTGAGAATTTCCCATATTATAGATCCTTCTGTGAACTGCTCAATAAGCACGAAGTAGAATATTTATGTGTAGGAGGATTTGCAGTCAATCTGTGGGGGTTCAACAGAGGAACAAACGATCTGGATCTGTGGGTAAATCCTCAAAAGGAAAACAAAACTAAACTAGAAAACGCTATTGAAGAATTTGGTTTTGATACCACCTCTATCAAAAATGTTGAATTCGATGAAAACTCTCATCCCATCCGCTTGGGAGATGGCAAAAACATGATTGAAATCCTTCACACCCTTTGGATACCGGAATTATCTTTTGAAAAAGCCTATTCAAAAATGACCTTTAGAGGTTCACCCAGCTTTAAACTCCCCGTAATATTTCTTGATGACTTGATAACCGTCAAATCAAGATTAGTTAGAACCAAGGATAAGGAAGACCTCAATTGGTTGCTGATGCTAAAAGAAAAAAACAAATAAACAAGACAAAACTGATTGATATGTCAACGAATACAAAACCCATTACCGGCGGTGAATTTTTGATCCGCGAAACAATTTCATCCGACATTTTCATTCCTGAGGAGTGGAGTGAGGAGCAAATCATGATGAAAAAAACTTGCGAAGAGTTTTTGGCACAAGAAGTATTTCCAAAGCTCGATGCCATAGATCATCAAGAAGAAGGGCTCATGCAATCAATCATGGATAAGGCCGGAGCATTAGGATTGCTGGGGATTACTGTTCCCGAAGATTTAGGTGGAATGGGCATGGATTTTAAAACCTCCATGTTGTGCACAGAAGCATTGGGTGCAGGACATTCGTTCAGTGTAGCCTATGGCGCACATACGGGAATTGGCACCTTGCCTATACTCTATTATGGAAATGAGGAACAGAAAAAAACATATATTCCAAAACTTGCAACCGGAGAATGGAAGGGTTGTTATTGCCTTACCGAACCAAGTAGTGGTAGCGACGCCAATAGCGGCAAAACAAAGGCTGTACTCAGCGAAGATGGTAAACACTACCTCATCAACGGACAAAAAATGTGGATCACCAATGGTGGTTTTGCACATGTCTTGATCGTATTTGCCAAAATAGATACCGACGAAAACTTGTCTGCATTTATTTTGACACGCGACATGGAAGGAATCACTTTTAACCCCGAGGAAAAAAAGATGGGGATTAAAGGATCTTCTACACGTCAGATTTTCTTCAATAATGTTAAAGTACCCATTGCC
>JBILMS010000065.1:0-16414 GCA_044375415.1 Flavobacteriales bacterium
CAAATTATTCTGTACCCGGTGGTAATGCATTCACATTTGAATATTCATTTCGTCTACACTCCGAGCCTTTTCAAACTTCACATGTCTATCCGTTTATTGATGACAAAGTGATTTCTGTGGGTCAAAGGAATTTTGATTGGGATGACGACGGATTTATAAAAATATTCTCTGTGGCAACTATTGGTGAAAAAATGGCAACAAGCGGTGATAATTCATGGGCCACTAGCGTGTACATTGTGAAAGAAAAGGAAAAATTAAAGTCATTGGATGTTCAATTCACTAAAGATTCCAGTCGAAATGTGAGAAACAATAATGTGGTCTATTCTATGCACAATCAATATGGGGAATTGTTGCCGTTTTATACAGTGCCCATTGGTGGTGTTCCGAAATTTGAAGGTACTGCCGTAGCTAAACCCATTAAGAAAAAATGAAGTCAGGCTTAAGTATAAATGCTTTCGAAATGCACAACGTGGGCTTTTCGAGAATAATGGTACTTGTGATTTGGTTTTTGTCGACCAATTTATCGCTCCATGCGCAACAATATCAATTTGAACAATTCGATGAAAGCGATGGACTTATGTCGCCTTTCGTTAATGTAGTTGAGCAGGATACAAATGGGTATCTTTTGGTTGGAACGGGTGAAGGGGTCTTTAAATTTGATGGCCTAGAATTCTTTCCCGTAAGTATTCAAAATAATTTCGACACTCACATCACGGCTTCGTTTCGCGATGAAGATGGATGCTTATGGTTCGGAAACCGGAGCGGGGGGCTCGCAAAAATGGGAAAGGAAATTCTGGATATTGTCATTCCCGACGATCCTGAAAGGGGAATGGTAAAGTCAATAATTTCCCCGAAGAATCAGGATATCTGGATTGCATGTCAATCTTCCTGTATATTAAAATTATCCAAGAGTGGTCAAATAGAAACGATTTCAGAAGGTCTCGAAGAATACAATCTTTATGATTTGTGCATTTCTGCTGTAGGTGAGTTAATTGTTGCAACCGACATGGGACTCCTGATTGGAAGAATAAGCGATAATGGAAAGATTGTTTTCACTGCGCCCGACGAATTAAATGGAATGATGGTTGTGTCGATTCTTCAAACAAGAAACAACAACTTACTTATTGCTACCGCTTATGATGGCATTTATGAGAGGTCTGAAGAAATGTTTACACTTGTGACCTCAGATAGGGTCGACTTCAAAGAAATTCAGATTAATGCCATTAGCCATGGAATGAACGACGATTATTGGGTGTCTTCTAATAGCGGTTCTCTCTTTTCAATTCGAAAGGATTTAAAAACGGAGAAGTATATCTCAAAAAAAATGGGGAGCGGTAAGTGGAGCAAATTGAGTATGAGTTGCGCATATGAAGATTTGGAATCTGTTTTATGGGTGGGCACCAAAGGCCTTGGATTACTTAAGCTTATTGATAATCAATTTGTACTTACTAAACCGATCACTGATAAGGGTACTTCTCTCATTTCCTTATCCAAAGTAAACGAGAGTATATATTCTATTGGAGAATCTCAACTTTATTTTCAAGAAGATAGTCAGTCCGACTTTGTCGTATTGAAGGATTTATCGACCTCGATTGGAAGCTCTTCCCTTACATCTTTGGCTGTGCAGCCCGGCAAATGTGTTTGGTTAGGAACAAGTGGTCAGGGATTAGTGAAGTACGATGTTTTGAACGGCAGCGTGCATAAATTATCGTTGGATAAGGGAAATAGTGGAGACGCGATAAACCATATTCAACTCCATGGTGATAAGTTATATGTTTCGACGGATTATGGCTTATATGTTCTTGTAAACGGGAAAGTGTCTGAGCATTTTACAATCCTCAACGGACTTAATCATAATAAAGTGAATGGCATTTTTTATGAGTCGGAAAGTCGAATTTGGATTGCCGGATTTTCGGGTTTGTCCCTATATGAGAACAATCAAATTACCAATGTAGATTTACCCGAAATTAGCGGAATACCTGAAATCTCCGGAGTCTGCAAAGACGGTGATGGTCAAATCTGGGCCTCAACCAAAGGTTCCGGAATTTTTTTGAGTCAAGATGAGGGGAGTACTTGGAAAAAATATGCTAAGCGGGATGGCCTGCTTTCAGATCATTGTTCTGCTCTTGTTTACGATCAAAATCATTATGTATGGGTTGCACATAGGGGAGGACTTTCTAGAATTGAGACAGGAAGTGTTGAATTTAGATTGTATCAGCCGGAGCTAGCCAGCACTGCGGTGTTCAACGAAAATTCGATATGTGCATACAACAACGATGTTCTTTTATTTGGAATTAATAGCGGGCTACTTATTTACAAAAAGTCGAATGATCTCTTAAACTTTCGAGAGCCAATTGTCCGATTCTCCTCCATTTTGATCTCGGGTGTGGAACATGCTTTTCAACCGATAATAAATCTCACAGCTGGTCACTATTCAGTGCTATTTGATTTTGTGGCTTTGTCGTTGAAAAACCCAAAAGGTGTTCAATACCAGTATATGCTCGAGGGATATGATTTGGAATGGAGTCAATATAACTCATCATCTAGAGTCAGCTACGGTAAACTTGGTCCCGGCACATATACATTTATGGTCAAGGCTTACAATTCTGATGGCATAGGTGGTAATGAGATCAAGCGAATTAAAATCTTTATCGACAAACCATTTTGGCAGAAGTGGTGGTTTATCACATTAGCGATATTCCTTTCATTGATCGCAGTTCGGTTCATACTTATTACGAGAGAGAAGAAACTTAAAAATGCACAGAAAAAGTTGGAGGAAAAACTTTCGGAAAGAACCTTTGAGCTGGTCGAAAAAAATCGTGTTATGAGTTTGTTTAATAAGGATATCACAGATTCCATTCACTATGCAAAGAACATTCAGAATGCTATTCTCCCATCAAAAGATGACTTAGAGTTTTATTTCAAGAATTCTTTTGTTTTTAATCTACCTAGAAACATTGTTAGTGGCGATTTCTTTTGGGTGGAGCAGTTTGATAGAAAAATAGTCATCGCTTGTGTCGACTGCACCGGTCATGGTGTACCCGGCGCCTTTATGTCAATAATAGGGGCAAAACTTTTAAAAGATAATTTGCACTTGAAGGAGGTACAGTCTCCATCCGATTTACTTTTCTTAATCGATAAATCTATTGAATCTACGCTAAATTCATCTTTACAGAATAAATACTTGCGAGACGGAATGGACGCTGCAGTTGTGGAAATTGATTTGGATAGTCTTCAGATGAGATTCGCCGGCGCAAAAAGACCTGTGATAATTGCAACCCAAGAAGAATTCATCGAAATAAAAGGCGATAGATTTTCGCTAGGTGGGAATATTGGAAATGGAGTGATGCAGTTTACACTTCATTCAAGACAATTGAAAAGTGGTGACCAAATTTATCTTTTCAGTGACGGGATTACCGATCAGTTTGGTGGTCACATGAAAAGAAAACTTAAAAACGTCGGCTTCCAACAATTCCTAAATCAGCTTAAAGGTACCAAAATGTCGGATAGAGGAAGTCGATTCGAAGATTTGTATACCACATGGAAAGGAGATAATATGCAAGTAGATGATATCTTGGTAGTCGGTATTGAGGTTGTAAAAGAGGATTAGGAACCTTTTCAGAGACTTCATGCAAGTGACTACCGAATCATCACAACATGCCCCTTGAATTCATGAGATAATAACATGAGATCCCTAAAAGTTACTTGCCATTCGTATACGCCGTCTTGAGCGAAATGATCACCGCCATCCACACTTCCGGTCCAGGCAATGGTCGAATCGGTGGTTTCAAAAATCACTTCTCCCCAACGATTAAAAATTTGCAACTTGTATTCCGTAATGCCTGTGCTCACAGGAATCCAAACATCATTAATTCCATCTTGGTTGGGTGTAAATGAATTTGGTGCAAAAAAAGTGTATCCTTCAACGTTTACATATCCTAATGCAGATGCTACACAACCATATTCGTTGGTTACAAATTGCTGAATCCATTGTTGTCCGCTTTGACTAAAAGCATGCTGAAAATCACAATCGTCGTATGTAGCACCATCACTGGTTATGTACATGCAGTCATTTAAATCTCCCGAAACATTTTCTACAGCTACCAATGGATCTAGTATGTTGACGATTTGAGGTTCAATTAAAAAGCCGGGATTGGGAACAGGATATACTTCTACAGCATCGTCCAGAATTTCGGTAAGACTAACAATACATCCACTTGCTGTACTTGCTAAAAGCGTTACATCATATGTGCCGGTTTGATAATAAATATGTTCCGGACTTTCCTCGTACGATATAGCCCCATCGCCAAAACTCCACATGAAGTAAAGCGGTGTTTCTGCCGTCGATTCGTTTTCGAAATTCACAGCGAGTGGCGGACATCCTTCTGCACCTTCAAAATCAATACTTATAATGGGGTTTAAAATGACTTCAACACTATCGGTATAAGATACGGTACAATTGTTTTCACTGATCGTCAGTGTAACCGGAAATGTTCCATTTATCAAATAATTTACATCGAATACATTTGGTTCGGTAGTACTTCCAGGCTGTGCATTGGAGCCAAATTGCCAAGCATATTCCGCTAAGTCCGTAGATGCGCCCAAAGCGATAAAATCAAATGAATTTCCGTCAAAACATTGTGCGGGTTGGGGTGCAAAATAGGGGTCGAGTAGTCCGTAAATACTGAAGTTCATACTCGTTGAATCCGGACATGTGTTGGGAGCCATAGCCACTAAGGTAATCAAATATTCGCCATCACCGGGAAAAGTCCACTCGGGGTTTTCTTCAAAGGAATTGTCGTTGTTTTCTGTTGTGCCAAAATTCCATACATACGAAACAGCGTTTGCACTGTTGTTTTCGAAAGTGTATGTCATGCCAATGCAGTAAGCATCTTGAGGAACAATATCGGCTATTGGTTCAGGAGGATTGTACACATTTAAGGTGTCTGTTTCCACACATCCATTATCCGAAACAGTAAAGGATACCAATACGTAATCATCCGACGGATTAAGTTCTATGTCGGTCGGATTTTCCTCAGAAGAATATTGTGGCAATGAACCCGGCCCAAAATCCCATTCGAATTCGGCATCGTTATCAGCATTTGCAATGGACGAAAAATCGTAGAACATTTCACCATTTACACATTCTCCTCCCTCATAAGTTATTTGAGGTAGTATAACGGGAAAAGCACTGTAGGTTCCATAGGCAGTATCTGCACATAAGGTTCCCGGATTAGCTATGAGCGTAATAACATAAAGACCGGTATCAGGAAATGCATAAAAGGGTTCAAATAAAGTACTGGTGTCCTCCTCAGAATCAATTACTCCAAAATCCCACAAATACGTCTCCGCATTCAAACTGTTGTTTTCAAATTGGACACTGAGGCCATCGCAAAAATTTTCTTGTTCCGGTATTGCCGCAACTACATCCATTTCGCAGAGTGTTACATTGAATTGGAAATCGCGGTTTGTACAGGCAATCAAAACACCATTTCTGTATTCCTTAACACAAATACCCACTACATACTGACCTAATTGATTTGGAGTACCGGTGAGCAATCCGGTTACGGGATCAATAGAAAAGGCAGGAGCACTTGCAATGGGATATTCATATGTAAAGTCGTCTATAAATAAAAGTTCGGGATATGGTGGAGCTCCGGGCGGATTGATATAAAAGCCGGGAACATTTGTAAGAAGTGGATTACAGAATTCATATACAAGTTCATCACCATCCAAATCGTTGGCGCTGTGATCAAATACAAAAGGTTGGTTCAAACAAATAACAATAGGTGGGTATTCATTAAATGCCGGATTGCTATTGCCCCAACCCAAATTCGTTCCGGGAATTTCGGCAAAAAGGGTCATGCCTAAATCGTCATTGCTATCTGTATTGACAAGGGTAGTGTTTCTGCAACATCGTTGATATGCCAACGTGTATCCACCGGGAATAGGAGGGAGGGTTATCGTTGCGCTAAATATGGCTTCCTTCACACAAAGTCCATCGGGAGGTGTAAGGCAATCTTGAAGCAAGTTTACAGGAACATCCGATACAATGGCATCAGCCAAAAGGACTTCTACGATTTCAATTTGGTTTCCCGCACTATCGAAGATTCCGATGGCTGCCGGATTATCGAAGTCGGTGCTGCTCGTTGCACAATCCCGATATACTTTGAGAACAATGAGATATTCATTGTTGCCCAAATATTCATAATGCAAATCTCCTCCTACAATGTGAGTGGCTTTTACCTGAAAAACTAGTACAAGTATAATCGACATTACAAGTGCAAGACCCCGAAACGGAGCACACGTTACCAGAGTAATGGAGGTTAAAGAATATCGGTTCATGAATTTCCTTGCAGCTTCTTCTATAACAACGAATTGAACCTGCAAGTTGCATCAATTTCCACAAAAAAAAGGCGGAACTGTTGTCCCGCCTTAAGGTTATCTTACTTGAATAACATGCCCTGTGTAGACTCGCTCCTCATCGGAGTACTTCAGTTGAATAGTTACAGTCCAGTTATATGCGTCATCTTTAACATAAAACTCTCCGTCTCTAACGTTGCCCAACCATGGTTCGTTAGGATCGTTCGTATCGAAAACGACAGTTCCCCAACGATCAAATATTTTGAAATTATAACGCTCGATGAACGCAGTGCCACTCATTTCCGGTTTGAAAACTTCATTAATTCCATCGTCATCAGGGGTAAAAGCATTTGGAACATAAATGTTGAAGAGATCTTCTACTTGGACGATATCACTTCTTTCATCAATACATCCATGATCACTCCAAACAGTGAGATTTACGGTATAGGTTCCGGCTGAGGCAAAGGTATGTTCTATGTTTTCATAGGGACTTGTAGCTCCATCGCCGAATTCCCAGAAGTAAGCATATGCGTTGTAAGAGTTGTCGATGAATACGAAAGTAGGATCGTAGATGGTAGCTGCATCAGGAGTATACGAGAAGTCGGCAATGGGCAATCCAAAGGCGTGCACATAATCAGCCACCTCAAGCGTATCTGAACAACCGGCTTCGCTAATACCGATGAGCGACACATCAAAAACACCGGCATTATCATACGTGTATGTGGGAGTAGGACCAACACCGGTTCCACCGTCTCCAAAATTCCAGAGGTACAGACTCACCGGAGCACCGCTGTTTGTACTCTGAAAATTCACAAATAAATCAACACATCCATCAATAGGAAGTGCAGTAATACCCAGATTAGGGACAGGGTGAACAACAAACTCAATGGAGCTGCTATGTGTGCAACCGTACTGATTATTAGCAACTAGTTCAACGTCGTATGAACCTACTGCATCAAAAATGAAATCGGGATTATTGAGTTCGCTAGTGAGCACATTATTTACATACCACTCATATCCGTTGGCCCATTGCGACATATTTATCGCATCGGCTTGAACAGGATAAGAGCACGATTCAGTAGAACTGAGGATAAATGAACTCAAGGGTTGAGGAGCTACAATAATATCCAACTCAAACGTATCAGCGCAAAGTTGCATATTTTCTGCAATCATAGTTACCGTGTACAAAACCGGATCTGCTCCTGTGCTGGTATAGGTATGAGATACGTTTGCTCCATTGGCTGTATTGTTATCTCCAAAGTCATATTCAAAGAAAGCACCACCAATAGTTGTGCTCGTAAAGTTAACGGTAAACGGACTGCAACCGAGTTCAGCCGGCACTGTAAATTCCGCTTCAGGAGCGTCGGACACCGTTACAGGATGTTCTATCGAACTAATACAACCATTAGGACTTTCAGCCGTCAATTGAACGTTGTAGGTACCCCCTATATCAAAACTGTGACTAGGGTCTGAGAGCAAACTCGTTGATCCATCATCAAAATCCCATGACAAATTAACCAATTCATTCGTCTGGCTATCGAACTGAACCGGGAATAGAGCACAAAGGCTGTTTACATCGGTTACGAAGTCAATAACAGGTGAAGGAATTACTTCGATTTGAATTTGCGTTGTGTCGAAGCTGCAGCCGTTATCCACATATTGATAAACGGTATACAAACCGGGTGAGGTGAAAGTATGCAGTGGATTGGGATCTCCAGAATACGTTTCATCACCAAAATTGTACTGAAGGAAAGTTCCATTTTCGCTGTAATCCGTGAACTGAACCTCCAGAGGAGCACAACCTTCCACAACACTGGTATTAAAAAATGCAGTCACAATGTTCGGTAAAACTGTTATGACCTGGGAGGTTGTATCTACTCCACATTCGTTTTCTACGATGAGCGTAATAGTATAGTCCGTTGGAATAGTATCAGTGAAATAGATATGCGTGCCGGGTTCAAGCATAGTGCCGGTTGTTTCATCACCAAAATCCCAATCGTTGGTATCGGGTAATCCAACCGAGGTATTATTAAACTCCACTGTAAATGGCGAACAGAATACACTGAGGTTTGTTCCGAAACTTGCTATCGGCTGAGGGTTTACAGTAACTTCATCATTGGCAATAGAACTGCCACAGAAGTTCGAGGCAATTAAACTGATGGGGTACACAACGATCGAATCGCCCTGGGGATAAGTGAGATTGGCAGGATCTATTAAGTCGGAAGAGCCAATTCCCAAGTTCCATTCCCATGTAAGGTATTGACCGGTACTGGTATTCATATAATCTACAGTTAGTGGCGCACAACCTTCATTTGGCAGAAGGTCGATAATAGCTTGCGGAGGATCGATGATTTCGGTGGAATTCATAGCTGTATCCAAGCACCCAAAGGCGTTTTCAACAATAAGTGTTACATCATAAATTCCTTCATCGGGGTAGATGTAGGGTGGATCGAAACCAACTCCGGTCGCAGTGTTGCCGTAATCCCAATCATAGGTCGTACCTCCTGCACTTGTATTTGTAATGTTTAATTGTGCATTCGTACAACCGAGAGGTGCTAAGGTGAAATTAGCGATTGGTACCGGACTAACACTCACCGTAATGTTCGAAGAATCAGCACAGCCTGTAATCGGATCTGTATACCAATAGAGCATAAAATAATTGCCGGTTCCAATTGCAGGGTCAAATGTGCCAAGCGAAGAATTCGTTATACCTGAACCTTCCCATGTTCCACCAAGCGGAGAAAACCCCGGTAAGTCGAATGGCAATTGGTTTCCACAAACAGTTTGATTTATTCCCGCAGACACAACCGGTAACGGCAGAACTTCTATCACCATTTGATCTGTGGTATAGCATGTCCCTGTGCCGTATGTGATTGTCAGAGTAAATATGCCAACACCCGCGATTGCAGGATTAAATATACCTGTGGAGGCATTCGTTATTCCCGTTCCCGACCAAGTTCCGCCAACAGCAGGAACAAAACCTGTCAACTGATATGAACCGTTATTTAGACATAATTCTACATCCGGCCCTGCGTTGGCACTAACAGGTGCGTTAACTGTTAACACAATACCATCACTACTTATACATCCGTTTGCATTAGTAAAGGTGTACGTAAGGTTGTAGATTCCTGTATTAAAAGGAGTGAAAGTTCCGCCGGGTGTTACGCCCGAACCACTCCAAACACCGACACCACCCGCTGTTGGAGAATATCCTGTCAAAATTTGTGGAATCGGCTGGTCGCAAAGAGTTAAATCGGGTCCTGCATTAACGACAGGAAGTGGATTAACAAAAATAGTCACCTGATCTTGATCGGTACATCCCTCTGCATCGACGATAGTGAGATTGAGAGTGGTTGTAGTTACATAGTTGGCTGTTGGGTCTTCTATAAGCGAATTACTAACAACACCTCCAGACCATGAGTACAAAGTAATAGCTCCATTAGGAGATGTGCCTCCGCCATCTAATTGTATGGGTATTCCGGCACAAACTGTTTGATCAGGACCGGCATTTGAAGTAGGCAACGTTAGCACTTCCATAATCATCTGATCGGAAGTTTGACAAGTTCCAACCCCTGTTGTGAATGTTAAAGTATACGTGCCTACGGCGTTTGGTGTAAATAAACCTCCTGCAGTAACCAGCGGTGAGCCGGTCCATGTTCCTCCGGTAGGCAGTTGAAACGGAAGTGAATTCAAACAAAGATCTTCATTCGGACCTGCATTGGCGGTCGTAACACCCACGACCGTTAAAGCAACTACATCGGAGTTTATACATCCGGTTGTAGAGTTTGTGAACGTATAAGTAAGGTTAAAAGTACCTTGACCGGATGGTGTGTAAATTCCTCCGGCTGTGACATTGGGTCCTGTCCAAACACCCGTTCCTCCCGTGGTTGGAGAATAACCTGTAAGTGTCACCGGGAAAGGCTGATCGCATAACGTAATATCGGGTCCGGCATTGACCACCGGAAGTGTATTCACGGTAATGATTACAGCATCACTTGCCGAGCAGAGATTATTGTCTTGAACGGTCAGCATGTATGTGGTTGTAGTAAGCGGAGTAGCCGTAGGATTGAGTATGGTCGATGAACTTAAGGTAGTTCCATTGGTCCACGAAGGAGTTCCGTATGGCATCTCACCTCCATTCACTGTTCCGTTTAAAAATGTATTTTCATTTAAACAAATGGCATCATCCGGACCGGCATTAACTATGGGCAATGCATTCACTGTAATGTCCATTTGATCGGTGGATGTGCAAGATCCTGTGCCGTATGTGTAGGTTAATGTAAATGTTCCTACTGTACTTGGAGTATATGAACCTGCTGATGTCACGTTTGGTCCTGACCATGTTCCTCCGACAGGAGTACCTAAGACAACCACTCCTGTAGCGTTCTGACAAACTTCTACATTGGGTCCGGCACTGGGTGTGGTTGGAGCAATTACAGTTACAATTCTTGTATCGCTATTAATACATCCACTCGCATTAGTAAAAGTATAGGTTAGGGTAAAAGTTCCTGTTCCGGATGGCGTAAAGACTCCTCCGGCAGTAACATTCAGACCACTCCAAATCCCACCGGCGGGTGTCTGACCGGTCAACGGTGTTGCGACCGGTTGATCGCATAATGTGATATCAGGGCCGGCATTAACTGCAGGTAGAGGGTTAACTGTAACGGGTACTGTACCATTGCCTGTGCAACCTTCACTATCGGTAACTGCAACGTTATAGTTTGTCGATGTAATTGGCGAGGCTGTTGGTGTGGACGTATTTGCTCCGGTTAGCGTAGCATTTGGTGTCCATACATATTGAACGTAAGGAGCGGTTCCCCCTCCCACGTTGGCCCCAAGGACTACCGATTGACCTGCACAAATGGTGTATGTACCTGCAGTGCTTGGAATTGGTAACGGATTAACTGTAATGGTAAAACTCGAGGCGTCCTGACAGCTTCCACTAAATCCGGTGACATTATAAACTGTAGTTACCGTTGGATTAACCGTAATAGAACTGCCACTTCCAAAACCTGTCCAAGTATAAGATCCCGCGCCGGTCGCTGTTAAAGTAACTGAAGATCCCGCGCAGATTTCATCATTGGCATCATTAGAGTCAACTTGTACATCCGGAATAGGTAAAACGTTCACTCCCGTGCTTGCTGTGGAGGGACCGCAAGCGTTCGTTGCTGTCAGTGAAACCGTGTAATTTCCGGAGTTGGCATAGATAACACTTCCCGGACTCGCATTGGATGATGAAGCAGGACTGCCACCTGTCATAGACCAGTTGTAATTGGTAATAGTCAAACCGCAGTTGTCAATTACCGCCGAAGGGGAAACAGATCCACCGGCACAAATGGTGGTTAATGGAGTTAGTGCAACTTCGGGAACTGTATTCACTACAACGGATTCAGAGTCTTCAAAAGTCCCGCATGAATTTGACATTTGTAATCGCACTATGTAGGTTCCAACCGACGTAAACTGAAACTGTGGTTCGAGACTCGAAGAATTTGTACCACCTAAATAGCTGTATGCTCCGTTGTCCGGATTGCAAGGAGCATCAATGTAATCGACAAGCCATACCGAAGAAAGAGAACAAGGAATTCCATTGTTGGATAAGTTGTCCGTATTCACGTTTAATGGTGTGCAGCCCGTTAGTGGGGTCGCGGTAAACAATGGAGTAGGGACTGTTTCAATACATACCTGTTGGGTTGCGGTTGAGTTACCACAAGAATTTGCAGCCGTTAGTGTGACGGTATATGTACCCGGAAGTGAATAGACATGCGATTGATTGCCGCTGCTCAAGGTGACTACTTGCGCTGATCCATCACCAAAATTCCAAGTAAATTGGGTTGTTGAGCTACAACTTTGATTGTAACCTAAGACAGAGTTATTAATGAATGTAACACTTGTATTCACACATGCAGGAACAGGAGTCGGGGTAAATGCAGCAGCAGGCGCATTGTACACTTTTACAGGAAATACAGTTGCTACGGATATATCGCAGTTGTTTTGCGCAGTGATGCTAAAAGTATAACCGGAAGGATTCGTAACACATGAGGTCCCGGAATAGTTGTGACAAATTTCTGTGGGAGGTGGGTGATTGAGTGTAACACTAGGGGAACCATCGCCAAAATCTACAATGTATGTAGTACTTGGGTGGTTTGCAGCATAGTTGTTTAGAGGGAAACAGATATTTAATGGTCCACAACCTTGGGTACCTCCCGGATTTGCGGCTCCAATGGAAGGATTCGTAATATTTGAAACAAAAATAGTTTCACTATTCGAGCAACCGTTATTTCCTGTAACTGTGTAAACTAAATCCCAAACCTCCGAGCCGGTATAGGTATGCGAAACACCTTGAGGATCGTTATTACCCGTCCAGGGTGGACTGCCATCTCCCCAATCTATGCTGTATGAACCGGCGTTTCCGGGTGAAGAATTATCGAAAACGGTAACCGTAAAGGTAGGATCGCCATTGCACTGAGAAAAACCCGTGATAGGAGCTTCCAACACCGGATCAGGAATTTCATCTACCTGAATATTCATGGTTTGTGTGTCCTCACAACCATTTGCCGCGGTAATGGTTAATGTCACAGTAAAAGTCTCGGTTCCACCACCGGTAGCGCTATCGAAAGTATGTGAAGGACTGGTAAGAGTTGATGTTGTTCCATCATCAAAATCCCATGAATACTGGCAACTCGGGCAGGCAGTTGTCGTATTCGTGAATGTAATAGGCACGTTGGCGCATTGACCCAATGGGCTTGCATTAAACCCTGCATTCGGAGAGGGGAGAACGGTTACGGTTATTTGATCATCATCGTCGCATCCATCAACATCTTCAATTTCAAGGGTGTAGGTGGTGGTTACATTCGGAGATACTGTTGGATTGGATACATCGTTTGCACCATTGTTCCAATCATAGACATAGGGACCATTGCCACCAAAAGCCGATGGATTTCCTCCTAATTGAACGGATTCTCCTTGGCAAATGGTGATGTTGGGGCCGGCATCAGCTTGACACTGCGCATGAATATCCGCCATGAAAAACATGAAAACCAAAAACAGGAATCCCTGCAGAAATCTAGTTGGGTGAAGATGCATAGATGCGGTCAAGTCGTCTGTAGTTGCAAAAGTATGAGCCAGTATTGTTAGTTATTGGGGTTTTTATCGAACTTATACAACGTAAAGGGTTAGATAAAATGGGTTTTTTTGGTAGGTTATCGGCTATCCGTCTTTTAGACTAATAAAAGATCAAATGGGTTGCGGCATTACTGTGCTATTCAACATTTTTTTGTTCTTTAAAATTAGTTTAAAAAGGGATGCTAAAGAGTTGATTTATAATGATATATACCGATTTAGTTTCGAGAATGAGATGAAAGCGGATAAAGCAAGAAGAATAATCACGAAAAAATCTTGGAAATCGTTTTAACAAGGATTTGAAAATCCTTTTTAATTGTCTGATTATTAATATATTCAAGGTTCAGCTGAAGTTTTTTCGGCATCACTTCTCGGATGTAGGTTTCTTCCGGATTATTAGAAGCTGCTAATAACTCGCTTTCCGAAAAGTAGAGAAGCGATGCGTGATCCGTGATTCCGGGTTTTACACTTAAGACCTTCTTCTGCTGCTCCGTGTACATAGAAACATATTTCGGAACCTCTGGTCTCGGTCCCACAAGACTCATGTCGCCCTTGATTACATTCCACAGTTGAGGCAATTCATCCATTTTGTATTTACGCAGATAATACCCTGATTTCGTAATTCGGCTATCTCTGCTTCCAACTGTGAGTTGACCTGCCTTTTCGCTCGCCCTTTTCATCGTCCTGAACTTGTGTAATCTAAAATTGACTTCGTTTTTCCCTACGCGTTCTTGTGAGAAAAACACAGGTAGGCCTGCATCAATCCAAATCCAAATAATCATGCCGACAAATAGAGGAATTGCAATGATCATCAAAACAAAAGCGACAGTTATATCGAAAACTCTTTTCATGGTTATCGAACAAGTTCTACATTTCTCTTCACGACTTCCATAACGTACTGTTGATCTGCTTCCGATAAATCAACATAAACCGGTAGTGAAATCTCAGATGAAAAATGTTTCATGGCGTTGGGATAATCCGATTCATGATAACCCAAACCCTTATAAAAACTCAAACGAGGAAGTGGTTGAAAATGAACATTGGTGGCAACACCTTCCCGAGCACATCCTGCTATGATTTCGTCGCGCTGGTTTTCAGAAACACCAAGAATTCTCAACATATAGAGATGGTAAGAACTCTCGGAATTAACATCAAAAAAAAGAGGACAATGTGCCCATGCAAAGGATTGAAAGAAGTCGTTGTATGCCAAACATATTTTTTTTCGTTTCGGGATTGTTTCCGATTCGTAGGTTTTCATACCGGCCAATCCTATAGCTGCATGTACATCAGTTAAATTGCACTTATAACCGGCCTCAACAATGTCGTATTGCCACTGACCGGCTTGTGTTTTGGAGAGGGCGTCTTTCGTTTGTCCGTGCAGTGCCGAAATATTAATTTTTTTTCTAATTTCTTCGTTATCGAAGGGAGCCGGCAGTTGAATGGTAATCGCTCCCCCTTCTGCAGTAGTTAGATTTTTGACAGCATGAAAACTGAATCCCATTATATCCGTCTGTCCACCACATTTTTTACCTTTATACATGGCACCAAAAGAATGAGCAGCATCACTTAAGACCAGCATTCTCCCGAGCATTTCTTGTTCGGTTGTAGCCGGACTAAAAAGGTAAGCATGTGTCTTGGCCACTTCATTGATTATATCATAATCCATTGGCATACCACCAATATCAACAGCCATAATTGCTTTTGTAGATGAGTTAATTTTTGAAACTAACTGGTCTATATCAATACTAAAATCGCTCTCATCGGAATCAACTAAAACGGGTCGAGCACCGAGATGACAAACAATGTTCGCCGTGGCGGAATATGTATAGGCCGGCACAATTACTTCGTCGCCCGGACCAATTCCAAACCATCTCAAAGCCAATTCAGCCGCATTGGTCCATGAGTTCAGACAAAGAACATTTTTCGTTTCGGTGTATAGTCCGATTTGACGTTCAAGTTCGCGCACTTTTGGACCGGTGGTTATCCAACCACTTTTCAAAGTATCTATCACAGCATCAATTGTTTGCTGATCAATATGGGGTGGAGCAAATGGGATTTGTCTCATACTAAATTTCTTGTACAAGTATCGTTCAGATTATTCGTACCCTGCGGTTAAACTTACATTTCTTCTCAACCTGTTGTTCAGGAAAAGGTGGATATGATTTGTGACATTGGTGGACTCTTCAAACTTTGTTACCTTTGAACGGTAAACCCAATCCTTTTAGATATGTGGAGGGAAATTGATAATAAGCTAGTCCGCGAATTTCGTTTTAAAGATTTTCAGGAAGCATTCACTTTTATGACCCGCGTTGGTTTCATTGCCGAACGTATGAATCATCATCCTGCGTGGTTTAATGTATTCAACTATGTTCGCATAGAGTTGAGTACACACGACGAAAATGATACGATAACGGAAAAAGACAGAGTGCTTTCAAAAGCCATTGACGAAATTCTTCAATAAAAAATCAAATAAAAAAGCCCCTTTTGTAAGGGGCTTTTTTTATGATTAATTTCTTCTTGTTCTTAATGACCACCTTTCGCTGCTGCCGGCGATGTTGCGCCTTCTTGTCCACCTTCTACTTGGGCTTTGATGGTAAGTTTTGTTTGAATGTTTTCGGTGTTAGCGGTTACAGTAACATCTTTGGTTTGAGGACCTTGTTTTCCGGCAGAATTGAAGGAAACACGGATCACCTCAGATTTACCGGGAAGTACAGGTTCTTTCGGCCAGGTTGGAACAGTGCAACCACATCCCGCTTTACAATCTTCTACAATCAATGGTTCTGTACCAACATTGGTGAATTTAAACGTGTATTCAACACGATCACCCTGCTTTACTTTACCAAAGTCGTGAGACATTTGTTCCCATTTGATAGTGGTTTTTGGTAGAGCCTTTGACTTTTCACCCACATTAGACTGTGGTGTCGGTTTGCCT
>JBILMS010000066.1:0-16371 GCA_044375415.1 Flavobacteriales bacterium
GGCATGCTGGTAGGATAACGTTTGCTCAGGCTTTTGTAGAATATGCATCTCCGAAATCACTTCATTCATGCTTTCCGTAATACTACATTGAACAAAATTTGCACGAACTTTTCCTTCTTCCAATTTTCCCAAGGAAAGAAAATCGTTCAATATTTCGGTTAGGTTTCTTACTGCACTTTTAATTCTAGAAATATGCTTATCTCTCTTCTCTTGCTCTTCTGTTTCTTGATACTTTCCAATGAGCGATACTGAGGAAAGTACAGTACTCAATGGAGTTCGAAACTCATGCGAGGCCATGGATATGAACCTAGACTTCAATTCATTCAATTCCTTTTCCTTGCTCAGTGCAACACCTAATTCATCACGTGAATGCTCTAATGACGTGAGTGCTTCCTTGAGAACTAACGTGCGTTCATTCACCTTACGTTCAAGGCTTTCATTCAATTGTTTGAGCTCTTCATTCATCGACTTGATCGCTTCTTGTTGTCTAAAACGCTCTGTGATATCGATGATAAAGGCAATTACAAACATGCCTTCCCCACTTTCATAATAACTTAAACTAATTTCCAACGGGAACTGCGATCCGTCCTTTCTTTGACCAAAGAGAGTCATATTATAGCCCATTGGTCTGCGAATCGGGTGTTTCATATAGGTCTCCCGATTATCGACGTGGCGCTCTCTATATTTCGTTGGAACCAGAACCTCTACCGGTTTACCTCGCAACTCTTCTTCCGTAAAGCCAAACATGGAGAGCACCTTAGGGTTGGAGAGCAAGATCATACCTCGGTCATTTGCAATCAAAATTCCCTCATTGACATGATTAAATATCGATTCGAAACGGCTTTCAATTTTGGCTTCCATAAGTACAAAAGTAAGCTCGAATTACGCTATAGAACGAACTGCGTTATCTAGCTGTGCAAGAACACGCTCTATAGAGTAGATTCGAACAAATCAAAAGTCCAGAACAAATATGACCCATATCATGAGTGAACTCAGTAGGATCACTGATTTGGATCACACGCCGGGTTTCCCCTTGCCTATCCAACCCATGTGGGTATGAGAAAACGAATCGACGTGTTTAAGTCCGTAACCGCACATTCGATCCATGGCACTATGTCCAAACAAAATCAGACCTGTTAAACACATCCATTCCATGTCCATGTAGAGACCAAAAATGAAAAATCCAATGGCAAGAGCCTTATGATGAAAAAAATTGTATGTCCATGCCCCAATTTTTGGTCCTGCCATATATCCGATCATAGAAAGATCGGGTGCCAACAACCAAGCAAAAAAGTGCCACCAAACATCTCCCGTGAAAACGTACAAGACAAACGCCAAGATAAATTGGGCAAATTCCTCCAGAGTTAGTACAAACTTCATCGTTTTATGGTTTATTGGTAAAATACGCGACGCCATGTTCAAAATGCATCTTTACAAGATTCCACCTCATAAAACGAGCAAGAAGTTTGGTGACCACCTGTCGGGGTAAGAGAGTTTGTCGACTAAGTTTACTCACAGTATGACCTTGACCATCTCCGAGAAGATCAAATAATTTTTTTTCCTTTTCGGTATGAAAGTATCGTTCGGGTAAATCGAAATGCAATGATCTCCAGTATTCCACCATCACTCCGGGAGCCGGATAGTTTTGATCCTTCTCTCTGATATAAATAATACCCTCTCCGGTTTCATTAATTGCTTGATGAGGTCGTTTCCCGGATGCCGGAACAATTACTTCGAGCACGTGTCTTTCACCGGTCCTCCACACTTGCGTACTTAATTCTACCGGGGGCTCACAATACATAGTTGCAGCAGCTTCGATCATGTGAGATTCCTCTTGCCAATTGATACCGGCTACTGCTCCGTTATCCTTTACTCCGATAAGTAATGTGCCCCCATCGGAATTGGCAAATGCACAAAGGGTAATTGCAATTTTTCTGGAATCATTAATGGTATACTTAAAATCGAGGCGTTGGTGTTCGCCTTCTCCGATTTTCGCTCGGATATAGGGAGGTATTTGAACAGGATGATTTGGCATAGACTAGGTTGCAAAAAAACAACATAGTGCGAAAAAGGTTGAAAATATTATTTCACAAAAAAAGCCGCCCCAACCCGGGACGGCTTTTTTGTAAAAAGTAAAACACTATTCTGTAACCTGAAACTGAAGTTGCTTTTGAGCAACTTCGGTACCAATAGACAGGATATACATACCGCTTGCTAAGCCTGTAGTATCAATGATGATAGTACCGGCAGCATTGTTCTGAGATGTCTGCGCCACGATGCGCTGACCTACTGAATTGAATATTTGCAAAGTGTACTGGGATGGAACACCTGCCCAGTTGAGGATTAACGTGTTACCTGATCCAACAGGATTAGGGTATAATCTCAAGCCCTCGTCTGTAATATCAGCAACACTTACAACTGCATTTAAATCGAAGAAATCAGCAATGGTAACGTCTTCAACAACGTTGCCGGCAATGTCCGTTGCAGATGATGCAGTTACATCGATATTGAGCAACTGTGGAACGTCATTAGCTACATCGAAAGACGCTTCAAACGAGTTTGCAGTTAGCCAATCAGAACCGGAACTATTGTAGGTTAAGGTAGCCGTTGGATTCTCATTCGGGAATGAAATTGAAGGAGCATCCGACTGATCCATTTCTTCATCAAACAAAATCACAACAGCAAACTCATCGTCGGCAGTAGTAACGTTGTAAACCGATGCAGATAGAATAACCACTTCAGGATTACGTGTATCGAGATCAAAAAGACCATCAGCTACGTAAGCCATAGAAATACTATTTCCGGCAGCATCCATAGCTTCTTCAACTGTTACGTTGATGTTTTCGATTTCTTCACCGGCATCGGCAGGGGTAAATTCGGCCACATACGTATTGTCGTCAGACCAAGAACCACCGTCGAAAGTGAATGTACCATCAGAAAGAGTGATTGTAGGATCTGAAGAATCCATTGATTCATCAAAATTGATTGTAATCACCAAACCACCTGTTTCTGCATTTGCATCAGCAACCAATGAGATATTTGATGCAACAGATTCAGCCGATGGATTTTTTGTATCGATCTGAAGGTTTTCTGTGGCATTAAAAACAACTTGCTCATTACCGTTGGCATCAAGAGCTGAAACCGATTGAACAGCCAAATCTGATTGCTCAACGTTGGCATCAGCAACAACATAAGTTGCTTCGAAAGTCATCATATCAATCCATTCGCCGGTCATTGCTGTTAGTGAAGAACTAACATCAGAACCAAATGAAACAATCGGATCAGAATCGGTGTCCATCATTTCATCAAAGGTTATACTCACTACGAAATCACTTCCTGCATCCGCATCGTTAATTAAATCATCTGAGCTTGAAGAAGCTGTCACCATTGGGTTTTCAGTATCTACATCAAATGAGTTTGGCATCGCTGAAACAATTTGAATGTTTCCTGCTGCGTCCATACCTGTTGCAATTTGCACATCTACCGCATTTATGCTCACGTTATTATCGAATACATTGAATGAAGCAACAAACGTATTGGTATCAGACCAACTGCTGGCTGCTTGATTGTATTCGATGCTACCTGTAAGATTTGCATCGGTGAAAGTCACAACCGGCTTGATTAAGCCACTCATGTTTTCGTTGAAATCAATGGTTAACGTTTGTGTTCCAAGAGCTGCATCGGCATCATTGAAAAGAGCGCCCATCGAAGAAACGGTTGTTTCAACTGTAGGATTTTCTGTATCAATCAATACAACATGGCTCAATGCAGGAGTCATAGTCATTCCATTGTTACCAACAGCACCACTCACTTTCCAAACTACATCGCTCAATGTTTCATTCACATCTGCTACATTGTATGTTACCATGTAGGTTTGATTGTTCATCCACATACCGTTTGCAAAAGTTAGCGTAGATGAAGCATTATCGTTGATGTAGGTCAATACCGGTGAAATACTTGTATTCATTGGTTTTGTAAACGTAACAGTCAATATAAACTGACCACCTGAAAGTTCATCATTGATTACTTCGGTGCTAGTAACAAAGTCAGCTGCGTGTGGAACTTGTGCATTGATAAAGCTATTGGCTTTTTCAACAACTTCAGGACCGATCTCCATACCAATTCGACGACCGGGAATGTCATCTTGAAAAGGGTGTAGTCCACCAAAAATACGCGACATACTGCATTGGTCGGAAGCATCAATATATCTCGCCCACTGTAAACTGATGTTCATAGAAGGCCCTATTTCAGCGATTAGACCGGTTATTGCAGGAATGGTGAATTCACCCATACCACCGGGAAAAAACTCATCACCGGTAATCGAGCCAAGAATTTCGGCTGCGGTACGCGAATAAGTAGAGTGACCCGACATATAACCAGGGAAAGGAGGCGTAACGAAACTGGCAGATTGATACGTCCACCACTCTTCACCTAGAATCCAGTCAACACCGGACAAGCTAGTTGCTGCGGGCGGACCTGACCAAGAATAAACTTTTATTTTACCAATATTTTCTCCGTTCAAACCTGCAAGTGGATCTCCATCTTCAACCACTTCGATGTATCCCGGAATCAATGGAAGACCTTCAGGATGATAGTTCGGCATCAATGGATCGGTGCACTGACCACGCTGAGCCATATAGCGAATAGCGAAAATTGGACGACCATAATCGTAGGCACCTTTGGCACCCCAACATGCAATAGCAGCATCCAATACACCACCACCCAGAGCGAGGTATGAACGAACATCCCACTCCAAATCACTTAAAATTTCACCTTCACCCATCCAACGTTTTTCAAAATCAGGGTGAGTTGTTACTTTTTCGTTTAATATAGTAAACCAGTGACCGGGGGGAGTTTCTGAATTTGGACCATCTGCCCAATATTCTGAAAGTACACGGGTATAGTCACCTCTTGGAACCCATTGTTCTGCGTAAGGTGCTCCCGTAGCCGGGTTAATAGCGTACCCAATGCTCGCATCAGCACCGTCGTAGAGACCATAAAAATTTTGATAAGCTGCAAAGTCATTTGATTGAGGATACGATTGAATATTTCCCACTGCATTCGGAGAAATATCAACCCAAGCTCCATCAGATGGATCATGTAATGAATGCCAAATAATATTCATTACATAACCATACTTGAAAAAAGATTCCATTCCATCGAAACTCAATGGATCAAGGTAAGGTGGAGCTCCTTGGTCATGATACACAGGCCAATCATGGCCGGCTCTCGATATATGAATCGAATCTTCCGGACTCATGGCAAAAGGATTCACATGACCAAACTCAGGTGTAAGTGCAGGTGCATTGCACGGAACAGCAACCGGAACACAATTACCTTGCTCAATGCTTGTTCCTTGATCGCAAGCAATTGCCAAGCAAAGCGGCTGCCAATGATTTGGATCGATGGTAGGAGTACCCGGGAAATTTGGATTTAGTGGTACGGTATTAACAGGTACATAATATTGATTGGCATAACCTGCAGATCCACCTTGTTGGTTGGAGCCATCTTGTAATGCATACAATTGCATTTGAGCAGCAATGTAGTTACCCAATTTAGCAGGGTCTCCATCGGTATAATCCGTAGAAGTAATTGTAGGATCGTAACCTAGTTCTGTCATCAAACCATTGATATAACCGGCAACTGCGGCCTGCTGACCGGAAGAGTTTGGAACAGAAAGTGGCAAGGTTAGATAACGTTGATACAAATAGCGATACATAGCAAAGCTGATCGCTTTCTCGCGAGCAGCTTCGACATCTTCAGGGTGAGGAACACCATCGAAAAATGTGGAAAATCCACCCCAAGTATTTCCTAAAAGAACGGTTTGGGCGCAATCGTCATAAGCAGCCCAAGCATCCCACATCACAATAGATGCGTGACATAAATTTCTTGCTTGCACCGTTGGACGTGGTCTGTCCTTACGGATACAATTCAACTGGACTTCGTTCCATTTCATCGCTACGGAATGTTCCTGCGACTTAACAGTGAAGGCACTCATCAACCCAATGAAGAGCAAAAACAGGGTTTTGGTAGATGATTTCATCATGTTGTTTGATTTGGTTTTTGGTTAGTATACTGATCAAAATCAGTGTTGCAAATATAACAAACCGTGATAAAGTTGTGATAAATTTTCAATAACAGAAAAAATTTATTCAGATTTAATGTCTTGAATTCCCACAATTATGCTCGATAATAGAGCATTTCCGGCTATTGTGCTATATAGACTGATTTATTTCGAACGGATGCCTCCATATTTCAAAAACTTGAAAAAAAGAAATTCTGTAAAAATATTTTATTGATTTTCAGTTATTTAAAATATTTTGTTTAATCTTTTTAGGGTAAATTTGAACAAAATAGTATTGAGTGGGTTCTACAAATATTAATTAAATAAAAACCCAATGAAACACCTTCACACAATTGTCTTAATGTTCGTTCTGGGACTTTCCGCCAGAACCCAAACTGTTGTTGACATAGTTGTCAATAGCACAAATCACAACACATTAGAAGCTGCTGTTATCGCAGCCGATTTAGCCGGTACCTTGTCAGGTGACGGTCCGTTTACAGTATTTGCTCCTACAGATGATGCCTTTGCAGCCCTACCTGCAGGATTATTGGACGAATTGTTGGCTGACCCACAAGGTGCGCTCACAAACATTCTACTTTACCATGTTGTAGGTGCCACAGCACTGAGTACTTCGCTGTCGGATGGTCAGATGATCACTACCCTTCAAGGTCAGGACGTAACCGTGACTATTGATGGTGCTAACGTATTTATAAAC
Source organism: Flavobacteriales bacterium (assembly GCA_044375415.1). Classification (GTDB taxonomy): domain Bacteria; phylum Bacteroidota; class Bacteroidia; order Flavobacteriales_D; family Sanyastnellaceae; genus JAWXBG01. The sequence continues at coordinate 6,780 of JBILMS010000066.1, forward strand.
GATGCACAAGTAACAGTAGCTGACGTTATCGCCACCAACGGAGTTGTTCACGTTATCAATGCCGTTTTAGTTCCGCAGGCTGAACTTCCTGCCACAGTGGTAGATATTATTGTAAATAGCCCGGATCACACCACACTTGAGGCTGCAGTAATAGCTGCTAATCTTGCCGGAACACTTTCAGGTGACGGTCCATTCACAGTTTTCGCTCCAACAGATGCCGCTTTCGCAGCGCTTCCTGCAGGTCTTTTGGATATTCTCCTTTCAGATCCTGATGGTGCATTGACTGATGTACTTCTTTACCATGTTGTTGCAGGTGCTGCCTTGAGCACTGATCTATCCGACGGTCAAGTTATTACAACTTTAGTAGGAGAAGACGTTGTTGTAACGATTAATGGAAATGGTGTTTTCATAAACGATTCCGAGGTTATTGTTGCCGACCTTTTGGCTGATAACGGAGTGGTTCACGTGATTGATGCTATTTTAACTCCTCAAGTCGATTTGCCGGCTACAGTTGTAGATATTATCGTAAACAGTCCTGATCACACTACACTAGAGGCTGCAGTTATCGCAGCCGATCTTGCCGGAACACTTTCAGGTGACGGTCCATTCACTGTATTTGCTCCAACAGATGATGCTTTCGCAGCGCTTCCTGCAGGTTTGCTAGAAGAGTTGTTGGCCGATCCGGATGGTGCACTTACAGATATTTTATTGTACCATGTAGTTAGTGGCACTGCTTTGAGCACCGACTTGAGCGATGGCCAAATGATTACGACATTATTCGGACAAGATGTAACAGTTACAATTAACGGCAATGGTGTATTCATTAATGATGCACAAGTAATCGTTGCAGATATTTTGGCTGATAATGGTGTAGTACACGTAATTGATGCCGTATTGGTTCCGCAACCACCGCTACCTGCAACTGTAGTAGACATTATTGTAAACAGCCCGGATCATATGATTCTTGAGACTGCAGTAATTGCTGCCGGTCTGGCCGGAACATTATCAGGTGATGGTCCTTTTACAGTTTTTGCTCCAACAGATGATGCTTTCGCTGCTCTACCTGCAGGTACTATCGAAGCACTTTTGGCCGATCCTGATGGTCTTTTAACGGATATCTTATTGTACCACGTTGTAGGAGCTACTGCACTAAGTTCAGATTTAGAGAACGGTCAAGTGATTGAAACACTTCTTGGTGAAGATGTGATCGTATCAATCACAGGAGATGGAGTATTTATTAACGACGCTCAAGTAATTGTAGCTGATTTACTAGCTGACAATGGCGTAGTTCACGTTATCGACGCTATTCTTTTGCCGACGGTATCTGTAAATGAAAATTCGTTGGCATCAGTGAATGTTTACCCAAATCCGGTGGTAAATCAATTAACTGTTCAATTGAATAACTCATTCAAAGCAACTCATTATGAAGTTTACAACATGATGGGAGAAATGGTTGCGAAAAGCAATATCAACTCATCATCTTTAACCATTGATGTAACAGGTCTCTCAACCGGAGTATATAGCTTGTCTGTATCTTCTGAGAACCAGAACATCACTTCCCTCTTTATCAAAAATTAGAAGGTTGGGGTAAGAGGGGTTAATCACGAGGGCCGTTCTAACTGAACGGCCCTTTGTGTTTTATGCCAACCCTGTAAAGCAAAAAAGAAACGCGTTCTTTCCCATTTCAGAAAGAATGCGTTTCTTTTTTTTTCTTCTTATTGGATTTAATTCCCTCCGAACAATCCTTTTACTTTATCCATCATTCCGCCGGCATTACCGCCCGTGAATTTAGAAACCATGTCCATGATGTTGTTGTCGCCGTCCAGTCCAATCTTACTCATGAGATCACCGGCGTCTGCCGCTGTGCCCGAATCCTTGCTTGCAAAACGATTCATAATACTTGGCAAAACCTGAGACGCAATTGCTGCGGCTTTGCTTTCATCAATCCCGAGTTTATCCATTAGCGACTTTACTACATTTCCTTTTGCATCCTGATTAATTGGATTATTCTCGTCATTAGGATCATCGTCGCCGTTGAACATATTCATAAGTCCCGATAAGTTTCCGCCACCTATCTGGTTTTTAATTGTCTCCATAATACCACCCTGCGCGGCGTTAAAGACTTCATCCTTTTGGTGGTCGTCAATACCGGCGTTAGACTTAACCTGATCGCCTACTTGTTCTTTGGCGAATTGCATAATTTGATCGAGCATGATGTTGTGTATTTCTGTTTGGGTAAAAGTAGTAAATCGCAGAAATACAGAGTAATAAATTTCGGAATTACCTTGTGAACGCAAAATATTTCAATCCTTACCCAACGTTTTTGAGTTGCGTATCGTGATGAACCATGTAACGCAACAATAAAACTTCTTACAATTATGAAACAATTATTTATCACCCTATTTCTGGCGGCACTTTCCATTGCCGGATTTACCCAAGAAAACTGCAACCCCTATTTTTACTATTATTCCTACGACTTCGAAGATGGAACAAATTTTTCCCCATATATCTACAATTCTACATTAAACTACTTCTGGGATTTTGGAGATGGAACCACATCTACAGATATTTTTCCCTTTGTTGAATATGCTGCATCAGGGACCTATAGTGTGTGTCTGACTGTGAACAACAGCGAATTGACTTGTGAAGAAATAGTGCTTTTATTAAATCCAAGCAACGCCTCACAGATTGTGGGGCGTTGTTTTTTTGAAACACCAGGAAATCGGACCTAGAAAAGACTGCTCATCTTATTCTATTTCAAATAATTAAGCTGGATTAAAATAAAAGTAGTATCTTCGCGCCCCGATAAAAAAAGTTAGATCCAACGATTGGCTCTGCCATTAGGAAAACGAACATGAAAAAAATCAACGAATACCGTAAACTTCTGGGTGTCGAAAAGGCAACAGAATTAAAAGAGTTAAAGACTATTTATCGTTCGTTGATGAAGGAATATCATCCGGATAAGTTCGCAGACAATGAAGATCAAAAGCTCGATGCGGAAGCAAAAAGCAAAGAGATCATTGAAGCCTATCACTTTTTAGTAAGCATTGCTCCTGAAACTATAGAGCAAACAAAAGAGGAGTATTTGCAGACATTAAACTCATCGGGTATTGCAGATTTCCAATTTGAGAAACAAACCTTAAAGGTAAGTTTCACTGATGGCAACACATACGAGTACTTCGGTGTACCACATAAGATCTATACGAAACTTGTGAACTCCGATTCATACGGTCGCTTTGTTCGTCGTCATATATCCGAAGTCTATACTTATCGTAGTACAAGCAAGCGAGTGGCTGCGGAGGTATAAATGACCCATAGCGAGGCCCGACTTGCATTACGTCCCGACTTGTCGCACCTGAAGACATCAGGCTCTTCCGAACATGAAATTTTTCAGAACAGTGTTTTGCGTCCCATTATAAAAATGCAGCACTTCCATTTATTAAAGCTTGCGGAGGGAAATGAAAATGTAGGCGGGCTTAAACGCAAAGCCAAAAATGAAGAGCACTACAAAGTACTCGTCATTGATTTTTTGAAAAAAAACGCTCCCCTTAAAAATCAGATCATCGGTATGATCATCGGTCACTTTACTGAAGAGGAGTGGCAATCGTATGCTTTGGCCAAAAGTGAATACAACAAGCGAATCCTTCAAATTTCAGGAGAGAGGATAGGTGGTGCGAGTTATGTGAGTTGAGTTGGGCTATTTTATTTTCTCTGTTGTCCGGTAAAAACAGAAATGCAAATTACACGCTTTAGTTTTTCTATAAACTTAGATGTAAATCTTCAAACAATACGTTTTGAAGGTCAAATGCATTTCAAGTTTTCGTTAAAGGAGCTACACCCCTCGGCTGCGCTCGCTATGTTTTACGGGACAACAAGATTCTATTATCTACTGACAAATACTGGATTTATTTCAAACGATATAGTCTTTCGTTTATAATAGACTTGTACAGCTCCTTAAAGTCCTCACTCAAAAAGCTTCTATCTATCCAATCAAGCCATTTCGGTAATGCCCTTTCCATCTTTTCGAAAATATTTCGTTGCTGCTTTTCGTCCACGTTCAAAATGTTCATTGCCGCGACAAAATCTTGTTTTTTCAACTTTTTCTTTTTTCCATTTAATGTCAACGCCAATTCCTCTGCGTCTTCAGGATTTACCAAAGTTGTATTTACAAGGTCATACGCCGGAGATAATGTCATTCCCAAGCCCGGCCTATCCAACAAAGAGAAATTCTTCAAGTGCATATCAGCGTTACCGGTTATAAAGGAAAAGATCACCAATTCAAAAAAGTTAACGACGTCAAGTCCAGGTGTGGCCGAATATTTAAGTAGTGCCTTACCTATTTGCTCATAGCTGCCATGGTACTTATCTTCCGTAAGCCGCTCGGTAAGCTGACACATATCTTCCATAGCGAATTTACTTTTTTTTATTCGGTCTATCCTTTTGGTCACATAGGCCAGATTGCCCGACTTTAAACGAACGAGACAATGTGGTGCTGTCATTATTTTGGCCTGAGTAGCCAAATGCATGGTCAGATCTTCCACTTCCGGCAACTGCGGATACAAAGCTGTAGGCGGTTTTAAAATATACCCGCCCCATAAGCCAACAATGGTGAATTTTCGTTCGGTGCCTTCTTTGCTATTTCCACTAATGTGCAACGATAGTTTAGCCTGCACCCCTGTTATGGCAGTTTGACTTTGAATTACCTCCTTGGCCAGTGGCTCCAAATCTCCTTCATCATATGGCAATTTTGGTGGAGTTGATTGACCAAACATCTTCTTCGAACAAGATTCATGAAAGTCCGATTCATTTTCAACTAATGGCTTATAGCAGTAAAAACATTTCCTCATGGTGTTTCCTCCTCTATTATTGCTTCAACACGTACTACACCTATACAATCTTTGCAACATACCATGAGTAATCCCATTCGGTCTCTCGGATTGAGTTTCCAGTTTTTTTCGGCTATGTCTAAAAGCCAACCTTCAGGAATAAGTCCATCAAAAAAGGGAAATAAAACGTTGGATGTAAAAGGCGCTTCCTGCAAAGGCAGTGTTAAACTAACAGGACGAGAATTCGGCTGTTTTAAATATATATTGTCGTAAACAAAATGATACCCTTGGTCATCTTGCGTGAGCAATCCTGCCAATTGATCTTCTATTTTTATTAATGCTTTTCGCATTCAGGTTAAACGTGTTTATTAATCTTGAAATTATGATGGAAAATTATAAATCGGATTCTGTAGCCTTGGGAACAGCTCCTACCTGATATCCGAACATTTGCAGTACCTGATTTACTTTATCCAAGCGCAAACTTTCCTTGCCTTGCTCAAGTTCACGTATGAAACGCAAGCCCACTCCGGCCTTTTCGGCCAACTCCGGTTGAGTAAGTTTTACTGTTTTCCGTTTATCTTTAACAAAGTCTCCTAAGCTCATATTATACCCTTTTGGGTGCAAATATATCAATATTTTTCAAATTTGTACCTTTTCGGGTGTATTTTTATTAGAATCATTCAGATGTATACCCTATCAGGTATAATTATATAAGAATCGCACATTAAATACCCCAAAGGGTATAATTGGAACATCTTGTTGCATGGGATAAAATTTGCCTTTGTAAAAACCCTAAGTGCGAATATCAATTATCAAATGAAATTCATTCCTCGACATATTTCGGATGCCAATCCAAATAGAAATATACGCAAACGCATAGCAGAAGCAGCAAAGGATCTATCCAAAATAATTTTGTAAGTCCTTATTTCATACTCTTTACATTTGAATAATGACAAGTACCAAACACGCCTTCAGACTTCTCTTTTTCCTGCTTTTCCATAGCGCCATAGTTTCTTCGCAGACCTCTGACACCCTAGCTGTTTTTCTCTCCAAAGAATCCGGAGAAGACATCCGATATTTTTCTTCTCTGAGACAATTCGCAGATCAGGCAATTCTTACTAGAGCTAACGGTAAAATGCCCGTATTCTGGCATAGTTCACCGTATAAGGGTCAAGATAATTACGTCACCTATGAGTTTCTAATCGGGCATTCTACCGGTACCAGTTCCGGTATCCGGCATTTTGATCTAAGTCTGAATGGCGAGAATCTTTTTACGCTCATTACAACACCTAAACAAACCGATTTCTCAGGATGGAGCGGAGCAAATAAGGCAGGCTGCGAATATCGATTCGTGCCTTTGGAGTATGATGTAAATGGAGATGTATTTGGCAAATTGTACATAACGGTTCCAACGGATAGAGTTCGAACAGAAGCTCGCTTCGGTTTATTCGGTCTAGATGAACAAAGCCGGGATTGGATGATGGTTTTCAAATACAGTCGCAATTTGAAAATCGAAGTAGAGCCCACCAACCTGATCCTTCGCGAAGACGACACACGACAGATGAATGTCTACATCGACTATCCTTTGAGCACATCCGGAAAGATCGATGTTTATAGTGATTCCTGGAGGAGAACTGACCATCTCAAACCGGGTTACAACAAACTAGGACTACCCTCCTACCCTTCCGATTTTAGCGGTAGAGATTCGGTATTTTTTATACTTAACAAAAGAGACACGATAAGGAAATATGTCGATATCCAAGCCATCAAACCATATACTTTTCACATCATCCATCATTCTCACAATGATATAGGATACTCCCATTTGCAAACAGAAGTAGAACAGATTCAGAGCAACAATATCCGTGCTGCGCTTCGTTGGATCAATCAATGCGAGGCGACAGGCGAAAAGAGCATTTGGCATATCGAATCACTTTGGGCTGTCGAGAATTTTTTGCGTTCCTGCACATCGGAAGAAGAAAAGATATTTGTTGAGGCCGTCAAGAGAGATAACATCATTTTATCCGCTAACTATGCGAATATCATGTCCGGATTATGTCAGCCGGAAGAACAAAACTGGGTACTCGAATATGCTCGTTTACTCGAAACGAAATACGGTTTCGATATACGCAATGCCATGATTACGGATATTCCCGGAATCACCCATTCTGCGCTGGCTTCGTATGTAAACAATGACATCCCGTATTTGTCGATCGGACCGAATTATGTAGAAACCCAACCGGACAAAGGCGACCGTGTGGGAGGCATTATACGCGAACAGGGAGATAAAGTGTTTTATTGGAAACCCGATATTAACTCCGACAAAAAACTGCTCGTTTGGACAGCAGGCAAGGGTTATTCATATTTTCACGGTATTACCGACGCAGCAAAACAGGCCTCGTGGGAAAACCGATTGTCGAAGTACTGCGAAGAGTTGAATTTCAAAAACTATCCCTACGAAATAGTTCAGTTGCGTTATACCAAAAATGCCGATAATGGTCCGGTGGATACTGGTCTCTGTGCATTTGTTGAAGCATGGAATCAACGTTTTTCAACACCGCAATTGGTGATATCGGATGTCAACCACTTGTTTGAAGCAATGGAGAAAATACATGGCAAGGGTCTTCCTGTATTAACCGGAGAAATCTCGCCTTACTGGGAAGATGGCGCATGGTCTACGGCGAAAGAAGAAATGCAAAACAGAGAGATCGCACTTCGAACCATTGCCATGGAAAAGTATGCGCGAACAAATAGAAGCTACGATCAACATTCGAAAGAATTTTACACGCTGCGAAAAAACGTGGTTTTATTTCACGAGCATACATGGGGTTCTTGGTGCAGTATATCCGATCCGGAAATTGCCTTCACTACTGAGCAATGGAAGATTAAAAAGTCTTTTCTTGATTCAGCTTGGACACACTATCAATCGCTGGCTCGAGCCTTGAATTTCCATTTCACCATGCCGAGGATCAAAACTATGGGAGGTGCAGGCATTACCGATTTTGAACTTGATATGCTTACAGGAGGACTAAAGAAAATTTTGGCTCATGAGAAAAATCTTGTTGCGGATTCAGCCGGATAAGCATTTTTCGAAATAATTTATGTAAAAGGCATTGATCCATCGGTTCATCATGCTGCGCGATTGAAATCTTCTAAAATCATTTCACAAAGTAAAAATGAAAAAATAATTGAGGTTGAAATCGAATTGATGAATTTTAAAAGCTTTATTGTGCGCTACCACCTCGACCGCAGGACGGGCCTATTGCGATGTCATTTACAGTTTGACAAGATTGAAGAGCGCGACAAAGAATCGCTTCACATGGCCATGCCCTTCAATTTCACCACACCCGAATTGTCATACGGTTCGGAGGAAAAATTATTAACTTTCAACACCGATCAATTGCCTGGTTCCAACAAAGACTTTATAAATGTCGAACAAAAAGTAGTCGTGCAAGAAGGTCATCTCAAAGCCGTCGTACGCTCACCTTTGGTCAATATGTTTGAAATCGGCAGTATTATAGACGAAAACAGAACCTCCGGTGCCAAAGTTTGGAAAACCACAAACACCGACACATCCACTCTATTCCTTTACATCCTCAACAACTACTGGCACACCAATTTCAAAGCTTGGCAGGACGGAAAAATGGAGTTTGATGTAGAGTTGAGTGTGGAGCATTGAGGGGGTTGGCGAGGTTGTTTTGGGAGGATGTTATTTTCCAATACAAAACGTCGAAAATATATGGTTCAACAAATCATCACTTCCGATCTGGCCGGTGATACTGCCGAGATGGTGGAGAGATTGGCGGATGTCGACCATGAGGAGATCGTTGGTTAAGCCGCTTTCGATGCCTAACAGAGCGTTGTCGAGGGCTTCGCGGGCTTGGGCGAGGGCGCGGTGGTGACGAGCGTTCATCACAATCGTTTCGCCGGTGTATAAGGATTCTGGTTTCGCTTCTTTCAACAAAAGTTCCTTGAGTTCTTCTATTCCTGTTTTCGATTTCGCGGATATTGAAACCAAATTCGGAATGGACTTTAATTCATCGGGAATGGAATTAACCTTGTCGGATTTGTTGGCTACTAAAATGATGGTCGAGCCCTCCCCTATTTTTACTTGTAGCTCTTCGATGAGTAATTCCAAATCCGCTTTCGATACCGTTGATATATCAAATACATAGAGGACCACTCTCGCCTCGCGTGCTCGTGCATACGAACGCTCAATTCCCATCGACTCTATTTCGTCGGAAGTGTCTCGTAAACCGGCTGTATCTATAAATCGAAAGCGTATTCCTCCGAGTGTGATTTGATCTTCTACTGTATCGCGAGTAGTACCCGGAATTTCCGAAACTATCGCTCTTTCCTCATTCAAAAGGGCATTGAGCAAGGTGCTTTTACCCATATTAGGGGCACCTACAATGGCGATGGGAATACCGTTTTTAATGGCATTGCCCAATGCAAAAGAGGTTTCAAGGTTGGCGACAACAGATCGTATTTCTTTCAGCAAAAAACTTAACTCTCCTCTATTTGCAAACTCTACATCTTCTTCCGCAAAGTCGAGTTCGAGTTCGAGCATTGAAGCAAAATGAATGAGCTTTTCTCGCAAACCATTAATCTCTTTCGAAAATCCTCCGCGCATCTGATGTAAAGCCTGTTTGTGTGCAGCCTCACTTTCGCTGGCAATCAAGTCGCCTATGGCTTCTGCCTGACTTAAATCCATCTTGCCATTCATAAATGCCCGCATGGTGTATTCACCGGGATTGGCCATTCGC
>JBILMS010000120.1:0-4862 GCA_044375415.1 Flavobacteriales bacterium
CAAAGTCCTCAAAGTTTTTAGGTAGTACTCACAAGGTCATTATACACTTTTGCGCATTCTGCGCGGTGGAAGTGCACAAAGCCATACGGTATGCTCGTCTACGATAAACGTAAACTCACCCTTTCCCTTTCCCTTGCCCTTTCCCTTTCCCTTTTTCTCCGATTGACGTGCAGGACTTTTTACCACAAAGGCAACGAAGAATTACACAAAGGAAAAAAGAAAATTTTATTAAGGAGACGTTCGTAAACGAACGGAGTGCACACCCATCACCTATCACCCATAACTCATCACCCGCCTTTGCGCACCTCTGCGATACCTTGGCGTACCTCTGCGTTCCAAGGACCGACACGTGTCAAATAGACGCTACGTATTTTTACCACAAAGCCATACGGGAAGTTCGTCTAAGAGGAACGTGCGCTTAAACGGCTGATGGAGTCAGCATTTCTTCGTTTTTCGGGTCAAATTAAACAGAAAATATTCTTTCACCTTAGTTACAATTTTTGTATCTTCGAACGATGGCGAATCGCAAGAAAAATCACATTGGAATAAGGATTGACAAGCTCACCAATAGCATTGTGAATACTATTTCTGGCGATAGTTTTCCAACAGACGTGCATCCGGTCAAAGCTTCAGATTTGAAGGTAACAACAACCAATGTCGGCTGGCTTTTCGACTGGGCTTCTGAATTTAGTTTGGCGGATCGTCAGGTTTTTAAATTGTCTATTCGAAATAATCCAAATATTATTCAAGGCCTATTGAGCATTAGCGACAATAAGGATCACTATTATTTGCATCTTATTGAGAGTGCTCCGTTCAATTTAGGAAAAAACAAACTTTACGAGGGAGTGCCCGGTAATCTTTTTGCATTTGTGTGCAAAACGTAATGGGATAAAGGATATCAGGGCTTCATATCATTCAAATCGAAATCAAAATTGGTAGAGCACTATGAAACGAATTTGGGAGCAACTCATATAGGTGGTAATCGCATGGTGATCTTTCCTCCCGAAGCACTCAAACTTATAAAAAAATATTTTCCTGAATAAATCACACTAATTATGGGACACATAAAAGAACCGAAAGGCGTAAATTTCGTTGTTGATCCGGAACCTCTATCTCAGGAAGAGTTGAAGAAAATTAGCGCAATTATTGCACACTATAAAGCGACCGGGAAGAAGAAAATCGAAACGATTCGAACAAAGAAAGCCGGTGCGAAGAGCCGAAAGAAAAAGTTGACTGCTTGATTTATTTTTTTGTTTACACATATAGCATCGCATGTACTTGCTCCTGCAAGAACTTGACTTTTGATTCAACGAAGAGTTCTGCACCGATCGCCTCGAAAAACTCGTTTTAGCTAATTTCAAAAAAAGCCCCGCCGATCTCAATCACCTCCTATGCACCCAATGCTCCGACTTAAAAGGCGAAATAACCTTTTTAGATGACTTGGCTATTTTGAGTCGTCGGTTTTTCTAAACTCAAGACTCACCCTAGGCACTCACTCTCCATTGCTACGGCTGTGTTCTGATAGTATTCCATATGGGCGGGATTATTGCCCTTTTGGGTATTTTTGGTTCAGCAATAAACTAGTTGGTGGCAATTCCAGCTCACTACACATAACCAAAAAATGGCCTTCAGAATATGACTGAGCACTTGATGTATTTGGTACTTATACAAATTGCACTAGTTGTTCCTTCATTCTTTTTTTTTCGATTTGTGTTCAGGAAAATTCATTCTACGAATAGAAAGGTATTTTCATTCGCAAGCACGGCTTTATTTCACGTATTGTTATTCTGGCTCATCCTTGAAATCAATTCTGAGCTTATATATCCGTGGATTCGATCAGATAAATTTGACTCTCAAAAGTGGATAAGCCAGAAAAGTATGCGATATAAAATGGTAAATGACATCGTAAATACGGATCTTTTGATTGGTAAGACTAAAGAGGAAGTGATGATGTTATTAGGCAATGATATTGAAAAAGGACCATGTGATGAATGCTTTGGATATTCCACAAATGATCCCGATCAAGGCTTTTCAATAGATCATGAAGTAATCGAAATCGAATTTGACAATCATAATATAGTAAATTCGGTGAAGCTGAATCTTTGGTAATAACTGCCGCTGAAAGCACTTAACATCAATTGGCGCTTCAGTGATTTATTGAAGATTTGTGCTAGAATATAGTTCAGTGATATATTTGAAGAGCGTTGCTAGAAGTCGCCGAATGCTGGTAGCGGCAAAACGTTATACGCAACATAGAATAAGCATTTCGCTCTTTAATCAACACATAAATCGTTTAAACCATAATGACAATGCAAACAGAACAATCTACTGCGGACTTATTGGATATCGAAGTATCTCTGGAGCCGGCAAGTACAGCAAAAAGACTTGCTAATTATTTGATTGATTTAATTGTATTCTATTCTCTATTTTTTGCATTAGGAGTTGTAATCGCTATAGTATCTCCTTCAACATTAGAAAACATTCCTCAAGACGATATTAGTTTCAATTTAATGGACAGATTGCTGACACTGGTTTTCTATGCAATATACATGTCTCTTGTGGAGGCTATTTTAAAGGGAAAATCAGTGGGTAAGTATATAACAGGAACAAGAGCAATAAATCTAGATGGTACAAGAATATCTACTAGTAAAGCATTTGCCAGAGGTTTTAGTAGGGCAGTACCATTTTGTGTATTTAGCGCTTTTGGAAATCCTTGTAATCCATGGCAGGATAGCTGGACTGACACTATGGTAGTGGATGAAAAGTAATCTCGGTCTACTTGAGTTTATAGTTTCAACTATGCTGCTTATAACATGCGTCTTGTGCCAGCAAGCCAAGAGCGTCATTCTTCGATGAAATTCGAATATATTTGGTCCACAACAAAGATTCCGTAGGGCTTGCCTGCAAAAGGCTCCGGACGTTATGTACGACTTCAGCCGCTTTTTGCAATTTGCATGATTACCAAATTATGGCAACTTTGTAAAAAAATCATGGGAAAGAATACATCTATATCTTTAGGTAACCACTTTGAGTCCTTTGTAGAATATTCTATAAATCAGGGTCGCTTCGGTAATGCAAGCGAAGTTATCAGGGCCGGACTGCGTCTGCTGGAAGAAGAAGAAGGTCGACTAATTGCATTGAAAAAGGCAGTGAATGAAGGTCTTGAAAGTGGTATTGCCAAAAAATTTGATCCAAAGACACATCTTTCTGCATTAAAGAAAAAGAGAAATAATGGCTAAGTTTCTACTTACCAATAAAGCCGTTGAAGATCTTTCAAGAATTTTGGAATAGACATACGACACGAGGTCGGAAAGACAGGCCAACAAATATTACGGTCTATTGCTTCAAGTTTGCCAAGAAATTGCCAATGACCTGAAAAAGGGAAAAACATATGACGAAATAGCACCTGACATTTTGGGGTATCCTGCATATCGGCACATCATTCTGTTTAAAAAAACCTTATCGAAGGAAATCCTTATTATTAGAATTCTACACAGCCAAATGGATCTAAAAAGTAAGGGATTAAAATAAGCCGAACTTAACAGCACGTTTTCAATAGGCGAACTTTCCCCGCTGGGGCAGGGCAGACTGTGTTCAAAAGGCAGTTTTGTGGTTCAAAAGAGTTTGTATCTTCGAATGACCATTAGTGCTGAAAAGCTCGCCCATGGACAATCCTCGAACCGAGGAACGTCAAACAAAACAAAAATACATGAAACTGATTATTCTACTAACGCTATCGATTTTGTCACCTTCTTGTAACTCACAAGAAGAGAAAGTGAACACTCATAAAAAAAGTGATTCAGATAAAGGAGAAGTTGAATCTCAAATTGGAGAATATGTTACAAGTGTATTTGAAGATTCCAAAGGAGATTTGTGGTTTGGAACAAATGGAAATGGAATAGCGAGGTACGACGGTACAGCATTACACTATTTCACAACCAAGGATGGCTTACCATCTGATAGAGTAACCGGAATAATTGAGGATTCAAGTGGTATCTTTTGGTTGCACACGGGAGAAGGTGTATCCAAATATGATGGGAAAATATTTACAAATTATTTGGTAGGAGACGACTTTAGCAGCAATGTGATTACCAAATTACTTATTGATAGTAAAAACGTTTTTTGGGTTGGCACTTGGAATGGCGTCTACAAATTTGATGGCGAAACATTTCATCCATTTTCAGTTCCGTATCCTGAAGTAGATACCAAAATAAATGAAGACACCAAATATTGGGTAACGGGTATCAGTGAAGATGCCGAAGGCAATATTTGGTTTCGAAGAGATGGTTATGGCGTCTGTAAATTTGATGGGAAATCGTTTACTCATCTTCTGAAAAAAGATGGACTTCACTCTAATAATGTCACCCAAATTGAATTTGACAAAGATGGAAGTGTTTGGATTGGAACACGAGTTGCTGAAAGAGATGATCCGGACCCCAAAAAGCGATTTGGAAAGGGCGGAGTCAATAGAATGATAGGGGACGAGATTATTTCATTTCCGGAAATAGAAGGATTTAATGATGGTGATGTCTACGAAATCTATAGAGATAAATCTGATACTATATGGATAGCCACCGTGAAAAATGGCGTATACAGTTACGATGGAGTAGCCTTTAAACACTACAATGTGCCAATTTCCATTATGGGAATGATGGAAGACCGAAAAGGAAATGTATGGTTAGGCGGAGCCGGTGGATTATACAGAATTAGTCAGAGCGGCGAAGTAATAAACGTAACAACTAAAGGACCTTGGGAATGATGAACACGAAAGCAGAATGGCACCACCTGGGCTTGCTCAATGATTGACATCAAAACTCACACCGGCACTTACACTGACACTGACCGTTTTGCCCCGAACACCT
>JBILMS010000067.1:0-16283 GCA_044375415.1 Flavobacteriales bacterium
TTTCGCAAAGCGAGAAATATAGAGAGCTCATTTTCAATCCAAATCCACAACATGTCATTGGCAGCCATTATTTCTACGAAGTAGAAATAAGAGTCGAAGGGTGTTCCTCGAACTGACCGAAACGATGTTCAGGGAAAATACAAAATTGAAAATGCAAAATAGGACTTTCCGTTCCTTTGCTCAACCTTTCCGTACCATTGCGATACTATTGACGTCGAGCTCTTTTGGCCACACATCATCTCAGACAAACAAAATCAATCTTAATACTTAATTCTTTGTACTTAATACAATTTTCAATTCCCTCCAACGCTGTCCGTTTCCAGTTTTTCTTCCGTGGGTTCAACTATCTCCGGTTCGGGTGTCTCTTCTTCGGGTTTGGAAATTACTTCCTCTTCGATTACGGTTGGATCATCCACTTCTTGTAGTGATTCGATTTTTTCTTTTACTTTCTTCTCCTCTTTATCTCTTACATCACTCGAGACTTCCGAGCCATATCGCTCGAAATATGAATTGCCGATCAGAGACATCACGTGCATGATCTTATCTCGTCGACCGGATAAATATTTTGATGGTTTTCCGGGATTAAATTTCTTGGGATTGGGCAATGCTCCGGCAATCAGCGCTGCTTGTGCACGTGTGAGTTTTGCAGCCGTTGTTCCAAAATAATCTTCTGCCGCAGCTTGTACTCCAAATTTCGCCGGGCCCATTTCAATCACATTTAAATACACTTCCATAATGCGATCCTTCGACCAGAAAAATTCGATGAGATAAGTGAAGTAAACCTCCAAGCCTTTTCGAATGAAATTTCTTCCGGGCCATAGAAAAACATTCTTGGCCGTCTGCATCGTTATGGTACTTGCTCCTCTCTTTTTGCCTTTCTTTAATCCAATGGTTTCATTGTACTTCTTCGCTTTCTCCACTGCTCCCCAATCAATGCCACCATGTTTCATAAAGTTGTTGTCTTCCGATGCAACAACGGCCAATCGCATGTGCAAACTGATGTCTTCCAGATCCACCCACTCTTTATTGAATTCACAACCTTCATCACAGGCCGCCCACTCCCGAATTTGCAAAAAAGTGATGGGTGGATTCACCCAACGATATAGAATGACCAATCCAATGGTAAGAATGAAAAACCACATCGCCGACTTCCATGCAAAACGCCAGATTCGTCGACCTAGTGAATACTTTTTTTTAGGAGAAGCTACTTCGCCTTCCTTCTTTTTTCTAAATGGATTTCGCAATGGACTTGGCTATTTATTAAAAGCCTAAATTCTTACGGATATCTTTTGGAACTCCATCCTTGTGGAGAAGTATAGCTACTGTTTTACCTCTAAAATACTCCGTTGAGATGTACTGCAATCCACCATAAGGATTGTTTTTACCCCAAGAATTTTTAATGATGAAGTATGTAGTGCCATTCTGATCCTTTGCCAATCCTACAATGTGCATGAGGTGATCATCAGTTGTTTTCAAAGTTTCAAATGCATCTTGACGTTCTTCCTGAGTTACATTGTCTTCACTCACTACTTTCTTGAAATATTCTTCAGATTTCACATCCGCAGCGGGTAAAATGGCCATACCATTTTTGAAAGAAAAAGTCTTTTCAGAAACGTCTGCATCCCAAGCCACAGAAAAGCCATTGTTGATTGCGTTTTCAGTTATAGCTACCAATTCATCGATGGTTACATTGTAGAATAAACCATGTGAAAAATTATCCGGAACTTCCAATACAAATTGTGAGTTGAAGGGGTGATGATTAAACGAAGTAATACTCACATAATCCGATGCCTTCAATCCCATAGCATCGCGAAAAGTTGCAGGGCTGTACTTTTTTCCATTCCAATCAAATTCTTTAGGTGCTCTACCTAAATAGGCATCTAAAATTCCTTCAATGGCCTTTTTCCAATCTTGGTTTTGTTCAACTAATTTTTTCTCGAGTGCTGTTTTGAGTGTCGATTCCAATAAGGCATCCAATCCATTGTGATCATGTTCGGTCACACCCGTCTGCAAACCGCTGTAGGCAGATTCCGGAACAAGACCGTATTCGGCCAACACATTTATAGCATCATGAGCCAAGCTACCCGGACCAAACTGTGTTTTTCCCTGAAAACGGATGAAGTCTGCTGCCTTTTTCGGATAGGTCATACGAACATTGTACATCTCGCTTAGATCGATAGTGCCTTTACCCAGACGTATCAACTCAGATTCTAAAAAGGATATGGTGGCAAAACTCCAACAGGTTCCACTTTTACATTGGTCTTCCGTTTCACCTTTTGCTACTGACTTCACTTCGGTGAATTTGTAAGGATGATCCTGCGCTATCGCCTGACCTACCCATGAAAAAACAATCGCTGTTACAAGTAATTTGAACTTCATCTTGGAATAATTTATTGAATGCAATGTTAGGAAAGATTAGCCAATCCTCCTATTCCGAGTAATACAGACGGAACCGGAGGAGTATGAATGGTCAACGTATAGCTGTTGAAACTTGAGAAAATTCGTCCTTCTGAAATCCACCACACATTGCATATTTGTTTGCCGGAAAAAACCTCATATATATCACCCGGTCGGACAATAATATGAAGAACATCGCAGTAGTTTGTGGCGGATATAGCGGCGAATCCGTTATTTCCATGAGAAGTGCCTCCATGGTTATGAACCACATGGATCGCAGCAAATACAATCCCACACAAGTTGTGATTTCTCGTAAAAGGTGGTTTGCCACTGCCGACGGTGTGGAAACTGAAATCGACAAAAATGATTTTTCATTTTCAGTGAATGGCAAAAAAACCGGCTTTCACGGTGTTTTTATGATGATCCATGGAACTCCGGGGGAAAATGGACTTTTGCAGGGTTATTTTGATATGATCGGAATGCCCTACACTACAGGTAATCCGTTAAACCTTGGGCTTACGTTTAATAAAAAAATGACTACCCGAATTCTGGGTTCCATGGGTTTTCAAGTGGCTAAAAGTATGATGCTCCGCAAAAGCGATGCTTACTCGGTTAGTTTCGTTTGTCAGAGTATCGGTCTTCCTTGTTTTGTCAAACCCAATTGCGGTGGCTCCTCTATTGGGGCTTCACGCGTCAACAGCAGTGAAGATTTGCATCTTGCCATCGATAAAGCACTGAAGGAAGATGATCAGGTAATTATCGAAGAATTCATCGACGGCACCGAAGTAACCAATGGTATCATCGTTAAAAAAGGAAAAGCCTACGCATTGCCGATTACCGAGATTTTACCTCAAAAAGAATTTTTCGATTTTGAAGCGAAATACCAAGGAAAATCTAAGGAAATTACCCCTGCCCGATTAAGCGATACACTTACAAAACGTGTTCGCGAAATGAGCGAAGATATCTTCACACGACTCGACTGCAGAGGCATGGCTCGTATCGACTACCTCATCCGCGGCGAAGAAATCTTTGTTGTCGAAGTAAATACGGTTCCCGGCTTTTCTGAAGTCAGTATCATTCCACAACAAGCAGAAATAGACGGCATGAGCAAAACAGAATTAATTTCGAATGTGATTGAGTCGTGTATGTGAGGTGAGTTCCGTTGGTCCATCCATGATATTACCGTGAAAGAGTTTTACGGACCAGGACACAATGTTAATTAATAATATTCGTTCCAAAAAAAGCGGGTGTCGTTGACTTTTCCGTGTTTTTTCTAGATCTTTTAACTTACCATCATGAATATGGATGGGTTTGAATTAAACTGACAAATCATGGAGAGAGTATTTGTGAGAATTGGAATCGTCTTCATTCTGTTTTCCAACTCGTATACGGAAAGTCGTTGTCAGGGTCTAGATACAACAGAAGATCATTCAATAGGCATAGAATTCTCAACTCTCGGAATCAACTTTTTCAATACCGAGTTCTCCGAAAAAATACATGATAGGTACTTTAACACCGGATCACTCCACTTCCAATTTCGCAGATATTTCGCAACATTCAGATACCTCGTACTTCAAGGAGATATTTTAAATGATATTGGTACTTCGGGTTTCTGGAATGACAGTTCTGCCGTTATGTTCAGTATGCCTATGATAGAACTTGGTTATACCATTGTTGCGGGCAAGAAACTAAAATACTCTTTAGCTATTGGAGGAGGTACTTCTAGAGCCTCAACTCTAAAAATTCAAAATGAATATACGGATCAAGTGCATAAGTCCAATTTTCGGAGTGTGTATACCTTATCATCACTTTTGGAGTACATACCATTCTCTGTGAAAATAAAAGACTCTTTTCTCAAAAGAATTAATATTGCCACAATTCTCCGAGGAACATATTTCTCGAACTTTCTTCCTTCAGAATTTAACATAACGAGCAGCACTATTCAACTACAAGCAAACATCAGTTTCCGATTTCTGTGGTGATATACCTAAAGATGGATCAGCTTATAAGCAATGAGCAACACCAACTAACAAAAAGTCTATGGAAAACAAGTACTTTTTGTTCAATTTAAGTGTAATGAGATAAAATGAAACACCACCAACCAACTCAATACTCAAATGTTACGTTGATTTCTACATAACGTCTTCGACTATCTTGATTCAAAATATTCATCGTGAATTCCTTGGAATAGAAAAAACTACTAGGCATCCCAGAATTATTAAAGACTACGACTCTTCGAGCATTAAGTTCAAATTGAAAATTAGGTTTTGGCAGATTTCGAATTGTTTCAAAATCAGATATACCCTTAAATATTGAGGCCTTGATCGAATCACCGTTAAAAATAATAGACTCAAAATACTCGTTTCCATTCTCACGAAAGAACGAAACCGTTTCTACGGGAATTGTTTGTCCCGATACCAATTCTATTGATTTTATGTGAATAGTGGAATCCGTTTTGGTGCCATTCTCTAGTAACCTTTTGAACAATACACTAACTACTGGTGCTACATAATTATTAATGTTGTCCTCAGTTCTCAAGGAAGTCATTGCCACTTGGAAAGAGTTTAGGTATAAAATACTCAACTCCGGATAATTCTCAACATACCACTTGTATTCGAACTGAATCTGCTTAAATATCATTCGTTTTGTCTTTCTCCAATTTCTTATTTTAAATTGTCCATCCTTACGGTTAATTTTACAAATTGAGACTACGGGGATATTTTTATGATTATTGAAATGGAATGTTCCAGACAATAAATAAGGATTGAGTATTCCTGGTAACAAAGTGATGTGCTCCAATATAATCTTACGCGAAGTAATTTTTTTTAGTTTAATTAGATCGAACGTGGAAAAGCAAGTATCGGAATCAAGAGAGTCAGAGGTAACTTCATGTTCGCAGACATCAATATTTAACCTTACCTCTTTCCCAGCAAGGCTAGCTATATCTGAATTCAAATTTTGAGCTGTACAAATTAAATTTAGATAACAAATAGAAATAAACGCAACTACTAATTTTTTCATGTAATATACTTTCATTAGGTCACTTAATTTAAACTATAATCAATTAGAACTATTTTATTAAAGATTGACTGCTTACAGTCAACACAAATCAAATCAATGCTTCTAGAGCCTTCAAACCTTTTTCCTAAAATAAATATAGTTACCTTCTTATACTCGATTTTCAAACACATCAATATTTAGGGAGCTTTCTCCAAGCCCTTTCCCAAAAATTCCTTTTATTTACTTCTAAAATCTTATCAAACTCGCCATGCGACGACTTCTATTTACATCGATTTGTATAATTACCTCCCTTGCAGCCTCCGCCCAAAACACATGGAGCAACAACGTGGGAGAAATCATGTTTAACCACTGCAGTCGTTGTCATCATGAGGGTGGCTTGGGCCCCTTCCCGATCATGTCTTATCAAAATGCCTTTGATTTCCGATATGAAATTGAAGCTGCGGTAACGGAAGGAAATATGCCTCCTTGGCCTGCTGATCCGGAATACCGTCACTTCGCTTTCGAAAATGTACTAAACGACGAAGAACGTTCTGCCATTCTCGATTGGATATCTGCAGATGCTCCGCATGGCAACGAAGCCGAAGACCCCGAACCTCCGACCTTTCAAGTGGGATCTCAATTGTCTTCTATCGACCTTACTTCGCAAATCCCGGTGTACACCTCAAATGCATCCGTTGAAGATGTGTACCGTTCTTTTGTGGTGCCAAGTGGTTTGACCGAAGATGTGTTCGTAGATATGATGGAAGTAATTCCCGGCAACACGGCTATTGTGCATCACGTTTTGGTGTATTACGATCCAACATCAACATCGGCCGATATGGATGCTGCTGATCCGGGTCCCGGATTTACATCTTTTGGAACGGCCATGAATAACGAAGAAGCTGTGCTACTCGGCGGATGGGTTCCCGGAAGTGAGTACATGCAATTGCCCGATGGTTTTGGTGCCTTGATTGAAGCCGGTAGCGACATCGTCATTGAAGTGCATTATCCCGCAGGAAGCGATGGACAAACAGATGAAACTCTCGTGAACTTTCACTTCAGCGATGCCGGATTTGTTCGTCCGGTGTACATGAGCCCGACTCTTTATCATTTTCCACCCGTATTGCAAGAACCATTTTTATACATCCCGGCCGATCAAACAGCCACGTTCCATGAAGAATACACAGTACCACTAGCTATTACAGCCTTTTCGGTACTTCCTCACATGCACTTAATTGGTAAGTCTATCATTTGTTGGGGTGAAACTCCGGATGATCAAACGATTCCAATTGTTTCAATCCCCGAATGGGAATTTCATTGGCAGATGTCGTATCGTTTTCCACAATTGCAACTGATTCCGGCCGGAACGGTGATTAAAGCCGAAGCGTTTTACGACAACACCGAAAACAACGACGAGAATCCAAATACACCTCCCGAAGATATATGGGTAGGTGAAGAAACAACGGATGAAATGATGATCGTCTTTTTCTCTTACACCATTTATTTCCCCGGAGATGAAGACATCGTTGTAGATCCTGCTTTGAACATCGCTGAAACTCCTAGTGCAAAAGGAGCATTTAACGTATTTCCAAATCCGGCAAATGACCATATAACTATCAATAGTGCCGTGCCTTCTCGTACCTCCGCTGATATAGAAATATACAATCAAACCGGTCAACTCGTTCTCTCCGAAAAACAATCACTGAAAGCCGGGCTTGATCGATTTACCATGGATATCTCCGATCTAAAACCGGGGATGTATTTGGTGAAAATGAGAGGAAAAGACTTGAACGCGGAACAAAAATTGGTCATCGATTAGGGTTTTTGAAGGCAATAAATCCCGAGACAAAATTGGGAGGAGGTAATATTAGCAATGGAGAACATTCATCCATTGCTTTTGTTATAACCTAAATTTGTAAAATGAAAACTTTTATTATCGTCGCTGTTCTCAGTGTTATTGCCATTGCCATTTATGCTTTTCGGAGTACGAAAAAACATCCCGCAGTACTTTTCTCTGAAAATGAAACCTCCTTTTACGATCTTACTTATGTGTCGTTGGAAGGAAAGAGTATCCAAATGTCCGATTACAAGGGCAAATACGTTTTATGCGTAAATGTTGCTTCGAAATGTGGCTACACTGATCAGTATGAAGAACTTCAACAACTGCAAGATCAGTATAAAGAAAATTTAGTGGTGATTGGATTTCCGTGCAATCAGTTCCTCAGTCAAGAACCGGGAACAGCAGAAGAAATTCGAGAGTTCTGTACAAAAAATTATGGCGTTCAATTTCCTCTCAGCGAAAAATTGGACGTAAAGGGAACAAAACAACATCCGGTCTATCAATGGCTCACCTCCAAACAACTCAATGGAGTATCCGACGACGAAGTGAAATGGAATTTTCACAAGTATCTCATCTCTCCCAATGGAAAATGGTTGCAAGCATTCTCGAGCAAAGTGAAACCTTTGAGTAGCGATATCACCTCTCTAATCAAGTAATATGGGATGGATTCAATTAACCTCATTAGACCAACTCAACGAAATCGATGAGCGATCGAAGGTAAAACCGGTACTCATTTTCAAACATAGTACTCGGTGTTCGATAAGTTCAACAGCCATGAACCGGATGAATGGGGCACTGGAAAATTTATCCGAGAAGTCGGATACGTTTTACCTTGATCTGCTTTCTTTCCGAAACATTTCAAATGAAATTGAAAGTAGATACCACGTTCATCACGAGTCTCCGCAAGTGATGATTATAAAAAATGGTATCAGTGTGCACCATGCTTCACATTTAGGAATCAGCCCGGCAAATCTGATTGAACAGTTAGTTTAATTTACTTTTCATTATATGAATTTTCAATATATCCGCGTCCTACTTACCTCAGTATCGCTTCTATTACTCGTCTCGGTTTTAAGAACTCAGAGCACACTTTCTCAAAAAGATCTCAAGTGGTTAGCTTCTACTATGGCGGGAGAATTCACAAGTGAAAAACAATCTGAAGTTGATTCTGCCTACTTCCATATTGTACTTCGGATGAAACCAATTTGGGAAAACAGGTCGGATGGATACTGGTTTTATGTTGAGCAAAGTGTTGCCAGTACTCAAGACAAACCCTATCGACAGCGGATATACCACCTCTTCGCGGAAGGTGATAGCATTGCAGTCAGTCAGGTATATGAATTGCCGAACCCCATGCGATTTGCAGGTGCGTGGAAAGATGTAAATAAGTTGAACGAAATAACGAACGACTCTCTCATGAACAGAGCCGGATGCGCCATATACCTGCGTAAGAAAAGTAAAAATCATTTCTCAGGCTCCACTCCGGAAAAGGAATGCCTCAGCTCCCTTCGAGGTGCCACCTATGCAACTTCTGAAGTTGAAATTAAAAAGAATCTCATCGAAAGTTGGGACCGCGGTTGGAATGCTGAAGACAAACAAGTGTGGGGCGCCGAAAAAGGACCCTACCTCTTTATTAAAAAAAGGAAATTGAAGTAGTTGCTCAATAAGGTCTCACCTGTTTCAGGTACAAGACACCATCCTTATCAATTTTAAATTCAATGTCCAACGAAAAATTGGGATACTCATCTTTTGATCCCCATTTTTTTTCGTAATAAAAATATTCTTTCACTTGCTCAACTGCGATGTACAACCTATAGGCCTCTTCTATACTAAGCAGTGATGCCGTCGGACTCAACGACGAATATGTAATGATGTTTCGATTTACCTCGTTCGATTCGTTCCTAAATAACCACGCCGGTGTTGCTACATATTGCTCACAAATTACACTGTCGGGTGGATTTACAACTGACACATCCCCCAATTGGACATTTACGGTGTGACCTGTAAAATCACTTCTGTACAAATGACTGGATACCACTACTCCATTCACCCTTTCATCCGGAAAACTTCGATGTACCAATATCGCCATCTTCGCTTCCCTTTGTGGAATCGCATGAAAAGACCTCTCCATAAAAGCCCGATAGGTCCATGTGCTTGCCCATACATCTTTGATAGCATCAGCCACTGTTCTTGATGTATCAACGAAACTTCCGGTTTTACTATTGTATAAACCCGCCCCACTAAATCCTTCCACATCTTCAATATTACTACTGCTCCTAAATCTAAAACGATCACCGCAATTGCATTCCTTCATCATTGCTATTACTTCCTTTTCCAATTGCGGATTGAGTGGCTTCAGACGAATCTGCTTTCTTAGTTCTTTGAGCTTTACTTTTAAATCGTCGAAGTCTCCGGATGTAAAAGCGCTATTCAATAGGCTGTTCATTGCCAAGTATATTTCCGGACTTGTAATATGCTCTTGATAATAATAAAATGGAATCGCAAAAGCACCTTCGGGCACATTAAACATACTGCTGCTTCGATCCGAAAGATGCCGCAATTCTCCGAATGAAGCTGCTTTATTTCCAACAGCATCTTTATCCTTTAAACGAATTTCCCGAACCGGTAAAATCTCTTTTACCTCTAAATTTACAGGTGGTATGTAAGCAGGATCCATGGATCCCGTAACGTCAACTCCATACGCCAGCTCATGAATTTCTAATCCGTGTTGGCTGACAGACAATTCAACATACTTCCCGTCGAGTGCTCTTACATCTTCTCTATCGATAAAATTAACATCAGCGGCAGAAGGGATGTGGCGACTTCTACCCAATATTGAAATATGTGACAGCGGAGTTTGAATGGTGTTTGTAACCATTCCTATACAACGTGGAATTACTGAGGGAGTACCGCGAAAAACTATGATATCTTCCCGTTCAATTTCCTCATAAAGACTATCCATATCCTCCACGATTCTAAGTCGACCCTCCACTTTTCCGGGATACAATACTTGATACGTTTGACCTGAATATAACTCAAGTGGACTTATCGTTTTCCAATGTTCCAAACCGGAAGGCATCATAGCCAATCGATCCGAGTTTAGTAGCACCATCAAGTCACTTCCAATAAAAGTAGTGCTCTCGATAGTCTTGTATAATTCGATTAACTGATCTGAACTATATCTGCTATTGCTGGTGAACTCGAGCACATATTTATTCTGTGATTCAAAATAATTGAGACTCGCTAAAATGTATTGTTGTCCGAACTCCGAAGAATAATTGTTGTTGTTAAACCATTGCAGGCCCGCCGAAAACCCGAGTTCTCCGGCACAAAAATCATAATGCAAGGGGTATTTTACTGAGTTCACATAGTAGATCTGCTTATTCGATAATTGATACACAACCTTTACAGATGAGACTTGTGCGAAGACATCTGAAAGAGGTTCGCCCTTGAGTACATCGTAATTAGCACGATCGGGAATAGACACTTGATAAGGTGCTGATGGATCAAGCGAATTTGCTCCATCCACGATTGCCTTTTTCTCTTTACATGCAATAAGAACCATTGCACAAGAAAAAGCAACCACCATGTAGCCCGAAAATACCCATAAAAATCTTCGCTTGTATACTTGAAGGTTTTGCGACATAGGACTATTTAAAAAGTTTTTAGCATTATAAATCCTTGAACTGCGATCAACGTCAAAGTCGACAGCCCAAGCCAAGGGATGAAAAAAATCCAAATCAAAACGGCCAAGCCCTGCCAAGATAAAGTGATGTATCCAAATAAGCGAATACTACTTTTTTTCCGTTTTATGTTTTTGATGGATAAGATCAGATTCAGAATACAAAAAAGGAAAGGAATCAAACCCACGGCAAAAAACAGAAAAACATCGCCCGGAGCAGGGTCCATGTTATAAATTTTGGCAAGTAGAATAGGGGTATTGACCAAGTCCAATTTCTTTAGATCCGCAAAGAAACGGTCTTTTGGCCCGGTTTAGTGTCTGCCGGGCCTCTATTGTCTTGAAATGCTTGCTATTAGCCCGAAAGACGCTAACATCTTGATTTTCGTGGAATAAGCTGATTCTATTCGTAACTTTGCACCCCTCAAAAATTTGCATCGTGCTTACAGTTTCCAACCTTTCATTGCGCTACGGAAAGCGCACCCTTTTCGAAGAAGTTCATCTGAAGTTCACACCGGGCAATTGCTACGGCGTTATTGGTGCCAATGGTGCCGGTAAGTCAACCTTTCTCAAGATACTTTCGGGAGATATAGACCCAACGGGTGGCGATGTGATCATCACCCCCGGCGAGCGGATGAGCGTGCTCAAACAAAATCACTTTGAGTTCGACGCCTACCCTGTTCTTCAGACCGTTCTGATGGGCAATGAGAAGTTGTGGGATATCATGCAAGCCAAAGACGCCATTTATGCTAAGCTTGATTTTACAGAAAAAGACGGTGAACGAGCTGCCGAATTAGAGACTGTTTTTGCTGAGATGGACGGATGGAATGCCGAAAGCGACGCCGCAAACATGCTCAGCGGCCTTGGTATAAGAGAAGATTTGCATCAAGTGCTAATGGGCGACTTGAGTGGAAAAGAAAAAGTTCGAGTATTGATCGCTCAAGCCCTTTTTGGGAATCCTGAAATTCTTTTGCTCGATGAGCCTACCAACGACCTTGACGTAGAAACCATCACTTGGCTAGAAAACTTTTTGGCCGATTTTCAGAATACTGTGATCGTTGTATCACACGACCGTCACTTCTTAGATGCAGTTTGCACGCATGTTGTGGATATCGACTATGGGAAGATTCAACTTTTTGCCGGTAACTATAGCTTCTGGTATGAAAGCAGTCAGCTAGCATCGAGACAACGCGCCGATCAGAATAAAAAAGTAGAAGACAAACGAAAAGAATTACAAGAATTTGTAGAGAGATTTAGCGCAAATGCCTCTAAATCGAGACAGGCAACAAGTCGTAAAAAATTGCTTGAGAAACTTGTGATCGACGATATCAAACCTTCCACACGAAAATATCCGGGCATTATTTTTAGACCGGATCGCGATTGTGGTGATCAAATTCTTGCCGTAAATAATCTTTCAAAAACTTCTCCGGAAGGTCAAGTGCAGTTTGCTGACATCACTTTTACCCTCATCAAAGGAGATAAAGTGGCGGTTTTATCAAAAGAGCATAGTGCCATCACCGCTTTTTTTCAGATCATAAATGGATACGAGCAACCCGATACCGGCACAGTAGATTGGGGAAGTACTATTACCACTGCCTACCTGCCAAACAACAACGCGGAGTATTTCCAATCGAACGACAATTTGGTTGATTGGCTTCGTCAATACTCCAAAGACAAAGACGAAACCTACATCAGAGGATTTTTGGGTAAAATGCTATTCAGCGGAGAAGAAGTTTTGAAGGCGTGTAATGTACTTAGCGGTGGAGAAAAAGTTCGCTGCATGATTTCTCGTATGATGTTGGCCAGTGCGAATTGCCTTATCCTCGACGAACCTACCAACCACCTCGACCTCGAATCGATTACGGCGTTCAACAATGCCATGAAAGATTGGAAACACGTGGCATTATTTACTTCTCATGACCACGAGTTCACGCATACTGTTGCAAATCGCATCATTGAAATTACCCCTACAGGTTTGATCGATAAACGAATGAGTTACGATGACTATTTGAACGATAAAAACATCAGAGCTCAGCGAGAAAAAATGTACGGTTCGGCTTTAGTGTAGCGTTATTTGAGACGATCGGGATTATCTCTCAAAAAACCTTTCCAGCCACCTGTAGCTTTGGTTATTTGAATACCTGAAGAGGTTTGATAAAAGTGGCAAACCGCTGCGGCAAGTCCGTCAGTGGCATCCATTTTCGCCGGCATATCTTCATCCGGTATAGAAAGTAATCGTTGCAACATGGCAGCCACTTGCTCTTTGCTTGCACTCCCCTTTCCTGTGATCGATTGTTTTATTTTTCGAGGCGCATATTCAACAATTGGCATTTTCCTGCTCAAAGCAGCAGCAATGGCAACCCCTTGCGCACGACCTAACTTGAGCATACTCTGCACATTTTTTCCAAAAAAGGGTGCTTCAATCGCCAATTCATCCGGATGAAACTCATCGATGAGGCCAATGGTCCTTTCAAATATTTTCTGCAATTTGAGGGCGTGGTCACTGTATTTCTCCAGATGTAAAACGCCCATCAGCATCAATGACATTTTTTTTCCCTCTACCTTAATAAAGGCATAACCCATGATGGTAGTACCGGGGTCTATACCCATTATTATTCTCTCTTTTGCTGCCATATTTATTTCAACCCCCAATAAGCCTTAGATCATTTCGAAATGTGCTATGTTCCCCGATTCTCACATCTAAGCACCGGAACATACTTCTTGTTCGTTTTCTCTGCGTTATTTGGTTCAAATGTCGTGCATAGAAACTCATCGACACAAATTGATTACTTTCAAAGCCTATAATTCAAGACGATGTTCCTCTTTTACCTAATTTTTCTACCTGCGCTTTTTGTGTACTTCGTGTTCCTCTTTGCCCAAGGAAAGAGCTGGTTGGAAGAACTGCGCGGAAATCGATTCCCAAGTATACAAATACTTCCGACCTATACGATCATCGTACCCTATAGAAACGAAGTAGAAAACATAGAACACTGCCTTCGACGTTTATTAGATCAAACAACCGGTTATCAATATGAAATTATAGCTGTGGATGATAACAGCGAAGATGGAAGCCGAAACATTGTAGACAAGTTGAAAAAGGAATTTCCAAAAATCCAAAGTTTGTTTCTATCGAGTGCTTCCGGCAAAAAAGCAGCGATTCAATATGCCATTGAAAAATCTACCGGAGAAGTACTTGTTACGATCGACGCAGACATACGTGTAGGTAAATTTTGGCTGAATACAATTGGTGATTTTAATACGACACACGCACCTTCAATGATTGTAATGCCCGTGATGTTTGAAGGAGAAAAAGAACTTTTTCAGCGGATGCAGGTAGTTGAATTTTTAGGATTGATGGGGATTACAGGAGGGTCGATAAAACTAAAAAAAGCACTTATGTGCAATGGGGCTAACCTGGCTTTTTCAAAAAGTAAATACCTCGAAGTGCAGGGTTATGCGGGAAATGAAAACATGGCCAGCGGCGACGATATGTTTTTGATGTTGAAACTTAAACATATCGATCCTTCTTCGGTAATGTACTTACAACATACGAATGCTATCGGATGGACAAAACCTTTATCATCTCTTTCCGAATTTTTAAATCAACGTATTCGATGGGCCTCCAAAACTCCTCACCTAAAAGATAATCACATTGTTTTCGCCGGAAGCCTCATACTTCTGATTAATGTTTTATTGGTCGCACAATTCTTTTTCGTACTTGCGGGTATAACCGGACCTTTTGTTTGGCTCATTTGTTTTGGCCTAAAATCTTTTGCGGATTTTAGCCTATACCGTTCTGTAAGTCCCTTTTTCAATAAAGAAGAAGACCGCCTTGCTTTTGGTTTAACCTCCTTTTTTATGCCATTCTACAGTGTACTTGTGCCGATAGCCGGTCTATTCTACAAACCAACATGGAAAGGACGAGGTAGTGTTACTGCCAAACCAAAGTCAGCACAACGTTATGCCAAATCATGATCTATCAATCGTTTTGATATAACATTGCAGAGTGATCCGACAAAAACCAATATCCCCCGGTAAAGTTGCTTGGAATAAATTCCGGCGCAATCCTCTCGCGGTTGCCGGATCCGTTTTTATCTGTTTGATTTGTTTGGTTTCGATTATTGGTCCATTTATTCGTCCGGATAAAACCGTTCATGCCAACGATCAGCACTTAAACATTGCGCTTCGCAAACCGGGTTTTACAGTGGACGTGGTTCGAATAAAAAAACCTGATTTTATAAAATCAACTTTTTGGAAAACATGGATGGATGGAGGTAGAGCCAATGAATATGAAAGTATCGCTATAGATCACTTTGCCATTAAAGGAGATTCCGTGTTGGTATGGCCGTATAATGCATTGAACGATCAAGTATTTTTATTTGCTTTAAATCAATTGGTAATCAATGAAGATCAAAATGGAATTTCCAATTTTGTTTTTAGGGAGAAATTCATCTTAGGTACAGATAAATACGGACGTGACTTGCTGAGCAGACTTATGGCGGGATCTTTTATTTCTCTGGCTGTCGGGTTCATTGCAGTGTTGATTTCACTTTTAGTCGGACTCACCGTCGGGCTGTTGGCCGGCTACTTCCGAGGTTGGGTAGATGCCTTGTTGATGTGGTTCACCAATGTCATTTGGTCGGTTCCAACGCTTATTATGGTCATGGCCATCACACTCATTTTCGGAAGTGGTTTTTGGAAAGTGTTTTTGGCTGTCGGACTTACCATGTGGGTAGAAGTTGCGCGAATAAGCAGAGGTCAAGTAATGGGTATTCGTGAAAAAGAATATATCGAAGCCGCACGAGCGCTGGGTTTTAAAGAATGGCGGATTATTTTCCGACACATTCTTCCCAACATAATGGGTCCTGTCATCGTTATCTCTGCTGCAAATTTTGCGTCAGCTATTCTTATCGAAGCCGGCTTATCTTTTATGGGTCTCGGTGCTCAAATCCCTACTCCAAGTTGGGGAAACATGATCAAAGAGCACTATTCTTTTATTACTACCGACATGGCTTACCTAGCGATCATTCCGGGCTTATGCATCATGTTGTTGGTGCTCGCTTTTATGATGGTCGGAAGTGGCTTGCGAGATGCATTAGACACGAGACTGAAATAAGAAACTTACAACCACCAAATTCTGAGACTCTCCGAATCTACTTTTCCTGAAAAAAAAAGAGGACATAAAGAAAACTGGGCGAAAGACGAAAAAGAAATTAGTAGGCCGTAACCTCTATTTCAATTCGACGGTTTGCTTGATTCTCCCAATCTGTTTGAGGGTCGGAATACAACATTTCTGTGTTGCCTGCTCCACGAATTGTGAGACGTTCTTTATCAATCCCGTGTTCAATGAGCCAGCTCCTCACTGCG
>JBILMS010000068.1:0-16148 GCA_044375415.1 Flavobacteriales bacterium
CTTTTATCCATATCTACCGCGCTGAAAGCGCATAATTTATTAGGAACGACCAGGTATTTCGTCATGTATTCAACGCGCTGAAAGCGCATTATTTCCTCCGTGACTTCTTTTTTTACCACAAAGGAAGAGAAGATGAGAGTGGAGGGCACAGAGTAGATATTGACATTAATCTTTTATCCATATCTACCGCGCTGAAAGCGCATAATTTATTAGGAACGACATGGTATTTCGTAATGCATTCCCCGCGCTGAAAGCGCATTTTTTCCTCCGTGACTTCTTTGTGAAATTCTTCCGAAGTTTTTCTTTGTGTTTAAAAGCGGATGTTCTTTTGAGCTCTGATCATCACAGATAAACGAAATCGATCTTAATACATAATTCTTAATACTTAATACAACCATCGCGCGATACTAAAAACGAGAACACCTCATTTACCTGTTCCGGCATTAGCACATCAGCACATTAGCACATCAGCACATTCTCAAACCCCGATCTTCCTTTTCTTCAAAACTTTATTCAACCAGACTGCCGCATCCTCCTCATTCTCGAAAAGTCGGGTAGGAGTAGTCGGACGATTTACTCGCAAGTAGAAATTGCTCAATAACCGGTTTGAAAGACTTAAATTGACAATAGCACGCGCGATCACTTTTTTGCCCGCTTCCGCAGATGCGGAAAACTCTCGTGCCTCAGGACTGACCGAACCAAAACGCGGCATTACAAAAATGACGGTATGTTCCCGATTACCGATAAAATTTCGTTTGGCAGACAACAGCTCTTTAATAAGCTCCACGTTCAGATCTTCTTCTTCTTTCACACGAGTCAATACATGACCGTCCGAGGTAATGCTGATGAAAGCAGTAGGGGTTTCTATTACTTCTCTATTCATATGAATAAATCGATCGACCTGCGAAAGGTATGGAAAAAGATCAAATTATATTCCAAGTGGGAACATTTAGGTTTTGAATGGTAAAAAATAGTTGATGAATCAATGATATTATCTTCTCGATTTAAACTTGGAGCTAGTAACCATGAAGTCCGAGCAAGCCGAATCCGTTCGAGTGCGTTTACTACGATTGCGCACTGACGACTCTAAAAAACAGCTCTCGCTATCTCCGCCGTACTCTTCGATTTGCCCATCGTATAATAGTGTAACACCGGCACATTCGCAGCTTTTAGCTCTTTGGATTGCTGAATACACCAATCAATACCAATCTGTTTTACGTCCGCTTCTGATTTTGATTTTTCAACCAATTCAACCAACTCATCGGGCATGTCGATGTGAAAGTGATGTGGTATAACGCTAAGCTGCGCTTTTGAAGTAAGTGGTTTTAATCCGGGTATAATAGGAACGTTGATGCCCATCTCTCTGCATTTTTCTACAAAACGAAAGTACTTTTTATTGTCGAAGAACATTTGAGTAACAACATACTCCGCTCCTGCATCTACTTTCGCTTTGAGGAACCTGAGATCTGATTGGAGATTAGGAGCTTCAAAGTGTTTTTCAGGATATCCAGCTACTCCTATGCAGAAATTTGTTTTTTGAACATCCTTTAAATCGGGATCCAGGTATTTGCCTTCATTCATCTGGACCACCTGCTTTTGCAAATCGATGGCGTAGGGATGTCCTTCTTCTTCGGGCTTAAATCGGCCTTCACTTTTTATAGGATCACCTCTGAGAACCAATACATTTTCTATTCCCACAAAATGTAAATCGATCAATGCATCTTCAGTATCTTGTTTGGTAAATCCACCACAAATGATATGGGGAACTGTATCGACTTTGTAGCGATTGGTAATTGCAGCACAAATACCCACTGTTCCCGGGCGTTTACGAACAACGTGTTTTTCCAAAAGGCCATTGCCGGCATCGCGAAAAACATATTCTTCTCGGTGATAAGTCACATCGACAAATGCAGGACTAAACTCCATCAATTTGTCCATCGTTTCGAAAATGGAAGCAATGTTTTGTCCTTTTAAGGGAGGTAAGATTTCAATGCTGAATAAAGTGTCTTTTGCCTTTGAAATATGTTCGGTTACTTTCATATGTACTTTCTGATGATGCTTTTTTATTCTTAATGTTATTAAATAATATTCGGAGAAAGCCATTTGGCGGCTTCTTCATAGCTAATACCGCTACGATGGGCGTAATCTTTTACTTGTTCTTCCGTGATTTTCCCAAGTCCGAAATACTTTGATTCGGGATGAGCAAAATAATATCCACTGACGGCGGCCGTTGGATACATCGCCAAGCCTTCTGTTAATCGAATGCCCGTGTTTTTTTCTACATCCAAAAGTTTCCAGATGGTGAGTTTTTCGCGGTGGTCCGGACAGGCAGGGTATCCGGGTGCAGGACGAATACCGCTGTATTTTTCGGCTATCAAATCGTCGTTGCCTAAAGTCTCATTGCTCGCATATCCCCACAATTCTTTGCGAACTTTTTGATGCATGTATTCGGCTAATGCTTCTGCCAAACGATCAGCTAGTGCTTTCGCTATAATGGAGCTATAATCGTCATGATTTTTTTCGAATTCGGTTACCATCTTGTCCAAACCAAAACCGGTCGAAACTGCGAAACATCCAATGAAATCGGCTATTCCGATGTCTTTAGGTGCAATGAAATCGGAGAGCGCTATGTTGGAAGCAGCTGCTGTTTTTACCGTTTGTTGACGAAGTGTTTTAAAAGAACCGAGCATGGTTCCCTGATTAATATCGGTAAGAAGTATGTCGTCATTAGCTGAATTCGCCCCGAATAGACCTACTACAGCTCTTGCTTCAAGTAAATTTTTTGAAGCAATTTCTTCGAGCATTTTTTGTGCATCTTCAAATAAAGAAGTGGCTTGAATACCTACCACTTCATCTTTTAAAATGTCCGGAAAACGTCCGGCTAATTCCCATGTCCTAAAAAATGGCGACCAATCTATATAGGGAACTAGTTCAACGAGTGGTATGTTTTTAAAGACATGAACTCCCGGTTGTTTTGGTATTGAAATGTCCTCAGACTTCCATTCGATTTTTGTTTTATTCGATCTTGCGGCTTCGAGTCCCAAGTAGTTTTTACTCGAATGTTGAGCTGCGTATTGTTCGCGAAGTTTTTGATATTCAACTTTGAACTGCTCTCCATACGAGGCTTTCATCTCATCTCCCAAGAGATTTCCGGCGACAGGTACGGCTCTACTGGCATCTAATACATGCACCACCGCACCACTATAACAAGGATCAATTTTAACGGCTGTATGTACACGCGAAGTAGTGGCACCACCAATAAGCAAAGGAGTATTCATGCCCTTACGTTCCATTTCTTTTGCCACGTGAATCATCTCGTCGAGCGAAGGGGTAATTAATCCACTCAATCCAATGATATCGGCTTTTTCGGCAATGGCTCTTTCAAGAATTTTTTCTGCAGGAACCATTACCCCTAGATCCACCACCCGATAGTTGTTGCAGCCAAGAACAACTCCCACTATGTTTTTACCTATGTCGTGCACATCTCCTTTTACGGTCGCCATCACTACAGTGCCTTGATTCGATAATTCGCTTTCCGTGGAACCGTTGGCAATCCGCTCTTCTTTTTCTTTGAGCAAATAGGGCTCGAGAAATGCCACGGCTTTTTTCATTACACGGGCACTTTTCACTACCTGCGGAAGAAACATTTTACCTGTAGCAAAAAGATCTCCTACCACATTCATACCGGCCATCAGCGGGCCTTCGATTACGTGTATCGGTCGACCTAATTTTTGTCGAGCTTCTTCGGTATCGACGTCTATAAAATCAACAATGCCTTTGACCAGCGAATGTTCCAAACGTTTTTCGACTGAAACATTTCGCCATTCCAAGTCTTCCTTTTTCTCTTTCTTTTCAGTGCTTTTGTTGTTCTCCGCATATTCGAGCAAACGTTCGGTGGCATCCGCTCTCCTGTTGAGCAGAACATCTTCAACGAGGTCGAGCAGATCTTTAGGTATCTCGTCATACACTTCGAGCATAGCAGGATTTACAATCCCCATGTCCATACCGGCTTTGATACCGTGATATAAAAATGCACTGTGAATGGCTTCACGAACTTTGTTATTTCCTCTGAATGAAAATGACACATTCGACACACCACCACTGATAAGTGCACCGGGTAGATTCTCTTTGATCCATTTGGTAGCTCGAAAGAAATTTATCGCATTGTCGCGATGTTCTTCCATTCCGGTACCTACCGGAAAAATATTTGGATCAAAAATGATATCCGTTGGAGCGAAATGTACTTTGTCTACCAAGATCCTATAAGCACGTTCACAGATTTCGATTCGACGTTCGAAGGAATCGGCTTGACCGTCTTCATCGAAAGCCATTACAATTACGGCAGCACCGTATCGTCTAACCTTTTTAGCTTTAGCTATAAAATCATCTTCACCTTCTTTTAGAGAGATAGAGTTCACCACTGCTTTACCCTGCACGCACTTCAATCCGGCTTCGATGATCTCCCATTTCGAGGAATCGATCATCACCGGTATCCTTGATATATCAGGTTCCGATGCCATTAAGTTTAACATTCGAACCATAACTTTTACTCCGTCGATCATGGCTTCATCGACATTCACATCGATGATCTGGGCACCGCTTTCTACCTGCTGACGGGCGATGGCGAGTGCTCCTTCATAATCTTCATTTCGAATTAAGTCGAGGAATTTTTTGGAACCGGTGACATTGGTTCGTTCACCCACATTGATGAAGTTCGTTTCGTTTGTTGCGACCAAAGGTTCGAGGCCGCTAAGGACTAATCTTATCATATAAGTAGGGGCCCAATCAGATGACCAGGCTCGTATTGGCTTTTTGACGAGGTGAAAAATTCGCGGTTATTTCGGCAATTGCTTTTATATGGTCGGGTGTCGTACCGCAACAACCACCGATAATATTTACGATACCTCGTTCGAGATATTCGCGCACCAACTCGGCCATCTCAGCCGGTGTCTGGTCGTAGTGTCCCATTTGGTTTGGCAATCCCGCATTAGGATAAGCACTCACTAAACACGAAGCATGATCACTTAGGACCTCGACGTGAGCCATCAATTGTTCAGCACCCAATGCACAGTTAAATCCAATAGAAAATAGGGGTGCATGAGACATGGAGATGTAGAAAGCAAGAGGGGTCTGACCCGATAATGTTCTTCCCGAAGCATCTGTAATGGTGCCGGAAACCATCAAAGGTGGCGCCGTTTCTTCGGTATATCCGCGCTCCTCATAAATCTCCATTACCGCATAAATAGCGGATTTTGCATTTAAAGTATCAAAAACCGTTTCGATTAAAATGATATCTACCCCTCCATCGAGAAGACCATTTATTTGTTCTTTGTATGCTGATGTGAGTTCGTCAAAAGTGACAGCTCTATAACCGGGATCATTTACATCGGGCGACAAGGAAGCAGTTCGGTTTGTAGGACCCACAGCCCCTGCCACAAATACCGGGCGAGGAGTACGACCTGCTTTTTTTTCTTCTTCTCCAAACAATCGAACGGCCTCTTTGGCACATTTGGCGGCGGCGACATTGATCTCATAGGAGAGCTCCTCCATATGATAGTCCGCCATTGAAATTCGCTGTGCATTGAAAGTATTAGTCTCAACAATATCTGCTCCCGATTGAAGGTATTGCAGATGAATGGTCGTAATAATATCAGGACGTGTGAGGCATAAAAGATCATTATTGCCCTTCACTAAATGGGGATGATTGGCAAATCGTTCGCCTCTATAGTCATTTTCTTCAAGCCTGTATCGCTGAATCATGGTCCCCATCGCTCCATCTAATATGAGGATCTTATTTTTTGAAAGTTCTTTTATTCCCATATGGTATAAACATTATCAATAATGTGGTGGGGGCTGATAATATCAGCCCGTTCACGTATCGTATAAAGAGGGGAATAATACCGAAGCTCGGTCTTACTCATCTGTCCCGATTTGATTCGGGAAGGATTTGGCACCCGGCATTACCTGGGTTGCCAAGACATCATAGGGCCTATTCCCTCCGTCTATCTCGATAAGTGAGGGGCAAAAGTAAGGCAAATGAGAAGTCCAATAAAAAAATGATTTTAACACGGCGGGAGGCACGCACTGCCGTGCGTGCCCACCGCCGTGCCCACCGCCGTGCCCACCGCCGTGCCCACCGCCGTGCGTGCCTACTGCCGTGCGTGCCTAATGCCGTGCGTGCCTACTGCCATTATCCCATTTTTTTTAATACCATCCACCCCCAAACCCCCAAACCAGTCAGCATTAATCCCAATCCAATCAAGGCCAACTTTGAATGATAAACAAATCGAATCTCTCCGCTTCCGGCATTCACTTGCATCATCGTGTGATTCACCACTTTAATCGGAAGTGTCTGACCATTTTGCTCACATCGCCAATTCGAGTGATAGTTCTGCTGAAGAATCACACTGCGACCACCACTAGTTACTGCGCTTATTTGATTGGATAAGATTTGGATGTTGCTGGTTGGCCTTGTCGAATCGTTACAAAATATCAACGGATGATCAAAACACCCCGGATATGTTCCACTGTGCTCTAGATCCCGATACCCATCGAGGATGTACGAATTGTAGCCATCCCACGCCGGTTGGTGTAAAAAGATGTTATGATTGCAGACCAATCCCGGTATTTGCAATCCACAACCGGGACTCTGATGTTCAATCACATGATCCCCTTTATACAGTTCGCGATTAGCTTCTGTCTTTTTCAACTCTTTTTGTGCTTGCGAAATATGAATGGGGTAGACCACCGTTGCGTGTATATTTAGTTGCACAGCAATAAACATATCGAGCACTACAACTACTGGAAGGATCGACCAATTTCTTTTTTTCCAAATAAAATAGATGGTACTTAAAAAGATTAGCTGTATGATGGCATGCACCCCTATCCGTTGAGAAATGCTGAAATGACCTGGTTCGGGAAAAGAAAAAATTTCTCGGTGAAAAAGGCCAAGTGTATTTGATGTTAATCCGGATGCATTGATTACAACTAGAACTAAAAGCGTTAGTGCAATCAAAGCGAAAACAGCAGTAATCCTTTTGAAGGAAATTTCGTGCACGTTTTTTATGATTCTATTCAACGAGATTGAACCAAGCACAATAGCAGCAAAAAGCCCCATGAAACGGAAGATGGAGGGATGACGAAACAGATCAAGACCCGGTAAGAATCTGCTCCACCAACGGAGTGGAAATAAATCTCCGGAGGCCAAGAACATCAATAAAATAAATCCTCCAAATAAAAAATACTCTCTTCTAGTTTTACCGGGAAAAATCAACCACATCAGCAGGCACAATAAAATGGTCAATCCCATATAGCCGTTGAGCATAGAAAAGTCGCTGCCCCAATTGAATCTGATTACATCATTTGTCGTGGCGTCCATATAGGTATCAGCTCCAACGGAATAAGGTACCAGCATCGAAATCCATGCTTTGGGTGGAAAAGGGTTTTCTAAAAGTCGTTCTTGCGAAAGTCCTTCTGTGCGTGTTACTTCAGGGAGGTATTCATAAACGGACAACAAATGTGGAGCTGCCAAAAGCAGAGTTAAAACACTCATCACCAAACTAGCCTTCAACCACGATAGAAGTTTTTGTTTATCGTTGTATAGTTTCTGATTTACAAAAAAGTAGATTGAATAAGCAAGTAGACAATAAAACGCTATGATGCTTATACCCGGATAGGATCCCGTGAGCATCATCCAAGTGACAAGGGCAGTCCAGGCTGCGTATTTCCATTTTCCGGTGTGAAAAGTTAAACGCAAATACATCACAACCCATGGCATCCAGGCTAGACCTATCAGATAGATGAAGTTTTGAGCATTGCTTACAAAAACACCGCAGGCCATAAAGCTGATACCGGCTACCCAGGCGGCGATTTCTCCGGCATCTAGACTTCGAACCAAACGGTACATGCCATAGCCGGCGATGAAGATGTGAAGGCACCACTCGAAATTGATGGCGTAAAAATCATAGCCATAGATCAAACTTATGATCCATACGATCGGATACCAAGCACCGGTTTCCGGATCGGCATGGAGCGGAAATCCCAAATGCTGCCATGAACTCCAAAGAGGAAGATGTCCATCGCGCAGAAGTTCAGCCACATTGTATCGCCATGCTAAAAAACAATTGATAGCATCCCATCGCAGAACATGCTGCATAAAGCCAACCTGCCAAAAGATGGCAAAGGCCAATAAGAACAAGAGAGAAGCTACTTTAATTTGGCTGAGCATGTTGGCAAAGGTATGTGCAAACAAGATGTGCCAACTATTCTGACCAATTGGTAAACATTTTGTGAGTACTAATAGTCTTGTTAATCCAATTTTTGCGCTGCTTGAGGAGATTTTCACGGTTAATCTTTACAATTCTCAATTTAGTAGAAATCTTGATTTACCTTAGTCTCTATGATAGGTATATTTTTCGAGAAAAAGTTGAAAGAAATGGGATTTCGTTTAACGGCACTTTTGTTGCTACTTTACTTGAATTTGTCCTGTGTTTTTTGTCAACCTGACGACTCAACTTATATTGGTGACCACAGGTTATGGCTGGATTTCGGAGGGGGACCACTACTTGAAAAAGGTGGAAATTTTTTCCTAGATGCTAGTTACATTCGCTACGGTAAGTATTATTTTAACGGAGGTTATTCCGGAGTGTCACGTGAGGAAGCTGTCAGAACTTTAGTCAACTTGGGTAGTGTATTTTGCTTGGCCGGCAGAAATTATACTTTATCTCGAGCTAGTTCTTTGTTGTTAGGTGCAGGACCTACAATGGGAATCGGTGATTATTATGTTAATCGTCAAAAACATGTATCTCCGGAACAATGGTTTTTGGGTGTTTTGATATTTCCGGAATCTACTTATTACACTTACGACATTAAAAAATATAGGTATCTGGGACTTATGATTTCTGCCCAGTACTTGCTTCGCAGTCGCTGCTTGGGTCTAGGCATCAGATTTTACGCGAACATTCATAAATACCCGGATGCCGGATTTACATTTTCTTATGCCGTTGGCAGTCTTCGCAAAAAGAAGAGTAAATAAGGGTATACTGAGTTTTATATTATTTTCTTTTCAGCGATTTGGGAAGACTTCCTAACTTATCTTGATTTCGAGAATATTCAAGTGGGATTATTGGATAATTTAAACCACAAGTTGAAACAAAGTAAATCTTGTCTTATTTTTCACCCTTAAATGGCACTTAATTCTGTCTTCAGTTGGGTGATAAAAAAACGCATCCACCAGATCGATCTCTTCAAAAAGTATCCGGTCGAGGTGCAAAGCGAATTGTTCACCCGTATGATCGACGAAGCGGCTCTAACTCGTTTCGGCCTTCAGCATGGCTTTGGAAACATTCGCACCCTGCAAGATTACAAGAAAGCCGTACCCATTCGCAAATACGAAGACTACAAAGAATACATCGAACTTTTACGCGAAGGTCAGCAAAATGTGCTTTGGCCATCGCGACTTAAGTGGTTCGCTAAAAGCAGTGGTACCACCGACGACAGGAGTAAATTTATACCTGTAAGCAAAGAAGCTTTGGAGGAATGTCATTACAAAGGTGGTAAAGACATGTTGTGCCTCTATTACCAGCAGAAACCGGATGCCCAACTATACAATGGGAAAAATCTGGTGATCGGTGGTAGTAGTAAAATCAACCCTTTTAACGAAGAAGGATATACCGGAGATTTATCCGCCATCATCATTCGAAACCTGCCTCTGTGGGTGGAGATGAAACGTACGCCCTCCCGCGAAATAGCCCTGATGGATAATTGGGAGGAGAAAATCGAAAAGATGGCAAGGGCTACCATCCAAGATGATGTTACTATGATCGTTGGAGTGCCAAGCTGGACCCTCGTTTTACTCAAACGTATTTTAGAAATAACAGGTGAAGAAAGCGTCAGGGATGTCTGGCCAAATCTCGAGCTTTTTTGTCATGGGGGTGTGAGTTTCAAACCCTATCGCTCTCAATATGAGCAGATCATGGGCAGTAAAGGAATTAACTACGTTGAGACATACAATGCGAGCGAAGGGTTTTTTGGAATTCAAGATCGCCTTAATCACGACGATCTTCTCCTGATGTTAGACTATGGCATTTTCTACGAGTTTATGCCGCTCTCCGAAATTGATTCTAAAAACCCAAAAACAATCGGCCTCGACGAAGTCGAAGTAGGGGAGAGTTATGCCCTTATTATCTCTACCAACGGCGGTCTGTGGCGTTATATGCTGGGTGATACAGTGCGTTTTACATCGCGTTACCCCTTCCGGATTCAGGTAAGCGGTAGGACCAAACACTTCATCAACGCTTTTGGAGAAGAACTCGTTATCGAAAATGCCGACGACGCGCTTAAAGTAGCCTGTCAGGAGACAGGGGCTGTCATTTCTGAATATACTGCCGGACCGATTTACATGGGCGATGACGCTCGGGGTGCTCACGAATGGCTGATCGAATACGAAGTAGAACCGCAGGATCAACTGCGATTTAACAATTTGCTCGATGAAACCCTTCGAGTTCTTAACAGCGATTATGACGCTAAGCGGGCCTTTGATCTCAACCTGAAAGCACCTGTTGTTCGGAATATGCCGAGAGGTACGTTTTACGAATGGCTTCGTGTAAAAGGCAAATTGGGCGGTCAACATAAAGTACCGCGACTGTGCAATGATCGACGTTATGTGGAAGAGGTACTAAATTTGTATGTACCCGGCACATGATGTCATTTCTGCACCTATTTGCCACTTTAGGATATGTTCTAACCCTTGAAAAGGAGTTTCCGGTTGCTTGTGATCGGTTGACTACAGATGAGTTGGGAAATATCTATCTTGTTTGTAACGATCACCTTGAAAAGTTTGACGCAAACGGCAATGCACTCTTTCGCTCTTCAGATCTTGGTTATGGCGATATCTTTTTAGCCGATGCTACCAATGCCCTAAAACCTTTTGTCTATTACCGCGATCAAAATGTAATCGTAACTTTCGATAACACACTGAGCTCCCAAGGAAATACCATTGATCTCAAAGGCAGCGAATTCGGGCAAGTAGAACTCGTTGGGGCCTCACGCGACAATAGCTTTTGGCTCTGGAATGCTAGTGGATATGAGTTGATTCGCGTTTCAAAAGACATGAACCGTATAAATTCTTCGCCAAATCTAGGAATGGTAACGGGACTTGAAATATCTCCTACACAAATTATTGAAACGGCAACTGCTTTGTTTTTGGTAGATCCAAATCACGGCTTGTTGGAGTTCGATATTTTTGGAACATACAGGAGAATGATCCCGCTCTCATTCACGGGTAGGGTGCAAGTTTTGGATAATCTCATTTTTTACAGCAATGGAGAAAATGAAAAATTGTATGTGGCGGACATCAATTTGCCGGTTGTCGACGAAATTGCTTTGATGAGTACTCCCGAATCGCCTGTGGAATGCCGCAATGGACGCGTCTTTTACATTAGTGGAAAAAAACTTCAGGTCTATAAGGCAGAAACGTTGCGAGATTAAAGCTTGAGGGGTACTTTCGGCCTCTGACTTTCTAATAGTACCTAAACAATATGCATGTAGCCATCGCCGGAAATATCGGTTCGGGAAAAACCACCCTCACTACTTTGTTGGCCAAACATTATAAGTGGCAGCCACACTTCGAAGAAGTAGATGACAATCCATATCTCATTGATTTTTACAAAGACATGCAGCGCTGGTCTTTCAACCTGCAAGTATTCTTTTTAAAACAGCGTTTCCGTCAATTGATGGATCTGGAAAAGAGCGGTAAAAAAATCGTTCAGGATAGAACCATTTATGAAGATGCACACATCTTCGCTCCGAACTTGCACAGTATGGGTTTGATGACAACCCGCGATTACGAAAACTACTTCGATCTGTTTTCGATCATGGATGAATTCATCAAAGCTCCGGATTTATTGATTTATCTCCGCGCCAGCGTTCCCGTGCTCGTTCAGAACATTCAGAAGCGCGGTCGTGAATACGAAGAAGCTATTCGTTTGGATTATCTCACTCGATTGAACGAACGTTATGAAGCGTGGATTTCAACCTATCACAAAGGCAAACTACTTGTGATTGATATCGATGAAAATCGCTTCCACGAAAACGCAGAAGATCTTGGGACCATCATTTCAGCGGTGGACTCGCAACTTCACGGACTTTTCAAATAAGTTCTGAGTTTTCAGAAACGGGAA
Source organism: Flavobacteriales bacterium (assembly GCA_044375415.1). GTDB lineage: Bacteria > Bacteroidota > Bacteroidia > Flavobacteriales_D > Sanyastnellaceae > JAWXBG01. The sequence continues at coordinate 12,180 of JBILMS010000068.1, forward strand.
TAGAGGTTTAACCCACTCATAGTAATCATTCTATTGATAAAATGGATTGTCTTAAAACGCAGTCCTTTTTTTTATTCCTATTGTTAGCGAAAAGTAGGAGGAACTTTCACACGGTATGGGATATCTCAAGCCACTTTTATTACATCGTAAGGTGATGATTTGACCGCACTCTGTTTAACAATATGGTCCGTCGATCCTTCGACGCACTCACTTCGTGAGTTTGCTGCCAATGACAAGTTGCGGATTTAGATAGGAAATGAACCATATGGGTTTTCTTTTTTTGGAGACTAATCTTCTCCGAGGGCCTCACCCTCCGCCCTCTCCAGAGGGAGAGGGGACCGATTCTGCAAACTGAAAAGTTCACGTTTTTGAAAGCCGCGACCTTTTGAAAACGGATCATTTCACTCAACGGGAACGTCCCCCTCTCCTCTGGAGAGGGGCTAGGGGTGAGGCCTTCCGACGGTTTTGTCAGCGCCCTCTCTTCCCCGCACAACACATCGTCAACCTGAGCGACAAATTCCGAGGCACGAGGCATATGGAGTCGCAGGTCAGAATAGAGGAGTATAGAATGTTGTTCAAGAAAAAAAAGCTGCCTTTTCAGACAGCTCCTTTTTAGTGAATATAAGAGATCAATTATTTCTTATTCGCTACCACATTGAAGTGAAGCAGAATTTCATTGTTGATGAATTTGTCTCCTAGTCCGGATTCAAATTTATCGGAACGGAATTTCACATTAAACAAACTGCGATCAAATTTCATCATTCCTGAGGCGGCAAGTTTACCGCTGCCATCGCTATTGATATTGATATCGCCTTCTGCAGGCTGAGTAACACCTTTCATTGTTAGATTTCCTTTCACAGTGTACTCACGAGAATTTTTTGCCTCTAGTGAAGTAATGGTAAAAGAAGCCTCAGCGTATGTGGCTACATCAAAGAAGTCGGCCGATTTTAAATGACCTTCCAACTTTGCTTTGCCTTCTGCTTCTTTGATATCCGTATTAGAGATGCTATTCATATCAAATACAAGAGAACCTCCCTTTAGTCTACTGGCTTCAAAATCGAGAGAACCATTTTTTATATTCACGTTTCCTGTGTGCGTTTTGCCGCTGGCTTCACGACCAATCCAAGTTACTTTTGATTCGGTAGCAGCGATGGCATATCCGCCTTCAGATGGACCTGTGATAGCCTCCATTTTACGTTCGTCCACTTCAGTGCCGGTAGAGTCGCCGCCGAAGTTCATGGCGTAATAACACTTTTGGAAATCGGTTTCAAACTGCGAATTGCTATGACGCAACGAATCGCAATAACGAGCGTTTTCACCATTCAAACCGGTGTTGAATCGCTCGCGGGCACATCCGCAGGCATCCAAGGGCTGCTTTTTTTCTTTGCAAGCTGCAAGAATGGTAAGCACAGCCAGAAGGCTGATAGTGGCTATTTTATTCATGGGTCAATGTATTCACATCGTTAACAGGAGCCTCAACAACTACATTTTCAATTACAGGTGTTGGGTTAGCAGACGTCGGATGTGGTGTCTCGGCAATGTGCGGAGCAATGATCAAGGCAACAATGGAAGTCAACTTAATCAAGATGTTCATCGATGGACCTGAAGTATCTTTAAATGGATCACCTACCGTGTCGCCGGTTACAGAAGCTTTGTGAGCTTCGCTGCCTTTGAATTCCATTTTGCCGTCTATCTCAACACCTTTTTCAAAACTCTTCTTTGCATTGTCCCAAGCACCACCGGCGTTGTTTTGGAAAATACCCATCAAAACACCGCTAACTGTGATACCTGCCAAAAGTCCTCCGAGAGGTTCGGCACCCATAGTAAATCCAACGAGAGCCGGTGTTAACAATGCGATCAGTCCGGGAGCAATCATTTGACGAATAGAAGCCTGGGTAGAAATACTTACGCACTTCTCATATTCCGGAGTAGCTGTTCCTTCCATGATACCCGGAATTTCTTTGAACTGGCGACGAACTTCTTTCACCATGTCCATCGCAGCTGCACCAACGGCAGAGATTGCGAGTGACGAGAAAATAAACGGAACCATTGCTCCAACAAATAGCATAGCCAATACAGGGGCTTTATAAATATCGATGGTAGTAATACCTGCAATTCCAACGTAAGCTGCAAACAAGGCAAGAGCTGTTAAAGCAGCTGATGCAATTGCAAATCCCTTACCGGTAGCAGCGGTTGTGTTTCCAACAGCATCCAAGTTATCGGTACGTTCGCGAACTTCTTTCGGAAGGTGACACATTTCAGCAATACCACCTGCGTTATCTGCAATCGGTCCAAAGGCGTCGATAGCAAGTTGCATAGCCGTTGTAGCCATCATACCTGCAGCGGCGATTGCCACACCGTAGAGACCGGCAAAGTGATACGAACCCCAGATACCTGCAGCCAACGTGAGAATTGGAATAACAGTTGATTCCATACCTACAGCCAATCCACCAATGATGTTGGTAGCATGACCGGTGCCCGAACGCTGAACAATTCTAGTTACCGGTCCACGACCGATAGCCGTGTAGTGTTCAGTTACGATACTCATAATAGCGCCAACAACCAAACCTATGATGATGGCAATAAATACATCCATGCTGGTGAAAACGGTCTCGCCACCAATACGGGAGAAAGTCATTTGAGCAGGCAACATCCATTTTACCAAGAAAAAAGATGCAATGGCCGTGAGTATGATAGATCCCCAGTTACCTAGGTTTAAGGCACCTTGTACACTTGATTTTTCACCTTTTACACGTACAAAATAGGTGAAGATGGCAGAGCATATAAGTCCTACACCTGCGATAACCATTGGCAGTAGGATTGGAGACATTCCTTCAAAATTATCTTCTGTAGCAATTACCTCACGACCAAGGATCATGGTAGCAAGAATGGTGGCAACGTATGAACCGAAAAGGTCGGCTCCCATACCTGCAACGTCACCTACGTTGTCCCCTACGTTATCTGCAATAGTAGCAGGGTTGCGAGGGTCATCTTCCGGAATACCTGCTTCTACTTTACCTACTAGGTCAGCTCCAACGTCGGCAGCTTTTGTATAAATACCTCCACCCACACGGGCGAACAGTGCAATCGATTCAGCACCGAGTGAGAAACCTGCCAATACTTCCAAAGCCGTTTGCATGGCTTCGCTATTTGCGCCGGCATTGCCCGGAGCAACGTACATAAAATAGAATACGATAAATAACCCGCTAAGTCCGAGTACGGCTAATCCTGCCACTCCAAGGCCCATTACCGAACCACCGGTAAAAGAAACTTTAAGGGCTTGAGCTAAACTGGTTTTAGCAGCTTGAGCTGTACGAACGTTGGCTTTGGTAGCGATGTTCATTCCAATCCATCCTGCGAATGCCGACAAAAAGGCACCGATTAGGAATGCGATGGCGATAATCCAGTCGCTGTGAGGCACCAATGTACCCGACCAAGCGAGGAGAGCAGCAGCGATTACTGCGAATATGCCGAGTACTTTCCACTCAGCTCGTAAAAATGCAAGTGCACCTTTCGAAATGTAACCGGCAATTGTGGTCATAGTGGCGTCGCCGGCGTCCTGTTTGTTTACCCAAACGGCCTTGATTACCATAATGATAAGCCCTATAACACCTAGGGCAGGCACGAGGTACATAATTTCTTTTCCCATAGAATAGTGATTTTCTAAATTGGTTTTGGTAGTCTTAAAAATCGGGCGCGAATATAAGCACGGACGGGGAAATACAGAGTGAGAATGAGAATGTGAGTGAGCTTTTCCGTTTCCATTGCCCTTTCCCTTTCCCTTCTTGATTGTTCTTCGATTGGCGAGCAGGGCTTTTTTACCACAAAGCCCACGAAGATTTGCGCAAAGGAACTAAAGATTTTTTTAAGAAGGCACATTTGCAGGTGAACGGATGACGGAAATCCGGAGTGAGAATGTGAGTGAGCTTTTCCGTTTCCATTGCCCTTTCCCTTTCCCTTTCCCTTCTT
>JBILMS010000121.1:0-4804 GCA_044375415.1 Flavobacteriales bacterium
TCTAATTAATCGGGCCAAATTTCGTCGAACACTTCACCAAATCTCAGTTACAGAGCGTCCAGCTATGCGCCCTCAATTTGGCTTGTCTACGACGAAAATTGACTCCGCGAAACATAAAAGAGGTTTTTAGAGGTCCCCTTAATACAACCCCTTATTCCACGACGAGCTTACCTGCCGATCTGCTTCCATCATCATTGGTAATTACAAAAGGATAGATACCGGGACATAAATGATGAATGTCTATGAGCGCGGAAGTCACGGGAGAAAAAAGGGTAACGATTGCTGCTCCCGTGACATCAAAAATGGTGATTCGTTTTGTTTGCTTGGATGAAGAAATAGAAACGTTTTGAGATGCCGGGTTGGGATAGACATACACTTGATCTTCTCTTGTATTGTCAGCAATGGACGCAACAACATCCAGTGGACAATCAGGTCCAAAGGAAACTTCATTCACATCAAATATTCCGTCTGTAACCCACCACTCTTGCCAGTCGCCGCCATTCCATGAAAGCCAATCGGTGAGCGAAAATATATGGGTACCCGCAACAGTGCCCGGTGATTTTAATACATAGAGCGCATTTTCGTTTCTCTCCCATGTTAAGGGTTGATTCGCCACACAATTCTCCGGTGTCCAGGGTTCGTCGCAAGCATGACGAAGAAAAAAGGCGTAGTCTTCGAATTCGGGATGTTCACCATACACATGGGCGAGGCCGGTTTCATCGATGCACACACATGTAAATTCTTCACAGGCTATACCTAGCGCCTGTGGATATCCATCGGCATATATTCTTGCTAAAAATGCCATGTGTCTACCACGACGATCGGGGTCATCGTAATGTGTGTCTGTTATTACATCTTGTAAAAAAGGTGTTTGCAAAAAGTCATGGTGCCCGATGGTCATATATGTGTTATATGGATTCTCGAGTGCCTCTTCACTGTATACGGTCCCGTTTTCTGCTGAAAAGTAATGGCCGCCTAGTATTGCCATGCCGGCGCTAGTGCCCCCGACAGGCCCTTGTTTGATGAGCATGTGGTCATTGATGGCATCTTCAACGGGTGAGTCTTTCCAGTAGTTTATATAATTTGATTGATCACCTCCCGCAAAAAAGATAGCTTCAGCATTTTGAATTTGGGTGATCACATATTCTTCGTTGCTCGCTCCTGCATTGTTGCATACAATTGTTTCGACTGAATTAACTGTAACACCAAGTTCGGAATAGAAGTAATCATTGTAACCATCGGCTCCACTTGAGCGCAAAACAAGCACGTCACCACCATTCGCTCTTTCAAGGAACCACTGCATCGCATCGTCGTTGTCTCCGGCACCACCGGCAAGGGCAATACCAAATAGGGGTTGCACAACTACATCAGATACATCGCCGGTGAAATAGGATGTGTAGTTCTGTGCAGATATATGGGAAATAGCTATGATGAATATGAATATGGGAGAGAATATTTTCTTGAACATGAAGAAAGATTTTGAGGGTTGAAAGGTAAATAAAAACGCGAAGTATTTCGAAACGATTCGGGTATTATGCTACTGTCCGTGCCTGATATAAGTTGACCGTTTTAGAGGTGATTTTAACCAATAAAAGGAAGATAAGATGACAAGAATGCGAACGGTTTCGGGCTTGGCGAAGGTGGCGATTTTCACCATCCCGCACGTGCGGGATTGATGCGGAGAATCAAACTTTGAGCAACAACAAATGTGTCTGCGGAGCACTGAACCGCCAATTTATTGTTGTGCTGTTAGCGGCTTGCATCTGATTTGGGTTTCGTAATTCTAGTAACATTCTATTCATGTTTCTTCCAATAGAGCCGGTATTCATTTCCTGTCTCGTATATAAATAAATCGAACGCGTAGCTACCCGCGTTCTTTTTCTTTGATTTTGTACCACATGGTGTCAAATTGAACGGTCTTTTTTTTCCTTCAATAATTCCAAAAGGTCGGTTTAGCGGAACATCTCCGTGCATAGTAATGACGTCAATACCAGAAAGAGAAACAGTAGAATCCTTGCTTATCATTCCCAGATAAAAATGGTCAAATGATACTGAATCAAGATCGTAACCGGTTTTATTGAAAACTTCAATCTGTATATTCTGACCGATTGTCAATGCAGGTGTTAGCATTAAAATAGCTAATTGGAGTATGAATTTAAATTTTGGCATGATTGCTTGTTTTAAGGAGTTTGCCGCTAACGGCAGACTCCCGCATAGGCGGGACAGGTTGTGAAAATACTTCCCAGTCTTTCTGTTCATTTTTCTCGGATAAATATAAGAGCATTTCTTAATGGTTGCCGCAGTCGGACTTAATATTTGAAAATGAATAGGATTAACGGTTTGCAGCTACCCGAAGGTGGCGATTTCGAAGCACTTTACTGTCAACCAAGCACAAACTTTAATAGATGCACAAAGCTTGATTTAACCACTGAACCGCCACTTTTGGGTAGATGCTGTTATGGGAATGGGCTATTGTTTAATCATGTTGAAAGTTTGATTAAGTCCATTAATTCTAAGGAAATAGACTCCTGGTGGAAATGTCTCCATTTGAATAATTGATTTCTCAGACACAAGGCCGGTTTTTATTATTTGGCCTTTAGTATCCATTAGTGCATATTCATATCCGATGATTTCATTCCCCGCATCCATAACAAAATAAGAAGCAGTTGGGTTTGGGTAAACCCTGACTAAAACGTGATTAATTTCAGAAGTTCCTGTTGTTATTGTTGGTGTATAAACTCTGATTTTGTTGCTTCCTGAAACAGCAGCAAGACCATCTGCTGAAAAACAAACTCCGGAAGTATTGGTGAAATTCAAAACATCTGACCATAGCATATTTAAAGAAAGATCGAAAGCATACACACCATCTTCTCCATTTGTTGCATAGATAATATTATTGTTAGTAGCTGAAATCCTTGGCGAATAAAAGCCTCCCTGCGCAATGGAGGCAGATGAATCAACTATGATACCTGTAAGCGGGTTTAAACGAATGATTTTCCCATCGGATGGTGCATAAATTGAACCATCAGATCCAACACACATAGTACTGAAGGAACAATTACCATAGATTTCGGTTTGCCACAATAAATTTAATTGGGTGCCATCATCTAAAAGCGCTGCGACATTGTCTTCAGTAAGCTGGACATAAACTATGCCGTTGTTTCCTACCATTAAAGGTGATTGAGGCAAATTCCCACCCGCTTGAAGTTCAGGCACCAAAATACTATACATTTTTAAACCGTTGGTTAGGTTAATGGCCCACACATATGATACGCCTCCACTTTGTTCCAAGGTGTACCCGGTATTATTTTGCTGATTAATTGCTATTTCTCCACTACCCGAGGCCATGGGAACGGTCGAGGTTTGCCAGAGCATTTGGCCATCCGCAGGATTAATTTTGTAGGTTTTTAAATTCCCATAGATATAGAAATAGCCTGTTGAATCAAAAACACCAGATTCGGAAATATATGTAGCGACATTCACGTTTGATGTCCACAGGTGAGATCCATCAATGACATTCAAAGCGTATAGCGAGTCGTTTTGACTTTCGGTTAACCTCATAACATAAACCCTATTGTTATGGAGCCCCACGGGAAGTGATCTTCCGGAATTATTGGTAACATCAACGCTCCACAGCAAAGCCCCTGACGCCAGGTCGTAACATTCTACGGGGGCGTAGGTGGGTGTTTGAAACCTCATGGTAACCAGATAGTTTCCCTCAATGTAAAGTGGAGCTCCAAAAACACCGGCAGAAGAGGTTTCCCACAAGATACTGTCTGTGGTTGGACCCGCCACATCCACATATCCGTTTTTTTGACAATTACCACCAATATTATTCCACCCGGTCGTTTGTCCGTTCATTAAATGCGAAATAGTCAAAAGAACTATTAAAATTTCAAATTTAATTTTCATTTGTTTTAATTTTTGATGCTACATTTTTTGGCCTTTTCCATAACGGCAAACTCCCGCATAGGCTGGACAGGTCGTAAAAATACCCCCCGGTCTCTCTGTTCATTTTTTTCGGATAAATATAAGAGGATTTCTAAATGGTTGCCGCTGTCAGATTCAACATTTGACCATGAATAGGATTAAAGGCCGAGTATACCCATTCAACATTTTTTTCTGAATGTTGCCGCTTGAAAACTTGGATGTCTTAAAACCGGCATTTTGAACTCCATCGGTTTTGTAGAGCCGAAAACGGGTCTAAGTAATTGAGAAATTTAGTTTTTTCACAACGTTTTGCGGGTTTAAGAAGTTGGCGATTTCGAAGCACAAAACGGTCTGCTAGCACTGAGCTTGGTGCGAAGCATAAAGCTTCATTTAACCACTGAACCGCCAATTTCTTGTAGATTCTGTTAGCTGCTGCCTTTCCATCGGTCATTGGTTTTAATCCTTAATAAGTTTTGTCGTCTGTGTCGAATTACCATTATATATTCTCAAGAAATACAGCCCGTCTGTCAGTGAAGAAAAATCTTGGTTATTGATTTGTTTGCCTGTCCAAATAATTTGTCCCGTTGAATTTAATAGTTCATAATATTCATTTTCCACTATACCCTCTATGCTGATAGATGAAGTAAATGGATTTGGATAAACATTTAAATGTTTTAGTGCTTCGATGTTCTGAATGTCTGTCACTGAACACAAGTTTAACATATTAAAAACTCCTGTATCTACTACACAGTTTTGCAATTTCATATTGATGATAAAATTATCAATTCCATTTTGCATTTCTAAAGCAGTTACGGTTGGTGAATTGTAAGTTGCCCACAACATGGTATTGCTCCAATCAGGATGATTATTTACA
>JBILMS010000069.1:0-16069 GCA_044375415.1 Flavobacteriales bacterium
CGCAATTATCAGTTGCAGTTGCCGATGGCAAGTTGTCTGATAATTCATCACATTCCACAGTGTAGCCATCAGGAACAAATGTGAAAATTGGATCAGTTGTATCAAGAACCGTAACGGTGTATGAATTGGTGGATGAATTGCCACACTCGTCAGTCGCTGTATAAGTAAAAGTAATACTATAATCACAGCCCGAACCATTTGTTTGGCTGGTTACTTCTACATTTACGTTATCATCACAATTGTCTGTTGCCGTAACAACAGCAGGAGCGATAACACTGTTGCAAAGACCAGTCATATCGGCAGGAACACCAACTAAAACCGGAGCTGTTGTATCAACAGCAACGATAGTCTGAGAAGCAACTGCAGTAATTCCGCAATTATCAGTAGCTGTCCATGTGCGAACGATTGTGTAAACGCAACTCGAACCTAAGGTTTGAGTAGAATACGTTACCGAAATATTATCGTCACAATCATTTGAGGCAAATATGTTCGTTGGAACGGATGGGATTTCATCACATTCAACAGAAATCGAAGCAGGTACATTGTGGAAAACAATCGGCCCACAAGTAGCACCACTTACAATGGTATCATCACAATCCGAACAATCGGCCGAAAACCCTTCGGGAATGCTGTTCATTGAGCGTGAACTGATGCTGATATCATCAAAAAATGTAGTCCGGTCATCATCTAAGATCTCACTGGTAAAGGTCAGGGTATAGGTTCTGCCGGCAACCATCTCAAAGTCAGCACTGGAGCGGGCAAACCAGAAATTCTTGGCTTGCGTGGTCCACCAACCGTAACCACCGAGCGGAAGGGGCGCACTGTAATTGGTTCCCCCTGCCACTACACTGGTATAGGTACCCAGCTGCTGCACATTGCCAAGATCATCCGTAACGGTTCCGCTGTAGGTATGCGGACGACCAAACCAGTCGTGTTCCCGCCAGCTGGCGCGGTTGGCGTCGTACCAGTGAAGGGTACCAACTCCATCGCTGGTTGCTGAGAACGTTTGAGTCAATGTACCATTTTCTTTCAGAATAGCGAATACATTACCTGTTCGGGCTCTCTTCCAACCTGCGGCAAATTCCTCAGTGCGTGCTATGGCCGCATTGCCTGTCCATACACCATTCCCGGCAATAGATTGCCAGGAAGTCCAACCCCAGTTATTCCAACCTGCCCCCCATATTTCATTGGGAGCTGCTGCCGGTACATAGCCCGGAAGATTCTGAAGAGCGGCCTGGTTTTCAAAACTACCGTCAACGATTAAGTTAGTGGTTGTTCTGAGACTGTTTACAGAGCAATAGGTAGTCGATACCGCAGCATTACCATAAGTATCGCCATCCGCATCCTCACAAACACTAACCAAAGTGCCAGCAGCGCTTACCACGATATCGGAACTCACGGAAGAACAGCCGGAAGCACCGGTTACTGTTACTGAATACGTTCCATCGGTTATACCGCTTAGATTCGCCGTAACAGCACCCCCGGGAGACCACTGGTAAGTGAACGGACCACTGCCGTCTACTGAAAGTTCGATACCGCCATCAGCAACGCCAGGGCAACTCGCACTGAACACGGAAGAAATGATCACCGGCAACATGATTACTGTAATGGTGCCCGTGGCATTCAACGTTACACAGCCTCCTGCAAGGGGAATGCTATAATTAAAGGTACCGGCGGTAGTGGGAGCGCCGCTTATGGTAATGGTATTGGAAGCCCACGAAGCCGTTACGCCAGGAGGCAGACCCGAAGGACTGCCGATACCTGTTGCCCCGGTAGTAGTATGTGTGATCGGCGTTAACTCAGCGAAAATGCACAAAGTCGGCGATGCCGATGCTGAACCCACCGTTACTTCAAGTGCACAATTAGAATCACAGTTGTATGAACCATTGATATCACCATTACCGGAGGCAGTACCGGTGTAGTTAAACCAAGTTGAAAGTCCATTGGCATTTGAGTTCAACGAATTCGCTCCGTTACCCAATTGTAAACCATATACATCCATTTGGTTTGTCAAATACAATACTTGTCCGGCTAAAGAACCCGCACCTATTAGTGTGTTCGACTGAGTGGTATCAAAATCGTAGAATATCCAGGATGACTCATCACCCAAGTTCGGTGAGTGGGGCTGATTACCCTGAGCAATCCAAGATGCGTAATCAGACATATTATTAAACCAAAGCGAAACAACAAACTTTTGATTTGCATTACTGATTCTTTCTATCGTACCAATTAACTGAGCGATTCCACCTTCAAATTTCAACAGACGAAGTTGGTTAGAAGGTGACGATTTAAAATCGGTTCCAAAATTTGGAATCCAGAAAATACGTCCATTTGCACTTTCGTAACCATTGATATAACAAATCTCAATTGGTTCGCAAGTGCTATCTGCAGAAATCGAAACGTTATCGAAATAGTGCGTTTCATTTCCACTTGAATTTTTTACCTTTATGATTATCTGAACGGTGTTACCTGAAAGTCCTGATTGAGTAGCAACCGCAGAACCAAAATCGTCCGTCTTATTACCATTTACAGAAAACAGAACAGAAGAACCACCATTCAACGTGTAATATACCATTATATAGTCACCTTCTTCCATATCTCCATTCTCACCAATGTTTGCAATTAAGTTCACATTCGTTAAGCCGGAAATATTGAAAACCGAAGAAGTCCATACCGCTTCATTATCCGTATTCGTTCCTTCGAACACTCCATTTTCTACATCAAAATTGTGGGCTGCTCCATCACTTGGTGCGCTGTACGAAGTAGTGAAGTTCGAAGATGATGTAGTTCCGTTAGGGTAGTTGAATTGTTCATTAAGAATAGAGTTGGCACAAGGATTACAAAGGCTAACACCAATTGTAATCTCATTACTTTCTCCAACGTAATTAGAACATCCCGCCCGACGAGCACATCGAAGGAAAACTGTAGTTTCAGTAAGCGCTCCGGGATCATATGACAATCCATTTGCGCCAACTAACGTTTCGTAGTTCCAACCTGTTGAAGCGTTTTTATATAACCACAAAAGTTCTAATACACCACTTCCACCTGAAGGATCGGAAGAACTTGTAAGGGCTGTAGGATCGAAAGGTGAGCAACCATTTTGGTTGCAGCAAATACTTCCACCATTCGTTACGTTATCGCATCCTGTAATTGTAAATGACAAAGTTGTTTGGGAGCAAATATTTCCACCGGCGTTATCCTGCGAATACACTATGGCATTCAGTGTATAAGTACCCGGAGCCAAGTTCAAACCTGCGCTATTACCCGGGCTGGAGTATGGCACAGCATTATCAATATTGTTGCTTGAGTAATCACCTGTAAAAGTGAATTTCACGCTTTGGGCAGAAGAACCTGATACCAATGCTTCGATATTCCAATTTGCAGGAAGAGAAGCTTGTGCATATGTACTACCATTTTGAAGAGTTGCGTGCGAGCTTCCGGTTGTTAAGTTATTAATAACCAACGCATCGATCGTGGCATTACATGTGCATGAGCCATTCACTGTAATTGTTATGTCATTACTTTCTCCAGGCCAGCTCGTACAATTCTGTCTGCGAGCACAGCGACGGTAAATAGTTGTTTCGCACAAAGAACCCGGATCATAAAAATCCTGGTTATTTGCGATATCAACCCAGTTCCAGCCGGTCGTAGCACTTTTGTATAGCCACATATACTCGATGGTACCGCTACCTCCACTTGGAGTGACGGTGTTGTAAATAGTTGCGGGATCAAATGGTCCGTTGCCGGTTTGATTGCAGCAAATTGTACCGCCATTAGTTACATTGTTGCATGTAACACAACCATCTTCGGCTTGCATATCCAAGGAAGAGAATACAGTCATAGTCAGGAATAAACAACCGACTAAAATGTACCTTGGAACAGAGAAAAGAGCATTCAAAATGTAAGAATGTTTCATTTGGTTAAGTTATTTAGTAAACCCGGTAGAAATGTTAGGTTCATCCGGAAAAGCATTTAGTCGTACAAAAATAAAGATAAGTCTACATAAAATCCAAATTTGTCTAATAATAATTGAGATTCATAGGAAGAAATCAACAGTTCGGCATGTACCAAACATAAAGACAGAGCAGATTACTCAATTGATTTTGAGGCAAATAGTCATTGAACAAAATGAACCTAACTTTGTTTGGTCAAAATTTCTTTCCGAAATAAATAAAAAATCGCTTAAACTTCCCCGCGAACCCATCTTCGGGTTTCGGCATCGGTTTCTAAAAGGTCAGAAAGTCCTGGTTTTACGATGTGTTTAATGGTACCCATAGCACCTATTAACAAATCCGGAATCTGAAGAAAAGAGATTTCATCTTTTAGAAATAGTTCGACTGCCACTTCATTTGCGGCATTTAATATACAGGGAGCGTTACCTCCACGCTCAAGTGCGTCGAAAGCCAATTTCCAACATGGGAAGGCCTCTGAATCTGGCTCTTCAAACGTAAGCGAACGAAAATTCGCGAAATCAAATCGAGGAAACTCAGATTTCAAACGCACGGGATATCCAAGTGCGTATTGAATAGGTAATTTCATATCAGGAAGCCCCATTTGTGCTTTCATGCTTCCATCTTCAAATTGTACTATACTATGTATGATGCTCTGCGGATGAACTACAATGTCTATCTGAGAGGGTTTTAAGTGGAAAAGCCATTTCGCTTCAATTACCTCCAAACCCTTATTCATCATCGTAGCCGAATCGATGGTAATCTTTGCGCCCATATTCCAATTCGGATGTTTAAGCGCCTGTTCTCTGGTAACGTTAGCTAAGTCCTCGCGTTTTTTGCCTCTAAACGGTCCTCCACTAGCGGTCAAATAAATTTTCTCAATCGGATTATTCCATTCACCGGCCAAACACTGAAAAATCGCGGAGTGCTCACTATCAACAGGTAAAATATTGACCGCCTTTTTCTTAGCCAGATTAGTAACCATTTCACCTGCTACAACCAACGTCTCCTTATTAGCAAGAGCAATTGGTTTTCCTGCTTCTATTGCTTTTAATGTAGGCTCCAGTCCGGCAAAACCGACCAAGGCAGTCAAGACCATATCCACTTCGGTGCTTTCTACAATTTGACACAAAGCCTCCGCCCCGCAATACACCTTAATATCGTGACTCCACAGCTCTTCTTTTACATAAGAGTATTTTTCGGAATCACCAATAACCACCGCATTGGGCTTAAAATCAAGAGCTTGTTTGATGAGCAAGTCGGCATTGTTCTGAGCGGTGAGTACCTCCACTTGTAAGGTTTCCTTTTGTTCTGCAATCACTTGCAAAGCCTGTGTCCCAATGGATCCGGTTGAACCCAAAATGGCAATTTTTTTTCTCTCTTTACTCACGATGCGAAAATAACAATAGATATGTAGATCCCCCGAAAAGACCTAAAAGTTGGGATAAGTTAAGAAACTCTTTGTATTGAGAGCGTCAGGTTTCAAAGTTCACGAAATTTGCACCATGATACATTTTTCGGAAATCTATTTTAAAGGGACCCTCATCCTATTATGTGCTCTCTCATTTTCTTGCACCAACAAACGCTCTACCAGTTCATATCAAGGAGAATGTTTCATTGTTGTATCGCAATCCGGTCTTCCTCAAAAGCTTTCCGATGGCACCAAAACAATCGAACTACAAAGAGAAAATTTCGACATCCGATGGTGGGATGGATATTATTCGTTTGAAGAAAATCTTATTAATACAATGCAAATCGCCGTGGACACCAACGCTGCGATTTTCAATGGAATCAAACCGGGAGTACGTATAGATGAGACCACTTGTTTTGCTCCGGGAACCGGGCTGGCCGGGCCCCACGCAAAACCCTATGAATCTGTCATTTTATCGTCGGATTCCCATCACTACATTTTCTTTGAGAACGACGAAAAACGAAGAGCAAATGTGATCACACAGTCCGGAGATATTTACCACCTCAATTGGCCCGTAGAAAAAATATATTTGAATGATAAAGACCAGTCCATTTCAAACTTCCAAGGGGAGTACCTATATCTGGTCGTTTTTCAAAATCACAATCAAAATGAGGTGATCGACAACAACGAACTTTTGTTGCTTACTATAAAATTTGTGGACTAATAAAAGAGTTTACAAGAAGCCTAATTCGAGCATTGCTTCTTGACTCATCATACTTTTTTCCCATGCAGGGTCCCAAGTAATCTCAACTTTGGCAGACTCAACTCCTTTTACTCCGGCTACTTTCTGCTCTACATCGGGAGGCAAGGTTTCTGCTACCGGACAAGAAGGAGAAGTGAGAGTCATGGTAATAGTAACATGTCGGTTTTCATCTAAATCGACACCATAGATTAAGCCCAGTTCATAAATATCAACCGGTATCTCAGGATCGTAGATGGTTTTTAAAACCTGTACAATCCTATTTTGAATATCGTTTCTTTCTTCTGCGTCCATTTCTAAATCATTGTGCCGTTTTTGCAAGGGCATACATTTTCATTTGCTTAATCATCGATGCCAAACCATTACTTCGAGTTGGCGACAAGTGCTCATATAAACCAATATCTTTTACAAAATGTAAATCTGCATGTATGATGGTTTCCGGTGCTTCACCCGACAACACTCTTATCACTAATGCTACCAGTCCCTTTGTAATAATAGCATCGCTATCCGCAAAAAAAATCATCTTACCCTCTTCACTCACTTCGGCATGCAACCACACCTTCGATTGACATCCGCGAATTAAGTGGTCATCATCTTTATACTTTTCATCGATCAATGGGAGATCTTTACCCAGATCGATGATGTACTCATATTTCTGCATCCAGTCTTCGAAAAAACTGAATTCATTTATAATCTCTATTTGCTTTTCTTCGATGTTCACTATTTAAGCATTTCTATCGCCTTTGCAGTTGCAGCTATAAAAATATCTACCTCAGAAAACGTATTGTACACAGCAAAAGATGCTCTCACTGTTCCCGGAATTCCAAATTTCTCCATCAAGGGTTGAGTGCAGTGGTGACCTGTTCTAACGGCAACTCCCTGTTTATCTAGTAAAGTACCTACGTCATAGGGATGACAACCTTTAACATTAAAAGATATTACCGCTGACTTCTTATCCGATGTTCCATAAAACACGACGTCTTCGAATTTAGACAATTCCGAAGTCGCATGCTTCAAAAGTTCCTTTTCATGAGAAGCAATGTTTTCTAAACCCACTTCCAAAACAAATTTTATTGCAGCTCCGAGCGCGAGCACTCCTTCTACGTTTGGTGTTCCCGCTTCGAACTTGTATGGCAGATCATTAAATGTAGTTCCAGTAAATGAAACTGTTTTTATCATTTCACCACCACCGCGATAAGGCGACATCATTTCTAATACTTCCTTACGCCCATATAAGACACCTATTCCCATGGGTCCATATAATTTATGTGCACTAAACGCATAAAAATCGCACCCTATATTTACTACATCAATGGTCAGGTGGGCCACTCCCTGCGCTCCATCTACAAGCACATAAGCACCTTTTAGTTTTGCTTTTGCCGTTACTTCCGCCACCGGATTTATGGTACCCAATGCATTGCTTACATGACTGATGGCGACAATTTTTGTTTTATCCGTCAATAGCTCATCAAGTCCACTCAAATCCCATTCGCCTTTTTCGTTTACAGGAATTACTCGAATGATCGCACCTCTTTCTTGAGCTATCATTTGCCAGGGAACAATGTTCGAATGATGTTCCAATTCTGTCAGGAGTATTTCATCGCCTTTTTGCAATACAACTCCTCCAAGTGCACTTGCCACGAGGTTGATACTATCTGTTGTTCCTGATGTAAAAATTATTTCTTCTCTTTCGGATGCATTCAAAAAAGCACGCACTTGATCGCGCACAGCTTCAAACTCTCCCGTAGATAAATTGGCCAAAAAATGCGCCCCACGATGAATGTTGGCATTTTTCAGACTATAATATTCATCGATGGCATCTATTACTACACGCGGCTTCTGGGTTGTTGCAGCATTGTCAAGATATATCAAGGAACGACCATACACTTCTCGATCTAGAATCGGAAACTCGTCCCTGATTGTAGATAAACTCCGATTTTCAATGTATTTCGCTTCCCCCACCATATTCTTTAAAATAACAAAACTCCCTTTTCGATCATTTTGTTCGTGATATGATTTCTCAATTCTTCGATATCGATGCGATCCAAAACATCATTCAAAAATGCAGATACCATCAACTTTTTTGCGCTATCGGCACTCAGACCACGTGAACGCAAATAGAAGATCGCCTCTTCATCCATTTGCCCTGTTGTGCTACCATGGCTGCATTTCACATCATCTGCGTAAATTTCCAATTCCGGTTTAGAATTTACCACAGCATCGTCACTCATGGTAATGTTCGCATTATTCTGATATGCATTTGTCTTTTGAGCCTGATACCGAACAAAGACTTTACCGTTAAACACAGCACGACCCTGATCAAATACAACTCCTTTGTACAGCTCATTGCTGTTGCTATGAGCTCTTATGTGATCAACCACTGTGTGATTATCTATATGTTCACTTTTCATGGGTGCATAGGCTCCGGCCAAATTTGCCTCGCATCCACTTCCATTCACCAGCATATCCAAACTATTGCGAATCCATCCTCCTCTCAAAGTTGCCGTTACCAAATTTGTATGGCTATTCGAATCTTGGTGAACTCTTTCCATAATATGCGAAAAACTCTCCTCACCATCTTCTTGAATTTTATAATAATTCAAAGAAGCATTTTCAAGAACAGAAAAACCGATGTTCGCATTCAACCAAAACTTTCCTGAAATCGTTTGGTGATGAGAAAGTATAATTGTCGATCTTGAACCCTTGGCGCATTCTACAAGTATCGTTGGGTTGGCAAAAACGTTTTCTTTTGTCTGAAGTAAAATAAAGTGAAACGGTTTAGTAACCGCCGCATTTGTTTTCACTCTTAAGACCAATCCATCGGTAGCATGCGTTAAGGACAGCAGAGAAAACACATTCTCCGAAAAAAAGCGATCCGACGACCATTGATGTATCAACGAATCATTTTTATCGGCCGAGCTAAACGAAGCAAATTCAAATTCTCCTTTCTCCACATCACTTAGATCGCTCCTGTAAAATCCATTCACAAAAACAAAACGATTTACTTCGAGACCAGGGATTAAATACTCCTCCAATGGAATAGAAGATTCATCTTGTTGAACACTCCACTTAGCCGAAGATATACGTGTTGTTCTCGTATACTTCCACGCTTCGGTTCTCGTTGTTGGAAAAGATGATTCGGCAAGTTGACCTTTCGCCTTGTTAACCGCTTCCGGTAAAAATTTATTGAACGCAGATTCCTTTGAGGTAATCAAAGAATCAACATCCAAACCCTGAGTTTGCGTATTGGTGATCATATTGCCATTTCTTCTTTGATCCAATCATATCCTTTCGCCTCCAGTTCGAGAGCCAATTCGCGTGTACCGCTTTTTACAATTTTCCCTTTGTAAAGAACATGCACAAAATCGGGCACGATATAATCGAGTAAACGTTGATAGTGTGTAATTACCAGAAATGATCTTTCGGGAGAACGGAGGCTATTAACACCGTTAGCTACAATTTTTAATGCATCGATATCGAGTCCCGAATCTGTTTCATCTAAAACAGCAAACTTCGGTTCGAGCATGGCCATTTGAAAAATTTCGTTCCTCTTTTTCTCTCCGCCGCTAAATCCCTCGTTTACCGAACGATTGGCTAGACGACCATCGAGTTGAACCAACTTAGATTTCTCTGCCACCAGATTCAAAAATTCCTTCGCGGTCAATTCAGGCAAGCCTTTGTGTTTTCTGATCTCTGAAACAGCTGCTTTCAAAAAGTTGATATTACTCACTCCAGGAATTTCCACCGGATATTGAAAAGCCAGAAAAATTCCTTCGCGGGCTCTTTCTTCCGCGGCCATTTCCAATAAATTTTTGCCGAGGTAATCCACCTCTCCTCCGGTAACTTCAAATTCTTCGCGACCGGCAAGGACAGAGGCAAGGGTAGATTTACCACTGCCATTTGGTCCCATGATAGCATGTACTTCGCCCGGACCAATTTCTAAATTCAGACCCTTGAGAATTTCATTTTCCTCTATTTTGGCCTGCAGGTTTTTTATCGAAAGCATGTCTCTTTTATTATCTATTGAATTATTGTTGATATATCAACTACCCTACACTTCCTTCCAGTGAAATAGCGAGCAATTTTTGTGCTTCTACTGCGAATTCCATCGGTAGTTTGTTCAGTACTTCTTTGGCGTATCCGTTTACAATCAAGGATATCGCTTTCTCCTCATCGATTCCACGTTGTAGGCAATAAAATATTTGATCTTCCCCAATTTTCGAAGTGGTGGCTTCATGTTCCACTTTAGAAGATTTATTGTTTACTTCGATATACGGAAAAGTATGTGCTCCACATTGATCGGTCATCAGAAGAGAGTCGCATTGCGAAAAATTACGCGAGTTGACTGCCGTCTTATTTATCTGAACTAAACCTCTATATGAATTCTGACTTTTACCGGATGAAATTCCTTTGGAGATAATTGTACTCCGGGTGTTTTTACCCAAGTGAATCATTTTAGTGCCGGTGTCTGCTTGTTGCATGTAATTGGTTACGGCTACTGAATAAAACTCACCAATCGAATAATCTCCTTTCAAAATACAAGAAGGATATTTCCATGTTATGGCACTACCCGTTTCCACTTGTGTCCAACTGATTTTCGCGTGTGATCCATCACATAAACCGCGTTTAGTAACAAAGTTGAAAACACCGCCTTTTCCTTCGTGATCGCCGGGATACCAGTTTTGCACCGTACTATATTTTATCTCAGAATCTTTCAAGGCAACCAACTCAACTACTGCCGCGTGCAATTGATTTTCGTCGCGTTGTGGAGCCGTGCAGCCTTCCAGATAACTCACATAACTTCCTTCATCAGCGACAACTAAAGTTCTTTCAAACTGTCCGGTATTCGCTTCGTTTATTCGAAAGTAGGTGCTTAGCTCCATCGGGCATTTCACTCCTTTGGGTATGTAGCAAAAAGATCCGTCGGTGAATACGGCCGAATTGAGAGCTGCATAAAAATTATCTGTACGAGGTACAACTGTTCCTAAATATTTTCTAACCAATTCAGGGTGCTCCTTCACAGCTTCGCTCATGCTGCAAAAAATAATTCCTAGTTCGCCAAGTTTTTCTTTGAACGAAGTAGCAACAGAAACACTGTCCATGACGAAATCGACGGCTACACCACTCAAACGTTTTTGCTCTTCCATCGAAATTCCTAGACGATCCATTGTTTTGCGCAATTCAGGATCTAACTCGTCGAGGCTATTCAACTGCTTCTTTTGTTTCGGAGCAGAGTAATAGGAAATAGCTTGAAAGTCAGGTTTTGTATACGTTACGTGCGCCCATTCCGGCTCCGTCATTTTCTTCCAAATAGTAAACGCTTCCAAACGCCATTGCAGAAGCCAATCGGGCTCACCCTTTTTGGAAGAGATCAATCGAATAATATCTTCATTCAGACCGATCGGAGCCTTGTCCGATTCAATATCTGTTACAAAACCAAATTCGTATTCTTTGCTTGTGACAGAGTCTAATAATTCGTCGCCATCGTAGGCCATTGGATTGGGAGATTAAAGGTTTAGATGCTAAAGCTTTCTCCGCAACCACACGTTCGCGAAGCATTTGGGTTTTTAAAAACAAAACCTTTACCGTTCAGGCCTCCTGAATATTCCAATTCAGTACCGATCAGGTAAAGGAAACTTTTGCGATCTACTACTACCTTTACACCATTATCTTCGAATACCTGATCGCCTTCTTTCATATTCTGATCGAAGGTCAATTGGTACATCAATCCCGAACAACCACCACCTTCCACTCCGACGCGCACAAAAGAACCATCCGGGTGGCTCTCCGTCGCTATTAGCTTGCTTACCTGCTCACGGGCAGAATCTGAAACCTTTATCATTTCTCACTTTTTTTTAATTCTAACACCTCGCAACAGCGCATTGTTCGCTGCTTTTATACTTTATTTAGAAATATTCTAAATACTGATTTCGGTGCAAAAATACCATGAAAAAGGTGTTTGGACAAAAAAGTTCACTCCAAAATAACGGAACCGAAATACTTGGCAATCTCGGTGCGGGCTTTATCTAGCATTATTTTCTCCGCCATGAGGGCGTTGAGTTTTTCGACATCATCCCCGGCTGCTTCCATTTCTGTGATAATGATTTTAGAATTCTGCATCACTTTTCGAAGTTTTAGACGAAAAACGATGTCTTTAGCTGCTTTTCGGAGTAACATATCCTCTGTTTCCGGATGAATGTTGTGACGAGCAGTCCAATTTAGACTTAACGCATATTGCGATGTGAGCAAATCGGATGAAAGACTGCTAATTTCTTGATCCGGATTTAGGGTAAAGTGTTTGGGCTCCGGAAACTCTTCGCGAGCAATGAAATCCATGTATTCTTTGTAGATCTTTTGAAATTTGGGAGTCTCCAACGTTAGTTCATCTTGTGCGATGCTACCAATGAGAAATTCCGCCATGGCCACCGCTACTATCTCCATGTGCCCATCTTCGTTTTCCACCGGAAGTTCTATCGTTAGCTCACCATACGAAAGCAGCAAACGGATAAAATCTCGTTCCTGATGAAACAGGGTGAACTCTTCTGTTTCGGGTACTTCATCCCAAATGGGAACTTCGGTCGTTGCGGTTTCCTCGGGTCTATAAGTCGAACCCTTTTTTGCACGTTGAACAAGGATTTTGTTCATCTCGGCAATCAATACCGATTCGCGCATATTCATCAACCTGCTGCACTCTTGCAAGTAGACGTTTCTTCGAATGGAATCGGGGATAACCGCTATGCTTTCAACAATGTCGTGAATTAAACCGGCACGTTTCACAGGATCATTTCCGACTTCGCCCAAAAGTTGACCGGTCTTGAAGACCATAAAATCGACCGAATTTCCCTTGAGGTATTCCTCGAGTTCGGTGCTGCTTACTTTTTTCGCAAAACTATCGGGATCATCGCCATCGGGGAACAAAACCACTTTCACATTCATGCCCTGTTCGAGCAACATGTTGATACCTCGAAAAGATGCCCGAATTCCCGCGGCATCTCCATCGTAGAGAATTGTCACATTAAAAGTGTAACGTCTGATCAAACGAATTTGATCTTCAGTTAAACTGGTACCACTGCTACCTACCACGTTTTCGATACCCGCTTGGACCATCGAAATTACATCGGTGTATCCTTCCACCAGATAACACAAGTCGTGTTTTACAATGGGTTGTTTGGCAAGATGAATACCATATAAAACCTTGCTTTTATGATACAGCTCGCTCTCAGGGCTGTTGTAATATTTCGCTACTTCTTTGTCGGCGCGCAAAGTCCGACCACCAAAAGCGATCACTTTTCCCGATACATTATGAATCGGAAACATGACTCTACCCCTGAAAAAATCGTAAGGGGTACCTCCCTCTTTTTGTCTAGTTAGTCCGGTTTTTTCCAGGTATTCGAGTGAATAGGACTTTTCCAGAGCTGCTTTGGTAAGACCATCGCGTTGTTCAGGTGAATATCCTAATTGGAATTTCCGAATGATATCTTCTCTAAAACCGCGCTCCCGGAAATAGCTCAAACCAACCGCTTGGCCCTCCTCCGTTTCGTGCATTTGATCTTCGAACCACTTGCGGGCAAACTCAGTAACAACAGACAATTGCTCGCGTTCACTTCGCTCCTGCAGTTGTTCTTCGGTCTGAGTTTCCTCTTCAATTTCAATATTGTATTTGGTCGCAAGCCACCTCAAAGCCTCCGGATAGTTGAGCTTTTCGTGCTCCATCAAGAAGTCGATAGCATTTCCACCTTTACCGGAAGAGAAGTCTTTGTAGATCCCTTTGTGCGGAACTACAAAAAATGAAGGAGTGCGTTCGTTTGTAAAGGGAGAAAGCCCTTTGTATGTCGTACCGGATTTTTTGAGTTGCACAAAATCTCCTACCACCTCCTCAATGAGGACGGTATCCATAATACGTGATATGGTCTCACGGGAGATCATAGAATTTGTTCGGGCCTACAAACATACGTTACCTAAAAAGTGTCTCGAAAAGATTGACTACAAAAAAGCCGCGGCTAACTCGAGCCATTGATTTACCGAGAGTTGCTCGGGGCGTTTATCCATAAAAGGCAGGTCTACATGATAGCCAGCTACACCCTTAACCGAGTTTCTCAGGGTTTTGCGACGCTGATTAAAGCCTGTTTTTACAAGGGTTTTAAAGAATTTTTCGTCCACCGGAAGGCTTTTGACGTCATTTCTCAGAATCCTAATTACTCCGGACTTCACTTTGGGAGGAGGGAAAAATTCGTTTTCATCCACTGTAAAGAGATACTCGACCGTATAAAATGCCTGCATTAAAACCGATAAAATTCCTCTATCGCGGCCCCCTGAATCTGCTGCGATGCGCTCCGCCACTTCCTTTTGGAACATGCCCACAACCTCTGTTACTTGATCTCTGTGATCCAGTACTTTAAAGAGAATTTGAGATGAAATGTTATAAGGGAAATTTCCGGCTATCACCAAAGGGCTTGGAAACAACTCGTCCAAAGGCATTTGTAGGAAATCTGCTTCGTGAATTCTATCCTTTAAAATTGGATAATGGACCTTCAAATATTCCACGGACTCACGATCCACCTCCACCACATCTACCAACATATCCTCGCGTTTCAGCAGGTGTTTGGTAAGTGCTCCGGTGCCCGGACCTATTTCCAGAACCTGCCTTTTAGTTGCACTATGGCTAATCGAATCGCTCACACGCGCACAAATCTCGTCGTTGCGCAAAAAATGTTGACCGAGATGTTTTTTAGGTTTTACCATGGGATATTGAAGAGGGCGAAGGTAGAGCTACTATATTTGTAATGAGTCAAAAAGAATAAAATGAAAAACTCACTTCTAATTGCTGTTTTCTTCGCCTGTTTTATAAATCTTACCGTACATTCTCAGGAGAAACAAATTACCTAGTGGAAGGCCTTTAAATTGGACCCATCAGGTGTATTCAACAATTCAGATCCCACTATTCAATTTGGTTTTGAATTTTCCCTTGGTAAAGCTTGGTCTCTTCAACTGGAGGGAGGGCCACTGATTCAAAAAAGTATTTGGGCAAGTTATCAGATAGAAGAAAGTGCCGTGAATCACAAAGGTTCTCGTTTTGGTTTTGAACTGCGGCATTTCGTCCAGGAAAAATACTATTCGCCTTTTCATGGTGTCTATGTTGGCTGCAATATCTATTTCTTATCCAACAACTACACCGACAAGACCCAATGGGGAACAAAAGCAGACAATCCGGAAACCTATGAATATGACTATGTAAACACAAATTGGAGAAAAACTAAGGTAGAAAAAAAAGAGATTGGTTTCACTATTCGCTGTGGTCATCAACTCGATAGCAAAATACCCCTCGGTATTGAACTATATACCGGTTTAGGCTTTAAACAAAAGACCGTAAATTATACAAGTATCACGGATCCCATTTTCGAATATCAAGTCCAAATCGAAAAAAATGGAGTTAAAGGAGCGGAAGATGAAGGAACTTATGTCCGATTGAGTGTTCCTATTGGAATCAGAGTAGTAATTTCACTTTAATTCTATAATGTTGCGAATGAATACCCGCGAAGTTTCATTTCCGGCAAATACCTTTCAATTATTTCCAACATTTTTTCTCCACATTTCTGATTATCGTGAAACACAACGATATCGCCACTTTTAGAGCTTTCTAGAGCAAGCTTTAAGCACTGTTCGGCACTCATTTCAGGGTCAAAATCGCCCGGCATTAAGGACCACATTACCACAGTGTACATCGATCCTACATAACGCAGTTGACTTGTTTTCAATTTGCCGTACGGCGGCCTGAACAAGTTGCCTCCAATAATATCAGCTGCATATTCAACATCTTCCATATAAGTGCGATCATCTGTTTGCCAACCTTTTAAATGTGAAAAAGAATGATGGCCGATTGAATGACCGGCATTTCTCAGACTGCTCACTAATTCGGGGTTTTCCTTGGCATTTTTACCCAAACAGAAA
>JBILMS010000122.1:0-4736 GCA_044375415.1 Flavobacteriales bacterium
CCGCCCAAAGTAATTCTAACAACTGCTTTCTCAGAATTTGGTGTAGAAAGTTACGAATATGGTATTGTAGATTATTTACTCAAACCTATTCCTTTTGAAAGGTTTTTAAAGGCAGTCAATAAAATTGCGATGCCTAAAAACAACGTCTTTTCAAATGAACAGGCTAAAGTAAAACCAAGTCCTGAATCAACTTTTATTTTCTTCAAGGCCGATAAAAAAATCCACAAATATTATTTTGCTGATATTCTTTTTATTGAAGGAAGCGGAAATTATGTAAAAATCCATCCTTTGAATGAAAAACCATTATTGGTACTAGATAAACTTACAGAGCTTCAAGATAAATTACCTCAAAATAAATTCCTCAGGGTACATAAATCGTTTATAGTAAATGTTGAGCATATTGAAAAAGTTGAAGGTAATATGCTCACAATAAAAGAAAAAGTAATCCCAATTTCAGCTACTTTTAGACAGAACTTAGACGGGTTGATAAATGAAAACCGATGAATTACAGCTGCCAACAGGCGTTTGGCAAAAGTGGCGGTTAAGTGCTCCGCAGACACATTTGTGGTTAATCAAAGTTTGGTTCTTCGCATCAATATTTGTGGTGAAAATCGCCACCATCGCCAAGCGCCAAACCGTTAGCGGTGGCCCCTTGCGGCCACTCGAAACGCACTCGGAGGGATGGTTCTTTCCGAAAAAAAGTTCGGTTTATTCAAGCCCTCTCCTTCCCTATTTGAAGTTTAATAGGAATTACTTTTTCAATTGAAGATTAGGTAATGCCTGATGAAATGAAAATGGTACTCTTAGCCTGATCACTTTTGCTGATCCGACTTATTCCATACGGATGGTTGAACTACGCAGAAATGAAGGCGTTCTTGATGGCCACTCATAGGGTCCCCCGCTAACAACACCTTGGTGCCAGGCGCCGCTTCGTTTTCAATTGAAAAATTCGTTTATATTTGAGTTCACGGTTTTGGAGGGGATTCAGGTGGATCGCCCGGCACCAAGCCTGATACGTTAGCGGGCATTGTAGAACGACAGCGGAAACAGACAGAAAAAATAGAAAATATGAATACACTAATTATAATAGCAAACATTTTGACACTTTTAGCCTTTATTCTTCACACTTTTGTGGGCGACAAAGAACTGAAAGTAAACGAACCGACAGAAGGGAATGACGAAAATTTACAAAAAATAGAAAAATGGACAATGGCAAGATGCGGTTGGCATTGGGTTTCGTTTGACTTACTTTTTGCTACAATCGGACTTGGACTTATTAATTTTACCAACTACTTTGACAACGAAAAAACATTATTACAAATACTCTCAATCTATTTTTTAGGCTACGCAATAGTTTGGGCTTTGACAATTGCAATTTCAAAACAGTTTCCGAAAAATTATTTGAAACTCGGACAGTGGATTTTATTGTTGCTTATTAGCGGACTTATTTACTTTGGAACAAATTGATTTGACTTATGCTTAAACTTGGCGGATACATAAATATAATAATTGCAGTTGCACATATTGTTGGACTATTTTGGGCAGACAAAATGTTTGAAGTAACAGGTATTGGTAAAGAAATGACTGAACTTGCTCAAACAAATTCTTCATTGCCATATTTACTGACAATTTTTGTTGCAATCGTATTTTTCATTTTTGGTTTGTACGGACTTTCGGCTGACAATAAGTTTAGACCACTTCCACTTTTGAAACCAGTAATTTTTGCGATAGCAGTAATTTATTTATTTCGTGGAATTGGGGAACTCATTTTTGACTTGGAAAAACAACAAGCAAATCAATTTTTGGAAATAACCTATTCACTAATCGCAGTCTTTATTGGACTTTTATTTTTGATAGGCGGACTAAAAAAATGGAAACTAAAACAGACGAATGAATAAACAACAACCCGCTAACAGGGGTTTTGCAAAAGCTGGGCTTCAGTGCTAAATTGAACATTTGGAATACTAATGAACATTGTACTAAATTTGAACATTCGTACTTCTAATCCCAGCCTTCGCAAAGCCCCAAAACGTCAGGTTGTGAAAAAACTCCATTTCTCAATCACTTAGACCCTTTTCAGGCTCCAGAAGACCTCCTTAAACTTAAAGATCGATTTTAAGACACCCACATTTTCACGCCGCTGCATTCATGAAAAAATGTTGAATGGGTTTATTTGGAGTTAATAAAGTCATTTTTGAAAGAGGTAAGCCGATTTTGTCATAATTCGGCTTCCAATTTTTGAGTTTTTCAAGTGTTTCCTTGATACCGAGTATGTTCAGCACCCGCTTAAAGTTATACACCATCATGATAAAGCTGAACTCTCCGTTTACTTTTTTTAGTCCTTTGAGATTTGTATGACCAAAACCCCAGACTCGTTTGATCGTCCCGAAAATGTGTTCATTGATTTCTTGTCTCTTTCTGTAAAGATCCGGATTATTTTGATATCGTTTACGGTTGGCTTCTACTGCATCGGCGTATTCGCTTCTTTCTATTTCGCGTCCACCTTGTTTGCGACCAGTGCATAGATGCCTTACTGCGCAGGCTGAGCATGCCGGAGTTCTGTACTTTTTAAATTGATAAACTGAGTTCTTGTTGCCTGTCTTCTTATGCCAAGTGCCTTGTTTAGTAAGCGTTTCGTCTACCGGACATGTGTAACTATCGGAGTCATGGTTGTAGATAAATTTATCCACCATAAACTCGGGTGTAGTGCCATGATCATTGCTATTTACTAATATAGAATGTGCTACAAGGGTTTCTATATGGTTGTCAGTACAAATTTGTATTTCTCTGCCGTTGTGATATCCTTTGTCTGCTAAGAGCACCATCTTTTCGCTGGACAGATTAGCTTTCGCTTCAAGAGCTATAGCACTGAGCGCATTTCTATCATTGCGATTAATGGTGTGTGTAGCTACAACCAATTTGTGCTTCTGATCTACCGCAGCTTGCACGTTGTAAGTCACTTCCACTACTTGACCATGAACCAGCAGGGCCCGGCTATCCGGATCAGTAGTGCTTACTTGAGGTTCACCCGATTCTTCCATTTGCTTGCCCAACAACTCATAACTCAATCGCTGCTGCTTTAATCGAACAATCTTGTCCTCCACATCATTCAACGACTCGTTCCGCTCCGCATGATCATTCTCTTCAAGGGCTTCAAAATATTGTGCTGTTTTCTTATCGATGTAGTCCAAATGCCGTTCAATCTTCTTTGGATTGTAATTGTTTTTTTTGCTATTGTGTGCACGAACCTTGGTGCCATCAACAGCAGCAAGTTCCCCGTCCACTAGGTCGCATTCCTTCAGGAATAACACAAACAACTTGAACATATTCTTCAGGGCCGGTGGATTTGAAAGCTCCCCTTAAACCTTAGTGTCCAAAATTATACTTTTTAGGTTGTTGTTGATGTAGTCATGTTGGAATGTGGGAAACTCTTGTTGGCCCGCGCGTTGGTGGAGTTTTCCATATTTCAACATGAATTGGGTGGGGGTGTGATATTTCAGAGCGCTGTGTGGACGCTCATTGTTATACGACCACATCCAAGCATGTGTCAATGCACGGGCTTGTCTGAGATTTTCAAATGAAAATGCATCAAGAATTTCTGTTCGATAGGATCGATTAAATCTTTCGATGTAACCATTTTGTTGTGGTTTGCCTTTTTGAATGAAT
The DNA here is from genome assembly GCA_044375415.1 of Flavobacteriales bacterium. GTDB lineage: Bacteria > Bacteroidota > Bacteroidia > Flavobacteriales_D > Sanyastnellaceae > JAWXBG01. Next base: position 3,667 of record JBILMS010000122.1, read on the forward strand.
TGCAGTTCAATGCCATTATCCTCTGCCCATTTTTCCATAGCAAAGGCGATGAACTCTGGTCCATTGTCAACCCTGATCTTTTCGGGTTTACCGCGCCAGTCAATGAGTTGATTGAGTTCACGAATGACTCGTCTGCTGTTGAGTGAAGTATCAATTGTTATATTCAGGGCTTCCCGATTGAAATCATCTATAACATTGAATGATCTGAAGGTTTTACCAAACTGCAGACTGTCATGCATAAAATCCATTGACCAGGTGATGTTTGGCATCAACGGTTGCAATAGAAGCTCTTTAACGCGCGAAGGAAGTCTCCTCTTGTATTTCCTGCGCATATTCAATTTCATGCTCTTATAAACCCGATATACTCGTTTGTGATTCCATGTATGCTGATTCAACCTCAGATGATAAAACATCATCCAAAATCCCCAATTGGTATGTACCTCTGCCAAAGAGCGGAGCTCATCTTCAATAACCGGATCCTCGTTCTTTGTTTTTGCTTTGTAGTAATAGACCGTTTCGCTAAGGCCGAAAAGGTCGCAGGCCTGATGAACGCTTATCTCAAATGCCACTTTCGCATAACGGACAAGCTCCCTCTTCTCATCAGGCCTCAGAGCTTTTTTTCTATTACATCCTTGAGAACGGTGATACTCAAAGTTTGCTCAGCCACAATCTTCTTGTATTGAGCCAGTTCAGCTTCAAGTTCCTTGATCTTCTTAAGCTGGTTAACATCCAACCCTCCAAACTTGCTCTTCCAGCCATAAAACGTAGGCTGACTTATACCATGCTCACGACAGATGTCGGCAACTGATTTGCCCTGTTCTTGTTCGCCTAGAATCTTCACGATCTGGCTTTCTGTGAATTTTGACTTTTTCATTTCGTCCCGAATTTATTGATTTATTTGAAACTCTATTTTCAAACACTTCAATTTTTGGGGGAGCTTTCAGATTCTCCTTTCTAAAATCGGAAATCGAATGATAGTTGGGAACAAGTTTTTCCAAGAGCCAATGGAGCTCTATGTTCCTTGCGGCTTCTCGCTCCAACTTCCGACTACTGCGAATACCGAAGAAATA
>JBILMS010000123.1:0-4712 GCA_044375415.1 Flavobacteriales bacterium
TCGAGCCCTGCGTTTTTCGCGAAACGATGCCACCGAATTAGCCGGATTTGATGAGGATAGTTATGTCGCTCACAGCAGTTATCTCGACCGTCCTCTTGCTGAGTTAATTCACGAGTTTACTGTAGTACGGGTATCTACCATTATTCTTTTTGATGCGATGGAAGAGGGTGCCCTCGATTTCAAAGCCCTTGCCAACAAGGTAGCCTATTCGCCGCGTTCGCTGGGCTGGATGATCGCCGGTCACAATGTGCACCATTGTAACATACTTAAAGAACGGTATTTGGGGTTGTGAATTATGGATTATGAGTTATGAGTTATGGATGATGCCTTGTGAACAAGGAAGCCATGAGTATCGCAATCATTTCTCATACTGTTTTGTATTCAAGGTGTTGTCAGGTCAGGGTTCCATGCTTCATAAACAGGCCGTCCCGTAGGCCGAAATAAATATCAGCAAGTCAACGGTGTTCACAACGGTGTCTCCATTCAGATCGCCATCGGTGCATCCGCTGCTGCATCCGTAGAATGAGATAAACAAAAGTAGATCGATTGTGTTGACGAATCCATCGCCATTCAGATCTTCGGGACAGGGGTTGGGTAATTCGTAAATGCGTGCAATGTGAATTCCATCGGCACCTCCTCCTGGATTAAATCGGGCCCATGAAACAGCCACGTTTTGATCTGAAATACCCATTACATAATCGCCATAAAATGGATTGAATGTAGTTTGACAAGCCACAAATGGTTGATCCCAGACTACAGTTCCATCGGTGTCAAGGAGGTTCATGTTGAATCCTGTTTCTAATGATGTTGACAGTTGCGATACCAATAACTGTCCTTCAGGGCTCACGATGCACTTCGGTGTAGGTATATAGCTGCATTGATCGAATACTTGAACACCGTTGGTTGCCCATAAAGCGGCTCCTGTTACCTTGTCAATGCATTGAGCGAAAATGCGATAATATCCGCACGTTGCACCTAATCGCGAGTCGGTCCACACCACATAAAGATTTTGATCATCTTGGGTGACGTGGTATCCTCCTTGTCCTCCATCGGCTGCAGCCACGGGAATGGTAGCTCCTCCCCAGGCCCACGTGCCATCGTTGTTTAACTTACGCAGAAGAATATCATTGTTAGTCCCGGCCTGAAAGGTTTCGAAAAAGACGTAAATCCCTGAGCCATCATTGAGCACTTCAAACTGATAGTTTAGTCCATTGGTACCGGCTAGTACATCTATAGGTGCCCAGACAGTATCTCCTGATAAATTTACTCGTAAGCAAGAGGCATGAGCTCCACTGCCATTACCATTGGTGTAGTGAATGATGAGATCACCGGAATTGTCATACGTTTTTTTAAATCCGCGAGCACCGATATAGTATTGATTTCCCTCGGGTTCACCACCAAAGAGTCCTGTTAGGTTGCCCGAACTGTTAAATCGGGTGATTCGGTTTCCATTGGAGCCTCCGCAGTATACGGGCGACATCATCACCACGTACCCGGTATTATCTCGTAGAAACGAAAAGCTTTCGAAACCCAATATGTACAGACCTACGCATCCATCGGCGCGCCCTACCAATAGATCAGCAGGCCACAGTTTGTTGCCATTTGGATCCAGACTTTGAAATCGGAGTGAGTCAGGACCTGCAGACACAGCCCCAATGATCATTTCACCTGTATCATCATATCGCTGAACAGAAAACGAGGTAATTGAACCGGCGTAATTTAAAATCATCTTTCCACCGGAAGTCCATTGTTCTTCGCCATTGGCAGAGTAATGCTGGCCATAAACATCGAACAAACTTCCGGAATTACACGAAATGCGCGAATCCTTCCAGAAGACATAAAAACCACCTGCTCCATCCGGCACCTGTTGAACACTCTGTTGGTAGCATGTCGTGTTTGATACGACCGTTGGATTGGCCGGGTTGTTAGTCCATTGCGCCACAGTTAACAAACTGCCTGCGAACAATCCAATAATAGTTGTAAGTGTGCTCTTCACGATTTCAGATAGTTAAAATAGAATTAATACAACGAAGGTGTCACAAATGGAATGACGAAGGATCGACAATTGAGTGATCGACGTATTTCATTTATTGAATGACCCGTTCTTGGAACGCAGCATGTCATTAACTATCTCACCTTAGAGCCTGTTATCCTAAATCTGGGCAGATATTTTTCGCACTGCTAAGGGCATATTGTGCCATAAGCGGAAATAAATATCAGCAAGTCAACGGTGTTCACAACGGTGTCTCCATTCAGATCGCCATCGGTGCATCCGCTGCTGCATCCGTAGAATGAGATAAACAAAAGTAGATCGACTGTGTTGACGAATCCATCGCCATTCAGATCTTCGGGACAGGGGTTGGGTAGCTGACTAAAGTTTGATATGTAAACACCATCCGTTCCTCCTCCGGCTTTGGGAGTAATCCATACTGATAGCATATTTAATCCGGATTGAAAGAGCTGATGCTCGTAATAATTCGGAGCGTATGCACTTACTGCAATTTGATTTCCGTCGGAATCCCATTGAACGTTTCCATTGGTGTCTAATTTTTGAACGACATAACCGTTGGCATTTGCCTGATGTGAGATGTATACATTTTCTTCTGTATCCACCAAAATTTTCGGATAGGGAATGTAGGTATTCAGGTTTGCAACCTGCACCCCATCGGTTGTCCACAGAACATTTCCGGAAATGTCGAATTTCTGTGCATAAATTCCGGAAAACCCGATGAGTCCGGGACGACCATCAGCCCACGTTACAAAGTAGTTATCGCCTTTTTTCGTCCAAGCGAAGTTGCTCTGATTACCCGCAAAGGTGCAAATATTCACAATGCTGGTCCAAACCGCTGCGCCTAACGGTGAGATCCGGTTGGCATAGATATTCCCATTCTCAATCCACAATAGGGTTAAACCATTAGAATCTCCGATTGCCGAAAATTGATATCCCAATCCGCCCGGCCCGGCTGCACTAACCCAATTTGACCACAAAGGAGCTCCGTTTTCATTGACATGGTTGCACATAAGTGCTGCCCCCAATCCGTTGCCTGTAGAATAATATACATAAGCTCCGGTTCCACCATCCGATGTCATTTCAACGTTTCCGAAATCAAGGGGACCGATTTCTATTCCATTCATAGGAGCCATAAGCACTCCATCTTCCGAAAAGCGACTCATTCGAATCCGGTCGTATCCATAGGTTTGAATCATCATGCAAACCTGAAAACCAAGAGCGTCTCTCTTCACGGTGGCTTTGTTATAGTATCCGGCAGAAAGTGATCCGATTGGTGTTTCATGGGCAATCTCTAAATCGGAGGACCACACTTTTTGTCCTTCATCGTTGAGTTCCTGAAACCATACTTTATCGGCCGGATCTGCAATGCCACCGGCCTCTGCATACCAACCTATGATCATTTTTCCGTCATCGTATCGATATAAACTGAAAAATGCAATGTTTTTCGAATCCGTAATTATCAAACGCCCACCTTCTTCCCATAGGTCATTTCCATTTTGATCTATGTGTTGGCCGTAAACTTCGTATTTCAATGAATTAGCGCGCGAATCCATCCAAAAGGTATAGGACCCACCACTTCCATCGGGTCTGGATTGTTGGTTGATCTGTAGATTTGTTGTATTAGAGATAAGCAAGGGATTCGCAGGATCGTTGCTCCATTGAGCAATGGAGTTGATTGCAAGAAGTAATGTGGCGAACAAGGCAATACCATGGATTTTCATAATAGTAATGAAATTGATTGATGATTAACGCGACAAATTTTGTCTTCAGCTCTACCAATACCCAATCCTATTTATTGAACGGATTTGAATTTGAGCCATCGGATTATCGGACCTTGTTATGGAATGTTCAATTGCGTGCATAATACCGAATAGCCGGAACAACAATTCAATTCGGTTTGCTGTTGGTGAGAGCGTTTAGGGTTCCCCTCAAGTATCCATAAGAACTTAGGCACACCTATTTATGTAAATTGCGTATGACCTTACAATGGTCTGAAAAGATATAATTTAAAAGGCCCACTAAAGGAAAAAGGCATCTGCTTGGTCGAGAATACGCTCGTCTTTCATACCGGAGCGATTGAATAAAATTGCAGTACTTTTTTAAAGTTCAGGGTACCCTCCAATCGATTTTCCATAAGAATGGTGAGCTCAAGTGGAGTGGAAGATTTGTCCATTGCACATGTTTTGAATCCTATTTTCAAATGTAGGAAAACTGTTCTGGGTTCAGCAGATGATCGTTGGAAAAAACGTGTGGAAGAGCAATGAACAATGCTTCAAGGTGTTTACTCAACCCATTTATTACTCTTCGTTGGAACCACCTTAAGACCAAGTTGAGATAATTTGTTTCTCATAGAATCGAGATTTTCCAATTGGCTTTTGGGAACTATGTATGCAAGGGAGGGACCGAGTTTGATCAGAAATAAATTCGGAGTCTCTTGTATTTGTTCAATCGCCGAATAGAGGGTTTTGCTTTCCCCGGAATGATTCTGAGTGAATAAGTGATCATCTTTAAATTCCAGTTTAATATTGATGCCCAACCGACTCGAATAATTTTCTTTAATGTGTCTCTCGTAGTGTTTTCGAATTTGAAAGCGATAATATTTCGGGTAAAAAACAATAGTTATAACCAACCAAAGGCCCATTGCAATGGACAATTCAGAGTTTTTATTTATCAGACCGAAAACAGTTCCGATTAAAGCAAT
>JBILMS010000024.1:0-45908 GCA_044375415.1 Flavobacteriales bacterium
TGTCAATACAACGCCAAAACCCAATCCCCTTAAGTCCTTGGCCACCTCATCATCGCGCGTGAACAAAAGTTTTGCTTTCATATCCGAACGAATTGCTTGATTCCAGCCAAAGGCACCTTTTCGATTGCTCTCTCTCTGAGCACCTCTTCTCCATTCCGGTTGAGTTACTTTGGGCATTCCATAGTCGCTGTCAAGATCTACAAAAGAAGGATAGATGTACAAACCGCTTACATCCATAACGACAGCATTGGCAGGAATTGGAATACCTCTACCGGCATCCACTACTTTTCCCTTTTCTACGATCAAAGTTGCGTCTTCCACAGACGTTTTATAATCGATAAAAATAGTAGCATGCACAAGGGCAACAGAAGTAACATCTTTAGGAAGTACGCCATTATAAGGAAATGTTTCCTGTGCTTTCAATCCCAAAAATCCAATACACATTATCCAACAAGCGACCAGCCGATATTTCATAAGATTCGATTATAGAGGTTTGAGCAAATGTAGAAAAACTTTTTTCGAAGGCACAATCAAACTGTGTCTGGTGTGATTCGAAAGTTCATTATTACTGCATCAAAACAATGACAACTTAGCATTAGATTCGTTATAAACTGAGCACATAACAACATTGTATTCCGAGTTGATACAAATGCTCAGTTATAGGAGTTTCTGTTGGCCGAAATAGTGAGTAACGAAAAATAGGCCCGGCTTTAACAACTGACCGATCACTCCATTTATAGCCTGCGCTAATCGCTACGATCGAAGAAAGGTTAAATGTATCATACCCACTTTCGTAAATATCCACATAATCCTCTACTCGCCCGTTCGCCCATTCCAAATGAGCCTTAAATCCTCGCTCTAATAAAAAATTTGCCGAACAACCTATACCTGTAGACAAAAACCATCGTTCCGTGAGTTTTGACATAATATTTATTCGACACGGAATGTCTAAGAAATGATAATATGTTTTAGAACTAGCAAACCCAACTCTTGTGCCCGTTTCATCCGTCATTGAAACATTCTCCGTTCCATAACCGCGTGCTCCATAGTAAACAGCGCACTCTAAAGAAAATCGTTTATTGAGCCAATATTCCGTGAGTATTCCGCTAGTGAATCCAAGAGTTGGTAATTCCATTTCATTTCTGGCTTCAATTAAATCTTGGGGGACAAACGAGCCACCAGATGTTGGTAGATCGGTTTCGACCAAAAATCTATAGCTTATATCTCCTGAAAATCCAATTCCCACTGACCACCGTCTCCATTTCAAAGGCGATTGATCGGCCTCCTGTGAAATCGTTTGCAGATGTGCGAAAATGAAAAAGAATAAGATCGTTTTCGACTTCATATAAGTCATTTTTTGTGGAAATATAGCGTGAATATTAGATTTGGAGAAACATCAACATATAACCTAAGGAGCCTCTCAAAAAAATTTCTTCGTGATTTCTCAGCTCACCCTTTGACTCCTTTGCGGTAAAAAAAGACAGACCTATTGTGAAGAATCAAGAACTTTCTCCCCCCTAATCTGTCTTATTTTTGCGATCTCCAATTGAAACAAGATGTCAGAAAGAAAAAGAATACCTACTTCCGTATATGCAGAGATGACTCCCAATCCTGCCGCCATCAAATTTGTGGCCGATCGTCCATTGATTGCAGGTGGAATGCAGGTTGAATACCGAAGCAAAGCTGAGGCAAAAAATTCTTCTCCCTTAGCTGAAGAACTTTTCAATTTTCCTTTTGTGACGTCCGTTTTTATCAGTGGGTCCTTTGTTACGGTTGTTAAAGACAATTCGATTGAATGGGACATGATCCTCATGCAACTTCGGGAGTATATCCGCGAATGGTTGATGGACAACGAAACATCTGTAACAGCTGTAACGAGTGAAGTTATGCACCGAGGAGCTGAGCGTGCAAGTGAATTAGGCGCTGATGCCGCTCCCTCACATCCCTCTATTGACTACAGTGACTTTAGCCCAAGTGAATTTGACGACGAAATCAAACATCTATTGGATGAATTTGTCCGTCCCGCAGTTGAGATGGACGGAGGTGCCATCGATTTTATGGCATATAAAGACAAACGCGTATTTGTTCAACTAAAAGGATCCTGCAGCGGCTGTCCGTCTTCATCGGCCACTCTGAAAGGTGGAATCGAAAACCTGCTAAAATCCAAAATGCCCGGTGTAGTAGAGGAAGTAGTAGCGGAATCCGTTTAATATCCCGCTCTCATTCTCCTTCTGTTCAACCTAGTCCGGGAATCTGGAAGGAAATAAATCCGCTTGCTCTCCAAACTTCTTTGACTTCATCCATGGTAACTTGGTAGGGTTCATACACAGGATTGTCGGAACCGAGCACAAATCCGCGTCTTGGACCCGGTTTGTCGATTAATCTTTTATAAACGATGCCTTCCGATTCGGTCACAAACACATAACACTGGCCTTTTTTGAGACTTAGCCAATCGGATTCGAATTGAGTAATCACATAACTTCCGCTTTCCAAGGGCAGCATACTATCTCCGGCTATTTGGAATATTCTGTATGTCAATTGAGAGCTGATCTCTTTTAAAGGCAAATCAAATACCGGCAACGATTCGATGTACTCGACATCACCGAACCCGTTGAGATAGCCGGCAGCTGCTTTGAGTGGAACCACGGAAACCTTTTCATTTCCGGTTTTGCTATCGACAGGCACCGTAAGAATTCGCATTTGAACGGGCGCCTTTCTTTTTTTCCGTTTCTCTCCCTTCCATTCCTTTTTCACCAATTCGTCCAAACTAATTTTGAAAAAGTCGGAAAAACGCTGAAGCGTGGCCATGCTGGGCTCCGCTCGTTTTTCTTCATAGGCACCAACGACTGCGCGATTGAGCCCCGTTTCATCGGCCAAACCTGTTTGTGTGAGTCCTTTGGCCTTCCTGAGTTTGACAAGATTGTCAGCGAAAATGGTCATAAGCATTTAAATTTGGTATTCGTTTTCAGTTTTTAAGTAGCCCCATTAAGCGCTGCTAAAATAATTAGCAATTTTCAATAATGGAAAAAAAACATTCACCAATGGAAAGTGGAAAAGTTGTATATTTCACCATTAATTTGTGCTCAAGCCACAGTTAGCACATTGATATCATTAAACTATCCGTATTTTTTATTACCATGAGGACCGGTTATCTGTTCTTTCTTGTTCTACTTATTGTTGGATATTTATCGTCGAATGCTCAAAACTGTGAACATCCCAACCACCAACATAACTCTGGAGACTGCGGGCTCATAGCCATTCCGGAAGATCAATTTTCATTTGTTCCTCCTCCGAATTCTTATGTTCCATTTGCCCCTCGCACAGCTGTCATTAGCGTTACTTACAACGGATTTACGCCACAAGCACAAACGGCCTTTCAATATGCTGTCGACATCTGGGCCAGCGTGTTAGACTCCAACGTTCCTATTCTCGTAAATGCCACTTATACCAACCTTGGAGGAAGTGTATTAGGCTTTGCGGGAGCAGAAGATTTTAGGAGAAACTTCGCAGGCGCCACACAAACCAATACGTGGTACCCAATTGCACTTGCCAACAAACTTAATGGAAACGACCTCGCTCCGGGATTCATTGATATCGATGCAACATTTAATTCTGGTTTTTCTTGGTATTTCGGAACGGATGGAAATTGTCCGAGCGGTCAATACGACTTTGTTACCGTAGTGCTTCATGAACTCTGTCATGGTTTAGGTTTTCTCGGCTTTGGAAATGTTACCAATGGCCTCGGTACTGTCCAGCAATTGAGTAGTCCCGCAATTTATGATCGCTTTACGGAAGATAACCCCGGAACCGATCTTACCTCCATGCCAAACAATAGCACTACACTTGGAAATGCACTCACCGGAAACCAAGTGTATTGGTTCGGAACACAAGGTTTGGCTCAAAATGGTGGTACGCGTCCTAGACTTTACGCCCCCGGTTCTTGGGATAGTGGATCAAGTTATTCGCACCTAAATGAAAGCACATATGGCACCGGAAATATCAACTCTCTCATGACTCCTTTTCTTGGTTCTGCCGAGGCCATCCACGACCCCGGTCCTATTGTTGAAGGTCTCTTTGTTGATATGGGGTGGTCCTTTAATTCATGTAACATTTCTGATGTTCAAATTGGTGCTCAAACTCCGTGCAATCCTGCCACGAACACCTTCACACAAGAAGTTGTTGTCACGTATGTCGATCCGCCGTCTTCCGGATTCTTATCTGTGAACGGTGTGAACTTTACTATTTCTTCATCCCCACAAACGTGTGTTGTAAGTTTAGCTTCCGATGGTAATCAAGCAAATTGTACAGTTGAATTCACAGAATCTTTAGCGTGTAACTATAGTATAACCAATGCATGGCTAGCACCATCTTCCTGTTGCGATAATGTGAGAATAATCGCTGTCAATGAATCTACCAATCAGATTACGTTAAAGAATTTTGGTTCCTGTCTTCAAAATGTTAGCAGTCTTCAATTAAGCAGCAGCGGTTTGACGCTGAATGTATCCTCCACCACACTTATTAGTGGAAGCTTAATTTTAAATCCCAACTCTTCCCTTGTGGTTCAATGGAATGCCTTTCCCGCTTCATCTTCGATAGGGAATTTAAGCCTACATGAAGCCGGCGCACTCATTACGGATCCAAGTAAGATTATTGATTTTATGCAGTGGGGTGCCGCCGGACAGGGAGCAGAAAGTGTCGCTAATTCGGCCGGTAAATGGGTCTCCGGAACCTTCATCACGGATCTGTCGCCCTTCACCTACATTGGAAATGGTTTGCAAAACGGTGTTAGTTTTTGGGATGGCATAACTCCACCGTGCGGCATTACCAGTTTGACAGCAGGCGCCCAAAGCCCTTGTAATGAGTCCACCGATTTATACACTCAACAGGTTATCGTAACCTATATAAGTCCGCCATCAAGCGGAACACTTTTGGTGAATGGACAATCTTTTCCAATCACATCTAGTCCGCAGAGTATTGTACTCAGCGGCCTAACTTCGAATGGACAATCCGTAAATGTACAGGCACAATTTAGCTCGAACACATCTTGCAGTTTTACTCAGAATAGCCTGTTCATTGCACCCGGAACATGTGCTTGCTTCACGGATATTAATAACGACAACGTAACAAATATTCAAGATTTCCTCTTGCTTCTTGCTGATTATGGATGTAACAATAATTGCAATGCTGACTTTAATGGCGACAGTATAACCGGGGCTGCTGACTTACTATTATTGAATAGTTCTTTTGGAACCATATGCCCTTGAGATATTTCATTGCTATATCAACGTTATTGCTTTTGATGATTTTTTCATCCACAATCACACGTGCTCAAATAAGTACTGAGCAACGTGTTATTTGCACTGCGAATATGGAAGGTATTACTTCGGGAAATATTCTCATCAAATCCAGTATTGGTCAACCTTTTTTCACCACACTTTCAGCCACCAACGTAGGTCTTACTCAAGGGTTTCATCAACCCGACTATCTCAATTGTCCGGGTGATTTTGATAACAACGGAGTCGTCAACGTAACCGACCTACTCATATTTAATACCACCTTTAGTACATTCAATTTAAACACCGATATGAATGGCGATGGATTCATTGGTGTCACGGACCTGATTCTTTTCATAAGTTCGATCGGCACATTCTGCTCTAATTAGTATGGCTGAAAAAAAAGACATCGTATTGGTACATGGATTTTTAGAAAGTCCCGACATGTGGCTGGGAATTAAACTGAACTCATCTTCAAGATACAAATTTCACTTTGTTGCCTTGCCCGGACATACGGGCGGAAATAGCGAATTACCTGAGAACATAAGTGGATATGCAAATTCCATTTTGAATGTTTTTGAAAATCAAAACATTCATAATGCATTTCTGGTTGGTCATAGCATGGGTGGATATTGTTGTCTTGACTTTGCCAAACGTTTTCCGGATAAGGTCCGTGCACTATGTCTCTTTCACTCAACGGCATCCGAAGACAGTCCGCAGAAAAAGTCAGATCGATTGCGTGCCATGAACCTAATAAAAGAGAATAAAAGTGCTTACATCCGAACATTAATCACATCCATATTTGCCATTCCCAATCGAGAGTTACAAAAAGATCGAATTCAATCCTTGTGTCAAAATGCAGAGAAGATGACCGTTGAATCCATCGTAGCAGCCCAAAATGCAATGATGCAGCGACCAGGCAGTATTGAGTTTCTCAAAAACAGATCCTTTCCTTTGTTTTATTTTCTAGGTCAACAAGATGAATTGTTATCACAGGAAAAAATGTTTGCCGAAATTCAGAGCATTCCCGGCGCATTAGCCCATTTCTCAGATGACGTAGGACACATGGGCCACTACGAAGATCCCTCTGACGCCTTTGGATACTTGCATCGATTGTTGAGGGCGCATTGATTTTAAAAGAAAATTGGTCGTTTTAATTTGGCCCAGCTCTCATGAACCATAGTCGATAATTTAAGTCCACCCCTACTCGACAAACACATGGAGAGAGTAACACTCGGGGACTGATCTACTGCGAAATAACTAAGGCCTCGGATATGTTGTGTATACGTTTCTTAAAACGTTCACCTCAGTTCCTCTTTCTGCAAACCACGAGCTGTTATTTCCCTCATGGACCGATCCACAAAATGACAAACTGAGACTTCTGCTCCAATCGTTTGTGCACAAGTTTCTGACTACTATCAGTTCCTCTTTCTGCAAACCTTGAACTGCCCCTCGGCTGCGCTCGGGGACCGACCGTCCTATAAATAAAGCGAACCTGCCTCGGCTCCGCTCGGCAGCCCCAAAATACGATTACGTAATACCAAAAACTGTCGTGAATAAGCGATTTATTCCAAAATTTCGTATTCCATAGGCTGCAAGAAAATCTTTTTCTACGCTTACAAAAAAATTAAAACTATGAAGGCGTATATGTACATTATCCTATGCAAAAACAACAAATACTACACAGGTAGCACCATCGATCTAGAAAAAAGAATTAAAGAACATCTAAGTGGCGAAGCAGCGAATTATACCCGAAAACACGGTGTCAAACTGCTCGCATACTATGAAGAGCATTCAACTATTGAAGATGCATTTAATCGTGAAAAGCAAGTTCAAAAATGGAGTCATAAGAAGAAAGAAGCTCTCATTAATCGCAACATATCTTTACTCAAAGAACTATCCAAATGTAACAATTCAACACATTCAGATAATAAATGATTCTCATAAATAGTGAGTCAAAATCATAATAGTACATACGACAAAAAATAAATGGATAAATCTGTTTCAATTGTAATTCATCAGATATTTCTGACGTGTTTTGAAAACGGAATTTGAACCGAGCGGAGCCGAGGTTCAAACAGAGGTATATCGCATTTGATCGGTCCCCGAGCGAAGCCGAGGGGTGGGATTACTTTGAACTTTTTGACAAGAGAATGAGAAGCATGCCGAGGTTCAAACTTTGATTTCCGGAATATGATCGGTCTCTGAGCGAAGACATATGCCAGTGCTTACAGAAAGGAGGGTATGTGTCTATATGAACTAGAATCCCTCCCCCCACTCCCAAACTTTTCCTATCTTCGTTGTATGCCTTTAGAGCCTCTGACAGCCCTGATCGTTGATGACGAGTTTCATGCACGTGAGAACTTGCAGATGATGTTGGGGGAATTTTGTCCTCAAATTAAGGTGGTAGATACCGCGTCAAACATCGTGGAGGCACGCGAAAAAATTCTGAACCTACAACCTCAAATTCTATTTCTCGATATACGCATGCCCAGCGGTTCGGAGGGTTTTGATCTATTAGACAGTTTGCCGGAGAAAAATTTTCAAGTTGTTTTTGTTACGGCCTTCAAACATTTCGCACTAAAAGCTTTTAATGCAAATGCAATTCATTACATACTCAAACCTATAGATATTGAAGATCTGATGCAGGCCGTAGAAAAAATATGCGATTATTTCGACTCCTTTCAATCCGATAAACAAAATTTAGTTCACTACCTCGAATCCGTGAAATCTTTGTCGGAGGCGATTAAAAATGCTCAACGCCAAAATCGACTCACCTTATATCATTCCAAAGGATTCAAGATTGTATCGGTAAATGAAATTGTGCGTCTTGAAGCAGAAGGAAATTGCACCAGTCTCTTTTTTGCAAATGGACAGAAATATCTCGACACCAAAACACTGAAAATTTTCGAAGAAACGTTGGATACAGATATATTCATGCGCGTCCACAAATCGCATATAATCAACTTCGATTATTTGCGAGAATATTCGAATATCGATGGCGGCATGGCCATTATGCATGATGGATTCCATATTCCGATTTCCCGTGCTCGGCTTCCGGAATTTCTTGAAAAAGCGAAAAATATCCGCTAGCGGTTTAATCGGTGCAAACTACCGTTCAATCAATGTAAGCAGCTACATAGTATCTTCGGCCCTATCTTTCCCTCTCAAAGTAGGTCTATGCTGAAAATATTGATCGTCGACGATGAAGAATTTGCACGAGAAAATCTCAAATTACTATTACAGGAATTCTGTGAAGGAATAGGCAATATCGAAACTGCAGATGGTGCTAATCAAGCCCGGGCAATTTTGCAAGAATTCAAACCGGATTTGGTTTTTTTGGATATTATGATGCCCGGAGAAGATGGTTTTTCTCTCCTAAAAAGTTTAGAAGAAAAACCTTTTCAACTTGTGTTTACAACAGCTTTTCGAGATCATGCCATACGCGCATTTAAAGAAAACGCCATCGACTATTTGGAAAAACCCATTGACATCGAACAATTAAAAAAATCAGTAGAAAAAGCTCAAAGTTTTCAATCTAAAAAACCGCAGAACGAAGTTAGTACGGATCGCATGGCGCGCATTCTGCAAAACATCGCTTTATCCAACAACGTCGAAAAAACACTTGTACATACACGAGATGGATTTGCTGTTCTAAAAAATGTTGACATCGTTCATTTGGAAGCCGACGAAAACTACACGACAATTTTTATGTCAAATGGCAAAAAATATGTGAGCAGTGGAAGTATAAAATCTTTCGAAGACAAGTTGGATCCACACATGTTTTTTAGAACACATAAATCGCACATCATAAACATCATTCATCACTTAAAGGAATTTAATCGAAGTGAAGGAAACATTGTAATACTCAGCAACGAAGCACAAGTGCCTGTAGCTCGAAGAAAACTTCAGGAATTTTTGGACCGACTTACCTCCATGACATGATGAGCAAAAAATATTTACTTATCCTTTTCTTGGTTTCAGTATTCGGATGTGGATTCGGACAACAATATTCGTATGTTCAATACAATGTAAAAGAGGGACTCGTTCAATCTCAGGTACGTTGCCTTATTCAGGATTCACGTGGTTTTATTTGGGCCGGAACGTTAGGAGGTCTCAGTCGCTTCGATGGACGAGAATTTGTAAACTTCGATCGAAGAAATGGCCTTCCCGGAAATCAAGTCAATTGTATTACAGAGCTCAATGACGGAATAATTGCAGTTGGATGCAACGGAAACATTGCACTTGTTTATGCTCAAAAAGTTGAGACCATATCACTTGGAACACCCTGGAGCGATGCTACTGTAAACTGCATATATGGAAGCAGCCGCGACTTACTTTTTGTTGGAACGGAGGAAGGCGTTTTTATGATCCGTAAAGACATTGTTACCGGTCCGTTTATTCCTTCGATACCGGATGGAGGAAACGTGAAAAACATCATTCGTCATGGTGATAAGATCCTAATTGTTTCGAAAGGTGGCATTAGTGAAATGAAAGATGAAACATTTACGGGTATCTTTTTACCACCTACAGGTATAACATTATTTGATGCAATCAGTGTTTCAGATACCCTTTGGATTGGCACCAAAGATTTAGGTTTGGTAAAACTTGTGGGAAGTGATATGACAACTTACGGACCTGCTCAAGGTTTAGAAACTACAACGATCACCGGTTTACTTTACTCGTCTCAAAAGGCTCTTTGGTTGAGTTCCCGTTTTGGATATTACAAATTTGACGGAAATAAATTCGTTGCTTTTGATGAGTCTAATGGCCTGCCCACACCCGATGTACGCGACTTACTTGAAGACCGTGAAGGAAACATTTGGGTTGGAACTTATGGCAGCGGACTACTACGTTTTTCGGGTGAAAATGTATACTCCTTCACCACAAAAGACGGATTGAGTAGCAACGCGGTTATGTCGGTGACGCGAGATCTAAGTGCGGAAAACAGTTTTTGGATTTCTACGTACGACAAAGGTATCTGTCGATTACAGTCCGATACAATCGTTTCATTCCCTCTCAGCGAACTAACGGATAACAATAGAATTTGGTCCAGTGTTTCAACAACATCCGGAGATACATGGTTTGGATCTTCCGATGGATTATTCTTATTTAAAAACGGTGCTTTCAAGCATTACATAGAAGAAAATGGATTGCCCGACCGAATGGTTCTCTCCTTGCTCGACGATGGTTCAGGAACTTTGTGGATAGGAACAGCAAAAGGACTTGGTAAAATTCAGAACGGCATAATTTCTATAGTAGACAATACACCCACAACCAGAATACGTTCCATCGCAAAAACACGAGATGGAAAATTATGGCTGGCAACACTTGAAGGAATTTATTCCTTTGACGGGAAAAAATTTATTCAATACACTGAGAAAGATGGACTGCCTGAGAAAAGCACGTACAGTGTGGAAGTAGATGTGTACGATCAGCTTTGGATAGGCACTCAAAATGGAATTGGTCTATGGAAAAACGGAAAATTTTTAATTGCCAATGTCGATGAATTAGCGGGAGCAAACACGATCAATTTTCTAGAGAGTCATCAACAACAAATTTGGATTGGAACCAACAATGGTTTGTATCGTGCCGATTTGAAAAACAATATGGACTTAAGCACCATTCTGTTTGAGCACCATGGATTAAACGAAGGCTTAAGAAGTTTGGAGACAAATCTGAATTCATCCTACATCGACCTTAAAGGAAACTTGTGGTTTGGAACAACAGATGGTGTGATGAAATTTGAAGTTGGGAAAAACAACCAGTCGCAAAAAATCGTTCCTCCAAGTATTGTTTTAACAACGATTCAGCTCAATCTTCAAGATGTTGATTGGAACCAATGGAAAAATGTAACACTCGATTCGTTATCGGGATTGCCTGTTGATTTAAAAGTAGATCACAAACACAATCACTTCACTTTTCACTTCACGGGTATTTCCAATAGTCATCCCGATGAAGTGCGTTATCAATATTTGCTTGAGGGTTTTGATGAGACGTGGCAAGCGGTTACACCGAACGATTATGCAACCTATTCCAATTTGCCCTACGATCATTTTGTTTTCAAAGTAATGGCCATTGGGCATGATGGCCGTCAAAGTGAAATTGTGAGTTACCCTTTCGAAATAGAGCCGCCCTTTTGGTACACATGGTGGTTTATAACGGTGGAAGTCGTTACCGGACTGTTAATCATCACATTAATATATCGATCTCGACGTAAAACACTGATTACCAGACACGAGAAAGAAAAATTTGAAATGAGGGCTAAAATGCTTGCCTTAGAGCAGGAATCACTCAACAGTAGTATGAATAGACACTTCATTTTCAATGCATTAAATTCGATTCAATACTACATTAATAGACAAGACCGGCTATCGGCCAATAAGTACCTAAGCGATTTTGCCAAACTCATTCGTAAGAATTTGGATAGTTCGAACGACAATCTGACCACCTTGAGAGACGAGTTGGAACGTCTGGAGCTCTATCTGCGCCTGGAACACATGCGATTTAAGGACAAATTTGAGTACAGCATCGAGGTAGATCCCGATTTGGATCAAGACGCGGTAAAAGTGCCTGCAATGTTGCTCCAACCCTTCCTCGAAAACAGCATCTGGCATGGGATATTGCCTAAAAATGCCCCCGGAAGAGTAGATGTTAAAGTTATTAGAAAAAACGACTCCATTGAGTTTACAATTACGGACGATGGTATAGGGATAGATAGCAGTTTGGCCAACAAATCCGGGACCGACAGCCATATTTCGAAGGGTATGGCCATCACTTCAGGGCGGATAGACTTGATAAAATTGATGACATCTCAACACATCGAATTGCAAGGCCCATACCAGCTTGCGGGCAATGGGGAGCATCCTCCGGGTACCCAAGTGAAGATAATTTTACCTGCAAATTTTAACGAACTTTTTTCGAAGTAATCTTGTATAAGCCATAAGATTACCTTACATTTGTTTGATAAATAGATTTTCGCGTGAAGGAAATGAAGAAAATAGGACTCTTACTTTTAGCACTCGTGTTTCTTTTGGCATCTTGTCAGAAGTACGACAATGAGTGTCAAGAAGAGACTGTATTCGAAAAAACCGTACGCGATGATCAACGTCCCGATACTCCGGACATGCGTGATCTAGATGATGTTTTAGGAGATGAGATTGATGATGACAATGACGGCGACACGGAAATCACGGATGACGATGATAACGATGACGACGACGATGGAATCACAGATGATGACGACGATGAGGATGACGATGATGATTCCAAGAAAAGCTCGAATTAAATAATTACTCTCGATAATATTTCTAAAAGGACCGCTCTGAAAAGGGCGGTTTTTTTTTGCTCGAACATGCTTACTTAAGCAACATGTCACATTTTACCCCATATCTGTGACATCCCATGTCATATTTTACCCCTAATTTAATACAACTTTTTTGAAATTTTACTCTATATTTGTGACATGTTCAAAAGGCACATCACAACAACTTTACTACATTGGCGGGCCAAAAAGGATCGTAAACCACTCATTATCAGGGGAGCTAGACAGGTTGGGAAAACCACTTTGGTTCATCAGTTTGGTCAAGAATTCAGCCATTATATTTATCTGAACCTCGAAAGAGAATCGGATAGACGCCATTTTGAAGAATATTCAACCTTGGACGACCTGCTTAAGCGTATTTTTTTTGAAAAGGACATTCCATACGACCAACGTTCGGAGACCTTACTTTTCATCGACGAGATACAAGCCTTACCGGAGACCATGCAACTACTTCGGTTCTTTTATGAAGACGCCAGTGATCTCGCAGTTATTGCAGCCGGTTCGATGTTAGAATCGATTCTTCGATCAAATATCAGCATACCTGTAGGTCGGGTAGAATACCTTGTTCTACGTCCGGTTTCCTTCGGTGAATTTCTAGAGGCTACAGGAGAGCATGCCAGTTTTTTGGAATACCAAAAAGTTCCGGTACCTGAATATGCGCATGAAAAATTGTTTTCTCTTTTTCATACTTATGCTCTTGTTGGCGGCATGCCCGAAGCTGTTAGAACCTATGCCCAAACAAAAGATCTTCGGACCTTAGATCATATTTATGATTCCTTGACCAATGCATATATGGAAGATGTGGAGAAATATGCCATATCCAAAGCGCAAGTACAAACCATCCGACATGCTATTCGAACCTGTTTTGGAGAAGCCGGAAAACGGATCAAATTTCAAGGGTTTGGTCGTTCGAATTACGCATCAAGAGAGATGGGAGAAGCTCTTCGGACACTTGAAAAAACTTTTCTAATTCAACTAATATATCCAACGGTCAGTTCGATTCTACCTCTTGTTCAGGATCATCGCAAGTCGCCAAGACTTCAGTTTTTGGATACAGGTATGATAAATTATTTCGTTGGATTGCGTTCCGAAATACTGAGTATCGAAGATCTACAACAGGTTTATCAGGGACTCATGTTGGAACATTTATGTGGTCAAGAAATACTTGCGTCGCAATACAAATCCCTCAGTGCTCTCCATTTTTGGACGAGAGAAAAAAGCACTTCGCAAGCAGAAGTAGATTATGTTATTCAACATGAAAGTTTGCTTATACCCATTGAGGTCAAATCCGGAAAAACCGGCAAACTAAAGTCGTTAATGCTGTACATGGATGAAACATCACATGACATAGCTGTTCGACTTTACCATGGTAAAATCGAATGGCAAACGGCAGAAACACCTAGAGGCAAAAAATTCCGTTTACTAAATCTACCCTACTATCTCGCGGGGAGGGTTGGGGAGTATTTATGACGCAATACCTTTCTTAAAGTGGAAGTTAAATGGCAATACTAGTCATATCAATTTATGCACCGTTTAACGAAAACGTCCTTAGTCATGAGAACTGTGAACTTCCTCATTCCCTCACCACCCTAACCACCTCAGCCCTTCCATCCATATAAGTAGCTTGAAGCAAATAAACTCCACTACTCAGACCTGAAAGGTCTACTTCTTTATTATCCGACATGATCAATTGTGCAAATACTTGTCGGCCCGAAATATCGGTCATTGATATATCATGTATAATTTCTGAGCTTTGAACTTGGATGGAATGGTTGGTGGGATTGGGGGATATGGAAAATGAGGCAGGTTTGTTCTCTTCTATTCCCACAAACGGACATCCGCTCCAGACGAGATCACCGCAGGCGTCGAGTTTGAGGAGCCAGGTTCGATAAAATGCTTCATCCGTTGCAATAATATTGCCCACCGCAGCCATACCTCCATCAGCCGTCACTTCGAGATCATACAAGGTTGCATCATATGTGGCAAGCGGTGGATCATAAATTTTAAACCACTCTTCATTGAATTCACTGTCAACTTTCAAAATAAACGCCATTAATTCTCCATTATCGGATCCACGACCTAACAAGGCGTATCCTCCATCCGAAGTTTGCTCAAAATCCTGAATTTGCCATCCTCCCCCGGCATGACCATAAGATTTGGTCCAAAGAGTATCCATGTTAAATGTATCGAACAAACCAATCCGCATGTCGATCTCCGGATAATCTAAATCTATCCACTGTGTTCCATGACCATATGCAAACAAAACTAGATTGTCTTCATCAGGTAAGAGCCAAGTATTATAATTGTCAATTTCTTCATTCCCGAATTTGAAATGGCCGCTAATTTCGTTTAATGAATTAATTTTGATAAAGAATGGAACATATCTTCCCACTCCTTCATTATCAAACCTTACCCAATCTCCGGCAATAAGAATTTCATTATTCGGAATACTAAGCATGTCTGTTACCCAAATGGTGTAATGTTCTATTGTGTCCTGCCAATTTTGTTCCCAAAGAGGATAGACAACGTTTCCGATGTTCGAGCCCTCACTTGAAATGAAACTCAAAAACAACCCTTGTTCGTCTTCACCCTCTTGCACAAAAAGTATATCCTGAAAACCTGCAATTACATACTCTGAAGAATTCCGTTCTAACATCTTAAGAGGTATCACGGAGGTTGAATCATTCACAAGCGTTGAATCGAACGATTCCCATGAAATTTCTCCTTCAAGAGAAGATTTGAACGAATAGACTACGTCAGAATTACCATTTAATCCTTCAAGTAACGATGTTCCGATGACATTACTATCAGAAGATTTGGAATAGGCATCTCCAAGTGTCAACCAAGTTTGGTAATTAATATAAGGCTGAAATGATTGACTCAGCAATTCTCCAGAATCATACACTCTCAAAAGCCAACTCCCAAAAAAACCCTCCGAATAAGCTGCACCTGGACAAAATAAAACAGTGTCGTCTACAAACAAGTTATTGTGACCACCACCATTATTATTCTCCCAATCAGGTGGCATAAAAGTATTACTGAAATAATTGAATTGTGGTAGTCCCAAGGATGCCCATCCCAAAACCAACGATAAGGTCAATATATATTTCATTGTTTAACCATGATTGTTGTCCAAATTAATGTCTGTTCATTGTCAATCGTCCTCAGAACGTATGTTCCTTCAGATAAATCGACCGTTTCTATTAAAGCTTGTTTCTGTCCATCTTTAAGATGAACTGATCCAACCAATCTACCCGTAACATCATTAATAATAACTGCACAATCACCAAATGATTCAAATCTTTCAAATGTACAAAATGAAGCTGTTGGATTTGGAAACAATTTGAATTTTGGCTGGTCTGAAATCAGCTGCAACTGGGTCGAGCGACTCTCCAGCTCATTGATATCCATTAGCGGCTCAATGTACGCGAATTCAGAATACAACCGAAGAATGCCCAAGGCTTCACTAGATGACCAACTTCCACCAGTGAAAAGAACATTTTTCAAAATTTCAATTTGTTCTTCCGAAAGCACTTCTGGTTCCTCATTAGCTGATAAAAGTGTTTGTTCAATTAACCAAACATCGGCAATCATATCGATTTCAGAAATCATGGTTTGATCTGACCTAAAGTCCAAAATAATAGACCCTAAAGAATTTAATGCCTCTTCGATTAATCCATTCCCCTTTAGTAATTGGATATAGAGTTGCCTGTCACTGAAATAATTTGTCGGGTCCAAAATCTCAATAATAGCAGATGCTTTATCTTGAATATTACCATCTGAATTAATGGCTGCAATTTGTCGATTTACAGCATCCCAACGTGAACCTAGTGCATTGCTCATCTCCTCTTCGAGAAGCTCTTTTTGAGAAATCACATTCAGTCCAGCAGCTATTTGCTGGCGCTGCCATTCGTCAAGAGGTGCGATACGCTCATCCAATTCTTTTCGCACACGTTCACTTTTCGCAGCCGTAGGATTGGCACTCAAAATTAAGGTAAGCAAGGACGAAGGAATATCGTACTCCTTCCTAATGGTTTCAATCATTACCTCTTCACTAAGTGAGGGAGATTTTTGCATTAACTCATAGTACAGTGCCGTTGCTTGACTATACGTTGTGTAAATCACTGCCTCAGTAAGTGATTCTGTGTTTCCACCATCCACCAAGGCCAACCATTCAAGCGATTTGCTGTTGAAAATCGCCTCTTCCAACGTACGCTGCGCGGAAAAGAATTCCGGCTCCATTTGTAAGGAAATAGTTAAAGGGCAATCTCCATCACTCATTGGGCCTTGCAAGGTGATACCAGAAGACTCAGTAAGCAAAATATTCTCGTCGAAATGTCTTCGATATGTATGGGACACTCCCGTTAAATTATCAATATCGTCGGTGTCCGCGTCAGTGTGTGTCCATTTATTATCCGCTGAAGATGAGGTGCTACCTCCATTTTGAAATAACTGAATACCCTGATTGCTTCCCCCCTCGATAGCTACAATTATAACATCCTTTTTATTTTCCATTCCTGAAATCGCTTGCCCAGTTTCATTTTCTACGGTACCCAAATAATTGCAACGAAAACGCAGCCCATTAGAAACAGGACTATTGACTTCAAGTGTTCCATTGTTCCTATTCTGCCCTTGAAAGGAGTTCGCAAAATTATTGCGATAGAAAGTATTACGTCGAACCAGTGTCGGATTAGTACCAGTGTTCATACATACTAGGCCATACCTCATAAGCACATTGGAATTGTCATGATCAAATAAGTTTTCTTGTATGTCCATATCCGTCATTTGCCCTATTGCATAACATCCATATGCCGCATTCGGATTTTCCGCTGTTCCTGTTTCATAAATAATCTCATTATTGTTGTTTGTAAGAGCAATATATGTTGCGGTGCCGGGAGTTGAAGTAGGATCAACAGGATAGCCATAAGGCAGATCCAAGAAATCACTTCTATAAACACGCAGTCGCCTCGAATTTTCGGAAAAAACACCTCTATAACACTCGAAACGCATTGCGTCAATGTAGGTATAATCGGAATAAAGAGTCGAAGTGAATCCGGAAGTCCATACCCCCCTTACAAATCCACTTATTGTGCTTGAAGGCACTCCATCTATTGGTTCCGACCCTATTAAATCAAACGAAGACCCTGAAATGGGCATGCTATAATTTACGGGTACTCCGGCATTTATACAAACCAACTGATTGCTATTTATTATCGACGGATCGTCGTTAAAAAAATTGCACCTAATAATTCTGCTACCTCTAGAGCCCTCAATCAAAACTCTTTCCTTTAATGGGGTGAAATGTTCGTCATCCACAATAGATTCGCAGTTTTCAAAAGTTGGATGGTAAGAGTCCCAACTATTACTTTTTGTGGTTCCAACTATATGGACATCGCGTCTATTATTATGAAACTTACAGTTCGTAATTGATAGGAAACCACCCTGTAAACTCGTATTAATTGAAACTAAGTTGCCGTTATCTGTTTTATCTAATCCATAGGCATTATTTGAAATATTTGTTTCTCTATGATTACGAAGTGCATCATAGGCATAATTTATGCAACAGTTATCTATCAGTGCCTGACTTCGAAATTCGAATGGGGTTTGCACTGTCCCCGTTGAAGTCCAAGCCAATACTTGTATGCCGTCCCAATAAGTAGGGCAAGCGGTCGTAAAAACAGAGTTATTCCTGGCATCAAGCACAGAAAAATTTGGGATTAGATTATTTACTGCACTCATTTGGATCTCATTCGGCCCCGCAAAAGCAATATTCGAATGATCTACTGTCCAAGTGTTACCTTCTTTCACATGGACATCGTGCGCAAAAATCAAATTTTCATTGAACGTCGTAAAAGAAGACTCAATAGAAATAATTCCATTCGTACCACTTCCATCTTCATCCCATATCGTATCCCCATCCACAATATGCGTAATTCCCAAATCATAAACCAAGGTCTCCGTGCAAGGCCCATAAGTAACTGTCAACTCATACTCCGCCGGTGGTACATTAATCAAATCTTGAGAAGTACTAATGACAACTGTTGGATTGGCGGTGTTCACCCAAGCGTAAGTCTGGGCTTCGTTGCATGATACATCAACGTTCACATAAATAGAGCCTAAACCGTTTTGGCCGGAGCAAAATGGGCTTACAATGCGATCGAGTTTTAGATCGATAATGTCGCCGACCGCAATGTACTCAACGTCCTTGCAGTTCAAAGCCCAGTTCTCCGTTTCCGGCCAGTTGTAGGATGGATCCCATGGATTTACTTTGTTAAATGCCACCATGGTATAAACATTACATGCATCAGGTCCATTGTTCAATGAAATTGAGGATGTAGGCACACCTGCTGCTATGTTTAGACTTGTCCAAATCGGATTTTCCAATTGCGAGGGCAGGTAGATGGTCGGATCCCATACTCCTTCATAGAGGGCATAATCAATCGGTGTTAGACTCGACTGCGGATCATATATAGCGGAGTAATTCGTTACAAAATCTATAGTTGACGAAAGTGAAGGATCGGCATTACACCCCACATTGGTGGAGGAATTTATGGAAAGCAATATTTCAGGAGGTAGCATGCTCTCTGTTATTTCAATCGGAACCATACTTGTGCAACCATTTACATCCGTTACATACAATTCAAAGTCACCCAAACCTACTCCGGCGTATCTGACGATATACGGATCCGTGCTCATTACAGTCGTCTGGGCAGGTCCTATTGGACTACCATCGATGCTCCATGTGTAAGTGTATGGCAAAACTCCACCTGTAATAGTGGCGTCTACTATTCCATCATAGGAATAACTGCACAAATTCGATGGCGAACCACCGGCATTTTCGATATAACCCGGATCTGAAATAATTGGAGTGTCGAAATTTCCAACATTAATAGTAAAAGTATTGACAAAACACCCAATATTGTCAGTGTATTGTAGTACATAAACACCATTATCCAGATTAAATAAACTCTGATCCGTACTAAAAGGATTTCCATTTAATGTCCACGCAAAACTTGGACTGTTTCCACCATCTACCACTGTTGTTGTTATAGATCCATTCAATTGTCCGGGACATTCATCTTCTACTACAAATGTTAAAATGGCCGGTTGTGCAACAGGAGTAATATTGATGCACGGCGGGTGACACAAACATCCGGCAATGCTGTTCTCATTTACATCGATAGACAAACACAAAGGTGTGCCAGGATTTACATTTACAAAGAGCAGTTGCACGGATACTTGAACCGGAACATTCGTCAAGGTCCCGGGTGCAAAAGTGA
The DNA here is from genome assembly GCA_044375415.1 of Flavobacteriales bacterium. Lineage (GTDB taxonomy): Bacteria > Bacteroidota > Bacteroidia > Flavobacteriales_D > Sanyastnellaceae > JAWXBG01. The sequence goes on from JBILMS010000024.1 coordinate 19,878, forward strand.
TATTTCCGTTTGCGTCAAAGTTCATTCCGTTGTTTATCACCACCCCATTTGGAATTTGCAAATCCAATGTAACCGCAGATGCATTAGGTCCGGGGTATTGTAATGCAACGTTAAAGGTAACCACAAATGTTTCTTCACAAACAGTCGGGTCCGGAACTACTGTTCCTTGAATGGTAAGGGGTTCGGCTGCGGTGGGGATGATGCAGATGTCGTCGATATACTGGTCATTGTTAGTATTACCACCCACCGTCTGATTTGGGAATTGTGCCAATGGACTCGAGGGCTGCAGAACAAGGACATCATAATTATTGAATATGCCCGTATTTACAAGAAATGTTCTCTCAACCCAATCCGTATTGGCGTTTAAAGGTGAATTCACTGTGTTTACAATACCATTAGGACCTGGCAAAAAACTACCATCTGTATTACTGTTTGCCGTTACGCAGTATGTGGCCGTTTGATCCAAAACAACTTGTAACATCGGCTGAAATATCATATTTCCGGGCACTACTGTGCTACTGGCATTCTCAAAGGTTATCACATAATTCGTATTCGCTTGTAGCGGGTTTGTTAATTGTTGAATTACTGTCTCGCAATAAACTGGAAATGTTGCACTATAAATTGTCCCAGCAATAGTATGGGCTTCATTCATGTGCAGAATCCTATCATTGTCTATACAGCACTGCCCATTATAGGTATCAACAGGAAACCCATTGGAATATGGAAAAAATTCGTAAATATTTAAATCATTTCTGTGCAAAATATCAGGACTATAGATTGCGTTCATTCCGGGAAATCCAGTAATAATGGTATAATTCGGATTTATTCCATTAAGTGCCGACCAACCCAATGATTGGTTTACGTTGCCACAGTTTCCACCAATAGCAAAACCTAAAAGATTCGGATCCACAACCCACTGTTGAGTAGCAGCATTCCATACCAAAGGGTTCGGTCCAAGATTCTCAAAACTACCGTTAACCACTAAATTACATGGAGCATCCACATTAAACATTCCAGGGGGGGGGGGTATAAGAAGTGTCATCCGGAAATGGCAACATGTTCCATATAATCGATGGATTCAAACTATCAGGTTGAGCAAATGCAGAAATCGAACAGCAAATCAACAAAGAGAAAATTAGCTTTTTCATACACCAAAGAAATTAAGGGTTAGAAAAGAATAAGTAGAACGAATGTAGGATTAATATTTGGGATTGATGCTTTTGTTGATAAAAATGTTCTAACCATAATATAGGATTTGTAAAAAAGAATACTCTCATCCGTGCTAATTTTTTTAGTATATTTACTCCCCGAAAACATCGCTCCCCCACCATCGCTCCGATTGTTTTTGGGTAAAGAGTTCTGCGGTCCGTGCATAGATAGGGCTGCGGATTCGCATATGGGATTATTCAACGAAGAGAAACGAGAAAGACATGAGCGAGCGATCTATTATTCACTTGGACCTCGACACTTTTTTTGTGTCGGTGGAAAGGCTGCTGGACAGCAAACTAAACGGACTTCCCGTGCTGATCGGAGGTACTTCCGACCGCGGAGTAGTAGCTTCTTGCAGCTACGAAGCACGGGCCTTTGGCGTGCATTCGGCCATGCCCATGAAACTGGCCAAACAACTCTGTCCGCATGCCGTAATCATTCGCGGAAACTCTTCCAACTACCTAAAATATTCCGACATCGTCAGCGAGATCGTGAAAGAATCCGTTCCCGTTTTTGAAAAAACTTCGGTCGATGAGTTCTATGCCGACCTCACCGGAATGGATCGATTTTTCGGGTGTTACAAATTCGCCACCGAACTTCGACAAAAGGTAATTCGAGAAACCGGCCTGCCCATCTCCTTCGGACTATCGGCCAACAAAACCGTTTCGAAAGTCGCCACAGGTGAAGCCAAACCGAACAATCAAATTCGCGTAGAAACCGGTTTGGAAAAACCCTTTCTCGCTCCCCTATCGATCAAAAAAATTCCGATGGTCGGCGATAAAACCTATCAGACCCTTCGCAACCTGGGAATAAGCCAGATCAAGACACTGCAGGAAATGCCGATGGAACTCATCGAACATGCCCTCGGAGAGAATGGTGCTGCTATTTGGCGCAAAGCAAATGGGATTGATAATTCTCCCGTCATTCCTTTTCACGAACGAAAATCGATCTCCACAGAACGAACCTTCGATAAGGATACAATTGATGTAGTAAAACTTAGAGGTATTCTTCTCGCCATGACAGAAAACCTCGCTTATCAATTGCGCAAAGGACATAAACTCACTTCTTGTGTAACGATGAAATTGCGCTACTCCGATTTTCAAACGCAGACGGTTCAATGCAGAATACCTTACACCTCTGCAGATCATATTCTCATTCCGAAAGTACTCGAATTGTTTGAAAAATTATACAACCGACGACTTCTGGTGCGATTAGTAGGAGTGCGACTGAGTCATCTCGTTAGTGGAGGATATCAAGTCAATCTCTTCGACGATTGTGAAGAGAAAATCAATTTATATCAAGCCCTCGACAAGATGCGCAACAAATACGGCGATCGCGCAGTGATTAGTGCAGCAGGCATGCAAGCGCGTTCTATTGGTCGCGGTGAAAATCCTTTTGATGGCGGACCGCCGGTGCTTTTGGCCAATAGGAGGCAATGAGGTTTTCAATTCAAATTTCTAAAAAATCCGTCAATGTATTCCGACTGCGGCAAATAAGTTGAGAGGGTTATAATTTGTATGGCTTTTGATCTTTAATTGAAATCGTTATATTCGCAGTATGAATACGCTGAGAGTAGAAAAAATTGATCCAAAAGCCACAAAACTTCTACGAGATCTAGAAGATATGAATCTCATTTCAATTGAAAAATCTAAAAAGTCTAGCTTTGTTAGTCTTCTAAAAAAGCTTCGAAATAAAGATAAGGCTAGTCCGAGTTTGACAGACATTACGAAGGAAGTTGAAAGCGTTAGAAGTAAACGCTATGGCCGGAAATAAACAAAAAAGATAATTCTGGACACGAATCTGCACATCTGTTCATTGCTATTAGTTGGGTGAGAACTGGGATCACTTGCTTTATCTATCGCACATTCACTTTACCAATATTTCGTATATTTGAATTATGAAAGTGGTGGATTTTATACGAGAAAATCTGGAGGAGTTTTTGGATTTGTGCAGGACTCATGATGTTAAGACCCTTCATGCCTTTGGATCATCTACAAATATGAATTTCGATGATTCCAAAAGTGACATAGACCTTCTCGTAGAACTTGAAACACTTGATCCCCTAAAGCGAGGAGAAAACCTTCTTGATCTCTGGGAAAAATTTGAATTGTTCTTTCATCGTAAAGTTGATCTTCTTACAATTTCATCTTTAAAAAATCCAATTTTAAAAAGAAGTATAGAATCAACCAAAGTGCTACTCTATGATGGACAGAAGCAAGAAATATCTCGCTGATATTTTGCACGCAATAGAACTTATTGAAGAATTCACCTCAGAGCTAAACGACTTTAGCAAGTATGATTCCGATATAAAAACACAGAGCGCTGTTGAACGTCAATTTGCGATAATTGGAGAAGCTCTGAACCAATTCAAAAAACTCGAACCTAATATTCCTATACAAAACGATAAGCAGATCATTACTTTCAGAAATAGATTGGTTCATGCCTATGACAGTCTTGACAATTCAATGATATGGGTAATTATGAAAAAACATTTGAACCCTCTTAAACAAGAAATTCAGTCCCTTCTGAATTGACATTCCCCTCTTGTTTATTTCACCACCTCGACTTCTCCTCCGCTCAACCACTTTTTTATCAATTCACGATTATGAGGGAGTAAACGAAAAAGGTCTGGAATTATTATACCCAAAATCTTATCAACATCACTTGCTAATTTATTTAGCATTCACTTATTTTTGACACCTGAATATTCTGAATGCAGAATGTGAGATAAGTTATATCTTCGGTAAACGAAAAAAGAGGAGGAACGAATATGTGTGGACGATATACGATCGTAACCAAGATCAAAGAAATCGAAAAACGTTTTGGGGTGGTCACCAACCATCCGGAGTTGTTTGTGCCCAGTACCAATGTGGCCTTGGGACAGCGAGCTCCGGTGATAACATCCAACAATCCAAAGGAGTTACAATACTTCCAATTTGGATTTACCCCTGCGTGGGCTAAAAAGCAGATGTACGTGATCAATGCGCGAAGTGAGGGGGATCACAATCCCGATGATGATCCTTATTACACAGGTGCTCGAGGCATCATCGAAAAACCTATGTTTCGAAAAGCCATTCGTTCGCAGCGTTGCTTGGTGCCGGCCGATTGTTTTATCGAAGGTCCAAAAAAAGAAGCGCTGAGTAAACCCTACTGCGTATATCTCCGCAATGGCAGAAGACCTTTTGCATTTGCCGGTGTTTGGGATGAATGGGTTCATCCTGCTACCGGAGAAATCATCGGTTCATTTGCCATCATCACTGCCGCATCTAATGAGTTGATGGATAAAATTCATCATCACCGAAGTCCTGTTATTCTCAATCCCGACGAGGAAAAAATCTGGCTCGATGAAAAAGTGGAGCTCAACGAAATTACTTCGATGCTCCATCCCTATCCTGCTGAAGAGATGAATGCATATCCGATTTCTCCCGAAATTAAAAGTCCACGAGCACAAGGCATGCAACTTCTTCAACCCATCGGCGAACGCATCTTCCCTGAATTCGACTATGAAGTATATCAAGACATCAAGATGTTCGGCATGGGGGAAACGAGGGCAAAGGAGAGACGGGATAGTGAACAGGGAACGTTGTTTTAATGTGCTAATGTGCTGATGTGCTAATGTGCTAATGTGCTAATGGTCGGTCGTTGGGTAAAACGATTAGGATCTCGAGATAATGTGCTAATGTGCTGATGTGCTGATGTGCTGATTGTCGATCTTCGGAGAGAAGATTCGGAATTTTGAAAACATCAGCTCGTCCATAAACCTGAACCCCATTAGCACATCAGCACATTAACTAATTGACCAATGTGCCAATTGTCGGTCTCCGGCAAAACGAATCGAACTTTTGAAAACATCTCTTCTTCTGCAAACGTAAACCCCCATTAGCACATCAGCACATTAGCACATCAGCACATTAGCAAATTGACCAATGTGCCAATTGTCGGTCTCCGGCAAAACGAATCGAAATTTTGAAAACATCACTTCTTCTGCAAACGTGAACCCCATTAGCACATCAGCACATCAGCACATCAGCAAATTAGTTCGTTCTGTCAATATGAAAATCAGAAACGTCACACTCGCTTCTTACAGGTTGCGAGGATACTATTCAGCAATTTAGAAACGGGAACCGTCTGCACGTGTACGTCGGTTGGATCTGGGAAATCTTCAGCTTCCTCACAGAGATACAACCAGTATTTCGTCTCTTCCAATTCTTTCGCTGCGATTTTTAACTTATGAATGAAGTCCTGTCTGCTTTCAGCATGCTGAGCCTCAGAAATGTTGGCACCAACTGAGGTGGAACATCTCAATAATTGATTGGCAACAATATACTTTTTGCGACTATCCAGCAAAGTGCAATAATTAATAGAGGCTAGGGCCAGTTTAAATGATTCCCGTACTAAAGCGTTCGATGAATTCTTTGGATGCCTTTCCATGTCTTCAGTTTTCACCGCAAAAATCTACCATGTTGTGGCTCTAAAATCGCAACCACATATTATTCGCAAAATTTGTATAGGTCAATAATGTGCACCATGAACAAAATAGAAAGCACATGAACAAGAGAATTTCTTCACAGAGATAATGGTTTCAATTTGCCTATAAACAAGAATATATCCTACGAATTTAAATTTCGAAGAACTAGTCGTTTCCACCAACGAGGTCCCAATTAGCACATCAGCACATTAGCACATCAGCACATTAGCACATCAGCACATTATACAGGGTCCAATCTCTATCGAACCTGAATATTCACCCTCTTCCCCACACTTCCATCTTTGTAATGAAGAAAGATAAGACCTTTGGTATTGAGAGGCACTTCGCGACCGGCGATATCCGTGACTTTAAGAAGAGTGCTTCCTTTGGAATTATATAGTTCGTCGACGCCAATGGTTTCGCATTCGTCTCCAATGCCATCGAGGTCGGCGTCTGCTTGAATGGGATTATAGATCTCCGGACAATTATCGATTTCATCGCAGACAAAGTCGGCATCCGTATCATTCAAACAGTTTCCAAAACAATCGTAAAATGGAAGTGCGTATTCGCAAGAACCGTCATCGCTGATTGCCTCCGGAATGTAATTACATGCAAGAACATCCGTACATCCGGATGAACAAACACCTAATAAATTAAAATCAATCCACTCCAGGCGATCCAATGTCCACTGACGTAAAATTGATACTTCCTCTTCATAAGTTGCACCAATGAAATAGTTAGGCCAGACATACGTGCCAAGTGTTTGCCAACGCATAAAATTTCTCTCGCTCGCGGCTGCAAGATCTGCTGTAAGTGAATCGATGATAAACGTAACACTGTCGTTGCTCCACGGTCCGGTGCGGTATTCCGTCCAACGACATTGAAGTAAATTTCTATAGTGCTCATCTTCTAGCAATCGTTCAAACCAAAACGGATTATAACCGCCACAACCGGGATCTTCTACTTCCCAGCCTTCGGTGTTCCAACCCAAACAATAGTCGGCGTTAGCAAAAGCTAAGTTGTAATCCCACCATGGACCCATTGTAATTTTTCCACCATTCGAATCTTTGTCTTTATACAAATAAGTACTCAAGCGATATCCATCGATGTTTTTTGAAAGTTCGTTGATGAGATAAAGATCCATAAAAGAAACGATATCCATATAAGGAGCATAACCCAAAACCGGATCAGCAAAATCGTCGCCTGCAAGGGCATCTTCAAACTCCGTAATATGATTCTGAATGTAATCTCTCTGTACTTGCAACAGGTCAGTTCCTTCCGGTTTATGAAACAAAATTTGCACTTCAGCTCCACCCAAACTCGGATAAGGTGAAATCCATCCACCATCATAATCACCATTGGCGCGATCAATTTTTAGAAGATAACCCCCGGTCAGTTCATCGCCTTCAATGTCTTCAGGCAGTAGGTCTGCGATATCAACGCGGTTCTCGTCAATTTTAGGGAATTCCATAAGTACATATATACCCACGTACTCACCATTGATCCACATTTCTGTGAGTCTGGTTCTTGGCGTATACCGACCGATTCGCTCTCCAAGTTCATATGTCAATGCATTTCTTATTTGCGATTTATCGGAGTATGGACCATGTAATACCCAATCATTTTCAGCCGGCATACCGAGCAGAGAAACGTTGTTGTTCAAACCAAGTGAATCTTGTGTTTCAAAAGCATAATTTTTCTTGGGGAACATTTGCGAAGATGAACCACGAATCTCAATGGCTATGCTACCATCATATTCGTTATAGGGATCGGTCAGAGCGTTGATTCCACTCTCATTATTGATGATACCCATGTGAGCGACAATTCTTGGATCATCGTATATCGGACTTCCATCTGTATCGATCACAATCAAAGGCAAATTGGAAGTGGTAAAGATTACACAGGATCCGTCATCAAAATTTGCGGTCAATTCATAATTTAATGCATTGGGATCGGTGCAACCCGGAAGAATGCATGACCCGTTAGCACTAAAAGAAATTTCATCGAATGCTCCCTGCATCAATTCTCCGAATACCAGAAGTGTTCCGTTTTCGTCATATAAGGAAAGTTGTCCGCCGTTCCAGCCGTCGCCGTATGTATCGATCATTCGGAGAGTATAACATTCATCCAGCAGACAAATCGTTTCGATGTACTGTGCGTAGTCGTTATACCCCGTATATGAGTAGAGGATATTTCCACCAAAGTCAGCGATTTCCCAAATCACTTCTCCACCCCAAGCTCCTGTATTTAAGATAACGGTGTATTCACTTCCGTTTTCACCGGAGCATGGTTCAGCAGGAGGAATAAACCAGGTAGGAGTTTCAGAGAAAGTGTATTCCTCAGAAGTGACCCCGATCTGTAAATAAGGTATTCCGGACAGATCGCTGGAAACGGGCGTATTGTTATGTATTTCCACCGCGAGAACGTTATTTCCCGTCTGTAGAATTCCAAGAAGATCTAACAAAAGATACTCATTAGGCAATCCCCCTTGATACATTACCGCTTCATGACCGATGGGAAGTTCGGCATCGAAAGCCAGAACTTCTCCTATCGCTCCGGCATTTTCGCGGGCAATTTCCACTCCGTTCAGATAGGCCACAAAACCATCGTCATAATCCATGTTGAAGATCATGTTGGTGATGATGCTCAAATCAGTGAGTGCAAAGTTTTGTCTGAAATAGACAGAGGTGGTCTGTGGCACAATGGTACCATCATCGTCGTCGGCAAATCCAAATCCACCCGGCCCTGTTAGCCATCCCGAATCGTCAAAGTCCACGTTCATCCAAGTAGGGTCCGGTTGTGCGGTTGGAACGAGGTATTGCCAATTCCCTTCGGCCAACACCGGCGTCTCCCAGTGATTGGTTTGGGCGTTGATACAAATGGAAAATAGGATGGCGAGAGGGGTAATGATTAACAGACGCATAACGCAAATATAACGTAACAGCAACAAAATCAATATCGTCCGATAAAAACTATTTTTTTTTCAACTATGCTAACTTTTTTAGCATTTTGTGGTAGATTTGGGGAGTGAAAAATGGAAAATAGGACGATCAGACTTTCTGAGAAAATCATTCTCCGAGGGCCTCACCCTCCGCCCTCTCCAGAGGAGAGGGGACCGATCCTGCAAACTGAAAAGTTTGCATTATTTGAAGCCGCTTATTCTTGGAAAACTATATTTTTCATTTTACGTGAACGTCCCCCTCTCCTCTGGAGAGGGGCTAGGGGTGAGGCCAGACTAGAGTGGGTAGGAGTGTGAGAGTGAACGAACGTTTTTCTAAGATGGATTTACCTGTTTCTGTTTCTCCGAACTCAAAACTGCCGTGCTCCGATCGGTTAGCCATCGAAGAACAATCCTCACTCTCGATCCCGGGGCTGAAGCCACCGGGCTCGACAAAACCATCATCGACAAAAAACCAAATTCGCCAACGAAAATAATTTAATAAACGAAAACATCATATAGCGGGCTGAAGCCCTTGATAAATGGAAAAATATCTCAAAGACCAAAAGGTCTCCAACGACGAAACCTAATCCCCCCTCGACTACGCTCGGGGACCGAGATCATAAAATAAAAACGAAAACCCCTTCGGCAAGCTCAGGGACACGGCTCCGCTCGGTTAGAAGTAGAATCACCCTTCGACAAGCTGAGGGGGACGGCTCATAACCATCGAAGAATAATTTCTTCCACGAACGTAAACCCCATTCCTAATTCATAATTCATAACTCAAAATTATCTCGAAGCCGAAAAGCTCTCCAACGACGAAATCAAATAACCCACCCTTCGACAAGCTCAGGGGGAAGACCCATAACCATTCAAGAAAAATCGCCTCCACGAACGTAAACCCCATTCATAATCCATCATTCATAATTCATAATTATCTCGTAGACGAAAAGCTCTCCAACAACGAAATCAAATAACCCATCATCCATAACTCATAACCCTCGAAGAACAATCACCACCCACAACGCAAACCCCATCTATAACCCATCATCCACCCTTCGACAAGCTCAGGGGGAAGACCCATAACCATTCAAGAAAAATCGCCTCCACGAACGTAAACCCCATTCATAATTCATAATTCATCATTCATAATTGTTTCTCAACTCCCATACATACTACTCCCTCCGCTACGGCACCATCGCGCCGGCGGAATTGCTTACGCTATTGTCGAAAAGCGGTGTGAACTGTGCTGCACTCACCGATATCAACAATACGTCCGCTTCATTGGATTTTGTACGTATGGCTCCGAAACATGGGATTCGTCCGGTATTGGGCATCGACTTTCGAAATGGAGCCCAACAGATCTATGTGGGTATTGCCAAAAACAATGAGGGTTTTAGGGAATTAAACGAACATCTTTCGATCCATTCGCACGAGGAAAAAGAGTTTGAAATACGTGCACCGCAATTCAAAGATGCTTTTGTGATCTATCCCTTTTCGCAGGTACTGGAATTGTTTGGACATGAGCCGGAAAATTTTCCCTTGGATGAACATGAATTCGTCGGTATTCGTCCTTCCGATATTACACGACTAAAATTTTCGAAGTGGAAAAATCATCTTCATAAACTCGTTGCTCTTCCTACGCTGAGTTTTCGAAATAAAAAAGATTTTAATGCGCATCGCCTATTGCGGGCTATCGACAACAATACCTTACTCAGCAAACTTCCTAAAAGTGAAGAGGGAAACCCCGAGGATCTGATTCGTTCAAAAGAAGAATTCGTTCAACTCTACGAAGCCTTTCCAGAATTGATCGAGAATGCAGAACAGATTCTGTCGTCTAGTGAATTTCTGTTTGACTTCGGTCCGGAATTTCCTCACAAAAATTTATCGACGTATACGGGAGATGACGATGAAGATTTTGTTTTGATCACACAGCTTTGTCATGAGGGAATTTCGTATCGTTATCCCAATCCGGATCAAGTGATTTACGATCGACTCGAAAAGGAACTTGGACTGATTCGAGAAAAAGGCTTTTTATCCTACTTCCTCATCAACTGGGATATCACGGCCTATGCGCGAAGCAAGGGCTATTTTTATGTAGGACGTGGTAGCGGCGCCAACAGCATTGTGGCTTACATCCTTCGCATAACAGATGTGGATCCGATTGAACTCGATTTGTACTTCGAACGTTTTATCAATCTCTACAGAAAAAATCCACCCGACTTCGACATCGATTTTTCGTGGACAGATCGAGAAGATATTACGTTATACATCTTTAACAGATTTCCAAATGTCTGTTTGCTCGGGGCATACAACACCTTTCAATACAAAGCTGTGGTGCGCGAACTCGGAAAAGTTTTCGGTTTGCCCAAACACGACATAGACATGCTCAGCGACGGACGTTTTCGCATGAACGATCTCGACTCCATGCAAAAACTCGTACTGCAATACAGTGCACACATTCAGGAATTTCCCAATATGCTCAGTATTCATGCTTGTGGAATATTGATTACCGACAAACCAATTCATAATTATACTGCCACCTTCATGCCTCCCAAGGGTTTTCCTACCACGCACTTCGACATGGTAGTAGCAGAAGATGCGGGTTTGTACAAATTCGATATTCTTTCGCAACGTGGACTTGGAAAAATAAAAGATACGCTGGAGATCATTCGCTACAATCAGCCCACAGCGGCTTTCATCGACATACACGATATGAAGCGTTTCAAAAAAGATGAGCGCATCAAAGATCTTCTTCGTTTTGCAAAAGCCATTGGATGTTTTTATGTCGAATCTCCTGCCATGCGCATGTTGCTTACCAAATTGCAGGTAGATGATTATCTCGGATTGGTAGCAGCGAGTTCGGTGATACGTCCCGGCGTATCGCAGAGTGGTATGATGCGCGAGTTTATTCTTCGTCATCGCTATCCCGAAAAAAGAAAAAATGCACATCCCGTACTGTTGGAGATCATGCCCGAAACCTACGGGGTGATGGTCTACCAGGAAGATGTGATCAAAGTGGCGCACATCTTTGGCGGACTCGATTTAGGAGAGGCCGATTCATTGCGTCGAGGTATGAGCGGGAAATTTCGTGGACGAGAAGAGTTTGATAAAGCCCGCTATTCATTTTTTGAAAAAGCACAACGCAATGGTCATCCTGCTGACATGGTAGCGGAGGTATGGCGACAAATCGAAAGTTTCGCCGGATACGCCTTTGCGAAAGGTCACAGCGCGAGTTATGCCGTGGAGAGTTATCAGAGTTTGTTTTTAAAGGCCTACTACCCTCTCGAATACATGACGGCCACCATCAACAATTTTGGCGGATTTTACAGCACCGAGTTGTATGTTCAGGAAGCACGAATGCATGGCGCTACGATCGAACCACCCTGCATCAATCAGGGAAGTGCTGAAGCGATCATATACGGTACACACATCATCTTGGGATTTGGTATTATTAAAGATTTAGAACATCACGCCATAGAAATTTTGTTGAAAGAACGAAATGAAAATGGAATCTTTCCTACCATCGACGACTTCCTAAATCGTGTTCATATATCATTAGAGCAAATTACGATTCTCGTTCGCGTAGGTGCTTTTCGATTTACCGGACGCAGTAAAAAAGATTTGCTGTGGGATGTGCATTTCCGTTTGGGTAGAGTGAAGATGAACAAACCTGAAAAACTTTTATTCGAAACACCTGTCAAACATTTTACGCTGCCACCTCTCGAACACTCGTGGATAGAAGATGCCTACGACGAAATGGAGCTCATTGGTTTTCCGCTTTGCAATCCCTTTGATTTATTGACCGAACATCCCCGAGAAGAATTCATGTCGCACGATTTACCATCGAACATTGGAAACACCGTAACGGTCGTCGGCTACCTCGTTACCTCTCGTCCGACGCGCACTTCGAAGGGTGAACGTATGTACTTCGGGAATTTTATTGATCGCGAGGGATACTTTCTCGACTCGGTACACTTCCCACCTGTTGCCGAAAAGTATCCGTTTTATGGTCGCGGTATTTATGTGGTTCGAGGAAAAGTGTGTGAAGAGTTTGGGGCTATTAGTATTGAAGCCGAGTTCATGGCCAAACTGCGTTATGTCGACGATCCACGTTACACCGAAGTGGATATGGCCACACGTATGCGCGATCAGAAAAAAGCGGAGATGAAAGAGTTGAGTCCTATACCCACTCAAGTGTTTAATTCTTATATCATGAAAGAACTTCCCGGATCCAATGGCCAATAAAATCAAACCACATAGCAATACAGACAACATTCAGAAAGGTCGCGGTTCGCAGGTGAATCCGCACAATCGATTTTTTCGGAACGAATATGTGCCGGAAGAAAAACAGGTGATGCCTTGGGATGAACCTGAGGAAAATCCGCGGACACAATACATCGATATTTTTCCCAAAGCCATTTTATCCGAAAACAATTCTCCCGACCTTGGCTTTCGCTATGGCATCAATCCTTACAACGGCTGCGAACATGGCTGTGTTTACTGCTATGCTCGAAATAGCCATGAATACTGGGGATACAGCGCAGGTATTGATTTCGAAACAAAAATACTCATCAAGAAAAATGCCCCTGAACTTTTGGAAGAAGCTTTTCAAAAGAAGTCATATCAACCCGATCATGTGATGTTTTCCGGTAATACCGATTGCTATCAACCCGCAGAAAGAAAATTTGAGTTGACAAGAAAAATGTTGGCGCTCTTTCTCAAGTATCAACATCCAGTAGGATTGATTACCAAAAACAGTTTAATACTCCGCGATCTAGACATACTCAAAGAGCTCAACGAAAAAAATCTGGTCCGCGTAACGATCTCCATCACCAGTTTGCGAGAAGAAACACGAAGGCTCTTAGAACCGCGAACTTCTTCCGTATATCAAAAATTAAAAGCCGTTGAAACCCTTGTTCAGGCCGGCATTCCCGTTAACGTAAATATGGCACCTATCATATATGGTATCAATAGCGACGAGATTTTTGATTTAGTAAAAACCGTTGGAGACCTCGGCGCTTATTCCGTATCGTACATACTTGTTCGACTAAACGGTCAGATCGCCCAAATCTTTGAAGACTGGGTTCACAAAGCCTTTCCTGAGCGCGCCGAAAAAATCCTGAATCAAATCAAACAAACCCATGGAGGCAGTCTCAACGAATCCCGCTGGGGGGTGCGCATGCGTGGCGAAGGCGAATATGCCGAAAACATCAAACAAGTCTTCGACTTAGCCCGCAAGAAATTCATCACCGCTCCCAAACCCGAGCCCATGAGTTTTGAGAATTTTGTACGTACGGATAAAGGGCAGATGAGGATGTTTTGAGGGGGGGATATCAATTTGTGAGCTGAAATTATCGTTTATTCATGCTTCCTCCAAAGGATAAAGAAGATTAATTGTTTCAAACCAATAGAAAAGCGCCTCACCTCTTGCTACAAATTTCAATCTCTTGTTCAAATAATTAAAGTTTGGATGAACAATTAAATAATCCGTAGACGATCTTTGAGGACTAAATACTTTCAAGTCTCCTCTGAAATCAACTAACATTAAAGCTGCAAGATATGCTGCTTTTGCGCTTGCCAATTGTGCTTCAAAAATGTCGAATCGACCTTGAAATACAAAATGCCTAAATTGGTTTATTCCATTACTAATCTCCTTAAAAGACTCCAATTCCTCTTTAGTTGTCAAAATGTCCTTTCGAGCGATCAGCAATCCTGTCTCAATTACGTCCAAAAGAATTTGATCTTCTGATTCTATTGCTCTTTCGGGCCGATAAACAATCTCTACACGAGCAGCTTCATAAAAGGCCTTTTTCACAACTTCAATATCCGTTATCATATGAAATAGGCAACCAATATCAAACAACTGCTTAATAATTTCTTTTTCCTTTCCAACTTTGTAAGGCACTCCTGTAGTATTAGGTGCATAGGCCGTAAGTTTATCACCCGTTATTGAATTTACATCAGGCGTTTTAACCTGTACTGGACGACCGACCTGCAACAACCATTCTGTTTCAATGAGTCTATGAACAACTCTAGGATAATGAGTGTCCTCAAAAACTATATCTAAAAGAATCTCCCTTTCTGGAATGGAGACTACAGAACCATCAGAACCCCTGTTCGAAAAGTTTGACAGAAAAATAAACTTATAATGAGCCTTTGGTATTTCGCCGATGTAACTCCTTCGCGAGTCCAACTCGACTTTTTGAAAAACACTTACCTCTACAATTTTCGACAAAATTCCTTCCAATTCTGGTCGGGTAATTCTTGGATGAAGGATAATGTCTATATCCACCGAGAACCTTTTAGGTTCATCAAGAAGAAGTAACAAACTTGTACCTCCTTTGAATATAAAGTCCAATCCCGAAAGTTGTAAATGCTCCAAGAGATACAAAGCATAAATCATGCTCTCCATTAAACTTGGATCTTTGCTGTACTTCATTCTTTTCTCTGCTATCCAATCAGCAGAAAGAGAGGCGATATCAATCATTTAAAATAAATCTTGGGATCTCTGTGCTTTCAGAGAATAGTGCTAACATTTCAGTTTCTCGTTTTCTTCTTTTTGCGTAATGAAACAATTTCGTAAAATCAATGGAATACTTATCATAGGCATTGTTTACAATGTGAACAAATTCATTGCCTTGAAAAGCCGAAAATAGTTTCTTGTCGCAATATACATCCACGAGCAATTTCTCCAAAGTCGGTACGGAATATTTTCCATTTTTACGAATTGGTGATTTAGAAATGAGTGGAAGAAGTACTATTGGATTCTCAGATTCAAATACATACCGTACTATTTCCTTTTCCGATGGATCAATAAATAAATCATGAAACCTCTGCGACTTCAAAAAACCGTATACAGGATCTATAGCTTCCTTTTCCACTTGCAAAATTATCATTTGCCCCTTGGGAAGATGTAGCATAAATTCGTTGAGCATGTTTGTCGACCATACGCAATATTTCAGTGACTCAAATTGATTTCGAATCTTTGAAATTATTCTCTTCTCTTGTTCTCCAATTAATGGATCGAATGTCGGCTTCTGAAAAACGCCCAAGTACTCTTTTGAAATAACGGAGATCACATCTTTGTTTTTAAGTTGATGTATTCGCCAACGAAATGTTGATTCATTGAGACCTGGCTCTATCAAATTATAGAATGCAAATAGCTCTTTTCTAGAGACATATTTTCTATCTCCAAATTCAGTTGTGAATTGTTCAACTAAGAAATCCTTTGACACATTTCAAGCTTTAGAATACAAATATACTACATTTCAAACATTTGACACTTTTTGTACATAGTGGCACGAATTTGATAGTTCCCTGCGCCAGTTTTTGGCATCTTTTCCTACAAAAGTATTAGATGAACCAAAACATATCCCGCTGGGACGTGCGCATGCGCGGCGAAGGCGAATACGCCGAGCACATCAAACAAGTTTTCGATTTAGCCCGCAAGAAATACATCACAGCTCCCAAACCCGAGCCCATGAGTTTTGAGGACTTTGTACGGACGGATAAAGGGCAGATGAGGATGTTTTGAGGGGGGGGGTAAAAGAATTTAAAGGAGAATAATTTTAAGAAGTTAAACGCTCATTTCTCAAACTCGCTTTAGCTATATTTGAAGTCAAGAACAGATTGATTGAGGAACTTCCTATTTCTCAATACAAACAGATGCTTACCGTTGACACCCAACAATGGCAAAGTGGTTTGTACGTGTTTGTAGTGAAAATTTCAGGTGAAGAAGAACATGTTGGAAGATTTGAAATTATACATTAATACAATAATGAAAAAGGGGAGCCTCTCGGCTCCCCTTTTATTGCTGTGCTTCTACCTTGAAGCACAGCAGACTTTTAGTGTGAAATTTGATTTGGGGTCAAATACTATTGCCGGAGCCCTATTCGAAACAAATGATGGCTTTTTGATAATAGGAACAGGCGGCGATACACTAGGCCCCACTCATACCGATATGTTCATTTTGAAAACTAATAACATGGGAGATACCATGTCTCTTTTTCATTGGGGTGAACCTGACAATGAGTGTTTCGCGAGAACAAAAGCGCAAGGTGTGTTTTCAGACTCTACATATCTCACTGCCTGTTTGGTTGTTCAACAGGGCCCAAACGAATGCATGCTTTTTTGGTTCAATAACGATGGCGATACACTAAAGACTATGCATTTTCCCTCACCTGCCGTAGATGAAAATGAGTTTGTAGAAACGCGCCATTTGGTCGTTGACCCTGTAGAGGATTGTTTCTATCTCTCACTAGGCATCTACCGACCTAATACTCAAAACGACTACATAGTGCAGAAGAGAACCAAAGAGGGTGAGTTGGTGTGGGAGGTATATACGGATGGACCACTTACCGAAGCTTCTGCGTGTTTAATTTCTGATAGTTCTGGAATTATTATATCGGAGTACGGATCAATCAATAGCGAATACTATCATTTGGTGAAGAAAATATCTTCATCCGGCGAACTAGTATGGTCATTTCCATTTCAATCAGAGGATATTGCCTTGGGACCGATGGATATGATTTTTGAAAATGATGGTCTTGTTTGCTCCTCACTAGGTTCACCACCCGATACGCTTTTTTCATCTCCTATTCTTTTCAAACTCGACACGTTGGGAAATTTTATTTGGACCACGCACACACCCAACAGTTATACCTCTAGCTATCAATACATGGAAAATCTTACAAGAACATGCGATGGCGGCTATGTTGGCGCCGCCCGGCGTAACGTGCCAATTGACGGTATTAATGTACCCGGAATGCACTACAATTATGCCGCTTGGATAATTCGATATGATGAACATGGAAGCATTTTGTGGGACAGAAAATTTTCAGACGTAAACAGTGAAAGATACAACCACGAGATTTATGACATTATATCCACCCGTGACGGCGGGATAGCCTTTTGTGGCGAAGCCACTGACCATTGGTCTGCCAACCCCAATTTGGATGCTCCGGCACAACAAGCTTGGATAATGAAGCTAGATGCTTGTGGCTGCTTGGTACCCGGCTGCGACAGTTTATGTACTCCACCAGATTGCTCACCACCTGTTCTAGTACCCGATGGAAATTACTTTTTATTCGGTCCCAATCCCGTGAGTCAAATGCTCAACATCTTTGTGGGTAAGGAAATTTCCGATGGGCGTTTTGTGATCTATGATTCGCTAGGCAAAATAGTACAAGAGTTCTCCTTCACAGAAGGGGACATCACCTATATGTGGGATTTGGAATCTCTGGCGAAGGGAACTTATTTTCTCTCCTTAGAGCAAGGAGATGAAAAGTTACAAGTAGAAAGGATTATTAAGCAGTAAAGTTCTTCGCATGCGTGGCGAAAGAGAATACGCCGAGTAAATCAAACAAGTTTTCGATCTAGCCCGCAAGAAATACATCACCGCTCCCAAACCCGAGCCCATGAGTTTTGAGAATTTTGTACGTACGGATAAAGGGCAGATGAGGATGTTTTGAGGGGAAAGGTCAGCCAAAATATATAGAAACGACTTCCTTATAAATTCAAACATATCAACCATCATAGTGATATCTACACTGAATAATAATACACTTTTGATTTCTACCTTTTGTGCCTTCAACTTTGTATACAAGCCTATGATCACCGGTAATTCTTCTGGACCAAAATCCTTTTAGGTCATATTTCAAGGGTTCTGGTTTCCCCAGACCCTGAAACGGAGTTCTCTTAATGTCGTTCAGTAGCTCCTTAATTTTCATAGCCACATCTGGGTCGTTTACCAACCAATAATCAAAATCTTCCCATGCATGTGAAGTAAATTCCAGATTCATTTTGTAGGACTATAAATCTTTCAGCTTTACTTTTTTAGTTTTGGTAGTTCCCACCTGCGCTATTGATTCCTGCAGTCGTTTCCGATTTGTGGAAGATGACAAGAGATGCCCAGTTTCAAACAAAGAGTTATACTCCTGAATAGACATGATTACCACAGCATCATCATCGTTCGTTCTTGGAACAATTATAATGTCCTGCGAATTACTCACATCATCCAAGTACTTTTTTATGTTTCCCCGCAATTGGGTAATCGTTATTGCTTGCATGACATTTTTCTATGTACAAGCAAATGTACGTAATTCTGTACATGAAAACAAGTAATTATTTTACTATTTCGTCTAAAACCTTGACAAGGAGGTACTTTTTTTACCGCAAAGGGAAGAAGAAAATTTCTTTAAGGGCACGTTCGTAAACGAACGGAGCGCACAAAGCTGGATGCATAAACGTTTCGGATCAACGTAATCTACTCTTTCCGTTGCCCTTGCCCTTTCTATTCGGGCTTCCATTGATGAGTCGGGCTTTTTTAACACAAAGAGACAAAGAATTTACGCAAAGGGTCACAAAAGAAAATTCTTAAAGAAAGACGTTCGCAAGCGAACGGTACACACCCTTCGATGATTCATCCCTCGTTCCTCGGCACGAATCCCTCAGGGTGACGCCTCATCCCATTCGAAGAGCGATCGTGAATCGAAACGCACTCCGCATTCATAATTCATAACTCATAATTCATAACCCTCGAAGTAGAATCATTAATCACAACCAAGGCCCATTCATAACTCATAATTCACACTTCCCCCCTTGCGTACCTCCGCGAAACCTCCGCGTACCCTGCGTTCCCCGCATTTCTTCGATTCATGGGTATGGCTTTTTAACCACAATGGGAATAAGAAATTCTCTTAAAGAGCACATTCAAAGGTCAACAACGCAGATAAAGATCGGTGCAAAGAAATCTTCACTTAAACAACTTCAATTTCACGACTCGTCCTGTAGGCTCATAAAAACCAATGTCCTCATTTAACAAATACTCATTGTAAGAAATTTCATTGGTCAAAGGATCAAACGTAAGGTTTGAAACTGCCGATCTCGGGTATTCGATTACCAGATCACCCTCCGAAGGAAAACAGGAAGTGCATTTCACAAGCTCATTGCCCTCAATAGAAAAGACCTGAACAATCTTGTGCAGATGTCCACTCCCATGACTACCCGAACCAAATGTGATATAGTAAGTCGTGTCGTCCTTCTTCACCTCAAAAATTTCACCTATCCCACTATCCGTAAACCCTCCCGTCCGATCCTCCTCACCGGGACTCACTTCCTTCACTACCACATCTCCATCGTCCGCCCGAAACTGTGCCACACACTGAATACTCCACCAAGTACCCTCATTCCGCTCATCCCAACTGTAAAATTTAATTCGCTTATCCGGACTCGACTCTATGTTTATCACAGTCCCCAAACTATCCAAATCACTCTCAAACGTGAGCGGGTTTTGCAGATGGGTTATAAGTTGATCTTTGAAGAGAGGGGCTAGGGAATCGGAACGGAGTTGGGGGTCGGAGTAGATGAGGGTGTGGTAAAGTTTTGAGAGGGATTGGTCTGTACCTTTCCAATCAGGGAGCTGAGCAAAGGAATTTATTGTGAGGAGAATGAAAACAGCGAGTATACAGATTTGGCACATCGAGGGACTATTTTTTTCGACATGTCATTAGTTCCGAAAGAGTCGCTGTGAAAGGAAAAGCATAATCATCATTGGGTGAATATCCTACTAGTTTTTTGAAATTCAACTCCACATTCTCAAGTTCTGGCTCTGAAACTTTTTCGATACGAACTATCAAATAATTCTTATGACCAGGATTCGGATACCCCAATCTTTCCAGTGTCTCGCGGCTTGTAACCTTGAATCCCTTTTCAACAATTCTCCACAACTCCCTTGTGGACTCATCTTCCTTAGTATGAAGAACCAGAAACTTGGAAGAAAGAGCTTCCTTGGTAAGAGTAAGAGAACCTCTTGCTCCTTCCATTCTAAAATTGTAAAGCGCCCTACTCTTAATCCAATTAAGTTGCTCCCTTGATTTGTATGATCCCACCAAAACAACGGTATCATCGGGAATTAAGGCTCTATTTTCGTTGAATGACTCAGGCAAACGTTCTGTATGAGCATTGTCTGCTTCTGGCGGGGTCTTATAGATATCAAAAGTTCTATATGCGATTTTCTCTCTCTGAGATGATCGGTTAATAAAGTGATCAATGATTTCAAGTATAAAACCTTTTAGCTCTCCAATTCCATTATCACTTTTAGATGGTTTTACAGGAAAAGCACCTAGTCCAGGAATAATTTCATGAAATCCTTTGCGGCTGTAAGATTTGTCCCCAGGATAAAGAACATAAGCACCGCCCGTTCTTCTAATGGCATCCTTGTATGCATGCATTTTCAGCAGGTCAGCGTTATTGTATATTCCCTTGCTGTTTTCTGTTTTCTCCTCATCCAACTCATTCTCTGCTTTTAATACCATAAAATTCGTCAGATTCGCAATCTTGTATTTGGCATCAAAGTGAATGTGAACTATGAGTTCTTGCTTTTCCGCCTCCTCTTCTGAAATTCCAAATGGCCAAAACGAAAGTGTATAATCAGGCCTTAGTGTTGTTGTCCAGCTTCCAGAATCAGGATAATTCGATTTACCACTAAATGAGCGGTTGTAATTGAAACGAATATTGAGCTTTCGGTTTCCCGAATCGTAAACACCACAAAGAGCAGTGAACTTACCTTGCCTAATTTGCAGATTTAAACCATCGGGTGTTTCTCTAATTAAATCCGTTATGTCTTTAGGTTCTATTTCGAAGATAGATTGAAACAAGTCGAGCAACTTGAAAAAAAGCCAGTATTCATACAAAGTTGCGATATTCTTTTTCCCACCGCTATAGATATCGTTACCGCCAGTCCAGATTAGCTTTGCCGCAAGGTCAAACATTAGCCATACACGCAGTACTTCACGGTAACCCTCCTTTCGCTGCAGTAAAGGACTATTAAGTTTCAAAGTTGTTGGCCGTGAAATATCATTGAAAACTGCATGATTTAGCTGGTTTTCCAAGATACGAATCAGCAATTCTGATTCCTTTTCCATTTTCTTATGGTGGAATTCTCTTGCCCTAACATTGATGTCTGTGCAGAATTTTAAAAATTCCTCCAACGCATGTTTGATAAAACGATTTTCAGGAGTGTCTACTGAATCAACTTTCCGTTTCGAGGTGATTCGTTCAGGCAGTGTTTCAATTCCATAACTCTTCAAATAGTGTGAGTCGGGCAATTTTGTTCTGCTTCCTCCTTTCAAAAATTCTTTGATATTGGCGTTTGAAAATCTCTTGGCATTGCGAATGTCCCTGCTCTCTGATATTTCAGTCCACTTTGTCGCGGGTGATGTGACAATTCGGTGAACAGCCGTGCTAAACTCATCAGATCCAATAACTGATTTTACAAAAGCAAATTTCTGATAAAGAGTTTGACTGTCTCTAGTGTAATCAACATCAAAAAGGTGTGATACAGGTGAGTTGGCCTGAAGCAACAAGTCGGTACACTTTTCGGTAATAAATTCCAGCATGTCACGGTAATCATCACGATAGCCGGATTTAATGCATTGAACTTCCAGCTCCACTTTGCAACATTCTTCATTCGTCGCCCTTTCCAACAATGGTATTGAAAGCGTACCGACAAAAATGTTCGGCGCAATGCTGCCAACATCGGAATTGCGTTTATGCTGTTGTACAATGTTTTCTCCAATATCACCCAAGATATAATTGGAATCGCTAATTGCATAATCGTAATAGCATCCTTCCACCAACTGGAACCGAGCTTCATTATTCACACTTGCGCTTTCCTGCGCATCAAACAAAGAATCGGGTCTGCGGGCATCTATATAGAGACGCAGGCCGTTCTTAACATTGTCAAAGTTGATCTCTATGTTTGATACAGACTTCATTTATTAAGCTTCAGCAAAACTTGCAAATCCGTTGTCTATTGCTCCCCGATACATACGAGCAATTTTTTCGAGAGAAAGTGGATAAAGCACGTTTGACGCGTTAAAATCAAAGTCAGGTTTTTCAAAAACATCTTTAATGATTTTTACGTCACCTGCAATACAGAAAGAACCAAGTGCTTCCAGCACAGAACGCAACTTTCTCTGTGAGCCGTGCAGTTTGGGTAGCAATTTTTGGATAATGGCAATATCAATCTTCTGATTGTTGGTTAAGTTGCTGTCCATTGCACTCAACTGGTTAATCAAACGTAAAATTTCAGTTGCGCTGCGGTATCCAAATTCTGCACCGGTCTTTTTGAGTTCGCCAAAGAATTTAACTAAAGTATCATTGATGACATCATTGTGGGTAGAGGGAAAAGTTCTCTGTGCGGCCATATCTAAAAAACTTTTGGCCATGCTAACACCTTTACTTGTCAAAGTATCCATGTTAATGTCTTTGATATTGTCCAAAAACCTTTTCATTTCTTCTTGGGATACCCGAAACTCCATGGTATTCGCTCTGTCCAGCACCTTTGGACTGAACATGTTCGTGGTTTCATCTATATTCACGGTACCAATAATAAAAAGATTGGAAGGGATTCTCAATCGCGCAGGCACACCATTTTCTACAGTTCCTTCAGAATACAGTGGTATCTCTTCCCTCGATTCCATAACGCTCAGAAAGTCCGCAAAATACCTTTCCACATGACTTAAGTTCATTTCATCCAATATCAGAAAGTGAGGAAGTTCGGGCTCATTATTAGCCCGAATAATTAAATCCAACACACCACTATCAGGTTTTACATATTCCTCCGGCTTCAATGCATTAGGATAACCGAGCAAAGGTTCACGATTTGTCCAATCGGCTCCCACTGGGATTAAGCAATACTGATTTTCATCCCGACAAATCCAATTAACAAAAGCCTGAGCTAGTTTGGTTTTGCCAGATCCTGAAAGTCCGGTAAGGATTA
Source organism: Flavobacteriales bacterium (assembly GCA_044375415.1). Taxonomy (GTDB): domain Bacteria; phylum Bacteroidota; class Bacteroidia; order Flavobacteriales_D; family Sanyastnellaceae; genus JAWXBG01. The sequence continues at coordinate 43,278 of JBILMS010000024.1, forward strand.
CAAAGGGCTTGGTAAGAAGCGAAGACAAAAATCGAGTGCAGAAAATTTCCTCCAAAAAATATCCCGCTTCTATTGCCGAATTGTAAAAGGATTCTCTCTTGAAAGTGTCGTATAAAGGAAGGCTTGAATTTAAAAGAGCCTGATTGTAAATTAATAATAATTCTTCCAGGTCTTTACTTATTTCCGTCTCACTTATACCTTGAATTAGATCGTAAGTTTTAAAAACGAACGAAGAGCCATACCTTACAGGTCTTTCTAATCCCTTTTGTGCAAAATACTGTTCAATTGTATTTACATTATAAATAGGCCAACTCATTTCTGCTCTCTTTGTTTCGCTTACACCATAAGCCAAAATCAACATGTCATTCTCCTTATAGTACAGATAAACCGGATAGATCCCCTTTTGGACTGTATTAGCCTTCCCCAAAAAAGCAATCCATGGCACTCGTGCTGAATTGCCCTGACCAAAACTCACCTTAACATCCAATCCTGAAAATGACTTTTTATACTGGTTGGTTCTAAGGTCCTCGGTTTTCGCCTGAGAAAGAAATCTTTCCAGTTCACTATAATAACTCATTTCAATTTTTAAATTAAATATTTCCGAAATATCCAAAGCAGCAACCTTTTGGATTGTATTTCTGTAATTACCATATCCCTCTAAATCAAAAGGTTCAAAATTCCTGTCCCAATTAATTTTTAAATTTCTACCGTCCCCAAAATTCTGTTGAACAGTTCCAACCGCCTTAATTCTTAAAAAACTCTTCCCTTGACGTGTTGCAAAAGATGACTTTATTGCAACTCTATCTCCCACCAACACTCCTCTAACAACATCCAAAAATTTATCTTTGTATCCATTCTCCCAAATTCCATTTTCGACAAATCTCTCAGTTTGGTCCGGCGCCTCCTTGTCGCCATACCATGCAGAACCCAATACATAATAATCGGGTTGCTTTCTTTGTATAACAAATCCATTGTCTTGTAACAATTTGAAACAAGCCGTCCCCATTCCCCCGGAGAATGAATTTCTATCTAACTCATTTCCGTTGGCAAAGATGTTAGCATAGGCAACTACAATTTTTGGCGGGTACATTTTCCCATTATAGACAACGTCATAATACTGAGAATCCCCATCATTTGGAATTCCCTCTTTGTCAATTTTTGATATCGCTTGGAGTAAATACTCTTTGGTTATGTTTTGCTGAATAGACATTTATTATTTCTTAATACTTGTTAGATGTCAAGAAAAAAGTAAGTGAAATGCTCGAGGGAATATGACGGATCTCCATTAATAAGAAATTTTGAATGCAATAAAATTAATCAACACCAGTGGCGTCCTTAACCTTTACGCTGAATTGTTTTGTAGGTTCCGGTGGATAAGTATGAAGTTTAAATCCCTTTGAAGAGTTCGGCTCGTAGAATTCATAAAACACATAGTCCTTTTCATCCAGTTTAGTGCCGGTTTGACTCAAAAAGGTAACGGTTAATACAACATCTTTAAATCGAGCAATACTCGCTGAATTTTTTATTGTGCCTTCTATATTATACCCGTCGTCTTTATACTGGGCATCACGAAATAATCCAGCCTCACGCGTTTTCACTTTATTCGGAGACATTGTTGCCTTAGCACTGAGATACTCCCTTGGATTTGATTTTTCCTGTCGTTCCAATTCCCATTTTAATTCTTGTGGTGTTTTTGGTCGAGAAGGTGCAGTAGTGGAGCCCCCAGAATTGCAACTAGAAAAGCTCAACAAACCCAATACCAATAAATAAATTATGATCTTCATTTTCACTAATTTTGATTCAATCTTTTGTATTCATTCTAATTTATAAGGCAATTAAACACTTGTCAGGTCCTGAAGTCAAAATCTATTCATTCCTAATTCAAACATTTAGCTCTAACAGGACTTCGAACAATACCCTGTATTTTTCCGAAAAATACAAAAGCCTGCTCCTGAATTTTAAAACACTATTGAATTTTCTCAAACACTTTCCACACTGCCTAACTGAAAAAGGTAATACTAAGATTTGAAATTGCACCATCAGGCATCTTTCTCTGAGCTGGTTTGAGCTATCCTGCAATTTAAAAGTGTATTATACAATTCCATTCTGGTATGTCCATTTTCAAAATTGTTTTTATTTAGACAATGACTCAAAATTATCCGTCTAAAAATCTGTGGTTTTTATAGTTCAGTTTTGCCTCATTTTATTGCCTATACTATGTATATATAGTTAAGGAATTACAAGGGATTGATAAAGCCATCATAAATAATCAGCAATGAATTGCATTTTTAAAATTGAAACAATTAACCTCTCAATTAAAGTGAAAGTTAGTATAACTCCACCCCCCATACAACCTCCCACCCACCAACCCGTGTCACTCTTGCATAAAAACCAAGCCTTTACATGAAAAAGTTGATTAGTATCGTTTTAGTCTGTTTGGGTATAATGAGCCAAGCAGATGCACAGCTCTGGGTGCCGAATGGTAATTTTGAGGTCTGGAGTCTTTATAATACCTGGACTTTGGAGCCACAGTATTGGGAGACTTCGAACGATCAGTTGATCTACTCCGTGATCCCCGATTCGGCGGCTTATCAAGGGGATTTGGCTATGAGAGTAACCGTCCTTCCGGGG
>JBILMS010000070.1:0-15584 GCA_044375415.1 Flavobacteriales bacterium
CATCATTTTCCTCGAAATTTTCAAAATCAGACACTGTCGAGGGTTCAAACCAGTTTCCGGCACCAACGAACTCTGAGCCCTGGGTTGTTGACATCCCGGAAGGTAGGTTGCTTGGATAATACTCACTATGGCTCACCAAAATCATTCTTTCACCGTATACAAATTCGTTGCAGTGCAATTGTAAGCCAGTGTTCACATCATTGTCTGATCCAGTATTGTTGTCTAATGAAAGAATGCCAATGTTAGGACCAGTGATGCTGAGATCAACACCTTGAAAAGTAATACCGAATTGGTTATTATCTATAAGGTTAGCCGCGGGACCAGAGCCGAATGCCACGATACCGTAGCTCTCTTCAGTACCGGGAAGATCAAAAATAATATTATCATGTACACTGTAATCTGTGCACCCATTCAAATATAATCCATGGCCTTCCCCTGGAGCCACGAGAGTACTATTCATAACAACCCCATTCACCAAACCCACCAATTGAAGAGTTCTGTGCTGAGTTTCAGAAACGAGAAGATTTTCCAATGTGAAATCAGTTTGGAGAGAAATAGCTTCAATGTTGACCGCATTTATTTGATCGGGCAAGGCGGTTGCTAAAATGGTATCATCGTTTCCAATTGAAATCAATGAACTTGTATAATTTGTCGGATTGCCATTTGGCGAGGTCAAAGAAAGGTATGAGAAGGATCCAGGTACAAAATCAATAAATGAGTTTATAGAAAGAATTGCACATTGTAAACTAGTTGAATAGCTAATTTCAGCGGTATAACATCCTTCAATAGTAACATTGTCACAGTTCTTGAAATACATGAATTGGTATGAATTTTTCGATGGTAGAGTAGAAAGATACTCGTCTGAGACCTCAAATTGAGAGTCTATAAATTTTTGCTCTGTGCCACCTGTTCCCCGTAAACTCGAAGGAAACGCCCCCTGTAATCTTACATCTGTTTGATTATTGTAAAAACTTACGTTGTTACATATAACGTTAGGAGCATGGTCGCACAGGGTAGTATTTGCGGATCTTACCCCACCATAAATCCCAATCATTGCATTTTCAATTATGCAATCACTCAGGATAACATTTCCAGAAATTTCTTGAGTGTTATCAACTAGATCTGGCCCCCAAACCTCAATCCACTTCCATCCATTAATCACAGGATTGCAATCTGCGTCAGATGTAAATTTGGTACCATTAGCTATAAGACTTGCACCATGTTTCACAATAATTGTACCCTGAAAGGAAAAATTCACAATTGCATCATTCAAAATCAAGGAAGCCCCTTGTTCAAGAATAATCGAATTTATATGAAGTAAAGTACCGGAATCGTATTCGAGGGTTTCGTTTTCCGAAACAACAATATCAATGTAGGAAAACTCTGTATCTGTAGAAAGAAAAGTGTTTCCCATTGCGGACGGATTTGTTAATATATGTGACCACATTATTTCAGCTTGTCCAGGAGTAAACGAGTTTCGGCATGGTGGATATGTATAAGACATAATATTATCAATTGGTGGCGCATATTGCACATCATCAGGCCCGTCAACAATTTCTGCAAAAGATTGAATCCACAAGTTATATAGAGCCTCTTGACATTCTGTGGCACTCTCAGGTAAAGGGTCAGAGGGATCATTTAATCCCAATTCCGAAAAAATAAACGGCTCATCAGCAAGTAACCAATTGCAATTTTGATCGACTAACCAAGGGCTGGAATAGACCTCGTAACAGGAAAGCCATCCTGGCGAATCAAAAACGAATAATTCGGGATCATACGGTAGATCAGCGATAGCCGTGGGAAAAGTATGACTGAGCCCCAAACAGTGGCCAATTTCATGAGCCAGAACAGCTCCGGTCGAGTGTGGGACTACCCCCGCGCCAACAGCCATTACAATGTGTATATTCCCAGTTTCTATTATTCCTATTCCCGCACCAGCTGCGTAACTGGCCTCTTCAATTGTTGGATAGTGATGCGCCTCACAAAAAACATCAATTGTTAGATGATTATGAATGGAAAGATTGTCCTGATATATAAAATAGTCTGTAAGCGACATATTCTGAATGTCTATTACTGGGGGCAATGAATATGTTAGCGGATCTTCCCATGAGGCGTTATAAAGAAAATCGTCATCTATATTATCAGTTGAAGTTACACAAAAGTGAATATTATAGGGACCGTAAAACTCCTCTAGAAATACTAATAATTCATTGTAATTGGACTCTGTGAAACCTGCTGTGCCGTCTGACATTCGTATATTATGAAAACGTAGTCGAACGATAGCCTCAAGAGGCTCTTGACAAAAAGAGGAAAGGGCAAATTCGCACGTGAAGAATAGTATTAAGGCAAAGCGCATGATCATAATTCATTTATTTAGGACACATTAAAAAGTCAACCTTAATTGTAAATCGGAACATTTAACAAGAACTTATCGAAATGTGATTTGACTTCAAAAATTCTTACTTGTATAATCATCTAGTAGTAAATGTAATTTCTATCTGATAGTCTAATCATTTTTTTCTTAACGCAAGGTAATCGAAATTATCTCAAAAGAATGAGAGTTCTAGAAATAAATAGTTATTTGATAATTAAATCTGAGATCATTTTCATCCGTATAAAGGATGCTCTATGATACAATCCCGCCAAGGTTAAAAATTAAATCACACCCTATCCGCCGCATCCCGTCCCGTTTCCAACGCCCCTTCCATAAAGCCCTGCCAATTTTCAGAGAGATGTTCGCCGGCGAAATCTATGCGCGATAGATCACGAGAGAGTTCCGGCCAAAGACGATTCCATTGGCCCTTACCATACATAGCATAGGCACCGAAGGAATACTTACTGGCTCCCCAGTAGTAATTTACTTGTTCTCTGATCTGCGATTTTATATCGGGAAATGCAGCACGTAAACTTTGACAAACCATGTCCGCATTCGCTTCTTTGCTCTGATTGGCGAACATGGCGGCTTTGTCGCCAATGGAATACGATATAAGCGCCCCTTTTGTTGAAGCCTGATTTTTGGTGGCGTGATAGAAGTAATGTCCGGGCATGTCTGTAATCATATCAAATGATTCATCTTTCCAAAATCGATTTTCAAACAAGACAGCATGTTTATTAATTCGAGCATATTGCAACTCCTGAATGGCGTGGAGCATGGCTTCCGGCAAAACGGGGTTCCAATTTATCTTACTTACGGCATAGGTGGGTATAGTACAGATGAGTTTATCGGCCGTATAGATTTGTCCATCTGCGCAATGAACCTGCACCTTGTCTTTGTGGTCAACCCTTACAACAAGACTATTGCATTTTACCCTATCAGGAAACACATCTCGCATTTTGTATGCAAGTTGTTGGTTACCTCCGACCATCTTATAATCCATTTCATTTCTTGAATTTTCACTCGTGCGTGTATACTCCTCAAGAGCAGCATAAGCAGAGACAAAGCGAATACTTTCTCCGAAATCCGTGCTATCCATTAACTCTCTTAGATCGAGATCGACGCCTCGGCAACCATTTTCTTCGAGGTATCTCCACCAATCAATTTGATCGAGTCGTTTACCAAGTTTTTCTTTTTCTTTTTCAGGTAATTCTTTATAAGCATCCAGCAGTTCTTTATATTTCTTTTCCCATTCAGGACTAGAGATTTCGGAAACTGTTTTATAATGTTTTCCTCCGTAAATAACCTGTGAGTCGAACTGATTGTTTTTGTATTCGATGTTAAAACGAGCACACAATTCGCGGAGGTAAGTATGGTCTTCACCAATCCATTCTGCTCCTAGTTCCACCACCAGTTTATCGGCAGGGTCGATGACATGAGATTTAACTCTACCCCCAACTTCGCTGCCTGCTTCTAGAATTTTGAAATCGTAACCTTTATCGTAAAGTCTCAGACCGGCAGACAATCCGGCAAAACCACCACCTAATATGAGCACGAATGGTTTTTTTCCGATGAGGGGAATTCCGCTAGAGGCAGATAATGCAAGCCCCGTAAATGCCAATGTCGATGTTGTAATGAATTGTCGCCGAGTGCTCATGTCGCAAAGATTTAGATGTGCAAACTAGTTCTTTTTTGGTTTAATCGGATTGACGAATCGTTAACTATAAAAAAGATCAGTATAGCAGATTCAAGAACAAATGGACGAGTCAGATCGCTTCCCTTACATTTGCTTTATGATGGTGAATTCGATGTATGCAGTAATTGTTTCCGGAGGGAGCGGCAAACGAATGGGTGCCGAAATACCTAAGCAGTTTTTATTGCTGAATGGTCTGCCGGTATTGGCTCATACGTTAAAGGCATTTTTTGATTTTAATGCTGAAATAGAACTCATAGTTGTATTACCCCCCGAATCGATAGAGACTTGGAAATCGCTTTGCAAAGAGTACAAGATTACTATTCCACATACGATGGTAATGGGAGGTGCCGAGCGCTTTGATTCCGTGCAGAATGGTTTAAATGTCATTAAATCAAACTCAGGTTTGGTTGCTATTCACGATGGAGTAAGGCCTTTGGTAAGTAGAGAAACAATAACGAGGTGTTTGGATGCAGCTGAATTAACCGGAGCAGCTATACCGGTATTGGAATTAACCGACAGTTTGCGTTTTAGAAGCGAACATGACTCGAAAGCAGTGAATAGAAAGGATTATGTGACTGTGCAAACGCCACAGTGTTTTTCACTTGAAAAAATCCGAGAAGCCTATAAGAGTCCTTTTAACGCATCTTTCACCGATGATGCAAGTGTCTTTGAAGAGAGCGGTTTCCCTGTGGAGTTGGTAAAGGGTAATCCGGAGAATATCAAAATTACTGTACCCGGAGATATTGAGTTAGCTGAGTTCTTTATTAGAAGGAGAGAAAACAAGTAGTAGTTGAGTTTTCCAATCCTTAGAAGTAAATGTGGCAAGTTGCATGATCAGCCCCTCTCCTTGTTCTCGTGAGTCCCACGTATTAAATCCAACCGTGAGCGCTGACAAAACCGTCGGAAGGCCTCACCCCTAGCCCCTCTCCAGGGGAGAGGGGGACGTTTACGTTCAATGAAAAGGGTGGTTTTCAAATAGTATTTTCTTAAAAAACCTGAACATTTCAATTAGCAGGATCGGTCCCCTCTCCTCTGGAGAGGGCGGAGGGTGAGGCTTTCGTTGAATTGGGTACCCCAAAAAATTCATCTTTCCTCTTATAAAAAACCGACCTTTTCGCCATGAACATTAACGCAGCGATACCAATTACCAGCCATAAGTATAAAGTAATCCCTGTATCAGAGGGGGCTAATTCTTGTGGTTCCATAGTGCCGGCTTCTCGAAAGGCCATAAAGGCAAGACCGTTGTGGAGTCCATGTGCTACAACGGAAGTCCAAAGACTGCCGGTCCAGACAACCATGTAGCCAAAAAGGGCACCCAGTACCATTCTCGGTAAAAAACCATAGAATTGAAAATGTATAAAACTGAATATGAAGGCGGTAACCCAAATAGAGAGTTGGATATTTTTGGTGATTCTTCCCAATACCGGTTGAAGTACTCCCCGAAACGCGATCTCTTCACAAATAGCGGGAAATAATATGATTGCTACGATGGTCCAGATTAATCCCCCGGAAGTTTCCAGTTTTAGAATTCCTTGAGTAAGGTTTTTTAATTCCATTTCTTGTGGCAAAGCCATGGATTCGAGCCAAGAACCTTCGGGGATCAGCACATGATTGAGGATTTCCACAAAATTGATCACCGGACTAATGCCGAGAATGATCAATGGAATGAGGACGATTGTGTATTGAGGAGTATAAAGCCACAAACCCTTTTTAAAATTGCCTATCACCAACCAAATGAACCATATAGATGGGATTAGAAACACAAAAAGTTGACTCAAGCTATTGTACCACGAAAGGTGTTTCATTGCCACCGGGTTCTCGTATTGCCCCATATAATCGGGCAGCTGATTGAGTTCCAAACCGGTGATATATTGGAGCAATAAGACCCCAAGCGCACCGCCTACAGCGGCCCCTATCAGTGTTAACGATATGAAAAACAGCAATCTCGGCCAAGGCTTCAATTGTTGAAAGGTGGAAAGAAGTGGATTCATGCGTTACTTTTGCAGTCCTTTTGTAGAAAACGTTGGTAAAAATAGGCAACATAGAGCTCCCGGATTTTCCCTTGCTTCTCGCCCCCATGGAGGACGTGAGTGATCCGCCTTTCCGCATGGTCTGCAAGGAACAGGGCGCCGACATGATGTACACCGAGTTTATAAGTAGCGAAGCTTTGATACGCAATGCTGCCAAAAGCCGGATGAAACTGGATATCTACGAATATGAACGCCCTATTGGAGTCCAGATTTTCGGAAGTGAAATACCGGCAATGGTAGAGAGCGCCCGAATTATTCAAGAAACCGGTCCGGATCTGTTGGATATTAACTATGGATGTCCGGTTAAAAAGGTAGCGTGTAAGGGTGCCGGTGCCGGGATATTGCAAAACATTCCAAAGATGGTGAGCATGACCGAAGCCATTGTGAAAGCAACAACGCTTCCGGTTACGGTTAAAACACGATTGGGATGGGACGATAGCACCAAAAACATACTCGAGGTTGCGGAACGACTTCAGGATATCGGCATTCAGGCGCTCACTATACATGGACGTACACGCGTTCAGATGTACAAGGGAGAAGCCGATTGGTCGTTGATCGCTAAAGTTAAAGAGAACCAACGTATACGTATTCCCATATTTGGAAATGGCGACATCGATTCTCCTGAAAAGGCATTGGAATATAAAAATCGGTATGGCGTCGATGGGATCATGATTGGTCGGGCCAGCATTGGTTATCCGTGGATTTTTAAAGAGATAAAGCACTTTTTGGCTACGGGTGAAAAACTTCCAGTTCCAACGTTAGTAGAAAGAGCGAATGCTTGTCGTCGTCATTTCGAATTTTCGGTAAAGTGGAAAGGAGATAAAGCAGGCGTATTCGAAATGCGTCGTCATTACAGCAATTATTTTAAAGGTCTCGAGAACTTTAAAGAGGAGAGAAGTGCACTTGTTTTAGCTGCCGATCCCAAGGAAATTATTGAGCGTCTAGAGGCTATTCCTACAAAATATGAAGGAATGTTGTTCGGTTAGTTGAATTAACTGTAATTTTTACTATTAACCTGTAATTTGTAGATCCACTCCGGATAGAATAAGAGCGATCAAAATCACTCCGAGTATTATTCTATACCAACCAAACACTCGGAATCCATGTTTGGTTAAGAAAGAAATAAAAAACTTGATCGCCGCCATGGCTACGATAAAAGCTACGGCATTTCCTACAAGTAAAAGGAAAAGATTATTTCCTTCAAAAAGTCCGGGCACCTTGTCATATCCCTTGTACAATTTGTATGCAGAGGCAGCAAACATGGTGGGAACAGCGAGAAAGAAACTGAATTCTGCCGCTTGTTTGCGCGTTAAGCCTTGAGTCATTCCGCCTATGATGGTACTAGCACTTCTGGAAACGCCCGGTATCATGGCAATACACTGAAAAAGCCCGATGGTAAAGGCGTTTGGATAAGTAACCTCTTTTTCGACTTTTGGATTTAAATACTTATCAATAAAAATAAGTACTACACCTCCGACTAGCAGTGAAACCGCGACCGTCATAACACTGCCGAGCATAGCGTCGATGTAATCGTCCATTAAAAAACCTATGACAGCGGCCGGAATAAAAGCAGCGAACAGTTTGAGGTAAAAGTTTATACTTTGAAAAAAGCGTTTGAAGTATAAAACGACCACACTTAAAATTGCTCCGAATTGGATGTTAATGATAAGTGCTTTATTGAAATCATCAGGTTCAATACCGAGCAGATGTTCGGCGATTATCATGTGACCGGTGCTGCTTACGGGCAAAAACTCCGTGAGCCCTTCGATGATGGCAATAATGATTACTTCGAGTAACGACATAGATCCTTACGACTTCTTGTAAGGTTCTTCAGTTTTGCTGCCGCTATCATTTTTCTTTGGTTTGTGCATGATAGCATAACCGATCATTCCAAAACCAAGGAGCACAGTAATGGGGGCCACAGTGATTCTTCGGGTAGAGAAGATATCCATACTGAACACATTGGGATTGGGGCTACCACCACCGGCCATCAGTGCAAATCCGAGGATCAAGATTCCGATGCCGATGAGTAGGAAAATGTAATTTTTCTTCTCAAACGGAAATTGTTCTTGCTGTTTTGGAGAGGGTTGTGTCTTTAATGCCATGGGGCAAATATGGGGCAAAAAGTTGAATTCGTTTTTTTACGATAAAGATTTGGTGAGGATCCTTCTCCGATTGGCGGGTAGGACTTTTTACCACAAAGGGCAACAAAGAATAGTGCGAAGGTCACGGAGTGTTTTTTCATTGATTCTTCAATGTGTTCTGTAGATTTTTCTTTAGAATTGGGTCCCTTGGGCCTCCTTTGGGATCCTTGGGTTCCACAAGAAAAAACGTGTTTTTACCTCAAAGGGCCCCAGCCCAAACATGACAATAGTCTCGAATAATGATGAACTACTAACTCCCCAAATAAAAAGACGCGAGCTTCAAGTCTAGAATTTCAGGGTCAATGGCCGCCCATTCACTCGGATCTTTATGAAAAGATTGCACACCACAAAAAAGCAACGTTAAATCTTCTCCAATTTTGAGTCGAATGCTGTCATAGAAAATGTCCTCGGTATAGAAGATGTTTTCAGAATCATGTTTATTCTTGAAGTTTTCTAATCTTGTATCAATAGTCGGATCCTTGAACCACGTCGTAAATTGAAACAGGTCGTTTTTAAAATGAAATGCCTCTTCAAACCTCCATGTAAAAAGATCAAGGATGTGGGCATGTGAAATCGAATTCAGTTTTTCTTCGATAAAGTTAAATTGAAAACGGCCATAATAGATCGCGTCAAATGTTTCCGGACTGAGTTCCGGGTTTGAATAATCTGTGGGTTCTCCAAGAAATTGAATAACCCTCTCTTTATTGTCACCCAATGTAATGGGACCGAAATGTTTGTGTTTTAGGAGGTCTAAAAAGTGGATTTCGGGCATAGGGAGTTTTGAATAAATGTCATAACGAATCTAATACATGGAGTGCTAATGAAACTTGAAATGATCAATTCAATTTGAGCAACGTTATGGGGTCCACAGTTCGAGTTTTGCCAAAAGGTTTAGAACACCGAACGAAATAATATGTCACCCGCGGGGCGGGTTTTAGAAGATTACCTTGAACTTTGTTCAATGATATTCCACCCGCGGGGCGGGTTGGAATAATCGAATCGTTCGGGACAGTTCGAGAAACAGTTTCAGTTTGAGGGGGTTTACGTCTCCGATAATGATCATCTAGACCGCCGACTTCGTTGGATAAACCGTTCGTCTAACCCCGGGATCACTAGCCAAATACTTGATCGTGACCCGCGTTCCCTGCTCGTACATCGGTTGACCCTCGCATCTTTCTTCGGCGCGGAAGGCATGACGAACACCGTATACATCATAAAATTCTATGAGGGGATAGAAATAACGTTTGCCTTCAACTTGGGTGGCCGTCCAGTTGATAATAGTGCCCTCAGCAATCGTGGGTTTCAGCGCCAGACGTATGTCCTTACCGAATTTCCACCATATAGCAACCAACACCACAACGCCTACACCAATTAGAATTAGGATCTCTTGATTTGTAAATTTCATAATGCAAAAATGATGAAAAGTTTGGAATTGAGCGCGGGTGTGTGAAAGGCTTTAGAGGTTAGCTTTAATTTATCAAACCACAGAAAATGGCTAGTATTGTGCTGTAATGGAAAATGAGTTTAGAGGTTCCCTTAAATCAGCGAAAGAGATTTTCGATAAACACGCAGAATTGTACCGGCAACGGTTCATGGATGTGAGTGCATATTCGAAGGGTCTGGAATACTTGTGCGAACGACTTCCCATGGATGCTCAAGTCCTCGAAATAGCATGCGGACCGGGGAACGTCACTCGCTTTCTCCTTGATAATCGACCCGATCTAAAAATACTTGGGACAGATATTTCTCCAAAAATGATTGATTTGGCTCGGGTTAATATTCCAACTGCCCGTTTTGAAGTATTAGATTGTAGAGAGATAAAATCACTGGATCACAAATTTGATGTGATCGTTTGTGGTTTTTGTTTGCCTTATCTGAAACCTGAAGAAACAGAACAATTCTTCGAAGATGCCCGTGAAACCCTTGTTCCTAAAGGCTTGTTATACGTTAGCACTATTTGCGACGACCCGTCTAATTCCGGTATTAAAACCAATAGTGCCGGTGACAAAACCATGATTTATTATTATCTGGAGAATGATCTAATCCAACTTTTGACTCGAAAGGGTTTTAAGATACTCGATCATCATTTCGTTTTGCGTGACAATGAGAAAGATGTGCTGATAATAGCTGAGATCTAGAAGCCTCATTCAACACTTCCATGACTTTTGTAAGTACAAGGCTCATCTACCTTTGCGCTTCAAATCTGGAGGAAAAATGAAACGCGAAAAATCAAATGAACTTTTTGAAAAGGCCTTGACTTTATTTCCGGGAGGAGTAAATTCTCCGGTACGTGCCTTCAAGTCGGTAGGAGGAAGCCCTTTGTTTTTCGAACGCGGCGAGGGAAGTAAGGTGTGGGATGCTGACGGCAATCGATACCTCGATTTTTGTTGTTCTTGGGGACCCTTGATTTTAGGCCATGCACATCCACACGTGGTTAAATCCATTCAGGAAACAGTTGCCAAAGGAAGCAGTTTTGGAGCACCAACCAGATTGGAAAATGAACTTGCGACGATGATTTTGTCGCATCATCGGTATGTAGAAAAAATAAGATTTGTGAGCAGCGGAACGGAGGCGGTGATGAGCGCTATTCGTCTCGCTCGCGGTTATACGGGCAAAGACAAGGTCATCAAATTCGATGGATGTTATCACGGGCATGTCGATGGGCTCTTAGTGAATGCCGGAAGTGGATTGGCAACTCTCGGCACATCTTCATCTGCGGGAATACCTAAGGCTTATGCCGAAGAAACAATTGTAGTTCCTTTAAATGACGCGGAGACACTTCGTATGGCCATGGACAAATACAAGGATGATTTGGCTTGTATTATCATTGAACCTATTCCTGCTAACAACGGCCTTTTGCTGCAAGATGGACAGTTTTTGCGAACCCTTCGACAGATGGCAGATGAATATAAAACCTTGTTGATATTCGATGAGGTGATCAGTGGATTTCGTGTGGGATTTGAAGGAGCCGCGGGTTACTACGACATTACTCCCGACATCATCACATTCGGAAAAATTATCGGCGGAGGAATGCCTGTTGGTGCATATGCCGGAAGAGCGGAGATCATGAATCACGTTGCTCCTCAAGGACCGGTTTATCAAGCCGGAACGTTATCGGGCAATCCGGTGGCAATGGCTGCCGGGATTGCACAACTCACAGAATGTTTACGTCCGGGATTTTATGAAGAGCTGAAAGAGAAAACAGATTACCTAGTTTCAAATCTGGGATTGTATGCAAAATCCAAGAACTATGCTTTCCATATTTTTTCGAAGGGAAGTATATTTTGGGTTTCGTTTTCGGAGCAAAAACAAATTCGAAGATCCGATGAAATTGATCCTTCCGGAATGAGTCACTTCGCAAAATTCCACAAGAGTTTATTGGAAAAGGGCATTTATCTCGGGCCTTCCGGATATGAGGTTGGGTTTATCTCAGCCGCACATTCCGATGAAGAAATTCAATTTGCGGTGAAAGCAATGAGTGACGCGCTCGATGAAGTATTCTCAAAGAGCTAAGAGTACAATCGGCAACGAACGTAGTACCACTAAAGAATCTACAAGCAAAATAGAAAGGTGTTTATATCCGAAGTCTAGCTTATGAATGAAAAGATAGGAGACAAGACTTGATGAGCAGATAATTATTTTTTGATATGTTTCATAGTCGGTGAAACAGACACAAATAATTTGCACTATCAATATCAGCAGAATTATTTTCTTGGCAGTTTGTATTCCGTATTTAACGGGTATGGTTCGAAGACTCTGATCTCTTTCGGCATCCACGATGTCAGATGCAATGCTGAGAGCTAGGATGAAAAGGAATTTTTCAATCAGAAGAAGTATAACATCTGCTCCTTCTTCAGCATACAATCCAACGAGAAATACACTTGCGATAATCCACGAATAGGCAATGATTAATGGTTTTCCAAGAGTGAGTTGGCGAAGACCTTCGAATTTGATTTTGAGAAAAATACTTTTGGGGTAATAGAGAATCACAACAATCAATGAAGAGAAAATGAAGAAGAAAGCAATATTTGAAATGTCAAAGAGGTTGTCAGCCTTCATGTGCAGAATGTGACTGGGAAGTATAAAAATTACCCCTACAAATGCCAAGGCCACTGCAGTATATACTAATGCGCGATAAGATGTAATGTCTTTATTTCGAAGGATACTGTATACCCCAAAAGTGATAAAGAAAGCAGATGCAGGTATCCAATAATCCCTTTTTTCATCGAATAGAGATATCGTTTCAAGTGTGAAAAGTCCGGCACAAAAGGCGATAAAAACATTTTGAACGATTACCTGTAGTGTGATATTCGTTCCGGAGAGATTCATTGGAATCCACCGTTAATTATGACGTAAACTATCACCCCGGCGGCAGCACCGGCGAAGCCACTTCCCATGGCCGTCAGAATTTTTTTGGTTCGCGCTACGGGTTCAAACCCATCGGCATAAAAATCGTTGTACTTATAATTCGTGTCGCTCATGTATTGCTCGCGAATGTGAATTTTTGGCGCTAGCTGAAAAATGGAATACAGAATAGGAAGGGCAATGCTTCCCATCAATCCACCTTCTACATAGTAAGCAGCTGCGCCACAGATGATAAAGCCGACAATGGCAGTTGGACGTGCGTGAAAATTATTTCGCGCGTCTTGTTCGCCGACAATAAACACTCTCATTTGATCCGGAGTATAGATATCGCCGATCATCTCATCTTGAGCGTATAGAACAACTGCTTGTTCGCCGGCTTTGGTATAACTGAAGATATCCGTTTTGTCTACTTGATGTTCTTTTGCTTTACCTTTTTTTGAAGTGGTAGAAAGGGTAATAACAGTGCCTTCCAATGAAGTGATTTGACCTTTCCATTCTCGTCCATTCATCATCAACAGAACATCCTGTGAATGCAAAGTGAAAGAAAGGAGGATAAGACTAAATACTATTCCGATTCGAAACATAATGGTGGTTTGGGCTACAAACCTAATCTAAAATTGGCTATCCCGAGGGAATAGCTAAGGAGGCTACGGAAAGACGCACATTTCCCGATTGTCTGATCGCAGCGGCACAAGCTTCAATCGTAGAGCCTGTGGTAATAACATCGTCAATAAGCAAGACATGTTTGCCATAAACAGCCTCCGGTTCGCTGAGAGTAAAAATCTCGTTGACATTAGACCAGCGTCTATAACGTGAGAGGCGTGTTTGAGTTGAATTGTGTTGTGTTCGCAAAAGCGTTTCGGTTTCGAGAGATGTCTTGAGCCATTCATTCATTCCTACGGCAATAAGTTCGCATTGATTGTATCCTCGTATGCGTTGTTTGTGAGGGTGCAGAGGCACAGGGAGCAATATATCCACATCGTGTAAGCGTTGGTGGGAGGTCATTTCTTTTCCGAAGAGCCTTCCGAGTTGAACGCCCAGTTCTTGATTTCCCTTGTATTTCAGTTCATGAATGAGATGCTGTACAACCCCCTTTTTTGGCATAAGCAAAAAGGCGTCGGCGAGTTGTAAATCCACCCTTCCCCATAAGAGTTTTTCCAAATCGTTGTTTTTCTTAGCCCAGTAGCGGGTACGTGGAAGTGCTACCTGACAAGAGATACAGAGAGCATTTTCCCCCATGAGTAAATTGTTACCACATGCAGCGCAAACATTCGGATAGAATAATTGCCCGAAATCGGAGATCCATTTCATGTCTTTCAGTTTAGGGCTGAAAGATGAATAGGATTACAAAAAGAAAGGATGAAATTCCAAATTCTCGCAAAAATGCAACGCTTCCTTAAATCCCCTGATCTAATGCCCGATTTTCTGTTTCAACTTCATCGAGAGTAAAAGGCGGATAGGTGTCGGTAAGAAAGCTCATGTATGCGCTCACACGGTTGGACCAACGCAGCACACCAACCATGAAGTCGTGCATGCCTCTTGGATATTTCGCAGTGAACAGAACGATGAAGAAGGTTATAAACTGCACAAAACCTGCTGCAATAAAAAGAAAAAGCAGACAAAATCCATGAGGAATACCCACGTATATACCTCCAAATAGCACACGCAAGATGAGTAGCCCCCTGCTAAGCTTTTGCGGATATTCCAGTGTGAAGTTGGTATGAGGATCTTGAGCATTTAACCCGATGGCAGGATAACCATCCGATAAGTTCCAAAGACGGGCGTTTAGACGTGTGCCCCATCTTAATAGGTTAATCATAAATGTCCAGAAGTTTTTAGGATAGGTGCCGGTAAACAAGACAATCCAAAATGAAATGAATTGTATGAACATCGCGGCTATACCAACGAATATTAGAACCAAAAAATGAGGGATACCTATATATATCGCGCCAAAGAAGGTTCTTAGAAGCAATTCTCCACGAGAATATTTTTCTTGATATTGAATAAATGTAGCCATAGATAGAAGGTTTGAGAAGTTAAGATGATGAGGAGGGATTTGGCTCCTTTGCAAACATAGATAAATTGAGAGATGCTACAAGAAATATTGTTCAATTCATATCTCAAGGCCTAAAAATTAATTCTACATCCGGATCATTTTTAATCAACCACGGCCCATCCAGATCAGCCCAATCACAAAGCGAGGCAAGTGACTCTGCCGCACTGCAACCTACCGAAGATTCGCTCATACAACCGATAAGAACTTTCATCTGTTGCTCCTTGGCGATTTGGATCATTTGAAGCGCCGGGCTAATACCGCCACACTTTTGAAGTTTGATGTTAATTCCATCGAAAACTTCCGTTAAGGGTTTTATGTCGCCGGGTACTTGGCATGCTTCATCAGCGATCAGCGGAATGGAAATATGTTTACGCAGTTCGCGTGTTTCGTTAACATCACTTTTGTGAAAGGGCTGTTCAATTAATACGCAACCAAAGGTCTCCAAAAACTGAGCGATATCAAGAGCTTGAGCAAGATCTTTCCATCCTTGATTGACATCCACGGCGAAGGGGTAATTTGAAAGACTCAAATAATCTGTTACGACTTGATTATCGTTTATTCCGTCAAGTTTAAGTTTGAAAAAATTGAATCCATTGTCAATTCCAAATTGGAGTTTTTCTTTCATCTCTTCTTTAGAGCCTATTCCCAATGTATAGGAATGAGGTGGTTTGTGAAGACTTTTTATCCCGACAAGACTCGAAATAGTTTGCCCGACTTTGGAAGAATAACACTGCCACAAAGCCATGTTTAATGCGGCTTTGGCGGGATAATGGCCGGGCAAGAGCCGCTCAATCTCTTCGTTTATCTGATCGGGAATAAATTCATCCGGGATATTCTTAAAGTAAGAATGAGAGAAAAAGTTGGTAGTGCTTTCAATCGTGTCTGCCAAGTACGGCGGCAATGTTGCTTCTCCATAACC
>JBILMS010000124.1:0-4606 GCA_044375415.1 Flavobacteriales bacterium
GTTAAATGAAAAATGTAGTTTTCAAGAGTGCGCGGCTTTAAAAAACGCAAACTTTTCAGTTTGCAGAATCGGTTCCCTCTCCTCTGGAGAGGGCGGAGGGTGAGGCTTTCCGACGATCATTTGTCAGAGCTCATGGTTGGATTTTTATGCGTTGGACTCAGGGTGACGGTTCGCGCTGGGTGAAGGGGGAAGAGCTGTAAACCCCGAACCGTAACAACGTTTAATAGACTCCGATTTCTACGAAGAATTCAACCCAACCACGTAGTGGTGAAATCTTTGTAGAAACGATAAAGATGCGCAAATTCAAACCACGTAGTGGTGACATCTTCCATTCGAGAATCACAAGGATTATTCACACCTCACAGAAACGCAAACCCTCTGTTCCTGTTTCTGCAAACCCCGAACTGTTATTCCCCTGTTGGCAACGAAAACCTAAACGACGTGCCTTCATTGGTTTTACTATGTACTTGATATGACGCTTTGTGCATATCGAGTACATTTTTTACTATGGCTAAACCAATTCCGGTTCCGGAGCGATGAGTTTTGCCTTTATGGAAACGATTAAAAATGTGAGGTAAATCTTCTTCACTAATACCAATTCCACTATCCTTAATCTCAACCCAAACTCTATTGTTTTCAGCACCCGCACTCACCATCACGGTGTCACCGGAATTGCAGAATTTCAAAGAGTTTCCGATGATGTTCTGAATGACGCGATCGAGTAGGGCTACATCCGCTTGTACAAGAGGTAAATCGACCGGGATATTTGATACAATCTGTATATTCTTTTCAGCGGCATTTACCCTAAACTGATTTGTCACATCTGAAAGCAATTCGCCTAATGACATTTGTTCTAAATTCAGTTTGCGTTCTTTCGACTCTAATTTGGACAGGTCGAAAAGTTCATCCACCATCGTTCTCAAACGATCGGTACTTTGCAAGGATGTGTTTAGATATTTATTAATTTCCTCCTTTGATAAATTATCCTGTTTCATTAACACGGTTTCCAAATACCCATGAATACTGGCCAGTGGAGTTCGAAGATCATGCGATACATTGGAAACTAATTCACGGCGCAGCATATCGACTTCTATTTTATCGAGGGCAATTCTCTCCTGACGTTTGAGTAGGTTGCGCACGGAGAAGTACATAAGTATTCCAATAAAGGCAATGAACGCGAGAGAAAGATATACGTTCATCATAATTTGATCACGCGCCTTACTCAGGAACGAATCACGTGTTTCTTCTACTTGAAGCACACTCACTACATTGTTGTTTGCATCGCGAATAGGAGAGAAGGCACTTAATTTATCTTCTCCTTCAACGAGGTATGAACGCACCATTCCGCCTTTTTCAAAATCATTTTTTAGTTCGGCAGGAAAATCATCCATCGCACTTAACCAATCATTTCGCATCGTGCCAATACCAAAGTAGAGTTTACCGAAGGATGTGTCGTTGAGAACCGTGTACATTTCTGAAGGCACCTTCGTCATCTCCTGTGCACCACTCATCAGTGATTTGATGTGCATATAGATACTGTCTCGAGCAACGTTCGATTTCATCAAACTATCGGGGTATGTTTCGACGAGATAATCATGGTCCTCACCTGAAATTTTGAATGCCACGGCATTCGCAATGCAATCCAGTTTAAAGAGTTCCTTTTCTTCACTTATTTTGACTTGACTTTTATAGCTCAAATAAGCGCTAATCATTGCAATCAGCAATATTGCGATGAGCGTTAAGATCAAAATGCGATTGGTAAATCTCTGTGGTGCAGATTGAGAATATGACATCTTGTTTGGTTTTAATTATCGGCAAAACGATATCCTACTCCCCAAGTCGTAAGCACAAATTCAGGGTTGTTCGGATCCTTTTCTATTTTGGCACGAAGTCGATTAATGTGAGAATTCACCGTATGCTCATATCCCTCAAAATCATAACCCCATACCTTGCTCAAAAGGTCTTTCCTGCTAAAAGTTACTCCGGGATTATTGGCAAGCATAAACAGTAAATCAAATTCTTTGGGTGTCAACTCTACACGCGTTCCTTTCAATTCTACTTTCCTCTTCTTTCGATCTATATTCAAGGATTTGAACTCAATCGCTTTTAATGATTCCGATTGTTCTACACGATCAATTTCGACACGGCGAAAAATCGCTTTTACCCTTGCCAAAAACTCACGTATGCTAAACGGTTTGGTGATATAATCATCAGCACCCGTCTCTAAACCGAGTACCTTATCTATTTCCTCTGTTCGCGCTGTGAGCATCAGTATGGGACCCGTTATCTTTTCCGATCGAAGATTCCGACAGATGTCGAGACCATTCATTCCCGGTAGATTTATGTCGAGGATCATTAAATCAAAACGGTTTTTTAAGGCGTATTGATATCCTTCCTTTCCATTGGAAAAGCAATAAACGTCACACTCCATATCCTGCAAATGCAATTTGAGCAGGTCAGCAATGCTTGTTTCGTCTTCTATGATTATTACTTCTTTCACTTCTTTGAGCGAGTCTAAATTTAGAATATTGATTGCACTGTGATACTTTCGTTACACTTAAAATCCATTTTTGTCCTGTCAGAGATCAACCTTTGACCCTGCGTTCTACAAATTGAAGAGCTGTAGAAGTTAGGTAAAGTTTAGTTGTTAGTTAAACGGGCCCTCGAGCAATCGAGGGCTTTTTTTGGCTTTATAGTAAGGGCATCATCTTTGATTCAAAGCTTGCCGTCCAACACAACTATGGCAAATTTCGAGTAAAATGTTCTTTTTTCGCATAAAATTTCAAATAATGAATATTCGCTTTTTTGTAATTTCACTGATAACCATTGCTTTGACATCTTTTTCAAGTAGTGCTCAAGAAGAAGAAACGTTGCCTAAACCTCGGCCGACCAATTGGCACATGGAAAGTCCAACAAATGAGTTTAGTGGAATTCAAGCCTCGGAGGCTTATGAATTTTTAAAGGGTAAAAAGGCTACTCCGCTTATTGTGGCCGTTATAGACAGTGGTACGGAAATTTCTCATCCGGAACTCAATGGATCCATTTGGGTAAATGCAGATGAGGTTCCGGAAAACGGAATAGATGATGACAAAAATGGATACATCGATGATGTACATGGTTGGAGTTTTATTGGGGGCGATAACGGCGATGTAGAACATGATAACCTCGAGTTTACAAGAATTTATAAAGACCTTAAGGCTAAATTCGATGGTCGTCAGGCTTCATCGATCACTGAGACCGAAAAAGTAGAATATGATCGTTACAAAAGATTTATCGATGAATACAATGGTCGATTAAAAAAGGCGAAAGATGAACAAGCAGGATTCGAACAATTTATGGCTGTCTATAAGTTAGCGGATATGACTGCCAAAAAGACCTTAGATAAAGAAAACTATACGATAGAGGATGTCTATGGAATGAGCGCTGAGGATGAGTTTTCGGCAGCTGTTCGCGAAATACTCATCTATGCACTTGAAGAGGATTTACCCTCTCAATTGGAAGAACAAAAGGCTCATTTCACCGATCAGTTTAAGTACAGTTATAACCTCGATTTTGATCCACGGAATATCGTTGGCGACAATTATTCGGATCCAAACGAGAAATATTATGGCAATAATCATAATTACGGACCCGCTGCAGAGCATGGTACTCACGTAGCCGGAATAATTGGAGCACTGCACGATGGTAAAGGCGCCGAAGGAATAGCCAGAAATGTTTTAATCATGCCTATTCGCTGCGTACCTAATGGAGATGAACGCGATAAGGACGTGGCTAATTCAATACGATATGCAGTGGACAATGGAGCCAAAATCATAAACATGAGTTTTGGAAAGAGTTACTCACCTTTTAAATATGTAGTGGACGAGGCAATTAAATATGCAGAGAGCAAGGGTGTTTTGATTATACATGCAAGTGGTAATGATGCTAAAAACATTGATGTAAGTAAAAACTTCCCAACTGCTTATTACGACAATGGATCGAGATGTTCAACGTGGATCGAAGTCGGAGCAAGCGATTATTACGTGAGTAATTTATCGGCGGTTTTTTCGAATTACGGAAAAAAGCGAGTGGATGTTTTTGCGCCCGGAGTGGACATTTTCAGCACATACACGAATAATAGTCTGAAAAAATTGGACGGCACGAGTATGGCTGCTCCGGTCGTAAGTGGAGTAGCAGCAGAACTGTGGTCCTATTATCCGCAGCTCACGGCAGTTGAAGTAAAATACATACTCGAAAAAAGCGTGGTGAAGTATAAAAAAGCAAAAGTTCAAAATCCGGCCCAAGAAGGCAAGAGAATAAAGTTTTCTAAACTCTCCAAAACCGGAGGGGTAATCAATTTGTACAAAGCCTTAATGCTAGCTGAGAAGATGCGAGGTTAGTATCTTAGAACAACTTTATCTCCTCACAAGTTATGAGACGTTACCATCCGAAACTTTTAGGACATTTCAAAAAACAGCAGTGATAAATTCGGTAACTTCTTGAAACCGGAATCGGCAGATATGAAAGGTATCTCCAGTTGCATCGCAGTAGCAGCTATTATACTGTCGGGTAACTTCAGTTTATTTTCTTGGCGAATGTCGATGGATTATTCTTTGATTTCGCTGCT
>JBILMS010000125.1:0-4586 GCA_044375415.1 Flavobacteriales bacterium
GAAGAAAAGGGAAAGGATTTGGAAATGCCTGAATTTGATCTCGACCATTTGGTTTTGCTTCCTGATGGTGGTTGGGTTTTACTCGCCGAACAATTTTATATTACAGAAAAGACATTTACCACGACTTCACCAAACGGAGGAACGAGTACCCGCACGGTGACCTATTTTCACTACGACGACATCATAGCGGTTAAAATGACTTCCACGGGGGAAATTGAGTGGAATGCCAAAATCACCAAGAATCAATCAGCATCCGGTTATTTAACTATACTTTCTTATTTGTGGAATTATTGCGAAAACGAGTTTCAGATTGTTTATAATTCGGCACCAATGCACAAGGAGAACGATGTGAAAGTGGCCAAAATTGACAACTCGGGAAGCGTTACGATCTCTACCCTCATGGAAGGTGGAAAAGATGAGCTCAATATTCACCCGGCTTATTCGAGTCGATTGGGTGACTGCAATATGCTGCTGTACGGGGCAAAGAAAAAGACATATCAATTTAATTTTGTAAGCAAAAAGTAGCCAATTGATTCTACTTCAAACTGCTTTTAACGGTCTCCGCAAATTCATTTATGTAAGCATCATTTTTTTTCTGTCTTTTGGTAGAGAAGGTGTTTGGTCACAACCCAATTTGCGCATATACATTCCGACATGTCTAGATGCCGGACTTCATTTCGCAAAAATCAAAAAGGACTCCACCACGAACTGGGGTCAGAAACCCGGCAGTGTTATTCAATTGGGCGCCGGTTTTGGGGTGCTGTATAAAGAACGAGTGGGACTGCATCTTCATGGCGGTGTCTTGCTTACTACGTATAACTTCATTGCTCCGAATAAAGAATATTCGGTGTCAGGATTCACGACTACGCTTCAAGCCTCGCCGTTCTTTCTAATTCCAATTAAAAACAAAGGACCTCTCAACGCGCATGTGGGCGCTACTCTTGGATGGATTTTCCATGGTTCCGATCGTTTGGTCGAGTCGAACGAAAACTTTACGGCAATCAGCAATTCATACGGACCCCGATCAAGATATATAGCACCCGAACTTGGAGTGACACGCATCGAAAAGAGAACTACGGTGAGCATATTGTTGACATATCAACATCAATACAGAAACGAACCAACTTTTAATTCAGTAATTACCGATCCTACCGGCCGCTTTGAAGCAAATGGAAAGGGCGATTATTTAGCTGTTAGATGTAGACTCGCCTTTGAAATTGGTGGAGCGCCTAAGCCCAAAAAGCTTTTTGTGCCGGCACCACCGGAAGTAGTCGAATTTAAGCGCCGAAAGGAGGAGGTTGTGCAGATCATTCAAACCAAACAGCGTTACATTTCTTTAGTTTTGATGGACAGTGGGGAGATAGACAATGACAGTATTTCCGTTGCCGTGAATGGAAATTATGTGCTTACACAACATCGTTTGACCCGCGATAAGGTGCGCATAAGAGTTCCACTTGTGCAAGGGAAAAACACGATCGTTTTTTATGCACATAATGAAGGAGATGTACCCCCTAATACGGCTCGTTGTTTTGTTCGAATGGGTTTCAAGAAAATTGAATTTCCTATCGGAACTGATCTTGAGAAAAACGCAATAATTGAAGTTGTCGTTGATTGAAATAGTAGTTGGATTAGAAGGGTGAGGTGTTTTTGAATTTCTAAAAACAAAAGACCCCGATTTTCACCAGGGTCCTTCGCGCTTAGTATAGCTATTTTTGGTTAAAACTTAAGCACTGTTCTTTCACCGGTGGATTCATCAATAATCTCAACCAATGATCCTGTGGTGTATCTCTTATCACTTATCTGCAAAGAGTCTCGATAGAACTCTCCGATTCGTGGGCTAAAAATCTGTTGTCCTAAAAGATTCCATGCACAAATGCGAAGTGTGCGGGGTTGGTCAAGCACAAAACTTAGCATAATACCGTTATCAGTACGAACACCGTTGATCATGCTACTGAGCTCAGCATCGCTCTCACCTAATGCAGTAACTCGAATTGTTTTTACAACAGATGAAATGCAATCGCGATCTTGAGCGCGCAGTGTTACTTCGTAATCACCCGGCTTGTTGTACATATGTGAAGGATTATCATTTATTCTTCTAATGGTTCCGTCACCAAAATTCCATTCAAATTCTTCAGCTGCAATGCTTGTGTTATAGAAATCGACCAAGACAGCCCCATTTTTCATTTCGAATGTAGACCCGAAAGTTTCGAAATCCGCTTCGAGTTCGTTGGTCCTCGGAATCTCGACCACTTCTGTGCTACTGCAAAGATGTGCATCCGTAATTGCAACGAGGTAAGCTCCGGCATGTACGTCGTTTAGGTATGCGCCTTTTATGCCGTTCTCCCATGTAATCGTATATGGCGCCGTTCCACCCTGCACATCCACAAGTGCTGAACCATCGCTATTTTGAGGACATGTCTCTGCGCGTGAAGCTACCCCTATCTCTATTTTGGCAGGTTGAGGTATTTCAACTGACGTGCGCGTATCGGAGCAAAATCCATTGTTTTCAATAATTAGATGGTAGGAGCCGGCCGCTAAACCTTCGATCACTTCGTTACCATAGACGTTCTCCACCTGGCGCACTGAAATTCCGTTTGTATCGGTCCAGATAACATTCCACGGACCATCGCCTTCTCCTTGAATCGTGGCTGTTGCATCCGCAAAACCATAACAACTAGGGGGTGTTATCTCAGCTAAAGCAGGACGTCCCGCTTCGATAAAGAAACGCCCAATATATTTTCCTTTCGATAATTCTAAATTTATATGGTCGATTTCGTTTAATGCATAAGAGATTCCCGTAAAGTCATCTCTGAAAACAGTGCACGATCCTTTTGTGAAAGCATCGGCCCCGGTCCAACTAATAGTGTATATGGCATCTTCGGGCACCTCGAGAACTATAGGTATAAGAATTCTATTGTCTTGTCTTTCCAATGAATTAATAGAAAGATCAGCACCGTTGGAACTGCGCGTCGATAGGTATGGTACTTCAGCCGGGCTTCTCAATTTGTATGCATCTGTGAGGGCTTCATATTGAGCTCCGCATCCATCATTCCAAACGATGGTGGTTTCATCTTCACCGCGAACATGATGTACTTTCAAATGAAGCACTGCGTCAGCATCATTTTTACTATGCTGAGAGATGTCTCCAATGAATTTTACATTTTCGTTGAGTTTTAAAATGGGCGCTACATCATTTGCTAATACGAAGAAAGATTCAGAAGAGCCGATAATGTTGGACCCGCCAAGATTTCCCACACCATTCACATAACTCATGAATTGAGACTTCTCGGGATTCCAAACGTATAAGGGAGATTCGATGTTCTTTTTAGTCCAGAAGTTTGACTCCCAATCAATCGAACATGGATATGGGTTGGCTACTAAATTCCAGCCATCGGTATTTTCAAATTCTGTAGTTGCATAGCATACGGGCAAAGACTGTTCACCTTTAAAGATGGCACCTTCTAAATCGAACAAAACAACACCGGGATTTGAGAAAACAAAATATCCTCGCTTGTTTTGAAGGGATGTGTTTTCAAGAGCCACACCGCGAAAACGTTCCTCAAAAGTACCGTCGTATTCATTGTCAAATGTGCGCACATTATTTACCGGATAGGAAGGATAGTCTGCCCCAGGGAAACCGGTAGTTATAATATCATCGTTCCAATCGGCTACGGTTTTTCCTTGCACGGCTGCGCCTAAGTTTACCCAAGACTGAACGAGTGATTGATGGAAACGTTGAACGATCACATTGTTTTTTAGATCTGCGCCATTCAGAAGTGGACCAATCTGGGCTGTTCCAAATTCATTACTAATTAGGGTCAGTTTACCTCTTGTGTAGAAGGTACCTTCATTGATTTGCAGAACGTGAAGAAGAGATATTCCGGGTGTTTCTATGCTCACTCCGGAAGTATTGTTCGATGTTACGTCGTATAGTTCAGCGGTTCGGTTTCCGAGAATTTTTTGTTCTTCCGTGCCGTTAAAAAACACTTTGCTTTTACCGCAGGTGAGCGCACCGTCAATAGTAAAATCGCGCGTTATGTAAACGGAAGAATTTTCCAAATCAAGATTAGCTCCTGTTTCCAGGTCAAGAGAGAGCACATGTATTTCTCCCAAGTCGAATGTCACATTCATCCCGTATGATATGTTCAAGTGGAAGGGCTCTTCGTACGAAGTTATGTTCGTTGGATTGCCGTTTCTCTCAGTAGACCAAATTGCTTCGCTCAGTTTTCCGCTTTTCACGGCGTAATAACTTTTTTCTTTTTCAAGAATTACAAGCCCGTTAGAACCAACAGTGCGTTCGACACTTAACAGTTCATTTGGGTTGGAATTTTCCAAGACGTCAATAGGCGCAGACACAAAGGGATTAGTTTTTTCTGTTTGACCATTGTTATTTACTTGGGCAAGTAAATGACCGGAAAAAGATGCGACCATCATTAGAGTAAAATACGCATGAAGAGAGTTCTTGCGTGCTGACATCACAAAGCTGCCGTAATAAGCTGTTTTCATTTTTGATGTGTTATAGGGAGCCATTTCTACGGTAGAGAAAAGCGTTTAGTTTCAAATGGCCCATAATAGAAAAAGGGGCC
>JBILMS010000025.1:0-45131 GCA_044375415.1 Flavobacteriales bacterium
AAGTTTCATTCTGCGTACCTTAGCCTCATGTCGAAGTTGCTTTTGATCTTATTGTGCCTATTGGGAGGAATGACAATTCATGCCCAGAAGGCCAAGACATGGCTAAAAAAGGGTGAAGCAGCAAAGTCAAAAAACGATTGGCCATTAGCTTTTGCTTATTTCGAACAGGCGTGGCTCTTGGATTCCGCAGACTTTGAAAATACCATTCCGTATGCAGAAGCATCTCGAATGATGAAGATGAATCAAAAGGCGGAAGGTTTGTACCAAAGACTTTACGACAAAGACAAGGGTCGACTTTTTCCGGAAGGACTTTTTTGGTTGGCCTCTCTGCAGCGATCAAGAGGTGAATACGATGAGGCCTATCGGAACTTCAAAAAATTTATAAAAAAGAATAAAAAGAGCAGTTACCTCGCGAATGCCGAAATGCAATCGGAGGCGTGCAAATGGGCTCTCGACTACAAAGCTCCTTTTCGCAGTCCAAACCTTGTGGAAGTTGGAAAAGAAGTCAACACCGAGATAAGCGAATTTGCTCCGGTTTTTGATCAACGAAATTCTCGTCTTCTTTTCACTCGATTAAATGATACGGGAACATTTGATGTTTTCACCAGCGTTTTAAAAGACTCCATTTTTCAGGAACCTGTGAAATTGTCGAGTCCCGGAAATGAATACAAGTCTATCGGCAGCTTTACTTTTGACACTGACAGCAACAGGGTTTACTTTACATGTGTAGCCAACAACAATCCGCTGCGAAAACTCTGCATGGCCGATTGGGATGGCACTTCCCTCGGATCAATCGTTTATTTGGGAAGGATTAACGAACTAGATTCTGCGGAATTTACCACGCCCCATATTTCCGTTTTTGAAGGAAAGGAATATTTATGGTTTTCTTCCGACATGAAAGGTGGAGAAGGGCAGTGGGATATTTGGAGATCCGAAATAGTGGACAATGGTTTTGCCGAACCGGTGAATTCAGGCAACGTTATTAACACAGAATTCAATGAGCTTACCCCTTTTGTTTCGGCTGATACAATCTACTTCGCAACGGAGGCCTACCAAGGATTTGGAGGATATGATCTTTTTCGAGCCGAAGGCAACATAAAGAAAGGATTTGAACGACCTGAAAATTTGGGTAAACCTTTTAACTCAAGTTCAAATGATTTGTACTACCAAAAAAATCTCAGTGCAGGCAAAGTGTTTTTTAGTAGTAACAGAGAAAATTCTGTCGACAAACCTGACGATTCGTACCCCTCATGTTGCAGCGATATATACATGGTTAACATTCCAAAATTCAAAGAGAAAGAAGCTTACACAAATCTTGAACAAGTGCGCATTGAGTTGCCGGTGCGACTCTATTTCCATAACGACGAACCCGATGCCAATACACGTGATACCACTACTCGTCAGACTTATACGCAATCGTATCACGCTTATCAAAATCTGAAACCAAAATACATTTCAGAAAACACAAAAGGACAATCGAAAGATGCAGCAGATGAAAAGGAAATTCTCACCGAGGAGTTTTTCGAACTGCATGCAGAGAAGGGGTTTGAGGATCTTCAACATTTTCGAGAACTTGTTTTAACACAATTAAAAGAAGGTAAAAGATTACGGATTCTAGTTCGTGGATTTGCCAGCCCAAGAGCACAAACCGATTATAATGTGAACTTGACCAAACGTCGAATAGCCTCATTGGTAAACGACTTCCGAATGTCCAACTTTGGAGTTTTTATTCCATACCTCGAGGGCACGGCCTTGAATGGAGGTAAGCTCGAGTTTGCTGCAAAACCTTTTGGAGAATACAAAGCCGACAAAACAGTAAGCGATGACCTTTTTAATGAAAAAGAATCCGTGTATAGTCCCGGTGCTTGTCTTGAAAGGAAAATCGAAATCGAAGCCATCGAATTCATTCCTGACGCGTATTTGCATTTAAACAAAAATGTGGTCGATCTCGGGAAAATAAAAGGAGATACTTTGGCTACTGCGGAGGTACTCCTAAAAAATCTCGGTGGAAGTGTTCTTTATATTGATTCGGTGCTTGTTTCCTGCGGCTGCACAGTCCCTCAAATCGACAAACTCGACATTGCTCCCGGTGAAGAAGCCACGCTGGATTTGCAGTTTAATCCGGAAGGTCAAAAAGGACTTGTTTCAAAAACTGTAACCGTGTATTTCTCGAACGGTGAAAAGCGGGAAATTGAAATTGTAGCTGAAATCGAGTAGGTTTCAGGGAATTGACAATTTTTGGTGTTGGGATTGTTCCGTATTTCGTGGTATTTTGCACCACATTTAACTGCAATGAAAATCAAATTTTACTTAATGCTCGCGACTATTTCGGTCGCGTTTGTCCAGTGTTCTCAAGCACAACCCACCTGGACTGTGGGTGCAACAACACTCACAGAATATGATCTGGTTACAGGTCTGCAAGTTCCTTGGGAAATTACTTGGGGAGCCGACGACCATATCTGGGGCACAGAACGTGTGGGTAGGGTTATTCGCATAGAACCGTCCACTGGGAATTATACGGTTATTCTAGATTTGACTGATGTTATTACGGAAAATGGCTCGGGTGAACCCGGACTATTGGGATTGGCCTTGCACCCGGATTGGGCAAACAACCCCATTGTTTATATTGTTTACAATTACAACAGTGGATTTTCGGTGAGAGAGCGCTTAGTGGCCTACGAATGGAACGGAACTTCTCTTGTCAATGAGGACATCCTTATCGATAATATTCCCGGGGAATACATTCACAACGGTTCGCGTTTGCTTATTACACCCGACAATAAATTGCTGATGACCACGGGTGATACTGGTGATGGAGGAGATAGCAGTCAGGATATAGAAGCACTGAATGGTAAAGTTCTTCGAATCAACTTAGATGGTTCTATTCCGGCAGACAATCCGGATCCAAACAGCTACGTGTACAGTTTCGGTCATAGAAACTCACAGGGCTTATGCAACGGTCCGAATGGCATTATCTATGAATCTGAACATGGTCAAAACAATTCGGATGAGTTTAACATCATCATACCAAATAGAAATTACGGATGGCCGAATGTGCAAGGTGCTTGCAATACGGCAGGTGAAATATCTTTTTGCGAAGACAACAATGTTGTAGAACCTTTGAAAGAATGGTCGCCGTGTATTGCTGTAAATGGAATCGAATATTATAATCACCCTGCTATTCCGGAATGGCAGAACAGCGTGCTCCTGGCTGTGCTAGGTGGATTGGGTGCTCAATATGAAAGACTTTCAGTTCTTCACATGAGCGAAGATGGATCAGAAGTTCTAAGTGAAGATCAGTTTTTCGCTTCTTTCAATCAACGTATCCGCGACATTTGTGTGAATCCTCATACGGGTGCTGTTTACGTTGCCTTCAACGGCCCGTCTTATCCCGGCCAAGGTCCAAATAAGATCAAAGAATTTGTGAACGAGGCGTATAATGCAGTGAATGAAAACACCGCTGTAACACAAGAATTGAGTATTTATCCTAACCCGGCGACAACTGAAATTAATCTTCAGATGAGTTCAAGTTTGGTAGGCGGAACTTATCAGGTTTATGCCAATAATGGAGATGTCGTTAGTGAAGGAAAGATCACTTCAGAGAACTTTAAAATTGATACTTCAAAATGGGCAAGTGGCAATTACTTCGTAAAAGCTACCTCGTCAAAAGGTATTATTACAAAAACATTTGTGATCAAGTGATCCGAATAATTTTATACAAGGCAGCATCAATATGCTGCCTTTTTTTTATCTACACTTTTGCAAATGCACAAGAGAAGGTAAGTTTTGAAATACGCATAGTCGATTCGGAATCCGGCGATGTTATCCCGTATTTGCGAGCACAATACAAACCATCGATGGTAGTATTCTCCAATGAAGAAGGGCTTTTGATATTAAATGAAATTGATCTATTCGACAGCCTCTTTGTTTCAGGAATGGGTTATGATGAGCGATTTCTTGTCCTTCAAATTGCGGATAATGAGCAGTTAGAAATTACGCGAAAGACATACGAATTGGCAGGAATTCATGTGACCGGCTTTCGCAGAAGCGCTTTGAACATGTCTACAGCCGCAGCTATTGGAATTGTGCATTCGGAAGTTTTGCGCTCCAACGACCAAACCTCATTGCAAAATGCTGTCAACATGATTCCCGGTGTAAGCATGGAGAGCAGGGGATATGGTGGAAGTCAACGAATCAATATTCGAGGTAGTTTTCTACGAGCTCCTTTTGCCGTTCGCAACGTAAAAATGTACCTCGAAGGTATCCCTCTTTCTTCTCCCGATGGCTCGAGTCCATTGGAATTGATGGATGCATTTGATGTGGGTAAGATCGAAATTATCAAAGGGCAGGGTGGAAGTGTCTATGGAAGTGGAACAGGAGGAGTGATGCTCTTTTCGTCGCCTATTCGAAAAGATGATCCTGACATGAGTTTTCAAAGCAATTACATGAGTGGTGCTTTTGGGTTAAAACGCACGTCCTCTGCTTATCAGGTTAAATTGAAAAATAGCAGACTTCGTGTGAGTCATGTGTACCAAGAAAATGACGGTTATCGAATTCAGGAATTCAATCGCAAGCAACAGCTTACCCTGATGCTGCAGACAAGTGATCCGGAAAAGAAAACGTCAAATTTTATTTACGCTTCGTATTTTAACGGTCACCTGGGATTGCCGGGCGGATTGAATGCCTCACAAGTGGTGGAAGATCCAATGCAGGCTAATTTGTTTTCAGCTCAGAACAATGCGTCTTTGTATCGAGAACGTCTGAATGTGGGAATCAGCGGTAAAATGCCCGTTTCAAAATCATGGGACTATGAGGGATCAGCTTATTTTAATCTCACCAATAAGCAAAATCCATTTGGTACATCGGCCGTGAACAATGGATATAAGGATGAAAAGGCATGGGGTTATGGTGCCCGTTCTGTACTTTCTACTTCGGTCATGCAAAAGGAAGACTTTTCATGGAATCTAAGTTTGGGAATAGAACATCAAATAGAGAACTTTGAGATACTGGAATCGTCGAATGTGGTTGGACTTCCCGGGACACCGAAATACCACTATGATGTTGAGTATATATCAACTTTTGCCTTTGTTCGTACAGATGTAAAAATATTGGACCGCTTGATTTTTGAAGCAGGTATTAGTTCAAATTATCTGAGTCATAATGCTGAAGGTTCAGGCGGAGGAATCGAATTTAATGAGAGCGTATCCTTAGATCACGATTTTTTACCACGAGTTTCTCTTTCATACATGCTCCTTCGCGATCTCTGGCTGCATGCAAGCCTTGCAAAAGGAAACAGCAATCCCACAATTTTCGAACAGGTAGATGCAATTGAAGGAACCTACAACTTGGATCTTCGGCCGGAAGAAGGCATTAATAAAGAAGTAAGTCTGAAAGGAATTATACCTAAAACCGGAATTCAATTTGAGATAAACGCATACGAGTTCAACTTGACAAATGCCATTATCGGATACAACGATTCGGTGTATAACGATCAAACAACCTTGTACGAAGATGTGCTTAAATACCGAAATAGCGGAAGTACAATTCAACGTGGTATTGAAGCCCAAGTTTATCGCAGATTCAATTTAAACGGATCATTCTGGAACAACCTGGATTTGTCGATTGGATTTACAACTACCGATTACCGTTACGACGAATACACCGTCTCCGATTTTGTGGCTAATAGCAAGCAATTGCCTGGTGTTATGAAGAATAATCTGATGTCTAGTTTGACCTTAAACTGTCTAAGGGAAAGAATCAAATTGCATGTTAATCATTATTGGAATGATCGCGCTCCTCTTACCAACGACAACTTGTATTGGTCGGAGAGTTATCATCTGATAAATACACGATTGGATTTAAACCTGATTCAATCGCCGTCAAAACATTTTGTTGTAGGAACATACGTTGGAATAAACAATGTCTTGGATGAAGAGTACACGTCCTTCCTTCAGGTGAATGCTCCTTTCAATCGGTTTTTTAATCCATCACCCGGAAGAAATTTCTTCTTTGGATTTTCGCTAAAGATGCCTTTGTCCGGAAAAGAGAAATGATAAAAACTATTCCTCATCTTCGCGGCGTTTTATGAAAGCACCTGACCGGAACGTATACTATCCTCAAATCAATTTGCTGCGTGGTATTGCTGCCTTCATGGTGGTCATATACCATTTCACCAATCACGTCGACGGTGCAAAAGGGTACTTTTTGGATGAAAGCAACATCGTGCGGCAAGTGGGATATTATGGTCATCTCGGTGTATTTGTCTTCTTTGTAATCTCCGGTTTTGTCATACCACTTTCGATGTTCAAAGCCCATTATCACATCAAATCATTTTTCAGGTACATGGGAAGAAGGTTGGTTCGCCTGGAACCGCCCTATCTCATTTCCCTGGCCATGGTCTTATCACTCAGTTTATACTACCATATCACACAAGATAAAGTTTGGATATGGGACACAGAGCGCACCTTGTCGCACCTTTTGTACATGGCCCCTTGGACAGGTCAGGAGTGGTACGATCCCTTGTATTGGACCCTTGCTTTGGAGTTTCAGTTTTACATTATTATCGCCTTGATTTTTCCGTTGTTAGATCACGCCAACGAATGGATACGCCGGACAACGTTGCTCGCTTTCTGCGCATCATCGGCCTTGATTTTCGATGATCGATTTGCGATTCATTATGCGCCCTTGTTTGGACTAGGCATTGTTTGTTATTGGTTTTTAACCGGAAAAGAGAAGGGGAGAGAGTCCTTGTTGTTTGCCCTGTCTATGTTGGTATTCGCGGCTCTCCGATTTGAATTGAGAATGACCACTAGCATGATTCCTGCAGCCTTGTGTATCGTATATCTCCGTTATGACAAACCCTGGAGCAATCGTTTCGGCGACATATCCTATTCTCTGTATCTCACACACAGCTCGCTCGGCGGTCACCTACTTGCCCTTGCTGCCGTGGGTGTAAGCATGATCTGGCTCAAGTACCTAATTATCGCAGCCACGACCGTGGGAGCCCTTATTGTCGCCTACTTCTTCTGGAAATGGATCGAAAAACCGAGTATTGAGATGTCGAGGAAGATACGGTTGTAGGGGTGAGGCCAAGTGGGCCGCGCAGCGGCCCTTTCCCCCTTTCCCACCATGACGCGACCGTCATCCTGAGCAAGCGCCTTAGCGCGCGTCGAAGGATAAAGTCCGAGCCGTAATAAACGAAAGCGGTTTAGATGTATCTTCTATTCCCGGCAAATGCCGGATTCAGTGTAGGCACGGGCTGTTCATCTGTGATGAACTTTTTACTTCTGAATTCCGATTCACATACAATGTGGATGCATTGAAGCCCGCGCCAGAAGCACCTTCTATTCTCGAATTAGTTTGATAAGGTCAGCAATTTGACTATCTGAAATTGAATCAGTTTCAGATTTATCGAATATGCTCAGTAAATAGACTGTACTACCTTCTATATAAAAGTGAGTTATAATTCTCGCTCCGCCAGATTTACCCTTGCCCTTAGATGCTATCGACATTCGGATTTTCAAGCAATTGTTTCCGAGTTTAACTCCCAGTGTTGGATTTGAACTCAATTTATCATTCAATTCCAATAATTCCTGCCTCAATGAAGGGTATTTCTTGAGCATTTTTTTGGCTTCTCTACGAAATGTAGACGTTGTTGAAACCTCAAACTTCATTCAGAAAAGACCTTAAGGATTGACCTTTCTTTTTGCGTGATTTTAATTTATTCACTTCTTCAACGGATTCTTTAAGACCTTCCAGAATCTCCGCAGAATATGGAGAAATAGGTTTTGCTTTCAAGAACTTAAAATTCTCAAGTAGCTCCAATAAAAATGACGCTTTTTCGTCCTTTATATCAACGAGAATTTTCATTATTCAAAAGTAATATTATTCGAAACAAATATAAGAAAAGTGCAGCTTGTTATGGGCAGAAGCCGGAATCAGTCTAGGCACTGGACAGTTTGATTCTGAAGGACTTTGTACTATCCCGATTCGATTGGTTTTATAACATGAGCGTTGGAGGGGAAAGGGCCGCGCAGCGGCCCTTTCCCCCTTTCCAACAACCACGCGAACGTCATCCTGAGCAAACGCTCTAGCGCGCGTCGAAGGATAAAGTCGGAGCTGTAATAACCGAAAGCGGTTTAGATGTAAGTTTTGGACCCGGCAAATACCGGATTCAGTTTAGGTACGGGCTGTCGATCTTCGATAAACTTCTTGCTTCGGAAATTCGATAGGTTGATGATGAAGATTCGTTGAAGCCCGCGCCAGAAGTGCGCGTCGAAGGATAAAGTCGGAGCTGCAATAAACGCAAGCGGTTTAGATGTAAACTTCATTCCCGGCAAATGCCGGAATCAGTTTAGGCACGGGCTATGTATCTTTGATAAACCTCTTGCTTCAGAAATTCGATAGGTTCATGATGAAGATTCGTTAAAGCCCGCGCCAGTCAAGGCTGTTCATCTACGATAAACCATTTACTTCAAAAATCCGATTCATTCACAATGATGATTTGTTGAAGCCCGTGCCAGAACGCCCGCGTCAGTGTTCGAGAAACAGTTTGAGTTTGAGAGCGTACTCGTTTCTTTCAAAGTTTTATCAGACCGCCGACTGCCGACTGTCGGCTGCCGACTATCAAAGAACCCTCAACTCCGTACGTCGATTCTTCGCTCTTCCGGCTTCGGTGTCATTTGTATCGATCGGTGTTTTTTCGCCGTAGCCCACAGAAGTGAGACGTGTAGGATCAATGCCTCGTTTTACTAAATAGGCTACTACTTCGGCTGCACGTTTTTCGGAGAGCTTTTGATTGTCTTCATCCGAACCAACATTATCCGTATGACCGCCGATCTCAATTTTTAAACTCGCATTTTGTGTGAGCATCATATAGAGTTTATTCAATTCTACTTCCGACGCGGGTAAGAGGAGGTAACTGTTTGTTTCAAAGAAAATATTATTCAAAACAATCCTTGAGTCTTCGGTGATCGGCTGCAATTTTACATCGAGCTTATAGGGTTCAATGCGATTGTAATTCTTCAATGAAAAATTCTCTGAGTGGAAGAGATAACTTTTTTTGTTTACGTTTAACGCGTAGTCTTTACCTCCGGGTATACAGAAAAGGAACTCTCCCGACAAAGCATTACTATAAGATTCAACAACCGTTTTTCCGGTTTCTAAATCGATCAAATCAAACTTCGCTTCGAGATTTTTGGAAGTTACTGCATCTGTTACAATCCCGCGAACATAGGTAACTGCAGATGGACGAATTTCATCATATAATTCAAAACTGTATAGATCTAATCCGCCAAAACCTCCTTCGCGATCGGATGCAAAAAAAGCGAGCTCACCATCGGATGAAACCAACAAACTGTTTTCGTCTTTGAATGTGTTTATCGGATATCCCAGATTAACAGGTTTTCCCCAAGTCCCATCGGGTAACATACGCGACATGAAAATATCGAGACCTCCCATTCCGGAGTGACCATTAGAACTAAAAAACAAGGTCTTTCCATCGGGGTGAATCATCACAGATTCTTCTTCGTAAGGTGTATTAACTTTTCCTGAAATAGGTACCGGTTTAGTCCAACTACCATCACCTGTGATATAAGCTACATAGATGTCTTGCTCCTTTATTCCCCCTCCTACAAATCGTCCACGAACAAAATAAAGTGTACGTCCATCGGCAGCAAAACTGGGCTGCGATTCCCACCCATAACTGTTCACTACTTGACCAATGTTTTGTGGTTCAACCCACGCATTGCCTCGTTTGTAAGCATAAAACAAATCGCAACTTCCAACTCCTTCGCGAGTGCCACCCCAGTTGCCAGCAAGGTCTTCACATGCCGTAAAGATGATCACTTGTCCATCGGGCGAAAGGGTGGGAGCACCCTCGTTCATGGGAGTATTGATTTCGGTAATGGGAAGAACGTTTGTCCACGAATTATCTTTTTGGGTTGCTACATAAAAGTCTTCTTGCCGTCCATTAAAGGCCTGCGAATCTCTTACAAGTCGTGTAAAAAGAAGTGTACTTCCATCGGCTGTTACACAAGGATAGTATTCACTTTGGTCGGTATTTACTTCGTTACCCAAATTTTTTGGTTCAAAAGGCACAGGGTACTGAAGAGCTTCTTTTGCAAATGCACAACTCGATAAAATTAAACGTGCGAGATCTTCCTTTTTTTTATTGCTATCGGGCAGTTGAATGTACTTCATTGCAGCATTTTCTGCCGCTATGTAATTGCCTATCGACTGTTCACATTGGGCGAGGGTAAGCCAGCCATCGACAAAAAAACGCTCGTTGATGTTTAGACCTTTTTCCAACCAAGTAATCGCTAAATCCATTTGCTTGGTATCTCCGTATATCTGAGCTAACAACAAATGGGGTTCAATAAAGTCCGGATATTTCTGAACTAGGTCCATCAAATCGCCGATAGTTCCGCTCACGTCACCGAGTTCGTAAGTAGCCATCGCTTCTTCATATTTCTTGATCGCTTTTTTGTCATCAATGGAATAACGAGGGCCCGGCTGAGCAATTACATTCAAGTTCAAAAAAGCAATAAAAAGGACAAGGAAATATCTCATGGTTTCTATTTAATCAAGTATTGGGCCGAATATCCATACGAATACACAGTCAACGGGTTCGTCCTGCATTTGTTTCACATAGAAGAGTGTTGACAAAACACGGCCACTATCCTTGTAATATTGCCTCCGATGAAAAGAATTGGTTTGATATCGGATACTCATGGCTATCTCGATCCGGCAGTGGAAAAACATTTTACCACTTGCGATGAGATATGGCATGCCGGCGATATTGGCGATTTTGCTGTGATCGAAGCACTTTCATCCATAAAACCGGTCAAAGCTGTTTATGGAAATATTGACGGTACAGAATTCAGAAAAGAGTTTCCTGAACATCTTCGAATAACTGTCGAAGGAGTAGATGTTTGGATGACTCACATTGGAGGTAGGCCGGGCAATTATGCTCTTCCGGTGAGGGCGGGTTTAAAGACAAATCCACCGAAATTATTCATCTGCGGACATTCACACCTTTGTTTGGTTCAGATGGATAAGACAAATGGTTTCTTATATATGAATCCGGGAGCTGCAGGCAAACATGGTTTTCATAAAGTGAGAACCATTCTTCGATTTGGATTGCACGAAGGAATGGTAAAAGATCTTCAGGTGATAGAACTAGGTCCTAGAGCTTAGTCCCCTTCAGGAATTTTGGCTAACAAAACCCTGAAATCACTCATCATCACCCATAATTTTTGAATCACTTGTTCAGTTGCTTCCACTTCTCTCCGTTTCCCGATGCTTGGTCCGGTATAAAAAAACTCTTCCGGATTGGCATCATAAAAACGAGTCTGACTGTTTTCCAACTGGGTTAACGTTTGGCCGTAAACTTTATGAGCTGCCTGCATTTCGGAGATGAATTTGTATCTATTCCTGTAACCATCCGATTTTTTATCGGGATGAAGAGCCAGCGTTCGTTGAAGTTGATCGGCAATGATTCGCCCCTGAAGCATCAACGAATCGGATAGGTCTTCAATAATCGGTGAGAGCGAATCGGCGTATTCACTAAGTAACCACTTTTTGATTTCGAAATACTTACACAATGAATCAAATTCGAATCTGGTTCTATCTCGTTCCTTTTTAGTGCTGTCGATCAAATTCTCCAATTCCTTAGACATGAATTGCGCACTTATTCTTTTTTTCTTGCTTTTCAGTTTAGTCTGACAGAGGGCAAGGCTTGTATCATTTACAAATTTCAAAATGAGAACTTCTTCTTCAACTTGTTTGAAAAGCGAGTCTAATAAGGGGTAAGGGTGGGAAGATTTATCAATCAGCTCAAACTTTAGTCCTTGAAAAAAAGCATGACGTTGATTGTACCAACCAAATGGAATTACACTTTCATGATTCCATTTTTCGTTGAGTTTACAGAAACGTTTATGAACTTTTGAGGGACGCTTCTGAGCATACAAAGGAGAATGATGGGCCCAAAGAAAAATCAATACCACCAAAGCAGAAAGGTTGGCAAATGACACTCTGTTCATCGAATGCGGTCAACAGACTTTACCAGTGCTTCATCTTTTTTGATAGCAGCCATGGCCAATAAATTGAATACTAAAGAAGGTATTACCAGAAAAAAACTAACCTTGTACGTCAATTCGTATCCCGTATTAATGCTCATTGTGAGCACTTTATTTACAAACATGAATTGAAGGACGGCGATACTTACTAGAAAAATACTGGTGAAACGAGCGATTTTGAGCTGTTTTTTGCGGTTTTTGAAAAGGAAAATACTCGCCAAAAATGAAAGAAGTGCTAAAGCCAGAGGTGGAGACAGCAACATATTGGGTGTACTTTCTTCTTTTCCTGCAATGATCTGCTTATATAGATAGAGATCACCACCATCGGGCATTTCCGGAATCACATTGCTGAAATGTCCGAGAGGTACAAAAAACACCAAACCAATGAGTATGGCACCAGCAAGGAAATAAAGAGTTTGTTTTCGTTGAATCATAACGTTTACTGAGATTGCTGCAAACCTAGCGAATTTACTCGAATCAAGCCATAGAGATTATCCCCCTAATTCATCCAAACAAGACTTACGATTATGGATTTCATTCGTGAATTCGCGGCACAAATAATTAGAATAATTCCCTTGAGCAGCGCGATCTAAACTAGAATCACCCAATAGAGATTATCCCCCAAATTCATCCAAACAAGACTTACGCTTATGGACTACATTCGTGAATTCGTGGCATATAAAATTGAAAAAAGTTCCCTTGCACAGATCTAAATAAGCTTGCATCTTCTTGTGCCTTCTATCTAAAATAATTCTAAATTGTCTGAAAGAATTAAGAGTAAAAGCCGCGATATCAACAGGATAAAAAAAATATTGTGTCTTTCGGTAATTTTGTCATACACTTGCGGCGTCCAAACTGGATAGTCCATCCGGCGATCTAATTTTCAAAGCACTATTTTATTTTCTCTTTCAAGTCAATAAAACTACTTACTGTAATTATAATATTCATTTATGTACGATATCATCAAGCTTAACGCGATGAAAGTGGGTGAGCTAAAAGAGCTCGCTGAGCAAATGGAAATCTCCAATGCTGACAAACTCAAAAAACAAGATTTGATTTATAAAATCTTAGATGTGCAGGCCTTAAAAACTTGGACTTCTACGGTGGAACCTAAATCAGAAATAGTGCAAGAGGCTGCTCCCGCCGACGATAAGCTGAAGAAACGTCCAAAGAAATCAAAGGACCAAGAACCAATATCTGAACAAGTTGATATTCCCAGCGCTCCGGTCCAAGAACAGTTGGAATTCGATAAGGAACCCAAAGAAGAAGTAGCCGGAAATATTCGAAATCCGGAGGAAAGAACTCAGCAAGCTCCTCAGCAACAGCGACCCTTGTTGCACAAACCACGTCCGGAGCTGCAGAACCAAAATCAAAACCCTAATCCCAGCCAGAATCCAAATCAGGGGAATAATCAGAACCCAAACCAGAATCCTAACCAAAACAGGGAATTTAGGGACCAAAACAGACCAAATCGTCCGAATAACCCTAATAATCCGAATACACCGCAAAATCCCAACAATCCAAATCACCCCAATCATCCAAATAATCCGAATAACCAGAATAATCCCAATATTGCTCGTCCGGATCGTTCAAAACGCGGTCAACCCGACGAACACGGCTATAATTTCGATGGACTGGTTTTAGCAGAAGGTGTCTTGGAAATTATGCCCGATGGCTTTGGTTTTATGCGTTCTGCCGATTTCAATTATCTGAATTCACCGGATGATATTTATGTGTCACAGCAACAAATAAAATTGTACGGATTACTTACAGGTGACACTGTTCGCGGTTCCATTCGTCCGCCAAGAGAAGGGGAGAAGTACTTTCCTTTAATTAGCATCGAAAGCATCAATGGTCGCGACCCTTCCTATGTTCGGGATCGTGTTCCTTTCAAATTCCTTACGCCGCTTTTCCCAAATGAGCGTTTCCGCATTGCCGACAACAATCCGAATATCTCCATGCGAATCATGGACCTTTTTGCACCTATCGGTAAAGGTCAACGTGGAATGATTGTTTCACAACCAAAAACAGGTAAAACCACCTTGCTCAAGGATGTGGCTAATGCCATTGCGCAAAATCACCCTGAGACCTATTTAATTGTATTGCTTATAGATGAACGTCCTGAAGAGGTAACTGATATGAAACGCAGCGTAAAAGCTGAGGTAGTTTCTTCGACTTTCGATGAGCCGGCAGAAAAACACGTGCGTATCGCCAACATCGTGCTTGAGAAAGCAAAAAGATTGGTCGAGTGCGGACATGACGTATGTATTTTGCTCGATTCTATTACCCGTTTGGCTCGTGCTTACAATACCGTTGCCCCATCTAGTGGTAAGGTATTGTCGGGTGGTGTGGAAGCCAATGCTCTCGAAAAACCGAAGCGTTTCTTCGGTGCTGCTCGTAAGATCGAAAACGGAGGATCTTTATCCATCATAGCTACAGCCCTTGTAGATACCGGTTCCAAAATGGACGAAGTAATCTTTGAAGAATTTAAGGGAACGGGTAATATGGAATTGCAACTCGACCGTCGTATTTCCAACAGAAGGATTTTCCCCGCTATCGATATTCTTACCTCCGGTACTCGCCGCGAAGACCTTTTACACGATAAAGATATCCTTCAAAGAATGTGGATTTTACGCAGACACTTGGCCGACATGAATCCTCAGGAAGCTATGGAGTTTGTGAAAGAACGTATTGAGCGAACCAGGGATAATGATGAGTTCCTCATTTCGATGAACGGCTAATTTTCCCTCGCTTTGAAGAAGTTTTTTTCATCCGCATTTTGGCTACCACTTTTGTGCGCTTTGACATGGCTCGGAATCCGATGGTGGTATTCTGCAACATTCGTTGAATACGATGTTGAAAAAGCCAGGATGGTAGGCGTTTTTCTCAATTTGTTTTTTATCCTTCTTCTCATAGCATTGGGCATTTTTGTTTTTCACAAAAACAATCAAGATCAATCTTCACTCGGAAGATTTAAGCATTTGGTACGACTGCCGTTAGCTTATTCATTTTTTGTAACCGTGGCTATGTTTACATACTACAGTTATCTCTCCAACGAGTTACAATTGAAAAAGGAAAGGGACATTCAAAAGTTGGAACTCCTCCTCGCAGATGAAGAAGGAATGAAACAGCAACGAGCGGAGAACATGAATTTGCAGGAGATGTCCAATGAGCAAATCAGAGATCAGGGTATCAATAAAACCAACTCTATGACGAGTCCAAAAGTGGTTACCTCTCTGGGCTTTTTAATGTTGGTCTTATCCAGTGTGGCTTACTCTGTTTTAGCTATGTTGTTGACGTCCTTACTATTAAAAAGATAAGGGCGTTTGTAGGTAAAAGCAATATTTCAGAACACAGGCAGTTAAACAGCGGAGTTTTTATGTTACCAACTACCTACTTATTTTTGAAAAATTAAATAAGCTATGAGATCGCTGTTCATTTTTCTATTCGTACCGTTATTTTTTTGTGCGACCTCAGCCGTTGCGCAAAAGGGCAAAGGATCGAGAAATTTGCAGCAATTCGACAACAAGCCCTATCACTTCGGCTTTCTCTTGTCTACCAACACATCGTCGTTTTTTATCGATTACAAACCTGATTTTACGTTTAACGATTCCCTTTTAAGAATCGATAATGTTCCACAATCGGGTTTTAATCTGGCTTTGTTGGCTTCCTACAATTTGACTAAAAACGTGAATTTCCGCTTTATTCCGGGCTTATCTTTTCAGGATAGAGGATTGGAGTACACTTTTTTAAGGGATAATGCGAAAACGGAAACGATGCTGAAGATCGTGCAGTCGGTTTGGTTGGAATTTCCTATTCTGATAAAACTTCGTACCAATCGCGTTGGAAACTTCGCTGCTTATGCGTTGATAGGAGGGAAGTACGGCATGGATATGCAGTCTCAAAAAGACGTAAATAATGCTGTAGCAGGCGATATAATTGTAAAACTAAAGGATCGGGATTACTCCATCGATGCTGGTGCCGGCTTTGATTTTTTCCTCCCTTATTTCAAATTTGCCATTGAATTCAAAACGGCATTCGGACTAACAAACGTTTTGTTCGAAGAAGATCAACCCTTCTCTGCGCCCATCGAAAGCCTGCGCACCAGGACGTTTGTTGTGTCCTTTTCGTTTGAAGGATAAGAGCACTTTCTTCTCAATTCAATTATTCAATATGCCAATTAGCCAATGTGCCAATTAGCCAATGTGCCAATGTGGTTCGAGTTTTCGGAGTAGTTTTCGGTTTTAATAATCGCTATCGTTTTGTCGGAGATTATAAATTGGCACATCAGCACATTAGCCCATTAGCCCATTAGCACATTATAAAGTGCAGAGACATTTCAGGTGAAGACTCCCCCCATTCCTAATTTATAATTCCTAATTCCTAATTCACCTCCCTATATTTGCCCTCCAATGAAACCCGTTACCCTGATTGACACCGAGCTCTTTGGGCTGATTCTTCAGCGTTTAGGTTATCAATTGATTGAAAATCACAACGATTTTTCGAGTTGCGTGATTTTGGGTTTGCAACCTCGAGGGATTTTTCTTCAAGATGCAATGGTCAAAAAGCTGATGGAAATTGCTCCAAAGGCGAAAATTCAATCGGGAACTTTAGATCCAACTTTTTATCGAGATGACTTCAGAATCGCTGAAAAGCAATTGATTGCGCGAAGTACAGAGATCCCATTTTCAATCGAAAACAAAGATGTGGTTTTGATCGATGATGTATTGTACACCGGGCGCACTATTAGGGCGGGCTTGGAGGCGATGCTCGAGCATGGCAGACCAAGACGAGTAGAATTGATGGTTTTGATTGATCGTCGATTTACCCGCGAATTGCCCATCGAACCGAAATATGTTGGAAAAAGTATAGACAGCTACGATAATCAAAAGGTGCTTGTATCGTGGAAACACGGAGGAGCGCCGGATTCAGTTCAATTGCTTACCGGAAAATCATGAAAGATCAGTTGAGCGTAAAACATCTCCTTGGAATCAAGGATCTTGCGTCGAAAGACATCGAGATTATTTTTTCGCAGGCCGATGAATTCAAGGAAGTTTTATCTCGCCCGATAAAAAAGGTTCCAACCTTAAGACATATTACTGTAGCCAACGTTTTTTACGAAAATTCTACGCGAACTAGATTAAGTTTTGAATTAGCCGAAAAGAGACTATCGGCCGATGTGGTCAATTTCTCTACCGGCACTTCGTCCGTAAAGAAGGGTGAAACCTTGATCGACACGGTCAACAATATTTTGGCCATGAAAGTGGACATGGTCGTAATGCGTCATTCTGCTCCGGGAGCCTGTAAATTTCTCAGTGAGAATGTTGATGCCTCTATTTTAAATGCAGGTGATGGAACTCATGAACATCCTACACAAGCATTA
Organism: Flavobacteriales bacterium; assembly: GCA_044375415.1. Taxonomy (GTDB): domain Bacteria; phylum Bacteroidota; class Bacteroidia; order Flavobacteriales_D; family Sanyastnellaceae; genus JAWXBG01. The sequence continues at coordinate 17,461 of JBILMS010000025.1, forward strand.
CTCGATGCGTATTCAATTCGCGAAAGATTAGGTTCGGTAAAGGGTAAAAAAGTGGCAATTGTAGGAGACATTACCCATTCGCGAGTAGCCCTGTCAAACATCTTTTGTCTTCAAAAATTAGGAGCGGAAGTCATGGTCTGCGGCCCCACAACACTTGTGCCAAAACACATTGAAAGACTTGGAGTAAAGGTTGAGCACAATCTACTTAATGCATTGGAATGGTGTGATGTGGCCAATATGCTTAGAATCCAACTGGAGCGTCAGGAAGGAGGGGTCCGTCACTTCCCAAGTCTGCGAGAATACTCCCTTCAATTTGGCCTCAACAAGGAAATTCTCGAGAGACTGTCGCATAAAATTACTGTCATGCACCCCGGGCCCATAAACAGGGGTGTGGAGATCACCAGTGATGTTGCCGATAGTGACCAAAGTATCATTCTTGATCAGGTCGAAAATGGTGTGGCTATTCGTATGGCAGTCATATATCTCTTGGCTCAATCTACCGGCCATAAGCCTGAATAACCCTTTTTTAACAACAACTTTGTGAACGAAATGTGTGAAATAACGGCACATAACCTTAATTTTGCTTACTTTTGACAAAAGCACCCTTATGAAATTTGAAGTTGAACAGAAAGATAAAGTGGTAGTGATCAAAACGTTGGTCGAGAAACTTGATGCCATTCACGCTCCGGAATTAAAGTCGGAAGTAGTGATGCTCAACAAAACCGGTGTTAAAAATCTGATTATGGATATGTCGGAAACCCGCTATATCGACTCTTCTGGATTGAGCGCTGTGCTTGTAGCAAATCGCCTATGTAGGGATTCCAACGGTACGTTTGTATTGTGTGGGCTACAAGATGGCGTAAAAAAGATCATTACAATTTCACAACTTGAAACTGTTTTGAAAATTACCCCAACTTCGAGCGAAGCCATGGACCTCGTGTACATGGAAGAAGTAGAAAGAGACCTTCAATAAACCAAGATAACTTGAACGATGAGTATGAAAAAAATACTACTTTCATTTTTAACCATATCTACTGCTGCAATCGCCTCGGCGCAGTGTGATCCTACCGCGCATGATTTTGGCTCTGCTGCTTTTGGCGTTTCTCCTGACCCTAATGCAGGTGAAAATTTCCAAGTGGCATACTTAAATACACCTTTCAATGAGGTGGTGTATGTAAAAGTACCTACCAGTGCTGCCGATATTGATGAAACATATCCTGCCAGCGTGATGATTGATTCGCTTCGTTTGGAGGCAATCTATTATTTGGATGGAGATACTTATGTGGATATCGACAACTTAGGTTTGACCGTTACTTGCAACAACAATGATGAGTCTGCTGATCCATGTATGTTTTTCCCGTCAGGTCAGTACTGCGGTGATATCTCGGGAACTCCGAACACGGCAGGTGTATTTAATACGAAAATTGATGTTACCGTATACATCCTCGCATTTGGTATCCCAACTTCTATTCCGTACTCTTTTGAGAACTATACCCTCGAAGTAATTGATGGTGTGGGTGTGGAAGAGGATGTAGTTGCTGAGCTTACACTTGGTCAAAACAGCCCGAATCCGGCGAGCGTATATTCAGACATTAATTTTGAATTACCGAATAATCAAGAAGTGGAACTTATCGTTTCAAACTTGGTCGGTAAGAAAGTATTTCAAAAGAAAGTGAACGCCAAAAAGGGAGCAAACAGCTACCGTATGGACGTCTCGAACTTCGAATCAGGAATTTATTTGTATAGCATACAAGCAGGTGATCGCAAGTACACCCGCAGAATGATGGTGCAGAAATAATATTTGACATTTCGTCGAGATAGGCTGCCCTCCGAGGCAGCCTTTTTTTTGCCGTTCAATATTTTATTCATTTTCGCAGCTCCAACTTTTCATTATCTTCATCGCGCCAAAACAAATTTTATTCCCATGACCCTACTTTCTGTTAACGATTGGTGGAATACCCTCGATTCTGCTCATCAAATTTATTGGGGCATAGCCATTGCCGGCTCCTTGTTCCTCTTTATACTTCTAATCTTAGCTTTTGCCGGTGGTGAAACAGATCACGACTCTATTAGTGGTGATGTAACCGATGACTTTGATGGTGTCGGATTTCAGTTCTTTACTCTTAAAAACCTAGCCGGATTTCTTACTGTATTCGGATGGACCGGACTTGCATGTATGCAAGTCGGTATGTCTGTTTTTGTAAGTTCCATTATCGCATTTGCTGCCGGAATTGCCATGATGTTCGTTATGGCTTTTGTGTTTTATTCTCTGTTTAAACTTCAAGAAGACGGCACCATGAAAGTCGACAGTGCCATTGGTCGAACAGGTGAAGTCTACCTGACCATTCCTGCTGCGCGAGGTGGATACGGCAAAGTATTCGTCAATATCAATGGTGCGCAGCGAGAGTTAGATGCCCTTACAGATGAAACAAGTGATTTGACAAGGGGCACCATTATAACAGTAAAACAAGTTATCGACCAGTCGAAATTGCTTGTTACTCGTTGATATATCACCCATAACCCATAACCCATAACCCTTAACCCGATCAGACTATGGATTTGCCAATTCCTATTTATGCCATTATAGCGGCAGTTTTCTTTTTTGTAATCTTGTTAATGGCGGCTCTGCGACGTTACAAGCGTTGTCCATCCGACCGGATTTTGGTTGTCTATGGTAAAGTAGGAAAAGGATCCGACGATATGAATCGCTCTGCGAAATGTATTCATGGGGGGGCTGCTTTTGTATGGCCTGTTATTCAAGACTATGCGTTCATGGATCTAACACCCATGAGTATAGAGGTGGATTTGGCGAATGCCCTTTCTCGACAAAACATTCGTGTAAACGTTCCGAGCCGATTCACAGTAGCCATCAGCAATGAACCCGGAGTAATGGAAAATGCTGCAGAACGTTTGTTAGGTTTGGCTCGTCAGCAAATCCACGATCTCGCAAAGGATATTATATTCGGTCAGCTTCGACTTGTTGTTGCCACAATGGATATCGAGGAAATCAACAACAACCGCGATAAATTCCTTCAAAACATTTCTAGTAACCTCGAAGCCGAATTGAAAAAAATCGGTTTGAAGTTGATAAACGTGAACGTTACCGATATCACGGATGAGAGCGGTTACATCGAAGCTTTGGGTAAAGAAGCAGCTGCTCAAGCGATCAATAATGCAAAGAAGAGTGTAGCCGAACAAAACCGCGACGGTAGCATTGGAGAAGCAAATGCCATGCAAGATCAGCGTACCAAAGTAGCAAGCTTAAATGCGGAAGCCATGATTGGTGAAGCTGCAGCAAATCAAAAGGAACGTGTACAAGTAGCCAGTGCAAATGCGGAAGCCATGATTGGTGAAGCCACGGCTCGTCAGAAAGAACGTATTCAAGTGGCAGACGCCGACGCACGTTCTATAGAAGGTGAAAACACAGCTAAAATTGATGTTGCTAAATCGAATGCAACTCGCCGTGAAATGGAAGCGGAGGCGACTCGTCGTGCGATCGCCGCGGAGAAAGTAAAAGAAGCGAAAGCCTTAGAAGAATCTTACGATGCCCAGCGTATGGCCGAAGTACAGCGTGCCGAAAGAGATAAGGCCTCTCGTATGGCGGATATCATTATCCCTGCAGAAATCGAAAAAACCAGAATTGAAATCGAAGCTGAAGCACATGCCGAAATGGTTCGCAGAAAAGCCAAAGGGGAAGCAGATGCAACTTTCCTAAAAATGGAAGCCGAAGCGCGAGGTCTTTTCGAAGTAATGAGCAAACAAGCCGAAGGTTTCAAATTGATGGTTACGGCTGCCGGCAACGACTCCAACAATGCTGTATTGATGATGATCGCCGATAAACTTCCTGAATTGGTAAAACTTCAAGCCGACGCGATTAAGAATATCAAGATCGATAAAGTTACGGTTTGGGACGGCGGTAACGGAGGTGCAGATGGTAAAACAAGCACCGCAAATTTCGTTTCCGGACTCTACAAAAGCGTTCCTCCACTGGAAGAAATGTTCAACATGGCAGGAATGCAATTACCTAAATATTTGAAAGGAGATAAGGTGGAAGAAGGCACGAGCCCAAATCCAAGCGCTGAATAATCTTATCTCTTTTTTAATCGAAGACAAGCCCAATCATTTTGTTCGCTTTGTTTAATGAGATCGTAGTTCTCAAAAGCGGCCAAAATGATAGGTACGTCGGATGTGTAAAATCCACTCAGAAGGATTTCTCCGCCCGAACTTAAACACTCGGAATAAATAGCTTGGTCATTCACCAAAATATTGCGATTGATATTGGCTAAAATGATATCGTACGTTTTACCCTTGAGTAAAGAAGCATCTCCTAAAAGAGCGGTGATATGGTGAGATCCATTGCGTTCGAGATTTTCTTTACAATTTTCGAAAGCCCATTCTTCTATATCAATAGCATCAATGAATTTGGCGCCGCATTGTTCGGCGAGAATAGCAAGCACACCTGTGCCACTGCCCATATCGAGTATTGTTTTGTCTTGAAGCTCGAGCCCTAAAATCATTTCACACATGAGCCAAGTGGTACTGTGATGACCGGTGCCAAACGACATTTTAGGTTCAATTTCAATTCTATGAGGAAAATGTTCTTCAACCTTGTGAAAAGGAGCATGAATTAAAATTTGATCGTGAACGCGAATTGGTGTAAAGTTTTTTTCCCACTCTTCATTCCAATTTTTAGTTGCAATTTCGGTGCGTACTAATTCTATGGAAGCCTCACCCAATAGGTCTTCTAGGAGCGTTAATACAAAAGAAGTTTCTAAGGTCGAATCGCGTGTATAGGCTTTTAACCCACCGGGATATTCCTCGAAACTGTCGAACGACAAATCTTCGATATAGGCTAATACTACATCGCGAAATGGAACAATAGGATCTATTTTAAAATCGAATTCGAAGTAGTTCACTTACCTGCAATTTGGATTAGTTCAACAAAATCGTGACTATGAAGTGATGCTCCGCCGATCAATCCTCCGTCTACATTAGGACAACTCATTATCTCGTGCGCGTTCGAAGGCTTCATGCTACCTCCGTAGAGAATTTGAATGTTCTCCGCAGCCTCTAGCCCAAAGTTCTCCTCAATCAGTAATCGAATAAATGAATGCACTTCTTCAATCTGATCTGAGGTGGCTGTAAGCCCCGTGCCAATAGCCCATACCGGTTCATAAGCGATCACAGTGCCCTTCAGTTGGTCTTTTTCAGGAGTGATTAGCGCATTCTCAATTTGTTTGTGCAAGACTTCAAAGTGCGAACCTGACTTTCGTTCCTCTAAACTTTCTCCAATACAAAAGATCGGTTTTACGTGATTGCGAATGCAGCCGGCCACTTTTAATTTCAGTAGTTCGTCGGTTTCGTGATAATAAGTTCGACGTTCGCTATGACCGATGATGCAATAGGGAATACTCATATCGTGGAGCATAGCAGGTGATATCTCGCCCGTAAATGCTCCGAAATCGTGTTGATTGCAATTTTGAGCTGCAAGATCAAACGCAGGGTCGTGCATTAGTAGTAAGTTGCCCATAAAGAGGGCAGGTGGGGCGATAATCACCTGAACGTTATCGGGAAAGGAGTTTCTTTCCTCATTTATTTTAGTGGCCAAAGACATAGCTGTATCCAGCGTATTGTTCATTTTCCAATTGCCTGCAATTATTTTTTTCCTCATACTGTACATTAATTCACTTTGCGAATGTACTTTGTTGCCTCTTAAGATGAGTAGAGATTGAGGATTCCTGAAGAAATATTGAAGACTTATTGGGGTTTTCCGACTTTTCGTCCAAACCAAAAGGAGATTATCGGAACCATCCTATCCGGCGAAGACGTACTCGCACTGCTTCCTACCGGAGGGGGTAAAAGCATTTGTTTTCAGGTGCCGGCTCTTTGTATGGATGGTTTATGCCTGGTGGTTTCTCCCTTGGTAGCCCTCATGCAAGATCAGGTCGAAAATCTCAAAAGAAATAAAATTAATGCCTATGCAATTACTAGTGCACTAGCTCACCGCGAAGTAGATCGCATCCTCGACAATTGTGTTTATGGGGATGTGAAGTTCCTTTATGTTTCTCCGGAAAGATTACAATCTACCCTGTTTATAGAGCGGTTTAAGAAGATGAAAATTTCCTTTATCGCTGTCGATGAAGCCCATTGTATCTCTCAATGGGGTTATGATTTCCGGCCACCATACCTGCAAATTGCTGAAATACGCGAACTGAAACCTGATGTGGCAGTCATGGCTTTAACGGCTTCAGCTACAGTGGATGTAGTGCAGGACATCATGGACAAACTGAAGTTCAAAGCGCCTAAGATTATTAAGTCTTCGTTCGCACGACCTAATCTTTCATACTTAGTTGAGTATTCAGAAGACAAGGAAAACAGGATGCTCGACATAATTAGCAAAACACACGGATCGTGTATTGTGTATTGCAACTCTCGACAACAGACTAGAATACTCGCGAATAGAGTGGCGGCAGCGGGCATTACAGCTGGACATTACCATGCCGGCATGGCGCATGATGAACGCGAAATGGCCTATCAATCTTGGAAAGGCGGAGATGTTCGCGTGATGTGTGCTACGAACGCATTTGGAATGGGAATCGATAAACCCGATGTTAGATTAGTCGTGCATCTCTCCTTGCCCCAAAGTTTAGAAGCTTATTTTCAGGAAGCGGGGAGAGGTGGACGAGACGGCGGAAAATCTTATGCAGTGCTGTTGTACAATAAGTCTGATTTGATAGATGCAGAGTCTAAAATTGAACAGAGATATCCTTCCATAGATAACATCCGAAAAGTATATCGAAGTATTTCATCGATACTTCAACTCGCTATTGGAGCCGGAATGGGAGTTTGCTATGAAGTGGATTTACATCATCTTGCGGAGAAATACGAGCTCAAATACAGCGATGTAATTTATTCATTACAGATCTTATCCAATGCGGGTTTCCTCACTTTCGAAGAAAAGATGTGGCAGCCATCAAGACTCATGTTTTTAGTCAATAAAAATGAACTTTATAGCTATCAAGTCGCAAATCCGCAATGGGATATTTTTATACGCGGTTTGCTTCGAACCTATGGTGGACTCTTTGAAAACTACGTCAACATACATGAAAATGAACTCGCTAAAAACATGCACATCTCTCATACGCAAGTGTATGAAGGCTTGAATAAACTGAAAGGTTTTATGATAGTCGATTATCAGAAAACATCCGATGCTCCGAAGATTACTTTTCTCACCGGACGTATGCGCGATGAGAATATTATCCTAACGAAAGCAGTGTATGCCGATCGTATGGCCGATGAAAAAAAGAGAATGAAGGCTATACGTGCTTATGTGGAACATGAGATTTGTCGCAGTGTACAGCTACTTTCCTATTTTGGAGAAAAGGACTCCGACAATTGCGGGGTGTGTGATATCTGTCGGAAAAATAAAACCAAGCCTATAAGCGAACATGAATACGATAATCTTGAAAGCAAGGTGAATGTCCTATTAACCGAATCTCCGAAGACGATCGAACAGATTTTAGAATCTCTTTCGGAAGAAAATAAAGATGATGTCTATAACCTCATTCGATGGAAATTGGATCATAAACAATGGGTGATGAGTAGTGAGTTTAATATTTCTATTAAAAACAATTAACGTTCGGAATATTTGTCCTTTCCAAGACCACACCAAAATTACTAGCGCAAGGGCGCACAGAGGTTAGGCAAAGTAGCACCAAGGTTAAGTGGTACAGTTTTTTTCATGCGGTTGAGTACAGGGGCTATTTATTTACTTTACGAACCATTGCTTTACCCTAGCGCGCTATTGCGATACAAACGAGTTTAAAATCGAAGTACACTAACCAACTGCTCATATCTCTCTTGAACCCATTCCGAATCTTTCGAGAAATATTCTAGACTTAGCTCATGATTTTTTCTCTTCCTTTCCCGACTTGGTTTTTGGAGTATGGGAATAGAATCGGTGATTACATAACCGCAATTTTGTTCTTTCACAAAAGCGGAAAAATCTCCGAGTTTAGGGGATAATAGAACCGACAATCCGGCGTGCAGGTATTCGGCAAATTTCACCGGCGATGCCACTTGATTAGTCACTTTATCATCGCGAAGTAATATCCCGTAATCGCAGGCTCCAAGCACCTTGTAAACATCGTCGTGAGAAACAAATCTTCGGCAACAACGAAGAGGATATTGGTCGATTAAACGTTCGATTGCAGCGTTTTCTGTGGTTAGAAATATTACTTCCACATTGGCTTGCTTGGCCATCAAATTTTCTAATAACTGAACTACCAAATCGAACGATTGCCAACCACTGGTACTGCCGGAATAGATAACTCGAATTACAGAAGGATCAGATGAAAACTCATCCGTGAAACCATCTTCATCGGCGGCAGAATAAGTGAGTGTTGACGGTATAACCACATGTTTTGAATCCGAGTAATTGAACATACCTCTCCAATACTCTACAAGTTTTTGAGATACTGCAATTCTGAAGTCACTTTCCAATACGGCTCGTTTTTCACAAATGGCTAAATCGGCGCTTAGGGCATTGTTTCCGGAGGTTACATCATATTCTTCAACTTCGGCTTTTACGGCAGCTCTTCCGTCGTACACTACTTTCTTAAATAATCCTTTAGCAAGACAAACCGCAACAGGTCCTCTGCAGATGGCAGAAGCATTTCGACGCATAAAAAAAAGTAAAAGCAGGCGGTACCATTTCCATCGTGTGATCCCTAAAAACATAGGAATGGCTACGAACGAAATATTCTGTTCGCGCAGATAGGCCCTGTTTTTCTGATAAGATTGTCGAGGAAAAAAGGCGATAAGTTTTACATCTTGTCCGCTTTTTTTTTGCAATAAACTAATTACTCCTATCACCTGACTTTGATAGATTCCCGAAGACTGATCGTTAAATGTGATGAAGTAGATCATCGTGCAAGGATGCTCATGATTCGTTCAGTAGCTTTGCCGTCCCACAATTCGGGAATACTTCCTGTTTTATAGGTTCCCTTTTCTATATCGGAAATATATTGATTCAAAATATCCAAGTCGAAGGGGATCAGCGTATTGGTGCCCGTAGTTATAGTCACCGGACGTTCCGTATTTTCTCTTAATGTTAAACAGGGCACTCTGCAATAAGTTGATTCCTCTTGAATTCCACCGCTATCGGTAAGGATGAATTTAGCATGTTGAATCAGTTTTTGAAATTCGAAATAACCAATGGGTTCTGACATTACGAGTTGTTTGATCTGATCAAAAGCATCTTTTAGACCAAACTGATTCATGCGTTGGATCGTTCGAGGATGAATCGGAAAAACGATCTTATATCGATCCGATAAACGAGAAATCAAGGAGAGCAACTTTTCGAGTCCCTCGCGATTATCTACATTCGACGGACGATGTATCGTCATAAGCACATATTTTTTGTCCTCTAGTTGAAGATCATTTAATATAGTGGATCGCTGTATTTCCTCTTGAAATCCCACGAGAGAGTCGATCATCGTATTGCCTCCAAAATGTACTTCACCTTTTCGACCCTCCGACTTTAAATGTTCGATTCCACTTGGTTCGGTGACAAAATATAAATCACTGATTTCATCGGTCAAAAGACGGTTTATTTCTTCCGGCATCGTGCGATCAAAACTTCTTAATCCACTCTCAAGATGAGCCAATCGTATGTTCATTTTATTGGCCACAATGGCACCGGCAAGCGTAGAGTTAACATCGCCCGGAACAATCAAAACGTCAGGTTGAAAGGTATCCTCCATCAACTTTGCAAGACGGATCATGATTTCACCCATTTGAATAGCCGGGCTGGTCATAGGAATGTTCAAGAAATAATCCGGTTGCAATTCAAACTGTTTGAAAAAAACATTTGCCATCTTTTCGTCGGAATGCTGACCGGTATGGACGATGCGAAGATCCACTCCCGGATACAATGCAGCCACTCGCTTGAATAAGGTGACTTTTATAAAGTTAGGTCGTGTCCCAACTAGAATAAGGATGTTCATTTTTAAAGACATATCGCAAATTGCAGGTGCTCAAAAGTAGACTTTTTGATGATGTCTGCGGGATGGATAGGACTAGGTTGTTATCAAGAATATTCACAACACGTATAGCTCCCGTTTTCGGGTTTAGTTCGTTTCGGAAGTATCTTTAAGCCCATGAAAAGAAACATCGCAATAATTATTTGTTCTCTAAGCACGTATATGGTTTCCGCGCAGGACTGGACTCTGGTGTGGTCAGATGAGTTCTCGGGAACCTCCGTTGATCCTGCCAATTGGAACTTCGAAACCGGTGGTGGCGGATGGGGAAACAACGAATCACAATATTATACAAATCAACCCGCAAACGCTATTGTTGAAAATGGCGAATTACAGATCATAGCAAAAGAGCAAACGCTTGGTGTTTATGACTACACAAGTGCACGTATGATTACACGATACCTTCATAGCTGGATGTACGGTAAAGTGGAAGCCCGCATTAAATTGCCCATGGGACAAGGTATTTGGCCTGCATTCTGGATGCTCGGCGACAACATTGGTCAGGTCGGTTGGCCGCAGTGCGGAGAAATAGATGTAATGGAACACGTGAATAATGAAAACATGACTCATGGAACCATGCATTGGAATTACAATGGACATCAGTATTATGGAGGAAGCACTTCGCATGACCCCACCGAATACCACGTTTATTCAATAGAATGGGACGAAAACAATATCAAGTGGTTTGTGGATGGCGTGCAATATCACAATGGAAATATTGCCAATAACGTCAACAATACCGATGAATTTCATCACCCGTTTTTCATATTGTTAAATGTGGCAGTGGGAGGCAATTGGCCTGGATATCCCGATGAAACTACGGTTTTTCCAGCTACTATGTACGTGGATTATGTTCGAGTATATCAGCAGAATGTGGTGGGAATAGAAGATTATTTTTCAAACGACAAACCAATTGTTTATCCCAATCCATCAAAAGATGTATTTCATGTAGCCCTTCCTGAGAACTTTGAGAGCACACTTGAAATGAGCCTAACTGATGTGATGGGCAAAGAAGTAACATTCGAAAAATCTGTTGTCTCGAATCAGCAACTTGAGTTAAATCTTTCTAATCTAAATGCCGGAACCTATCTGTTGAAGCTCTATTCAAAAGAGGAAACATACAATATTCGGCTAATCAAATTTGACTGATATACCTAGTAATCACATAGTGATGATTCAAAAAATTCTGGAAAACCTGAAAATAGAATCGCTGAACCAAATGCAGGAATCTGCATTAAAGGCAGCGATTAAACCGGGCGATCTCGTGCTTCTTTCGCCCACGGGTTCAGGAAAAACTTTGGGGTTTTTGTTGCCTTTGATAGAAAGCCTCGATAAAACACATACCGGTATTCAAGCGCTCATACTTGTTCCCTCTCGTGAGTTGGCCTTACAAATCGAACAGGTCTTTAAACAAATGGGAACGGGCTTTAAAGTTAATTGCTGTTATGGTGGTCACGATACCAAAATTGAACGGAATAACTTAAGTCATCCGCCTGCCGTATTGGTGGGAACTCCGGGACGTATTGCTTTTCACATTCGAAATGGATATATCAATACAGATACGATTACAACGCTCATATTAGATGAGTTCGACAAGTCACTCGAGTTCGGTTTTGAGCAAGAGATGAGTGGCATAATTGCCGACTTGACAAAGATCAAAAAAAGAATGCTCATTTCAGCGACTCGTATGCCTGAAGTACCCGCTTTTACAGGTCTGCGCAAACCAACTGTTTTGGACTTTCTCGACGATAAAAAACAGCCCGGTACAGAGTTGAGTAGAAAATATCTACGAGCTACCGACAAGGATAAACTTGATCTTTTGGTAGGATTGATTTGTAAATTGGGCTCAGCTTCTACGTTGATATTTTGCAATCACCGCGATGCTGTGGAGAGGGTAGGAGCCTTGTTGGAAGAGATGGGTATTTCGCATGGGATTTTTCACGGAGGAATGGATCAGGACGACAGGGAGAAAGCTCTGATCAAATTCAGAAACGGAACTCATCGATTATTAATAACAACAGATCTCGCTTCTCGTGGTCTTGATATTCCCGAGATAGAAGCGGTGATACATTACCAATTGCCCGTTACAGTTGAGGTTTATACACATCGCAACGGCAGAACGGCTCGTATGCACGCCAATGGAACTTCGTATATTTTGTTGTCGGCAAGTGAGCACATTCCACCTTTTATTCCGGATAAACACGAAGAAGAAACGTTGCCCTTAGAACGTATACTTCCGAAACCCTCTATTTGGAAGACATTATATATTGGAGCAGGTAAAAAAGATAAGATCAACAAGATGGATATTGTTGGTACGTTACTCCAAAAAGGCAATCTTGGCAAAGACGAATTAGGATTGGTAGAAGTTTTAGACAACGCGTCATTCGCAGCAATTAAAGCCGACAAGATTACCAAGGTTTTTGAACGTATTAAAAACGAAAAAATCAAAAACAAGAAAGTGAGGTTTGGATTGTAGGAAATAGGAAGATCTTTGGAAGAGTTATAAATTATGAGTTATGAATTCGTCCTCCTGAGGCGACGAAGGATGAGGAGTCGAAGGATGAATGGGGTTTGCGGTTGGCTTGAAGATTATACTTCGAAGGTGATGGGTGGTGGGTGATAGATGATAGTTTCTGTGCACTGAAACGTGAACTCAACCGAGCGAAGTCGAGGGGTTGTAAATACTTCGATACAATTATGAATTATGAGTTATAAATTCGTTCTCCTGAGCGACGAAGGATGAGGAGTCGAGGGATGAATGGGGTTCGTGGTTGACTTATCCCGAATTTCCAAATTTCGTTTCCCTTGAGATTTCAATCTTGGGTGTGTTTTTTTTTTTCCAACAGAACTTCCAAAGCTCGTTACTCGTATATTTACATTTCACAAAAACCAGGTTACTCGAATATGACCAAAACGTTACGTATCTGTGCCCTTGCTATGGGTACTTTTTCTTTTTACGCCTCTTCCAGTCAAGTCCTTATTAACGAAGTACAAACATCTAACTTGTCTACCTATGCCGATCAGGATGGGGATTACAAGGATTGGTTCGAATTGTACAACGCCGGGGCAAACCCTGTCAACCTCGGTGGTTGGGCCGTTAGCGACAATGATAATGACCTTGCCAAATGGCTCCTGCCATCGTTGGAAATCGATGCAGGTGAACACCTGATTCTTTGGGCTAGTGGCAAAGACATCGGTGGTGGAGGTGCTCATTGGGAAACAGCTGTTTTCGCAGGCGATACGTGGAAATATCTCATGCCAACTTCGGAGCCTGACGCTACATGGAGATCTACAGGTTTCGACGATAGCTCATGGCTGTCTGGAACCGGTGGTTTTGGTTTTGGGGATGGAGACGATGGTACAGACCTCGGTTCAGGCACGTCCGTCTTTATGAGGAAAACCTTTGACCTGAACAATCTTTCAACCGTAAGTTCCATGTTACTTCACATGGATTTTGACGATGCCTTTGTCGCCTATCTGAATGGGGTTGAAATAGCTCGTGGAAATATCGGTTTTATTGGAATGCCTCCCGCATTTGATGCTCTCGCATCAGGTGGTCATGAGGCTAACGGATACCAAGGTATTCCTATTGATGCTTATACCATTGATGAAACGACCTGGATGAACGCCTTAGTAGAAGGCGAAAACGTATTGGCAGTTCAAGTTCACAATGTTGATCCGGGATCTTCAGATATTACAGGCAACGCTTGGTTGAGTCTTCAATTTAACTCTTCAACCATTCAATTCGAACCAACTCCCGATTTTATGGGACTTGGAGGAACAGGACAATTACACACGAATTTTTCATTGAGTACGGGAGAGACTATTTATCTCTCTGATGCTTCACTGGCTTTAGTAGATGAGATTTTACTGCCTTCTACGGCCCTCGAAAATTCTTATGGTCGTATGACAAGCGGGGCAGCTACTTGGTGTTTTGTCACTTCGCCTACACCGGATGAAGAGAATGCAAACTCGATTTGTGCATTAGGCTATGAACCGAAACCTATTTTTTCTATACAAAGCGGGATCTACAATAATGCTCAGACTATTTCATTGAGCACTACTTCGCCAACAGCCGATATTCGATATACAACAGATGGAAGCATACCAAGCGAGACTTCTACATTGTATAACGGTGCAATCACATTGACTGTGACAACCGTATTATCTGCAAGGTGCTTTAGTAACGATGGCCTACTTCCTTCGATGGTAGAAAAAAATACGTACATGATTGATGAGGACTATCTCAGTGTACCTGTTATATGTATTTCTACCAACCCCGATAATTTGTGGGATGAGAACATCGGTATCTATGCCTTCGGTCCTCCTGATTATGGTGGCTACCCATACTTCGGAGCTAACTTCTGGGAAGACTGGGAAAGAGAATCGTACATCGAATATTATACTCCCAACGGAGATCTTCAATTCGAAGGTCCAATTGGTTTGAAAATTCACGGTGGTTGGTCGAGAGGTCAGGACCAAAAAAGCCTACGTGTAATGTGCCGCGATGATTATGGAATGGACGAAATTGAATATCCACTGATAGCAGATAAACCTTTTATTACAGATTTTAAGAGTTTTAATCTTCGCAACGGTGGAAATGAATACGGATCTCAAAGGTATCATGACGCACTCATGCAACGTGCTATGAAAACAACGGATGTTGATTACATGGCGCATGCTCCTTCTGTTTGTTTCCTGAATGGGGAATATTGGGGTTTCTATGAACTTCGCGAAAATCTTAATGAAGATTTTTGTGAAGATAATAGTGGTGTGCCGGCTGATGATGCTACCGTAATTAGCTACAACTATATGGGCTTTAACATTATCAATGGAAGTGATGAACCCTTCTTTGAAATGTACAACTGGGTTATGGCGAACGACCCCTTGGGCGACGAATTTTACGAAGGGTTTAGCGATTTTATGGACGTCGAAAATTACATCGACTACATTATTGGTGAAACCTACTATATGAATGGTGACTGGAGTAGCGGATACATGAACAATACTAAGTTCTGGCACGACGATACAGAAGGTGGAAAATGGAGATTTATGTTGATGGATATGGACTTCGGTATGGGTGACAATCCTTGTGGAGACTATATTTATAGAGCTGGTGACGATGGTTTTTACACCGATCAGATTTTTGCTGCGGCTATTCAGAATCCACAATTCAGAGATCAATTCATTTTGCGTTATCTTGATCTCAGAAACAGTATTTATCAGACAGACAGATTAACTCAACTTCGCGATGAATTCCGCGACGAGTCGGCCGATGCGATGATAAGACATTGCAATCGATGGGGCACTGATTACAATTGGTGGTATAATGGTTACGACGGACGTTTGAATTGGAATGATCAGCGTTTGGCTTGTGTGGTATCTATGCTTCAAGACCATTTTGGATTGAACAATTCCATTGATATAACATTGGATGTAATTCCGGCCGGAGCAGGTAGAATTCATATTTCTACAATCGAACCTCTTGAAAGCGAATACCCTTGGACAGGAACCTATATTAACGGTCTCCCGGTTCGTATAACTGCGATTGCAAATCCTGGCTTCGTGTTCGATCACTGGACTCCGAATGCAGTTTTCCCGGTTGAGGTGAATACCAGAAGTTTCGTTATGAACTACGAAGAAAATATCACTTTTGAAGCCCATTTTACGGGCTCTCCGGAGCAAGGTGCCTTAGAAGTGACCGAATTTATGTATAACGACGACAACATTGAACCTTCCGGCGATTGGATCGAAATTCACAACTCACTTGACCGTCCGCTTGATTTGAGTTCAATGTATTTTAAAGATCAGAACTATTTCAATCGATACGATTTCCCCATGGGCTTAGTTCTGGATTCGGGAGCTTACATGGTTATTGCCGAAAATTACGGGGCATTTACCACGGTGTATCCTGAGGTTGAAAATGTAATCGGTTCATTGGACTTTAATCTGAACAACGATGAAGATGAGTTGAGATTTTACAATTTCTCGAATAACCTTCTTAATCAGATTCACTACCTCGATGAAGCTCCATGGCCTGCAAATACGGACGGTACAGGTCGCACAGTCGAATTTACAGAAGGGTCTGAT
Organism: Flavobacteriales bacterium; assembly: GCA_044375415.1. GTDB lineage: Bacteria > Bacteroidota > Bacteroidia > Flavobacteriales_D > Sanyastnellaceae > JAWXBG01. The sequence goes on from JBILMS010000025.1 coordinate 33,591, forward strand.
GATCAAAACTTAGCTTCGAATTGGTTTATGGGATGTATCGATGGTTCACCCGGTATACCTTATGACCCGTTGTGTGGGGTTGTTATAAATATCGAAGAATTAAACGAGAGTGGAAATTGGAACATCTATCCCAATCCGGCCGACGATATGCTATTTGTGCAAATCGCCGACCCAAATGATTACACTCGTATTTCTATGAGGGATCTCACGGGTAAACTTCTTTCAGACCAACTTGTGTCAGGAAGAGAACTTCTTTCATTAAATATCTCTGCTCTTGCTTCCGGAATTTATCTGCTCGAATTGCATGGTACCGATTCAATTGAGACACGTAAACTTACTATTCGATAAGATTTTTATGAAAAAAATATATATACAGTTTTCAATTCTTCTTGGCGTTCTTTTTTCTGCACTTCCGACATTTGGCCAATGCGATTTTGGGGAAGTTGACACTTGGATAATTGTTTATTCGTACGATGGATGGGCCGAGGAAACATACTGGGAGATTGTTCCGGGTGGAAATGGATGTGGAAATGGAACCCTGGTTTCAGGAAGTAATGAGGAAGTGGGTTGTGGAATAGGCGGTCCTACGGGTGAAAATGGAATGCCCGATGGAGGTGCGGAGTTTTTTAATCTCTGTCTGACTGAAGGTCAGGCATACGATCTTTATTTCTTTGATTCCTTCGGAGATGGCGGACTTGCTTTCGACGTTTATCAGAATGGTATACTAACCGGAATGTATTTTGGTACCGGGGCAGGTAATTTATGGTCCTTTGAAGCCGGTGTATATCCTTTTCCAAGTTATGATACACCTTGTGGAGCATCCCAAATACTTCCTGATGGAGAGAATTTAAATTTGGAAACGTATTCATGTATTTCTGCATTTTCAGAGATCAATCCGCCCGGCTTGGCTTGCGGGCCTTATGGAATGTGGTGTGAAGGTGATGCAACACAAACCGCTTGGGCATATTTTATTGCTGAAGGTGGCAAAACCTATGAAATTTCCACCTGTAACGGAGGAACAAATTTCGATACACAAATTGCCATATGGAAAAGTGACGACTGCGGTAATATGTGGGATGCAGAGTTAATTTCCGCTAATGATAATGTATGGGGCGGTTGCAATGAATCTAATCCTTACACTTCAACTTGTTTCGCCGGATGCCTAGAAGCCGGTGCTGTTTATTTCATTCAAATTGATGGATACTACGGTCAGACAGGGAATGTAGAACTTTCGGTTGTGACTTATGACGGGCCTACCTATCTGGAGACACAAGTATTTGACGTTATCTGTCCGGCACTCGACGGAACACCTCCAACAGGAGCGATTTATCCATCTGTCTTTGGCATAGGTTCTGATTTCTCTTGTGTATGGACCGGTAGTGGCGGATTTTCCTCCACAGCTCAATACATAAACAACGTGCAACCGGGAACTTATTTTATGCAGTTAACTACGGCGTGCGGTGAGCAGTATACCGATGAGTATGTAATCAATCAACCTACTTTATGGGATGTCGAAATTTCTACTTCCGGAACATCTTGTCCTGATGCACAAAATGGAGTAATTAGTGTCGATGCCAGCGGAGCTACCCCCGGATATACTTATTATTACGATGGACCCGGTTTTTTTGCAGGTGAAGGTCAAACATTATCAAATGCTATTCTGGGTAATTACATCGTTGTTGTTACAGATGCCAATGGCTGCACATACGTAGAAGAAGTGAACGTAAGTACCTCGGATGATCTTACGATTGAGATTGGTCCGGATACCACCATATGCATGGGAGAAGAATTGATCATCGAAGGTCCCGATGGATTAAACTATTTATGGGGTGATGGCTTTACCGGTCAAAACTATACCTTTAATTCGAATGATTGGGATGAAGGGGTTGCTGCTCTTATTCTCACCGCATGGACGGATGACGGGTGTTCTGATTCCGATGTGGCATTAATCACCATTGAGGAGTGTGTAAACATCGAAGAAATGAGCTCCGGTACTTTCGTTTTGTATCCAAATCCGGCTATCGATGAGATTTCAATTCTATCAAATACGAATGGTGCGACGATCTACGAAATCTATGATCTCCAAGGAAGTTTGGTGCAGAAAGGATCTCTGAATTCGAATCCTCAAACGATTCAGATTTCATCTTTACAAGCAGGATTGTACACACTTCGATTAACGAATACAAATGAGGTGTTGGACAACTCAAGATTTATCGTTCTGCGCTAACCACGATTGATGCAGTTGAAGAATCAATGGCATCATAAGCTGACTGTTGTCGTTTTGAATTACATGTTGAGCAAAAGGACGTTTTTGATCGTCTGTCCATTGGCGACTTATTCGATCGTTGATCTCTTTTTCCGATAAACCGCTGCGTTTGCGTATCCATTGAATACGTAAAGGCAGCGGTGCTTCAACTATAACAACTTCATCGCACGTGAGATAAGATTTACTTTCAATGAGAATAGCCGCTTCTCGAATGACATAGGGGAAATCCTGCTCCTTTAGCCACTCATTCCAACGTTGCCCTACAAGAGGATGAATCACCGATTCGAGTTTTTGGAGTAATTCAGGATTCCCAAAAATCTGTTGAGCTATGAAAGCGCGGTCGGGAATTCCATTTTTATAGGACTCCTCACCGAAGTTTTCTAACATAAAATCTTTCAATCTCGCTGATGAAGAATATAGCTTTTTGGCTTCACCATCCGCATAAAAAACAGGAGCACCGAGTACTTCAAAACACTTGCAAACGGTTGTTTTACCGCTTCCCATACCTCCTGTAATACCTATGGTGAGCATAATACAAAAGTAAGTACTTCTGTATTTAAATGGCTCTCGTGGTTTCTTCTCAAATGGATAGATTAACTCATCCGTGTCAAATAGGATTCTTCATACTACCTTCGCGAAAAATTCTCGGAATGTCTCACATCATTGCGCCCAGTGTTCTTTCAGCTGATTTTGCCAATCTTCAGCGCGATATCGAAATGATCAATAAAAGTGAGGCACAGTGGTTTCATGTGGATGTAATGGATGGTCGTTTTGTTCCAAATATTTCTTTTGGAATGCCTGTTATTAAGGCTCTTAAGAAACATGCGACAAAACCTTTAGATGTGCATTTGATGATTGTTGAGCCGGATCAATACATCAAGGCATTTAAGCAAGCCGGAGCTGATGTGTTGACAGTACATTATGAAGCGTGCACCCATCTTCATCGCGCGGTAGCAGCCATCAAAGAAGAAGGAATGAAAGCAGGTGTTGCTTTAAATCCGCACACACCTGTTCATCTTTTGGAAGATATCGTTGCTGATTTGGATTTGGTGCTTATTATGAGCGTTAATCCCGGTTTCGGAGGACAATCGTTCATCGAAAATACCTACTCAAAACTCCGCCAATTGCGCGAGTTGATGAGCAGAAGGAATAGTTCGGCTTATGTAGAGGTTGATGGCGGCGTGAGCGATAAGAACTACCGCCAATTAATCGAAGCCGGAGCCAATGTCCTTGTAGCCGGCAACTACGTTTTCGCAGATCCGAATCCGTTGGAAGCGATTCGGAGAATAGTTCTCTGAATTATGAATGATGAATTATGAATTATGAATAGGGACTTTCTAGCCATTCACTGTCTTTAATTCATAATTCATAATTCCCCATTCAAAGCTCCGCTTTGAGAAACTTCCCCGTCCAACTGCCTTTCACTTTGCAAATTTCCTCCGGGGTGCCTTCTGCAACGATGTTCCCTCCGCCTGAACCGCCTTCGGGACCTACGTCTATGATGTGATCGGCGACTTTTATTACATCGAGGTTATGTTCTATTACCAAAACCGTGTTTCCGCGATCTGCCAGTCGATCGAGTACGCTAATCAACATTTGAACATCTTGAAAGTGCAGTCCTGTGGTAGGCTCATCCAAGATATAAATGGTATTGCCGGTATCTCTTTTTCCTAGTTCTGTCGAGAGTTTTACGCGCTGGGCTTCACCACCGCTAAGTGTGGTGCTATGCTGACCTAAGGTGAGATATCCCAATCCAACTTCTTGTAAGGTTTTTACAATGTGCAGTATGTTTCTGTGGTTTTCGAAAAACTCTACCGCCTGATCGACAGTCATTGCCAAAACATCGGCTATACTTTTTCCTTTGTAACGAATATCAAGCGTTTCGCGGTTGTATCGTTTGCCTTTGCAGGTCTCACATTCGACAAAAACATCCGGCAAAAAGTTCATTTCAATGGTTCGAACTCCGGCTCCTTTGCACTCTTCGCAACGACCACCCGCTACATTAAAACTGAATCGTCCGGGCTTGTATCCACGAACTTTCGCTTCGGGCAAAGAGGAATATAATGAACGTATATCTGTGAAAATACCGGTGTAGGTCGATGGATTGCTGCGAGGTGTTCGACCAATTGGACTCTGATCGATCTCGATAACTTTATCGACAAAATTCAGTCCTTTGATCTTTTTATAAGACAACGGTTTCTTTACTCCATTGTAAATCTCTGCATTAAGAATAGGGTAGAGGGTCTGATTTATTAAAGATGATTTACCACTGCCACTAACACCCGTAACACAAATGAATTTGCCCAATGGCAGGCTTAATGTCACATTTTTAAGATTATGTCCATTGGCTCCTTCTAAAACCAAAAATTTATTGTTCCCTTTTCTTCTAGTCTTAGGAACATCAATCTTCAAACTCCCTTTCAGATACTTGGCTGTAATGCTTTCTCCTTCAATAAGTTTAGAGGGGTGTCCGGCTGCAATAATTCGTCCACCGTGCACTCCGGCTCCGGGACCGATGTCGATAAGGTAATCACTTTCCAGCATCATGTCCTTGTCGTGTTCTACAACAAGTACGCTATTTCCTCCATCACGTAAACTTTTGAGGGAGTTAATCAACTTGTGATTATCTCGCTGATGAAGTCCAATACTCGGCTCATCCAAGATATATAATACTCCCACCAGCTTTGACCCGATCTGGGTGGCAAGACGAATTCGTTGTGCTTCTCCACCGCTCAGGGAGCGGGTTCCACGATGAAGGGTCAAGTATTCCAAACCCACATCAACCAAAAATCCTAATCGATTGCGAATCTCTTTTAGTGGTTCTCGGGCAATGGTCTTCTGGCGTTCGGAGAGATGTTTGTCCACATCTTTCATCCAATCGGCCAATTGTTTTAGGTCTAAGGCCGATAATTCAAAAATATTTTTATGGTTGATTCGGAAGTACATCGCTTCCTTTTTTAGTCTTGAACCCAAACACTCCGGACATGGTTTCTTATTCATGAAACTCTCCGCCCATCGCTGCAGGGCAGGACTAGAGTCTTCATCTACCTGCTTTTCAATTTGGGCAATGATACCCTCAAATTTCATTGGATAAGTATGGCCAATAGAAGTTGTAATTTGAATTAACTCCTCGGTTCCATATAAAAGAGTATTAATTACCTCTTCATCCATGTCCTTCAAAGGAGTTTTCAAATCGGCTTGATAGTGCTTGAGAACCGCCTCAATTTGACTAAAAGTCCAGTTGTTTTTGGATTCTCCCAAGGCCACGATTCCTCCTTGTTTAATGCTCTTATCAAAGTCGGGTATGATTTTTTCGACGTCAATTTCGGCTACTTCACCCAAACCATTGCAATGCGGACATGCCCCGTAGGGTGAGTTGAATGAGAACAAATTGGGCTCCGGTTCGGGATAAGAAATCCCCGATGTCGGACACATCAGATGCCTCGAATAATGCCTTATATCGTCAATGTTTTTGCTCTTTTTTCCCGCTACCTTTTTCCCCGTTTCTTCGGTATGCAACATCACCATCATACTGCCTTTTCCTAAGCGCATGGCAGTGCCCACCGATTGACGAAGGCGATTGATGGAAGCGGAACTTGTAGTAGCAAATAGTTTAGCACTCGCCCTTTTTTTTCCCGAGTTTTCAGGGGTTTCCGATTCTATATGCATGCGATCTACAACCAATTCAATATCGTGAATTTTGTAGCGATCGAGTTTCATGCCGGTGGTCATTTCAACAACGACTCCGTCTACCCGAACACGGATGTACCCTTGTTTCATGAGTTGCTCGAAAAGCTCACGGTAATGGCCTTTCCGACCTTTGACCAACGGAGACAAGATGGCAATTTTTTGATCGCGATAGGTTTCCTGAATCAAGTCAATTACCTGATCATCGCTATAGCGAACCATCTTTTCGCCGGTTTTATAGCTATAGGCATCGGAGGCCCTTGCATAAACCAAACGCAGAAAGTCATAGATTTCTGTAATAGTACCAACCGTCGATCTTGGATTTCGTGAAACAGTCTTTTGTTCTATAGAAATTACGGGTGAGAGACCATTGATCTTATCCACATCCGGTCGTTCCATACTGCCCAAAAATTGACGAGCGTAGGCGCTGAAGGTTTCTATGTATCTCCTTTGACCTTCCGCATAGATCGTATCGAAGGCAAGTGAGGACTTGCCACTTCCACTCAAACCGGTAATAACCACTAGTTTGTTTCGTGGAATGATCAGATCAATATTTTTCAGGTTGTGCTCGCGGGCACCGTACACTTCTATGGTTTCTTCAGCTATCGACATATCGGTTCAAAGATGAACACATAGGAGAATCACTTCGCGAAGAAATTGTTCACATTGATACCTTTACAAACAAGGATATCCAAAAGAGCCTAGGAACATGAGCATGTCCGAAATATTTACGAATTGGTCGTTGTTTAGGTCGATGGAGCAACTTTCGGTTCCAAATGCACCTAAAAGAATGAGCAAATCTGCCGTGGTTACTTGGCCATCGTAGGAATAGTCTCCGGGGCATCCAGCGGGAGGACTTGTAGCCAACAATTCGATTTGAGTCGATCGGGTAATCGACCAAATGCCGACTTCGTTTTTCGTTCTCACATACAGATTGTGAACTCCGGCGCTCAATCCTGTTGTGTTGATATGCTCACAGCCTGCTGCTGAATCATCCGAAAGGTTTATCGTTAGAGGTATTCCATTTCCCAAGCCCGGATCCAGGTCCCAAAAATATTCTCCTTCGGCTAAATAAGAGACGAGGTAAATTTCTTTCGAATTTGTGATTCCAAAAGTACCATTTGCATTCAGCGCTCGGGTATAAAGGGTGTGTTTTCCCGTTGGCAATCCGGTAGTTGAAATATCAAACAATCCGGAAACTTCATCCGCCGGAACATCATACGCAACAAGGGTTCCATTGCCTAGTCCCGGATCAGTATTCCAGAAATACTCGAAACCGGAAAGCTGAGAGAAAAAGGAAGGACTGAACGACAAAAGAAGTAAAGTCCAAACCCATTTTTGTGGGTTGAAAGTGGGCTTATTCATGTATCGCTGAGTTAACTTGAATGGTTATTGTGCTATTTACGGGGAACACATTGGTGGCCTCGACTGAAAGCGAACGAACAATCGGTATGTTAGGCTCGAGATCTTTTCTGTAGATACCGTCGCCACCGTATACCCCAATGTCTGCGCCATCTGTGCCGGTACCTATTGCCGGAGATCCAACTTGTAGTGCAAAATTGTGGGCCCAATTATATGTCCCGAGGGGATATGACACGAACAAGGGATTGGTGTTAGGGAAATTACCGGCTCCATTAAAATTCCCGTTTAAACAGGAAAAACTGATGTTTGCCGTGATATTCGACAGAAGATCGATGCTCGTGCAATTTCGTCCGATACAAATATTGTTGTGAAAAGTGTTGTTAGAGCCACTGAATACAATGGAGAGATTTCCATTTGCATTACCTAGAAACAAGTTGTTTTTGATGGTATTGGTTGAAACGTAATAAAGTATTCCTGCGAAAATGTTGTTGCGAACATTGCTGCCTAAAAGGTTTGCAGAACTATTGTTTCCTGTCACATTAGGACCGGCACTAGTGAAAAGACAACCCTCGACGGTGCAATTGTTCCAATCGTCGTTGCTCAAGTAGAGGCAGTCGTCGATTTGACAGCGGATCACTTGGATACCTGAGAACAAGCTAACACCAGCATCCGTTGAGATGATCTGGAAAATTCGCAGTCCCATGAATTTACAATTGTTGGCGGTGGTGTTTGTGAGACTAACGACACCTAGTTGAGCAACTCCAGATGGACTGCCTGAACCCAAGTCAAATCCCGGTCCTATAAAAGTTAGCTGTTTATTGGTTGAAACTGCTCCATAGGTGACATCAGTTCCGGCCAAATAGACCGTATCCATTGGGTTGGCAGCGTTAATAGCAGCTTGCAGCGAAGAATACTGCCCCGGAGTGGCCATACTATTATTTACAATATGTATTACAGCCTTGCTTTCCAACGATATGCAAATCGCAGAAAGAAAAAATAAAGAGTATAAAATTCTCATGTGGTTTGGATAGAAATTGTTCAAGCAAATATAACAGAAGTGTTTCTTGTTTGTTCTTGATTTCAATTAAGGAGTTTTAGATAATCGGGGAATGTTAAGGCTCTGTAATTAATGTGTGCTAAACCCTTTGTATTTAAAGTCCCAGAGGGGCGACATCTTAAAAGAAACGTGAATACCAAAATATACCCCCGTGAGGGAGAGAAGCGGAAAGCCCGCCATTAACAGAATGGGAAAGAGAATGAGTGCGACTTGCTATTTGCGAATGATTTTGAGATTCAAATTGGCGGCTTGTAGCGGATAGCCCGACCCCGCTGCACTGTGCTAGGTGGAGAGTGAGTGCGGCAATAGCGGGGGCACGGCAAAAGAGAGAGGGAGAATGAGAGCTAGAGCGATTCCTTTTCACTACCCCAAAATTGATTTTTCTCACTTTCCGTCGTTACACGCTCCCCGTGGCTTAAACTTGCCACATGTATTACAGCAACTACCTTCAACTCGATAAAATCCTGAATGCTCAGGATCTCGAAAGCGATAAACAGGAAAAACATGCTCACGATGAGATGTTGTTTATCATCATCCATCAGTCCTATGAACTGTGGTTCAAACAGATACTCTTCGAAATGAGGTCTGTACACGGCATCTTGTCTCAACCTGCGATCAACGACAATTCACCGGAATTGGCCACCGTAGTGCGCCGATTAAATAGGGTAGTGGAGATCATGAAAGTGCTGGTACACAAAATCGACATTTTGGAAACGATGACTCCATTGGATTTCCTAGAATTTCGAGATATGTTGCGTCCAGCATCGGGTTTTCAAAGTATGCAGTTCAAAGAACTAGAAGCCGTTTTGGGTTTGAGAATGGAGCAACGTCATGGTAGAGAGTATTATACCAGTCAATTGACTCCCGACGACAAATCTAAAATTGAGGCTCTCAATAGCCATCAGACGGTGATTGAACTCATCAATCTCTGGCTCGAACGGATGCCTTTCGACGACAACATTGTGGTAGATCACAAAACCGGAATGGAATTTTGGTTTGCCTACGCTGAAAGGTACAAGTCCACATTGCAGGAAGGGGAGAAGGAAAATGTGAAAGAATTTGAAAAACTCTTTTTGATGAATCACCAGGACGCGGAAAGAAAATTAACCCAATCTGCGCGTCGTGCTATTTTGTTTATTATGTTGTACAGAGATTACCCCATTCTTCAAAATCCGTACAAAGTGTTAAACCATCTGTTGGAAATAGATGAGCTCTTGGCCAATTGGCGTTGGAGACACATGAACATGGTACACAGAATGGTGGGAAGCCGGATGGGAACAGGTGGTTCGTCGGGAAAAGGGTACTTGAGAGATGCCGCTTTAAAACACTACATTTTCTCGGAAATCGCCGAAATGAATTCCTTCCTGATACCGAGAAATTCACTACCGACACTTCCCGAAGAACTTGAAATGCACTTGGGATTTAGGAGTTAATTAGGGTTATGTAAGAATCGCTCATTTCGGTGAACTCCATGTGATTATTGATTTAATTTTATACACAGGCCCCTCGGCTGCGCTCGGGGACCGCCCCGTTAGGTAAATATGAAAAAGAGAAAGGGGGCCGCGAAGCGACCCCCTTTCTCTTTTTCTTGACACACATAACAATCGGTCTCCGAGCGAAGCCGAGGGGCTCTTCATTCAGTGAAATTAATCTCTAAATACTATTTGACCTCGTTTACCGAAAGTTAAGGCGAGCCAAATCCATCCTGAGATCATTAGCGATCCGCCTATCGGTGTAATGGGTCCTAATATTCCTGTAAAACCCCAATTGATCATGTCTTTGGTGGCCAAAAAGTAGAGACTGCCACTGAAGAGCACCGTACCCGTTGTAACAAGCAAACATGCCCAACGTTGTCTGCGATAAATGATTTCTTGCTGGTAAAGCGATACAGACAGTAATGCAGCGCCATTAATTAACTGATAGAAAACAGCCTTTTCCCAAACAGAAAGGGACTTTTCAGTGAGATGCGGCTCGAGTCCATGTGCACCAAAAGCACCAAGTAGTATACCAATTGCCAAAAGCAAAATCGGCATGGCCGGTTGTAAGATGTATTCTCTCATATGTTTCTATAACTTATTATTTTGTGTCTAAGGAATCTGCTGTATGTCTCTTTAATTTTAAGGGGATCAACACCCATTCGAAACTGAAACATCGCAACAGTATTGGCAAAATTAACCCTCAGCCATGAGTTTTCATCGTATTTTCTTGCACTCACAAGTACGTCTTTCGGGATCAAACAAAAACGTCCGAACTTTTTTGCCTTACGAAGTAGATCGTATTCCTCCATCACTACAAATTTTTCGTCGAAACCTCCCAGTTTCTCCCACATTTCACGGGTGATGAAAAGACTTTGATCGCCACCTCGAAAAGCCTCTATGTTGAATCGAGTCATCCAAGAATTAAATCGGAGCATTGGTTTGGAAGAATCAAAGCGAAATCGATAACCGCCTATTTTATATCCTTTTCTTATTGAGCTCATTATATCTGATGCGAAGGTTGTAGGGGGTATAGTATCAGCATGTACGAAGTAGAAAATATCTGCCTGAGAGGAGTAAGCAGCTGTGTTCATTTGTTTGGCTCTGCACCGGGCCTTTCCCTCAACCACTTTTACACCCAAATTCTGAGCAATTCGAATGGTTTCGTCATCGCTGTTTCCGTCTGAAACAATGATTTCAGCGACCAAATCTTCTCCATTTTCCTTCAAATAAGGAAGCAAGCGCCGTAAATGTCCGGCCTCATTGAGTGTAGGAATAATTATAGTGATTTTCATTTCGATGCCAAATTACGGCCTAGTCATCAAAAGTAGGTTGTTCACTTTTAACGAAATAGCACTTGATTCGATCATTTTTATTTGTTTTCTTTGTTGGATGTCCACCTTATTAAAAACTGCCATTTTTCTGTTCATTCCAATCGTGTGCAGTTCGTGCATGACTCCTCAATCGGTAAGTACCGGAAATCCGGTTTCTCATTGGCTTTGGGACTCCTTGCTTAAAACGCATGTGAACTCAGTTGGTTTAGTTGATTATGAGGGATTTATTTCAGATAGCACTCAGCTGAATAAGTACTTGGAAATCCTCGAGCAAAATCACCCGGATGAAAAAACATGGTCGAAAAACGAAAAGTTGGCGTTTTGGATTAACACCTACAACGCGTTTACGATTCGTCTGAT
>JBILMS010000126.1:0-4541 GCA_044375415.1 Flavobacteriales bacterium
GATTCTCCTTTCTAAAATCGGAAATCGAATGATAGTTGGGAACAAGTTTTTCCAAGAGCCAATGGAGCTCTATGTTCCTTGCGGCTTCTCGCTCCAACTTCCGACTACTGCGAATACCGAAGAAATATCCATAGAGATACAACTTCAAATAAATGGCAGGCTCAAATCCTGGTCTTCCCTCCTTCTTAACCTTCACTTCCTTAAATCCAAGTTTGTCCAATTCCATTTTATCCACGAACATATCCATTACCCGGATCGGATTATCCGAAGAGATCAGACTTTCTAAGGAACTAAACTCCAGTTGATGGCGACATGTGCCCTTAATCGTATTCATGGTCAAATATTGAATCTGACAGAGGCATTCATTAAGAAATCCTCTTATATTTATCCAAGAAAAATGAACAGAGAGACTGGGGAGTATTTTCACGACCTGTCCCGCCTATGCGGGAGTCTGACGTTATCAACTCATTTTAAGGTGACTTCATCTCAAAAAATTGAAACTATTTTCTCCCTCCTCCACGACGGAACTATTACCCATTGGAGTGATGATAAAAATTCACTCACGCTGACTGTGGACTGTCAATACTTAGCCGAACGAATTGATAAGTCCTTTTCAAAGTTTTATGTTGAACTTATTCAAGTCGATGAAATGGTTTTGTCGACTTGGCCTAATCCCTTAGACCGACCCGTCCGGATATTGAAAGAACCAATCGACATTTTTAAAGCGGAATTGGAAATACTATCGGCTGATGTTATGGATGATAGAGTGATCGTTGCTTGTAATCAGTACAACACGGAGTTAGACTATAGCGGTGGCAATTTGATGATAAGCTGTAAAGCAATCAAGGTTTTTGATCAGGATAGAAATGAATTGACAATGGATGATCTTACCGAAATTTGTAAGGGATACTGGGACCACTTGTAGGATCCCGAATGAGAACACTCGGTAACCCCTTATTTTTGCCTACCATTAGCACCCCTCATGCCGGAGAGCCATCACGAAACCCCTTCCCATTTCCATTTTTTTCAATCGTCGATTGATGGGATAGTTTTGCCTGAACGATTCAGTTATCCATTCAATTACGTGCCTCACGAAATTGCGTTGATTGCCGCTAAGGAGCTGCAAGAATACCTACATACCCAAACCGATTGGGAACATGATTTCGGTATGCAGACAAACGAAGAGGATTGGATAGTCGGAAAAATGTTCGGGGTGCTCGTGGTAAAAAATTCAAAGGGTGAACTCGGTTACCTATGCGCTGTTTCAGGGAAGTTGGCCGGACAAAATCTTCACAAAAAATTTGTTCCTCCTGTATTTGATATTTTGGTAGAAGATGGATTTTTTAAAAGAGGCGAAGCTATCATCAGTGAAATCAATGATCGCATTTATATACTGGAATCGAATCCGGATTTTTTAAGAGCAAAAAATCGATGGGCCGAAGGCCGGAAGAAGGCGGAAGAAGAAATTGCAGCATCTAAACTCCATCACAAAAATCAAAAAGAAATTCGTCATGATAAACGTCGGCTATTAGAATTGGAAGCCACCGGTGCTCGTCTGGATGAACAATTAATTGAACTGAACAATGAAAGTAGTTCGGAGCACTATGTGCTGAAAGATCTTAAGGCCCGGTGGAAAGTTCAATTGGTAGCGTTGGAAAATGAAGTAAGAATCTTACAAGAGGAAATTGATAGGTTGAAAGAAGAGCGTAAAAACCGATCTGCGGCTTTGCAAGACGAGATCTTCGATCAATTCTATTTTGTGAATAAGGCCTTAGAAAAAAGAAGTGTAGGCGACATCTTTAAGGAAACCACAGAAGGTAAACCCATCGCCGGAGCGGGAGAGTGTGCCGCACCGAAATTATTCCAATATGCTTTTCTTCACGGCCTGGAACCCATCGCACTTGCGGAATTTTGGTGGGGCCATCCACCTAAAACGGAAATCCGCATTCATGGTCATTTTTATCCGGCATGCAGAGGCAAGTGCGAACCTATTTTGGGACACATGTTGCAAGGTTTGGAGATCGACGAAAACCCCATGCTTAAGAATCCTGCTGAGGGTAAGGAGCTCTCCATTGTTTGGGAAGACGAGCACATCGTAATCGTAAACAAGCCGCATGAGTTTTTATCGGTGCCCGGAAAGAATATTGATGATTCTGTTTTGACACGGTTGAAAGCTCGTTATCCGGAACATAAGGATCTTCTGGTGGTTCATCGCCTGGATATGTCTACCTCAGGCCTTTTGATAGCGGCGAAAACAATGAACGTATACAAGGCATTGCAAAGTCAGTTTTTGCAACGACTTGTAAAGAAGAGGTACGTGGCTTTATTGGAGGGCATTGTGTCAGGTGAGCAGGGAATGATTGATTTGCTCATGCGTGTTGATTTGGATAATCGCCCACGACAAATGATCTGTTATGAACACGGAAAACCGGCACAAACGAGATGGGAGGTCATTGAACGACTCGAAGGACGCACCAAAGTTTATTTCTACCCTCTCACAGGTCGAACGCATCAGCTACGTGTGCATGCGGCGCATACATTGGGTTTAAATCATCCGATCGTTGGGGATGATCTTTATGGTGAACGTTCAACCCGTCTGTATCTTCATGCGGAGCGAGTGGAGTTCACGCATCCCATAACAAATGAAATGATTGTGGTGGAGTTGCCGTCGGAGTTTTAAGCGAGAACACTTACTTTGTTTGACAATAAGTCACAAAGGCACTACGTTTATAGCTGATTCATACAAATGCCCGCATCAATGAAATCCCCTTCATTAATCTTAGGAATAGTATTTCATGTTTTATTATCCATGATGTTTATCCGTTGTGCCGGAGAATCGGCAGAGCAGCATTCCGGTTCAGAATTGGTGGAGCCTGAAAAACCGAATATAAAAGATGCCTACGTCTCGGCTGATGAGTTTTTGAAGAAACTGAGAAATAGCGATGCTGATACGATTCTTTTTTACAAACGAACATGTATAGATTGTTGTGATTTTTACCATGTTTTATGGTCAAATGCAGGAGAGCGACACGCTGCAAGTTTTAGTGGCGACTACAATGAAAGAAAGGACAACGCACAACGTTTAACCTTAAATGCCGATGGAATTTTTGAGATCTTGGGTGCTCGATATGACGCATTGAAAACCAAAACCATCAAGGAAAACATTCACCAAAATGGAGACGGGACCTATACAACCACCGCAGTAGATCACTACTGTTATACTCAAATTCGGATCTATACGGAACATGATAGCATTTTCTCCAGTAATATGAAGGACCATGATTTTGACAGATTCACGGATTTTGAGTCAGATTCCGACAATCAAGGTGAGAAGAGATTGGTAAACCACAACTATTATTCAAATTTTCGTTCGGCATGGTATAGGCTCCTGGCCACCATAGAAACCGAAATTTCCGGTACACAGGGGATGGGTGGGCAGGAAGTGGAGAACTTGATGACGAATAGAATGGGAGATTGAAATGTGCGATATTTCTAAGACACCATTCTAAGATACAATCTGCATTAATTACATATATTTACTTTGCAATGGGACGTTTGTTATAGCTAAAGAACAATGGGACGAGTACCATAGCCTTATGAGCGCACCTTGTGTAGTCGTCTTATGTTGGACTTATGTTAATTCTCGACTGAGTAGTAAACGCAAAATGAGTCGAATTTTTCAAGAGTAGAATCCATCTATATTAATTTCGATTTTCATCCAAGTCAAATGAATAAATTGTTTGTGCTTTTCTTACTTTGTGCTTGTACTCCGGCACCTAAGCTTGAAATAGCTCCTGAGCTTACGCAAGACTTCGAATTAAGTGTTTTCTGCGAAGTCCTTCCGGATATGATCGATTCGTTGTGGGTGGAACATAGCACGGAGATGGATCCTTATATATGGAGACACGGGAGTGAAGAGGAAGACCAGGACTGGAGTAGGGATGAAATTCAACGACATTTGGTGAAGAGAGGTTTTCAATTCGTCATCGATAATTGTCAATACCCATTCCATGAGGGACCTCTGAAATTGGTGATGAGCGATACCATGAACGTAAGGGAACTTACAGATCAAATGATAGATTATTGGGCACATCTATCACCAAATGAACTGGATAAAGAACCTCAGGGTGAATTGTCTTTAAATAGATCTTGTATATGGCTCAGCGAGCGATTCCAATTTGCGGATGGGCGTGCGGATAAACATGAACGCAACAAGTATGGAATAGCGAAAGCGGTTTTTGGTGATCTAGCTTTTTCGCGGATTCAGTTTGATAAATCCGGGCGCTATGGAATTGTGGAATGTCGTATTGACATTGGATTGAATTGGGTGTTTGGGTATCACATTTTTATTCGACTTTATGCAGATCGATGGCTAGTGAATGCGATCAAGGAAGCCTGGATAGCTTAATATCCCATCATACTTTCATCTGATTTTTTCTCTTGAAGTTCAAGGTTCTCCAGTTGGCGGTTTTTCTGCCATTTTTGTTCGGAGACCTATCTGTTTTAAGCACGGAGCATTCCATACCTTTACACTCTAAATA
>JBILMS010000071.1:0-15356 GCA_044375415.1 Flavobacteriales bacterium
CATGGCCGAACTTGCCAAAAGCCAAGCTACTCTTGTGTTCGGACAGATGAACGAACCTCCCGGAGCTCGTGCTCGTGTGGCTCTTTCAGGTCTTACCGTTGCTGAGTACTTCCGCGACGGAGATGAGAAGTCAGGTGGACGTGACATCCTTTTCTTCATCGACAACATCTTCCGTTTTACACAAGCAGGTTCAGAGGTTTCGGCTCTTTTGGGTCGTATGCCATCTGCCGTTGGTTACCAGCCAACTCTCGCCTCTGAGATGGGTGTGATGCAAGAGCGTATTACTTCTACAAAACGTGGTTCTATCACTTCTGTACAGGCCGTTTACGTACCTGCAGATGACTTGACTGACCCGGCTCCGGCAACAACATTTGCTCACTTGGATGCTACCACGGTATTGAGTCGTAAGATTGCTGAGTTAGGTATCTATCCGGCGGTTGACCCACTCGATTCTACTTCACGAATCCTTACAGCGCAAGTTGTAGGTGACGCACACTACAACTGTGCTCAGCGAGTGAAGTTGATGCTTCAGCGCTACAAGGAATTACAAGATATCATCGCCATCCTTGGTATGGACGAGCTTTCTGAGGAGGATAAATTAACTGTACACCGCGCACGTCGTGTTCAGCGTTTCCTTTCTCAGCCTTTCCACGTTGCTGAGCAGTTTACAGGTATCCCCGGTGTACTTGTTCCAATCGAAGAAACTATCAAAGGTTTCAATATGATCATGGACGGTCACTGCGATGAGTATCCTGAAGCGGCATTTAACTTGAAAGGTACCATCGAAGAAGCGATGGAAGCCGGTAAGAAAATGCTTGCAGAAGCATCTGCACGTTAATTCATAAGCAGACAACCTAGAAAGAATGAAAGTTGAAATTCTCACACCGGAAGCAACCCTCTTCGAAGGAGAAGCGAGCTTCGTTTACCTTCCCGGAAGCGATGGTAGTATTGGTATTTTGAATCGTCATGCACCTCTTATTTCATCACTGAAAAAGGGTACTGTTAGAATCAAAGACAATGTCGGCAAAGAACATAAGTTCGATGTAAAAGGCGGAACGGTGGAAGTCTTGAACAACAAAGTAATTATACTGGCCGAGTAAAATCGAACAGAATTATAAAATTGAAAAAGGCTCCCATTTTTGAGGAGCCTTTTTTGTTTCATCCTATCAACGACATAACCACTAGCAACTTCTTAGATTTGTTACAATCAATTCATCTTCCCACTTCATGATGCGGATCATCATATGTATAACCTTGCTCCTTGGAAATACAATCCTGTTAGCCCAACAAGACAGCTCCTCTCGACGTATTGAATTTGGCGGCTACCTCGAGAATTACTATTCTTTTGATTTCGATCAGCCCGAAACGAACGATCGTCCGCCCTTCCTGTATTCCTACAATCGCCACAACGAAGTGGCTGTAAACCTCGGATATATAAAGGCCACTTACAAAGAACAAAAAGTAATGGCATCCATCGCCCTTATGACCGGCACATACGTAAATGCCAATTTAGCAGAAGAACCGGGTGTACTACAAAATATACTTGAAGCTTATGCAGGTGTGAAAATTTCGGAGAAGGACCTTTGGTTATATGCCGGCACTTTTTCTTCTCATATCGGTTTCGAAAGTGCTGTCGGAAAGGACTGTTGGAACTTATCGAGAAGTATACTGGCAGAGAACTCACCCTACTACGAAAGTGGAATTCGAATAAACTACTCATCCAAAAACTCAAAATGGTTTTTAAGCGGTCTGGCGCTTAATGGTTGGCAACGCATGCAGAGAATAGAAGGGAATAATTCAATCGCATTCGGACATCAAATCACATTCAAACCAAATGCGAAAATCACCTTGAACAGCAGTTCATTTGTCGGAAATGTGGTACCCGATGATGAGAAAAAGATGAGGTACTTTCATAACTTCTATGGCCAATTTCAAGTGAGTGAAAAAGTTGGATTTATCGTAGGTTTTGATAGCGGAGTCCAACAACGTAGCAAAGGAAGCAGCACTTATAACAGCTGGTATTCTCCTGTATTTATTGCCCGATATAGCCCTGCAGGAAAAACAAACTTGGCCATTCGAGTGGAATATTACAGCGATGAAGGCGGCGTTATCATTCAGACGGATACACCCAATGGTTTTAGAACCTTAGGATATTCATTAAATCTCGACTACAACATCAACAAAAATGTAGTTTGGCGCATTGAAGGTAGAGGATTTAAAAGCAAGGATAGAATATTTGAAACAGGCAACGAATTCTCGAATACAAATGCTGCTATCACTACGTCATTGGCAGTATCATTTTAAGCGGTTCCATAAAAAAGACAAAAAAACAGAAGGCTGAATGAGGTATATAAGCTTACTAAAGAAGATCAGTCTATCGCAGGTGATCTTACTGCTTGGTCTGTCGAGCGGGCTGGTCAGTTTCGGTCAGAACTCGGAAATCGGAAATTGGTTATTCTACGCAGGCAATCAGAAATTTCAAACTCGCTATAACTTTTGGAATGAAATTCAATATCGGAATTATAATCTAGCCGGCGACCTTCAACAATTGCTACTCAGAGGAGGAATAGGCTACGACTTAACAGACAACAACAACAATGTTCTGCTCGGTTATGGTTTTATTTTGTCTGAGAATTATACAAGCGCCGACGAGAAAGTATCTAGCAAAGAACACAGAGTGTATGGGCAGTTTTTAACAAAACAACGCTCCGGGATATGTGCCCTAACACACAGGTACCGCTTCGAACAACGATTCATAAACGACGATGTTCGATATAGATTCAGGTATTTTTTGGCGCTTAATATTCCATTGAACAAAAAAGAACTCGTGGCTCGAACCATCTACTTTTCGGCTTACAACGAAGTATTCTTAAATAACGAAGTACAGTTTTTCGATCGAAATCGTTTGTATGGTGGAATTGGTTATTTTCTCAATGATCAAGTAAAATTGGAACTTGGTTTCATGAATCAATTTGTCAACGGCTTGGGTCGAAATCAATTTCAAATTACATTATTCAACAATCTACCCTTCTAATATTGTCATTAGCATTACCACACAAATTTACCCTTCTTATATTTACAGTATGATTCAACTTAGTCCTCAAAACACCTATGAAATCGGAGGCGTTAGCATCGATGAAATTCTTCATAGCAACGATACGCCCATTTATGTTTACGACACAGATGTGATACGCAGCAAATTTGAATTGCTCAATCAATCTTTCCCGGGGGTAAAGTTGAAAATTAAATATGCGTGCAAAGCCTTGTCGAATGTAAACGTGCTCAAGTACCTTCGTTCTCTGGGGGCGGGACTGGACACGGTTTCCATACAGGAAGTGTGGTTAGGTTTACACGCGGGATATAAGCCTTCGGAGATTATTTACACACCCAATTGTGTAAGCCTTGAAGAAATTACGATGGCCGTAGATGCGGGTGTGCAAGTAAACATCGATAACATTTCCATACTCGAACAATTCGGGGAGAAATATGGGAGCAATGTTCCTGTTTGCATTCGAATTAATCCGCACATCATGGGTGGGGGAAATATCAATATTTCTACCGGTCACGTCGATTCCAAATTTGGTATTTCGATTTATCAGATGCGACATGTGCAGCGTGTCATCAAACATTACAGTATGAAAGTTACCGGATTGCACATGCATACCGGAAGTGATATTTTAGATGTAGATGTATTTCTTCGCGCTGCAGACATCCTATTCGAGCAGGCACAGGAATTTACGGATCTTGAATTTTTGGATTTTGGAAGTGGCTTTAAAGTCCCGTATAAGTCTGATGATTATTCAACGGACATCGAAGAGTTGGGAGAACGATTGACAGATCGCTTTAAAGCTTTCTGCAGAATGTATCACCGTGAACTCGAGTTATGGTTTGAACCCGGAAAATTTTTGGTGAGTGAAAGTGGAACTTTTTTAGTAAAAGTGAATGTACTGAAACAAACAACATCCGCTGTTTTTGTAGGAGTCGATTCAGGATTCAATCACCTTATTCGTCCGATGTTATATAACTCGTATCATACTATAACCAATGTTTCGAATCCCGGAGGCAGGCAACGTATTTATACCATTGTAGGATATATCTGCGAGACAGATACGTTTGGATGGGACCGAAAACTGAGCGAAGTCCATGAAGGCGATATACTCGCGTTCAGCAATGCGGGCGCCTATGGGTTTTCTATGGCGAGCAATTACAATTCACGTTTCCGCCCCGCCGAGGTTTGGATTCGCAATGGAAAAGCCGAGCTCATACGCGAGCGTGAGACTATGGAGGATATTCTTCGTGGACAGGTGGAGGTGATGTAGTTGATGTATCCTATCTCATCCAGTCCAAGAGCTTAAAAACAATCGGATTCGCCCCCTCGATGCGGAAGCCACCTTCTGCGAAGTAGGTAGGCACGAGGATGCAGATCAGAACCGCCGAGAAAACCATCTTACGCAAGTAGACTTTTGACTCGGATCTACTGAGAAGTAATAGACAGATAAAGATCAATGGAGCCAAGTACATCATACTCCTTGATATATCAACAACTAAAAAAGAAAGTCCTATCAATACAATCATGGATAGCTTCAGAGCAATACCCAGCCACCATTCTCTTAGACGCACCAGAATATAGACACTCGCAAAAAAGAGTAACCAAAAACCCTCCAGTCCTGTCCATAGTCCAAAAAAGATCATATTGAACTGTGATTGCAACACATCGATTCCAACCATGCCTGTTGCAGTATGCATGTTATAGCTGTTTTGCAAGAAGATTCGCAGTCCCGCATAAGCCCCAATAGCAAGTAGGACAGACAGACTCAACCAATTTGGTTTAATCAGTGTTTTAAAATTGAACTTCTCATTCTCCCACATCTTCCACCAGATGAATATGAGAGAGCATGCAAGAAGTCCTCTCTCATCCGTCCAAGCGGCGATAGAGCAAAAGATGAAAATCAGTAGGGCTTTTCTATAAACCATAGCACCCAATAGTGCACAGATAGCAATTGTATCGAATTTACCAAAGACATCCACCACACCGGCTTGACCGATATACGTGAAGGCTATTCCAAGTGATACGGCAGCAGCAATGATTTTATCTCCGGTGATTCTCAGAGTAAGTCGAGCTGAAAAATAGAGCAGACAGAGTACCACTAATTGTTGAAACAGATATATGACTACAGTGCTCTTGATGTGGAGTGCCTTGAACAACATCGGAACAAACAACCTAAAAGTTCGTTTAGCTTGATGTGAATCCGGATCGTCGATGTAGTGCTGCGCGGTAGGATCTTCAATTTGCTGTTGTACGGCTTGCCAGATGGAATGGTCGCCGGTTATGGTAAGCTTCTCTAAATCGGGAAACGAGAAAAACAAAATGAGCATGTAACAAAGGAGAGCCCACTTCCACATCCATCGAGGAGAATCAGAGAATTTACTGAACCGCGACTCGCCCCAAAGCACGATCTGTTGTATCCCCGATTCGATCATTTGTTTGCTTTGTTTTTAAAATCTCCTTTTGAAAAATACTTTTCAATGAAACAGTACATCAAAATGAAAAAGTACCGACTTCCCATTTCATTGATCTTTAGCTTCGAAAGTCCCGCCTTGCGATTCGTCCATGAATTCGGTACTACTTCGTAAGAAAAGCCTCGAATAATTGCTTTCAATGGTAATTCAATCGTAAGGTTGAAATGGGGACTCAGTATAGGCTTCACGCCATCAATGACTTCTCTCTTATATAATTTAAAGGCGTTGGTACTGTCGTTGTAACGAATATTCATCACCATCCGAATGATTCGATTTGCGGTACGATTTAAAATTCTTTTTGGCAATGGATAGTCGATCACTTGTCCGCCTTTGCTCCATCGAGTACCAAATACACAATCCACTTTTTTCTCCATCATCGTCGTATAAAACTTGATGAGGTCGTAAGGAGAATCGGATAAGTCGGCCATCATGATTGCAACGCAGTCGCCTGTATAGTGCTCCAGGCCGTATCGAATGGCATACCCAAATCCGCCGGGACCCTCATTGTTCACATACCGAAAGTGGCTGTACTTCGATGATAGCTCCTGAAGTATTTCTTCTGTTCCATCCTGCGAATGATCATTTACCACAATGGTTTCATGATCTATTTTTATTTCATTGAGCGCCATTTCCAGTGCATCGATAGTTTGAGCAATGCTGCCCTCCTCGTTGTGTGCCGGTATAACAATGCTCAACTTCACAGTCGTGTCAGCATGTTTTGGTACATCTCAATCATTGTATCTTTCAAATTGAACAGATAATTCCATTGCGGATAGTGTGAACGAAATTTACTCACATCGCTGATATACCAAATGTGATCTCCAATTCTATTTTCGTCGCTGTACGAAATATTCATTTTGTTTCCTGAAATCTCTTCGCACAACGAGATAGCTTCGTTCATACTGCAGTTGGAAAATCGTCCCCCACCTGCATTGTAAACCTCTCCGGAACGAGGATTGCGATAGAACGCTTCGAACATACTTACCAGATCAGCACTATGAATGTTATCGCGCACCTGTTTGCCTTTGTATCCAAAAATGGTATACGAGGATTTGGTAATCGCACATTTCATAAGGTAAGCGAGGAAACCATGGAGTTGAGCACCCGAATGATTAGGACCCGTAAGGCAACCCCCTCGGAAAACGCCGGTTTTTAAGCCAAAGTATCTTCCATATTCCTGTACCATAACATCTGCTGCCACTTTGCTTGCTCCAAAAATGGAATGTTTTGTTTGATCAATGCTCATTTTTTCATCGATCCCTTCTTTGAAGTAGGGATGATTATCTGAGATTTCATAACGCGTTTCCAATTCAATCAAGGGAAGATCATTGGGTGTATCGCCATACACTTTATTGGTCGATGTGAAAATGAAAACAGCCTGCGGACAGTGCTTTCTGCAAAGTTCTAGCATGTGTAAAGTTCCTGTGGCGTTCACCCCAAAGTCCGTTAGAGGTTCGCGTGCTGCCCAATCGTGACTGGGTTGCGCAGCAGTATGAACAATCAGTTTAATGTCGGAAGCATATTGCAAAAAAATACTCTCGAGGCCATTGTAATCGCGTATGTCTATATCGACTGTGCTAAAATTAGTATGTTGTTCGAGTAATCTTTTTCTATTCCAATCTGTTGAAGCTGCGGAACCAAAAAAGTAGGCACGCATATCATTATCGATACCGATAACAAGATCAAATGATTTAGCAAAATGGCTGACAGATTCCCCACCGATTAATCCGGATGATCCTGTTACGAGAGCAATATTCATATTAACCTAAAAGGGGTTTTAGCATGACTTCATTTTCTTTCAACCATGCGAATATATCTTGTACTAAGGTGATTACCGATTTATTTGGTTTCCAACCTGAAATTTCGTATATTCTGCTGTTATCCGTAATATAAATGGGCAAATCTGCAGTGCGGTTTTCAAGCACCGCAGTAATGTCGATTTTGTTCCCGGTTACTTGCTCACAGATTTCTGTCAGTTCCAATAAAGAAGTACTCATTTCATTTCCACCCCCTACATTAAAAGTACTTCCTTGGAAGAGATCAAAATTCGAAATTTGCATTTTGACAAGTGTATAGAGATCGTCGATATGTAATACATCGCGAACTTGTTTTCCGCTTCCGTTAAACCCTATGTATTGTAAATTTTGTTTCCAAAAGTGACGAGCCACCCAAAGAGCAATTATACCTTGATCCACTTTTCCCATTTGCCATGGACCCGCAATTACACCGCATCGATTAACAATAGCTCTGAGATTATAAAAGGAGATATATTCTTCAATGAAATATTCGGAGCAGAGTTTACTTGTCCCATAAAATGATCGCGAACCATTGACAGGAAAGGATTCGGAGATCCCGTTTACATATCGCTCATCTGTCCAATGCAATCTTGTCGGTCCTTCTTCGTATGGAATGGCATTTAACGTTTCAATCGGATAAACACGACTTGTGGACAGGAAGATCAAAGCTGCCTTGTATTTAACAGCAAGGTGCAGACAATGCAAAGTGCCATTCAAATTGGTATCTATCACATAGTCCGGAGATCCGTCTATTCCCGAAAGAACGGACGGTTCGGCGGCAGCATCAATCAGCAAATCAAAAGGGCCAACCGATTCTAGTTGGTCGCGAAATCGCACATCCCCTTTAACGAATTGAATTCCTGCTTTTTCGAGTCTGGGGACATTTAGCTCTGATCCTTTACGACTTAAATTATCGAATGCGATGATTTTTGCTTGGGGAAAATCAAGCCTCATTTTCAAAGCCAAATTTGAGCCTACAAATCCACAACCCCCCGTTATGAGTATACTTTGAAACATAGGGTCGAAAGGTATACGAAAAACATCAATAAAGACTCAGAAGGGTTGTACGCCTCTCAACACCTACTTGGTTTTATATTTGTTTGTTCTATGAGCCAACCAAATCCCTACATAAAACTCGGAGCCTCATTCGAGTTTTTTTTTACAGGTTTTTTTCTACTGTTGGTGGTACTGGTATTGACCATAGTTATTCACCCCATTTTTGGCATATTATTCATACCCGCAATTTCATTGATGCGCAGTAGCAAAGGTGTAGAATTTGATGTTCAGGCATATAAGGCAAAACTGTACTACAATTTTTTAGGGATTCGAATGGGGGAGTGGATTTCCTATATGCCAAACGACGAGTTGTGGCTTCACAAATCAAGTTATTTTGAGCGTGAAACTCTCAGGACATCTAGGTTTCAAACGGGAGGAAATCGTTCCTATTACTTCGATGTTTATCTCATTCGACAGAACGGAGATAATGTTGAGCTTAGATCCTTCACGTCTTACATAGAAGCATACGAATTTTTGGTGAACTGGTCGCAGAAATTAGGCCTCAAAGGGGTAGACCATTTTGGACCTGAATTGATAGAAAGCATAGAGCGAAATAAAAGCGGTAGAAGACGTCGGTGAATCGTTTCTTTTGAACGATAATCTGTTATTGCCTAAAACGTCTTTCTCCTCTTGACTTTATTCCTTTTTCAATAATGGAAGTTTAACGACCTTGTCTCCCATTACAATTTGCAACATATATACTCCGTCAGAAAGGTCCTCCATGTTTAAATTCAGGTTATCGGTATTACTAAAATATGCGGCATCACGGAGTGTTCGCCCTTGCATATCGAATAGGGTATAATACCCATTCACCTTTTTACCGTTAGCAAATTGGATTTGGGTATTGTCTTGAAAGGGATTCGGAAAGACAGCCGCCTCTATGACGTTGGATTGCTCGGGCACATTATTCAGAATGTCTATCGACCGATATATCACGGCGTCACCCCCGTTGTCGGAATATACGAGATGGAAAAGAGACCCACCCGCAGATGCCAGATGCGGTCGTTGCTGATGGCCGGACTCATCAGAAGTAAGGAGCATATACTCTTGCACAGTAAATCCTCCTGCCGTCCAAGTCATAGCAATATCTTTTTGACCGGAGTCATTTACCTCCCAAGCTACAAGCCCCCAGAACTCTTCAGCCGCAAGAGTCGGATAATTCTGCACTTCCGTTTCTTGCGTATCGTGCATGGCTATGATCGGTGAATCATCTCCCGATCCGAATCCGTGGGAGCTATAATATACTCTGTTATCCCCCGTCGCATCACTCATCCATACACTTTGAATACCGTTGGCATCCACCATAGCATTGGGCCCCGAAGCCGGACAGGCATTCAGTTCCCAATTCAGCGGATCCAGATCAATAAATATGTCGAAAGTCGCTCCTCCGTCTTGAGAAACGGCAGCACGAATATCGCGGAGATTATCATCGTTGTTTCGATATACAACTGACACATAATTTTCATGTATTAGCAATTCTGCCGGACAGCAATCACATACATTGACGGCCAACGAAGATGTTGCTGAAACCGCAGGAGTAAAACTTTGCCCTTCATTCTCCGATTTTGTTACCACCCATTCCGTAGCCATTGTATCAGAGTATTCATACATGTATGCAACATGCACGGTTCCGTCACTTCCAACAGCTACATCCGGCATACGTACTGAAGGATAATCGGAATCGCTCACAAGCATAGGACTTCCCCAACTCATACCGCCATTGGACGAATGCACCAGAAATATGTCTCCACTGCTTTCAGGAAGTTCTTTATAAACCACGTAAACATCGTTACCGGAAATAGCGATATCCGGACCATACCAATCATATACAGCTGCATTGCTTTCATCCGGATTTAATTGCACGGGCTCCATAAAACTATCGCCCATCAAATGGGTTGCATATATATGATGTGAGACTAAATCCGACCAAACGATCACAGGATTGTTATTTTGATCAGCTACAACTCTAGGCCTTAGATTGCCATAAGTCGCTTGATCGGCAACAACCTGCGGCTCACTCACAACAACCTGCGAATGCGCTCTGTTTGGGGCAAAAAATGGTATCGCTAAACAAAATAGGACAGGAAAGATAGTTTTCATCTAATTTTTTTATGAATTGAAGGTATCGAGATTCTAGAACAATCAGATATTATTTGAGGGGTTCCCTTTAATGTGTTTGTTTCCAATTTATATTGTGGTATGCAATATACGTTTTGGTATTGATAAATAGGGGATCAACTTCAATTAAATGATGAGAATTGCGGAATGAAACTCCGACATTTGCATTTTACAGGTTCCCTTGAGGATAAGTTCAAATTGCCGGCACAAAAGAAATATTCCAAACAAGAGGCTCTACACCGTTTAAAAATCGATTGCGATAAACGGGAGCGGACGCATTGGGATGTGCGCGAAAAGTTGATTAAATGGGGCGTTTCCACTAAAGACCGAGAGGACGTCATCGCTACTCTCATTTCCGAGAATTTCTTGAACGAGGAACGATATGCTAGTGCTTTTGCCAACGATAAATCCAGGTTTTATGGCTGGGGACCTAAAAAAATCAGTTCCATGCTCAAACTCAAAGGCATTTCGGAGCGCAATATCTCAGTAGCCCTAAATCAGTTGGATAGCGCATCAACACAGACGTTGATGAGGGAGATTTTCGAAAAACAATCGAAGAAATGGTCGAAGTTGCCCCCCTATCAATTCCGCATGAAGATGGCCCGTCACCTCATTGGCAAGGGCTACGACCCGGCGGAGGTCTGGAGTCTCTTGAATAATGATTGATTTACCCCAAATTTCGGTGCGGACGTGCGTACCTTCGCAGCCGGAAATTTTGAGCAAATAACACAATCAGCATGGTAACATCCGATCAGATCATTGAGCTGAAAAAGCGCCTGGCTGCGCTTAGGGGGTATCTTTGACGTCGACAATAAGTTGATACAGATCCGCGAGGACGAAAAACACACCGAAGATCCCGGTTTTTGGGACGATCCAAAAAAGGCGGAACTGATCATGAAACAGATCCGCAATAAAAAAATGTGGACCGAAGCTTTTGCTAAGTCCGAAGCTGCCGTGGATGATCTCCAGGTCTTATACGATTTTTTCAAAGAAAGCGCTGCTACCGAAGACGAACTCGATGAGCAGTATAAAAAGTCCGAATCCGAACTCGAGGAATTGGAATTCAAGAACATGCTGAGCGCCGAAGAAGATGCGCTGAGTGCTGTTGTACAAATCACCAGCGGAGCCGGCGGTACCGAAAGTTGCGATTGGGCAGGAATGCTCATGCGTATGTACCTGATGTGGGGACAAAAAAACGGGTATACTGTTCGCGAAATAGATCTTCAAC
The DNA here is from genome assembly GCA_044375415.1 of Flavobacteriales bacterium. Classification (GTDB taxonomy): domain Bacteria; phylum Bacteroidota; class Bacteroidia; order Flavobacteriales_D; family Sanyastnellaceae; genus JAWXBG01. Next base: position 11,719 of record JBILMS010000071.1, read on the forward strand.
CGGGAGATGTGGCAGGTATCAAACAAGTAACTCTCGAATTTGACGGACAATTTGGATTTGGAATGCTGAAGGGCGAAAATGGCGTTCACCGACTCGTCCGCATTTCACCATTCGATAGCAATGCACGCCGACATACTTCTTTTGTTTCGGTATATGTATATCCACTAGTTGATGACACCATCGAAATTGACATCAATCCTTCCGATCTTACTTGGGATACCTTCCGAAGTGGAGGTGCCGGTGGTCAGAACGTAAATAAGGTTGAAACCGGTGTACGCCTCCGTCACAAACCTACAGGCATTATTATCGACAATACAGAGACACGTTCTCAATTACAAAATAAAGAGAAGGCGATCTTATTATTGAAATCGCGACTCTTTGAAATGGAACTTGCCAAACGACACGCTGCCCGCAATGCGATTGAAGCAGACAAGAAAAAAATCGAATGGGGTTCGCAAATCCGCAACTACGTAATGCAACCGTACAAACTTGTAAAAGATGTGCGCACCGGTCAGGAAACTTCCGATGTAGATGGAGTAATGAATGGGGAAATCGGAGATTTTCTCAAGTCATTCCTGATGATGACGGGAAGTGCGGCAAATCACGAATAGATAATTGATATATCAACAAAAGAAATAACGCAATAAATTCACATATCATGTATCGTATCGAAAAAGACACCATGGGTGAAGTTCAAGTACCCGCAGATAAATACTGGGGTGCTCAAACCGAAAGATCTCGTAATAATTTTAAAATAGGTCCTGCAGGTTCCATGCCTTTGGAAATTGTACAGGCATTTGCAATCCTAAAAAAGGCTGCAGCACACGCCAATTGTGACCTCGGAGTGCTGCCTGTCGAAAAAAGAGATGCCATATCGGCCGTGTGTGATGAAATATTCGCCGGCAAACTCGACGATCAATTTCCGCTTGTTATTTGGCAAACAGGCTCGGGTACTCAAAGTAACATGAACCTAAATGAGGTTATTTCAAATCGTGCACATGTGCTTGCAGGAGGAAAACTCGGCGAAGGTGTGCCTGCTGTTCATCCAAATGATGATGTAAACAAAAGTCAGAGTTCAAACGATACATATCCCACCGCATTAAACATTGCTTGTTACCGCATGTTGGTGGAGAAAACTATTCCCGGCGTTGAGCAATTGCGCAAGACACTGCGGTTGAAAGCTTCCTTGTTTAACAATGTGGTGAAAATCGGAAGAACACATTTGATGGACGCTACTCCTCTGACCCTCGGACAAGAATTTTCCGGATATGTCTCTCAGCTCGATCATGGATTAAAAGCTATTCAAAATACATTGTGGCATCTTTCGGAACTTGCATTGGGCGGAACAGCCGTGGGCACAGGAATTAATACACCTGCCGGATATTCTGAGTTGGTCGCTCAAAAAATTGCCCAGTTCAGCGGTCTTCCTTTTGTAACGGCTCCGAACAAATTCGAGGCAATGGCTGCTCACGACGCCATAGTAGGTACGCATGGTGCTTTAAAACAATTGGCAGTATCTCTGAATAAAATCGCCAACGACATACGAATGATGGCCAGTGGTCCCCGCTCGGGTATTGGGGAAATTCATATTCCCGAAAACGAACCCGGTAGCAGCATCATGCCCGGAAAAGTAAATCCAACACAATGTGAAGCACTCACCATGGTATGCGCACAAGTAATGGGCAACGATGTGGCTATTACAATCGGTGGCACACAAGGACATTACGAGCTGAACGTTTTCAAACCTCTTCTAGCATCCAACTTCCTTCAGAGTGCTCGTCTTCTGGGCGATGCATGCGTATCATTTGATGAACATTGTGCTTCCGGTATCGAGCCAAATCACGTTCGTATCAAAGAACTCGTTGATAAATCATTGATGTTGGTAACGGCCTTAAATACCAAAATCGGATACTATCGCGCTGCCGAAATTGCGAAAGCTGCTCATAAAAACGGTACCACCCTCAAAGAAGAGGCCTTGCGTTTGGGTTATGTGAGTGATGAACAATATGACGAGTGGGTTGATCCGAAGCGCATGGTGGGTAGCCTGTAGCAAAGAGGAAACACATGCCGACATTACCCAGCGCATTTATTGAACGCATAAAGCAGCAATTTGGAAAGGAGGCAACCGAATTTCTAAATGCTCTTGAGCGCCCGGCAAAAACGAGTGTGCTGATTAATCTTTCAAAAACAAGCAACATCTCCCCATTCGATAACGCCTTGGGTATAGCTTGGAATCAATACGGCTATCTACTCCAAGAACGTCCCTCTTTTACCATCGATCCTCGCATTCATGGTGGGCAGTATTATGTTCAGGAGAGCTCTTCCATGATGATCGGTTTTGTCTTGAGCCAATTATTTGGAGAAAATCGCGATATCCATTGCATTGACCTCTGTGCAGCTCCCGGTGGAAAATCGCTAAACGTTTTAAATTATCTCAATGGAAAAGGACTTTTAGTTTCCAACGAAATTAACGCCCTTCGAAATAGCATATTACGCGAGACACTGTGCAAATGGGGGCATCTCAACAAAGTAGTAAGCAAACGCAACACGAGTGATTTCAGCGCTCTGAACGGACATTTCGATTTTGTTCTCGTGGATGCTCCTTGCAGCGGAGAAGGCATGTTTAGAAAAGATGAATTTGCCATTACGCAATGGAATCAAGCACTCATAAATCAATGTGCCGATACACAAAAAGTCATCTTGAGTGATGCGTGGGACTTGCTAAGCGAAGGGGGGTTTCTCGCTTTTAGTACCTGCACTTTTGCCCCGGAAGAAAACGAAGAAAATGCACGTATACTCGCCTCTCTCGATAACTGTGAATCTATAAAAATCGCTGTGCCCGATTCCTGGAATCTCCACGAAATTGAAGCGGGATTTTACGGCTTGCAATTTTTACCTCACAACGTTCCCGGCGAGGGATTTTTCATTTCTGTTTTTAGAAAAAAATACTCGCCACAAGCCAAATCTGCAAAAGGTAAAACACCGTTTTGGAAAAATGCATCCGCCGATCTGCGGCTGCGTTTGAGCGAATGGATGAACCTTTCGGAAAACGAACAGGTGCTCCTCAATGCTAAAAATGAACTGGCCGTTGTTTCTGCTCCCTCCGAGAAATCGCGCAACCTACTAGAGCTACTCTTAAAAAATGACTTAGCCACTGAACCCGGATTAATCGTCGCCACACTCAAAGGCAACGACCTCATTCCGGAACATGGAATGGCTATGAACGCGCTCGTGAAAACTGAAAATAGAATTGTTGATGTATCAACGGATATTGCCTTGTCCTATTTGAGAAGGGAACTCGTCGATGTAAACACAGAGCTACGCGGATGGATCTTACTCCGTTCGGAAGGAGTAATCTTGGGCTGGGTTAAAAAAATGGACAACCGAATCAACAATTACTACCCGACGGAATGGCGTATCCGGAAGGTATGAATAATGTCTGATTTTTATTAAAAGTCACTCCGGCTTAACACGTCATATAAACGTATTACTTCCTCCTTCTCATAATCTTCAAGCGTTTATCAAATTTGCCTGTTTGATAGTAGCACAAATGCTATTTGGGATATTTCTGTGATAGATATACGTTCTTAGATCTGCCTTTTTCACTCGAAATTGGGCTTTTGCTCTTTCGTAAAAAT
>JBILMS010000127.1:0-4526 GCA_044375415.1 Flavobacteriales bacterium
CTGACTTCGTCAGCACTTTGGTGGCGATTGCGTTTTTATTTACGATACGTTGATAGGCCCCGACTGCGTCGGGGTGACGGACTGCGCAGGATGTACATCTGAATAGGTACTGACTTCGTCAGCACTTTAGTGGCGATCGCGTTTTTATTTACGATACGTTGATGGGCCCCGACTGCGTCGGGGTGACGGACTTCGCAAGAAGATCATCCAAATAGGTACTGACTTCGTCAGCACTTTCGTGCTACAATGATCTCTGGAAGGCAGATGAATTGAGGGAAACGACTTTTTTTTCGAGAATTTGGAATATCGCTTCTAATGGCGTTTTGACGAATGATTTTTGCCACTGATAAAACTATAAACTATGTCAAAAAAAAAGGGAGGCTATACTTACATTATAAGTAACTACAATCGTACTGTATTTTATACAGGGGTATCGAACTCAGTGAGAAGAAGGAGCCTTGAGCATTACCAGGGAGAAGGAGGAACTTTTACCGAAAAGTACAAGTGCAAGTACCTAGTCTATTACGAGGAATTTGATAGCATTCTTGATGCAATCAAACGTGAAAAACAAATTAAAAACAGACCACGTCAGTGGAAAATCGATCTAATAAAGTCGGTAAATCCAACTATGAAAGATCTGGCAGAAGAATGGCGGAAAGAAGACTTACTAATGGATAAAAAGTAATTTAAAATTACCCCTCCACAAACTCTCTCTCTTTTACACTAAGCACCTTCGTGTATTTTTTCAAGCTGCGAAGCACTATGAATACCACAAACGAAAAGATAAGCAGGTACAACCAAAAGGGTGATAAGAGCGTTTTCCAGTTTGAATAGCCTAAGTGAATGTAGTTTTTCATGACATCCAACAGTGCGAACGATAGAAAGATGGCGAAGAAACCATTGTACTCACGTTTCATCACATTGCGCATCGAGAAATTCCAACCGGCGCTTTTCCAATTTCGAAACGACGGCCAGAAAGGCGGCGTTTTGGCGGACCAGTTGAGATAATCTTGTCCAAATTTTTTGCGGAGAAAAAACTCTTCGGCAAACATGATGCGCTCGTAGTAAACCCAAAATAGAAGGCTACATACAATCGTAAACCACCAATTGCCAACATACATTATTATGCCCAACCACATAAAAAAGTTGCCGAGATATAAAGGGTGACGAACAGTTGAATAAATACCTTTTGTATTGAGCACTTCAGCCACTTGGCCTTCTTTGGTGTTTCTTCCGGATGTTCCTTTCGGTGTGTATCCAACGGTGATCGCGCGGATAATTTGACCTATAAGCGAAACGACCAGACAAACAATGGCCCAGTTCTGTTCATAGGTCGGTTGATGTTCATCCAATTCATACACAATGACGATTGCTGCCAACACATACAAAACCAGAGGTAAAAAACTTCTCCAGCGAAATAGCCAGTTTCCCGACTTGTCAAATTCTTCGATAAGAGCCATAGTGCAAAGATGAGGATTTACTTATGAAGGGACAGCAAGCGGTGGAACTTCTTTCTGAAGTGGGATAAACCAGTGCGCTAAACCCAAATATTGATATTGCTTTCCGCCCATTTTAAATTCAAATACAGATCCAATGAAATAGTTGTTTCGGGTAACCATGGCGTCGGCCATTTCACGCATAAAGTCCTTAGCTTCATCACTCAGCAGAGTTGCATCTTCACTTGTATTCATCGATGTTTCCGACCATTTTTTCTCTGCGGCATCTATAAATTCCTTCTTTTCAGGATTAAAAATCGCGAGGAAAATGACCAATGCTACAAACATAACAATAGCTACTTTGAAGGCCAATCCGAATACTTTCATTGCTGGGTCTGGTTAAGAATGTCAAAAGTAAGCAATGCAGCCAAAGCAGCCGTTTCTGTGCGCAAACGAGATACCCCCAAACTTATCCCCATATAACCGTTTGACTCCGCTTCTTGAATTTCTTCTTGGGTAAAATCGCCCTCAGGGCCTATTAATATGAGACCTGAAAGATTCGGTTTAAGTGTATTCTTTAAAAGGGATCTAGTTATATCTGTTCTACAATGGGCGATGAATTTCTGTTGTATATCAGCCGACTTGACAATTGTTTGTAGTTCCGTCAAATCATGTATTACAGGTAAAAAAGTCTTTTGAGATTGCTTCATGGCCGCTACTGCAACACGAATCAATCTCTCCATATTTACTCTTGGTTTTTCGCTATTTGCGGAAACGAAAAGATAAATATTCTCAATGCCAATCTCTATCGATTTCTCGACAAACCATTCCAGTCGATCTTGATTTTTTGTAGGGGCAATACCAATAGAACACGAATTCCTTGATTTTGGAAAAGTCTCTGATGAAATCACTTCAGCTTTTACGATTTTTTTATCGCTGAGAATTTGAACTTTTGCTAAAAGTCCATTCCCATTGGTAGCCATAATTTGATCGCCTTGCTGATAGCGGAATACACGAATATGTCTCGATTCTTCTTCGCTAAAATCAAATGCCAATCCATCTTTTAAGTCGGAATGATAAAAAAGATTATCCATCAAATTCCGATTTTATTAGTCCGACGAATGAGTATAAGATCGGCCAGAACTAGAGCGCTCATTGCTTCTACAATAGGTACGGCTCTTGGAACTACACATGGATCGTGACGACCTTCAATTTCAAGGTCAATTACTTCACCCTTGGAATTCAATGCTCGCTGTGATTTTGCAATACTGCTTGGGGCTTTGAATGCTAACTTGAAATAAATATCTTGACCATTGCTAATACCTCCGGAAACACCACCGGCATAGTTGCTATTGCTGCTAACAACGCCATCTTTTTCTAACCATTTATCGTTCGATTGATTGCCGGTTTTTTCAACAGCTTCAAATCCATCGCCGATTTCAAAACCTTTGGTGGCATTGATACTCATCATGGCATGAGCGAGTAGGGCAGGGAGTTTATCAAAAACAGGTTCGCCGAGTCCGATGGGAACACCGGAAATGACACATGAAATAATACCGCCGACAGAGTCACCCTCTTCTTTTTTTTGAGCGATGCGATCTATCATTTTTTGAGCTAGTACTTGATCAGGACAACGAACTATGTTTTTTTCTGCTTCACTCAAGTTAAGTTGGTGATAGGGGACACTCAAGGCGATATCATGTATTTGACTGACGAAGGCTTGGATTTTAATATCAGACATTTGATTCAAAACCATTTGGGCAATAGCACCGCCGGCAACTCGAATAGCAGTCTCACGTGCGGAAGCTCTTCCACCTCCACGGTAATCTCGAAATCCGAATTTTTCTGTCCACGTTTGATCCGCATGTCCCGGGCGAAATACATCTTTTAACTGATCATAGTCCGAGGAGCGTTGGTCATTATTTCGAATAATAAATCCTATTGGACTTCCGGTTGTTTTTCCTTCAAAAACGCCACTGAGAATTTCAACTTCATCTTTTTCGGATCTGGGTGTGCTGACATCACTTTGACCCGGTTTCCGACGTCCCATTTGTGAGTCTAGAAAATCGATGTCGAAAACTATTCCCGCCGGACATCCATCAATCATTCCACCGATGGCAGGACCGTGAGATTCTCCGAAAGAACTGATTTTGAAGAGTTGACCAAAAGAATTTCCCGCCATTTTCCTGTGAATTGCCCGCAAATTAAGGAATTCCTATGGTATGCGGGAAATGCGTTTTTCGATGAAATTTTCAGGAATGATGTAATTATTTGAACTTTCCTTTATACTTGTTCACCTTAATCACATCAAAAATACCACGTTTATGAGCAATTTATGGAAAAGAAAACCTCTGGGAGCCCTGTTAAAAGAGGCATCTGCGGAGGAAGGCGGATTGAAACGCACCTTGGGACCGACCGCTTTGGTGGCCTTGGGTGTGGGTGCAATCATAGGGGCGGGACTTTTTGTACGCACCGCCTCAGCTGCCGCTGATGCTGCCGGTCCGGCCGTGACCTTATCATTTGTTGTGGCGGCCATTGGATGCGCCTTTGCCGGTTTATGTTATGCCGAGTTTGCTTCGATGTTTCCGATCGCAGGTAGCGCATATACCTATGCCTATGTTACAATGGGAGAACTTCTCGCCTGGATTATCGGATGGGCCCTTGTGATGGAATATGCCTTGGGCGCTGCCACCGTCTCGGTCGCGTGGAGTGAATATTTAAATAAGATGCTTACACAGTTTGGAGGGAAAGCCATACCCTATGAATGGTGCCACAGTCCATTTGAATCTTTGGTCAGTAGAATTGGAGCCGAAGGTCAGACAGTGACGGCATCGGTTTCCAGCCTTTTGGAGGGAGATACCGTTCTTCAAACCGGGATCATGAACGTTCCGGCATTGACGATTTTAGGAGCTTTAACCTTGCTTTTGATTCGCGGAACACAAGAAAGCTCTTTTGTAAACGGTATTATCGTGTTTTTGAAAGTGGCTATAGTATTGGTGTTTATTGGCGTTGGATTTCAGTACATCAATCCGGCCAACTACACTCCTTATTTAATTCCAGAAGGAACTCCCGGTAACGAAGGTCTTTTCG
>JBILMS010000128.1:0-4465 GCA_044375415.1 Flavobacteriales bacterium
TGAAGCGAATCTGATTTAAACGTTTCGATAGCTCTATTAACAACTTGTTTTTTATCTGATTTACCTTTTGTCCAAACAAAATACGGTTGCCTAGCTTTAATCGTATTGTTTTTAAAATGCTGCAGGGTAATCTCTTTATCAATTACTAACAGCGGTTTAGGTTCCCCTTCTTTTAAAACTTCAAACCGAAATGGCTTTTCGGTTACCCTCACCAAATATTTTACATTTTGAGAAAACGCAGGGGCAGAAAGGCTTATGCAGAATATGGTTAAATAATAAATTATTTTCATGATTAATAATGTATGTTAAATTCGGGTATTCAATGTTTCGGTGGCAGCTAACGATTTGCGCGCAAACGAAGGCCGCGAAGCCGAAGAGCTGAACTACAAATCTAGTACAAACTTAAAAGAAATGACTTCCTAAAGAATTAAATGCTTTTACAAAATGCGCACCTGGGAAAGTTTCTTGAAGAGTTTCCATTAACGAATGATTACTCTTGGTGTAGTACTGCAAAACACCTTTCTTAGGTGCAATATCTTCAAAAGGATTGGTCGTGTCTATAATGATTTTGTTCGATAAATCAAATCCATTGAGAACAGCAACAGCCGCCTTTCCTTTAACGCATAAAAGCAAAAGTTTTGAATAATCAATAGCCTCTTTAACTGTTCCTTTCTATATATTTTCTAACTTGCTGAGTTTTGAAATATCTCTGGTGCCAAGTCTTACTTGATAATCCAAGTCTTTAAACCCTGCAGCCAATGCTTGTGCAACATGACCAGAACCTATTATTCCTACTTTTTTCATGATTTTTATACTTATTGTAAATCAATTATTATTTTCCCAGAACGACCTTCTTTATTTGCTAATTTCACGGCTTCTTTGGCTTTATCTATTGGAAATATTTCTTGAATCGGGCTTGAAATTATTCCTTGTTTTATTAATTGTACAATCTCATTTACCATATTTTGAATTTCTATTTTCGATTTATTTCGGACTGTACTTAGTCTAGAAAACCCTTTTACAGTTGCATTACCAAAAACTACTTTTGTCGCTGGCAGAATGATATCATCGCTTGAAAGCAGACCATAACACCATAGTTCTCCGAAACTTTCTACACATTCCAATAATACTCCAGACGAACGTCCCGCAACAGCATCCAAAGCTCTTTTAACCATTTTCTCATTAGTGATTTTTCTAACCCTATTTGTCAAATCGTCTTCTCCAATGATAACTTCGTTTGCCCCAAGTTTAAAAAGCCGCTCAGCGCTATTCTCGTTTCTAACAATATTAATAGTTTTAATTCCTTTTTGAGCCGCAATACTTATAATCATTTGGGCAATTGCTGAATTGGCAGCATTTTGAATAATCCAATCATTTTTTTGCAAACCATTTAGCAAACCCAAAGCGGTAAACGGATTTACACATAACATACTTGCCTGCAATGGGTCGATATCTTTGGGTAATAAATAAACTTCCGATGCAAGTTTATTTATCATTTGTCGCCATGTGCCACCAAAAGGAACAGCAACCAAATCGCCTATTTGCAAATCCTCAACATTTTTTCCTTTGTCGATTATCTTGCCCACTCCTTCAATTCCAATTAAACTGGGCAATTGAATGGTGTAAGCATGTCGATTATTTATAAGAAGTAAATCGGCAGGATTTATTGGTGCGGCAATCATTTTAATGAGTATTTCCTCTTCTGATATTGATGGTGCTTCGACTTCAATAACGTCTACATTATCTTCGGCTGTTCCGGTAAACTTTGTGCACATTATCTGTTTCATATGAAATTATTTATTTTCTGCTAACGGTTGGCTCAATTGCTAATTCTGGGACTTTTGACCGAAATGCATCTGCAAGCTCAAATGTAGAACAAAACCGGAATCTCTCAAACGTTTTAAGAAACTCCGGTTTTGCAAATGCGCTGCTAGCCTCTGGGCAGATTTATTCGAAGGCTATTTGATTCCTGATTTAGCCTTATGCAGTTTGATTATACCGAGTTGAGATCCATTACAGTTTTGTTTTGCAACTCAATGGTTAAGCTTTGAAAAAATAGCGCTTGTTAATGCATTAAGGCGAGCATAAATTTTACCAAAATCGTTTTCACACATAATGATTAATATGCTATTGATTTCAATACGCCATTATCGTCAAGGTAGTATACAATGCGGGAAATATCGTCAAACAAGTATTTAGGGTCGTTATCCTTGCCAAAGTTGATTTCGCTCACTTGAGCTCCTGTTTCCTTGGATATTCCAAACAAGCCGAACTCTTTACTTTCTAGTTTCCCTAAAACGAACTGTACCGTGTTGCCCGATGCTGAGGCTTTGAAACGAGTTCGCATTTTTTCCATATCGCTAGCTGCGGCCGATAGACGCACATTGGCCCCATTGTTAGCAAACTGACCGATAGCATCACATAACTGTCGTTCGCCGGGTGTTTTGGACGTAGATGAAGCCTTATTGGCCTGCGCTTCAAGTTCGGCATAACGCATAGCGTCCATCGTAAGCAATACTGCTGAAGTTGCATATATGGCCTTTTTCCAACCCGAAATTCCAGGTGCCGGAATGTGTTTTTTGTATAGTTCTTTCCCATCAAAATCAAATGCAGCAATGGTTTGTGATGATGATAACACAACTTTATCATTCAGAATTCCTATTCGCTCGGGTGTTTCATTTTGATCAAAATCAATTTTACCCGCACTCAATGCAATTTGCGCTTGTTTGCTTAAATCGGTTTTATACAAGATATCGTCAGCCGGATTAAAGGTAAATGACAGATCACCGGAACGCACATTGATAAAAGGCTGCTCGGGTTTCGTTGAAATGTTTTTGGCTAAAAGCGATTGGCCGTTTTCCATGCTCACAAAATCTTCCTCCAAATTGGTGCGCACGTAGACAGCTGAGCCAAGCAATTGCATTTCTTGTACTAAGCCATTTACTTTATAAGCATTTTCGAAAAGGTATACTCCTTTATCAATATCAACGATGTTGATCAAACTCTTTCCGTTTCCGGCATCCATACTAATAAGTAGGCCTTTGTCGCAATAACTATAATTTGTAACGGTACCTTTCAGTTTAACCTGCTCTGGCCATATTTCCTTACCGGTTTTGTAATCATACATAACCATAGTCGGCTTAAAAATAGTATTATTTGGATCTACGGCGCTGGCAACAATCAACCCGAAAGGATCGTAAATTACCTGATCCGGCAGTCCTCGTTGCTTTGCAGGTTCAGACCACATTGTTTGGCCATTTTTAATGTTATAAGCCATCACACTCTGACCGCGCATGTATATAAACTTGTCGTTTTCTAGAAATGAAGTAGCTAGTTTTGTTGATGTTTGTGTTGCTGTCTGCGCGCCCTTGAGCTTGGGTAATTCTGCCTTCCATTGTTGCTTTCCATCTTGCGGTGAAAAACAATAAATAGAGCCACCACTCATCCCGCCAACAGTAGGAATAATGAAATTCCCCTCTTCATTTTCAATCGGAGCACCGTCGATTACCTCCGCAAAGATCCCCTTACCAAACAAATTGCTTTGCTCCCAGCGTATAGTTCCAGTGGCAATGTCGACAAGGAAAAATACCGACTCTGTCCCGCGAATCCCTTGAAATATAAAATCGCCTGTGCTGCCAAGCAAATATTGCTTGCCGATACTAATACCCTCCTTTTTTGAATCAAAAAGCACCTTGCCATCCGTGAGTTTGAAAATCAATTTTGATTCTAGTCGTCCCTCCATACGGCTTATCATTCCAAATGGTGTGTTTGGAATTACTTGAAATTCTTCCTCTAGTACCGAAACTACATTTGGAATGGTGTAAAGCAATTCGCCGTTGCTTTCATTTATGCCTACCATACCATCGTTGGTGGCAAGAATTAAATTACCGGTAGGAGTAATCTGGTACCAACTAATCGTTTTTTTCAAATCTACCTCCCACTGGCTAAAGCCAGGAAGAGTGAATAATGTAAATAAAATAAGAATCGTCTTTCTCATTGTAAATTTTTTTGGGCCTACTCTTTAGAGGTTTTTCGGCATATACCTTTTTTGATTTTAATGTGGAAAAAATCGATGCGCGAACACTTAATTTTTAACCGTTCCGAAATTTTCAAATTCCATGCCAATAAAAAAAATGATCGGATTAACGGTTTACTTCTCAAGTATACGTTTTTCCTCGCTTACGTTTGAAATGTACTATTTTATGGGAAGAAAATGGAGACTTTGAGTGAAGGCAAAGAATGACGGACCACTCTTTTTCTATCATTATTAATCTGTGCGTCACCCCAAGTCCTACCCATAAAAATTCAACTGTAATCTCTTACAAAAACAGTCGGCGGGCCTCACCCCAAAAGCAGTACTGAGTTTGGAGAAACAGAAACAGGTAGATCCGTACGCGAATAAAATTCGTGTATTCTCGGCTACGAAACCATCGGAAAAGCCTCACCCCATATGAGTTCGGAATTC
>JBILMS010000072.1:0-15131 GCA_044375415.1 Flavobacteriales bacterium
CCGGGCAAGATGCGCATATCGACAAGATTGTAATGAAAGTTTTTTTCCGCGAAATAACTGAGTACCCAAAGTCCAAGTCGACTGAGGATCAAACCTACCAAAGCACCAATGAACGTAAGGGCAAGGCCTTCGAGGAGGATGAGGCTAAAAAGTGAAAATCGGCTGCCTCCCATGGTGCGCATCAGAGCCAATTCGTATCGTCGTTCTTTCAGACTGTTGTAGAGCGAAATGAAAACGCTTACAAACGAAAGCATCATGATGAGCAGAGCTATTGCCTTCATCGTATCCATACCCAAACCAAAATTTTGATTGAGTCGATTGGCTTCAATGGCAGGGTTGGCAAGCTGCATGGCAGTTCCCTCTACTTTTTTTGAGAGCTGCCCGATGGCACCTTTATTTCTCTTTTTTATAAGATAGGCTGTTATCTCTCTGCCCGGTTCTGCAGCAAGTTCCTCGTACGTCATCGTCGAATGATCATGATCGTGTGCATGGTCGTGATCATGATCATGCGCGTGATCGTGATCGTGATCGTGTGCTTCACCTTCCGCGTGAACATGATCGTGTTCCTCTGCATGATCGTGATTATGTTCTTCACCTTCGACATGCACATGCTCTTCCGCAGCGGCGGCGGGTTCAACATCTGCATGTTCTTCTTCATGTTCGTGAATAAGCCAAACACTTTGAACCGGAGTTAATAAGAGATTATCAATAACAGACTCGCTGGTTTCATAGATTCCGGTGACGGTATATTTCGTATCGTGACTATGACCATCCTCTTCGACAGCTTGTTTATTATCGAGACCATGAAGACTGGTAAACGTATCTCCAACTTTTAACCCTGTACGTTTTGCTACTTCAGATCCAACACAAGCTTCAAATGCCTTTTCGAAAGGTTTCCCTTCTTTAAGTTTTACGCCGTAGTGATCCGGATATTTTTGATTGGTTCCCACGATTCTCCAACTTTCAAAATTGTCGCCATAAGCGAGTGGTATAGCCTCTGCCACCATGATATCTTTTACAATACGACGACTTTCTTCAATCGAAATATTTCCGGTGGGGGCATCCACATGATAAACATTTGCAAGAATCGATTGAAGCGGACTTCCTTTGGCAGCAAGCACAAAATCTATATCCTTGATATTTCTATTGAACTTTTCGGTGAGTTGATTTTCAACCAACAGAAGAAGCGAAATAATTCCTACACCGAAGGCAAGTAGGATCACGCTTAAAAACGTGTTTTGCGGTTTACTCCGGATATTGCTGAAAGCGATTTTAATCAGGTTCATATCTGGATACTTTTTGGAAAATGATCTTTAAGTCGGTTGTCGTGAGTAACGATGATGAGGCTCGCATTGGCCTGCTTTGCTTGTTCTTCTAAAAGGTTAATTACCTCGTTGGCATTATGATCGTCGAGTGCACTGGTCGGCTCATCGGCCAGGATAAGAATGGGATCATTCATGATGGCTCGTGCGATGGCTACACGTTGTTTTTCGCCTGAACTTAGCGTAGCCGGCTTTTTATGCATCATGTTGCCCAATCTCAGTCTGCCCATAATTTCCCGAGCTTGTTTGCGATTTACGTCGTTTCCGGTGAGGTATTGAGGTAAGATAAGGTTGTCTTCTACGCTCAGCGATTCAACAAAGTGGGGAGTTTGGAAGACGATTCCTACATTTTTACCCCGAAAACGATCCATCTCTTTACCACTGAGGGAGCTGGTTTGTATGTCGCCCACCATGATCTGTCCGGCACTGGGTTTGAGCATCCCGGCTAAGAGATGCAATAGGGTTGTTTTGCCTTTTCCGCTTTCACCCAAAAGCAACAAATGTTCACCAAAGTGACATTCGATGTCGGGAAACTGAAACCGCACGGAATCGGTATATTGAAATGTTATTCCTGTTGATTTGATCATGGCCTTTTCTTCAGGGCAAAAATAGGGAAAGAAGAGGGTACACGGACATGCTGAGTCATCATCCAACTCCCTTGTTTGCAACAATTGTGAACACGACTTTTGGAGGGAGTTATTTCAAGGAACTCATTTTGAAATATGCAATTTCCCGCAAATACGGTAAATCCCGTATCTCCATGTTTTCCTTCTTCTCTTTTTTTGTAAAAACTTATCGTAGATGTTCAACAACATCATTGCCTTCGCAGGATTTTTCCTGATGACCAGTCTTGTTCCAATTGCCCAAACATGGGATGAAGCAATTGACAGAAAAGAAACCCCTATTCGTTTTAGTGATGCCGTTCAGTGGTCGATGCGATACACCGATGTTCATGGACGATATACAAAGGGAGAAAAGGGTTGGACGGGCAACATATTACTTCGTTTCGATGAATCGGAAAATGACAATCATGCCTATCACATGGAGAATAGTTTGATTGGCGACTTCATTTTTCGCATTATTCATTTAAAAGAAGGCAGCAAAAATGAACAGGCTTTTGGATCCGGGATATTAGGCTGGCATCAATAATATATGGATGTATTACATCGCGATAAACTGATCCTTCAGGTGGGTCCTAGTTTTGGCGACTATTTGTTCGGTTCTGAACGTATAGATACGGTTCCGAATGTATTGGAACCCAATGGATATTTGTTTTATCTAGGTCCGGCTTTTCGAGGAAGTTACCTCTTGAGTAAGAGTATGTTTGTCGATGCGTTTTTGAGATATGATTTAAGCGTAAAAGCGATGGGTCGCGACGATGCAGAAAATTTGAAAGGTGATTATCCGAATGCACATTTTCTAACCTTGGGTGCGGCATTTATCACAAGCGACATTTCTTCGTGAATTGGCGTCTCATTCGCATGATTGATCGGGGTGACAACAATGATGCAGCTGCGCGTTTGGATTGGTCGATAGGATTGTGGACGACGATACGGTAGCGGTCTCCGATTGAGGAGTAGGTTTTTTTTACCACGGAGGGCACAAAGAATTGTGCAAAGGAACGCAAAGGGCAATTGTATTAAGTACAAAGTATTAAGTATCGTCCCCCTGAGCATGTCGAAGGGTGATAATTCTCGTTAATCTGAAACATATAGAATCACAAGAGCAGTGGTCCGAAGACGAGTTACCCGTAAGGCCTTGCGTCCTTCGTTCGCTTGCGAACGTTACCTTCCAAACCCGTAAAACATTGCGAACCTTTGCGAGTACTTAGCGAACCTTTGCGATACTAAAGACGGAAACGTCTTGTACAAACGTGCACGTCTCAAAGAAACGTCCACAATTCATAATTCCTCATTCATAATTCATAATTCTAGGATCTCCGCTTTCCGTTCTGCTCCGATTGATGAACAGGACTTTTTACCACAAAGGGCACGAAGAATTTTGGCTATTACTCTCAAGGAGATTGTGCACGTTTGCGCCGTTGGCGCATAGGTAGGGCACAAAGCCATACGGGACGCTCGTCTCCGATGGATGTGGTTTTGCCCTTTCTCTTTCCGTTTTTCTCCGATTGAGGAGTAGGTTTTTTTTACCACGGAGGGCACAAAGAATTGTGCAAAGGGAACAAAGAAATAGTTTGAAGAGGACGTTCGCAGGCGAACGGAGTGCACAAAGCTGGAGACCCAGCATCTCAGATAAACGTACATCCACCCTTTCTCTTTCCCTTTCCCTTTCCGATTTCACCACAAAGGGACCGAAGAAAAGCTCAAAGGGAACAAAGAGTTTTTTAGGGGAACGTTCGTTAGCGCCCCCCCCCCCCTTCGGCAAGCTCAGGGAAACGACAAGCTCAGGGACACGGCTTCGCTCGGTTGGCTGCACGTCTCAGATAAACGTTACGCATTCTTAACCCATAATCCATCACCAGCTTTTGCGCACCTTTGCTTAACCTAAGCGTACCATTGCGATCCTAAAGACGAAAAGTTTTTGTAACCATGTGCTTTTCTCAGATTAGTATGGGAATTCTCCCCATTCAACAAGAATTCCATATTTTTATCCTTTCGTTTTATCTATGATCAATTCGAGCGGATTGCGTAATCGACAAGTATGTGATGTAGGATAAGCGGATAGAAAACCACAGAACTGAAACCATTCCATAATGGCTGAGGGACTTGATTTCATGATTCCAAAAGACTACATTTATTTTTCTATGGCATTTGCATTTTTAGTGGATATCATTCAAATGAAAACGATAAAGAAGGATGCCTAGATTTTTGCTTTTCGCATGTATGCTTTTTTCGTCTTTGCTGAGAGGACAAACTTTTGATCTTGGGTCATGGAATGTACTGAACATAAAATACACGCACAGTGAAAAGTGGAGTTTGTTTGGAGAAGCACAGTTGCGCTCACTCAAGTTTTACGATAACTTTCACTATCACGAGATCAAAGGTGGTATAAATTATAGAGTTCAGAAAAATGTGAGTTTTACCTTGGCATCCGGGAGTTATCAAACCTACCGAGAAGGTGGAGATTTTGTATTGCCAAAAAACAACGATGAGTTTCGGGTATGGCCCCAGATAGTTCTCTCGCAATCTATTGGTAAACTAAAAGTAGAACAGCGTTATCGCTCCGAATTTCGATTTACAAGCAATGGGTATCGAAATAGATTCAGATATAGAGTAGGATTATCACTGCCCTTTGGAAAGGAAACGAACGGATATAAACCCTACTTAATGAGTTTGAGCAATGAGTTATTTTTTACGGACAATGAACCCTACTTTGAACGAAATCGAATTCAGTTGTCTTTCAATTATAAAGTATCTAAAAGTTCATCCGTTCAAGTGGGTTACTTGCATCAATTCGATTATAGAATCAATGATGAAACGGGAAGAGATTTTCTAGTGATCGGGTACTACTTCGAAATATTGAAGGATGAGTCGGATGCCGGAAAAGTGAATGATGAATTGAAGGAATGAAGTAGGCTTAAGCGTCTCAGAGAAACGTAAACTCCCCTTTCCCTTGCCCTTTCCCTTTCCGATTTTTACCACAAAGGCCTCAAAGAACTACACAAAGGTCTCAGAGAATTTTTTGAAGGTGACGTTCGTTAGCGCCCCCCCCCCTTCGGCAAGCTCAGGGACACGGCTGCGCTCGGTTATGCACCCATCACCCATCACCCATCACCCATCACCCATCACCCATCACTCATCACCCCCCTCTGCGTACCTCCGCGGAACCTCTGCGACCATTGCGTTCCTAGTAAGTGAACATCTCAGAGAATCCTACTCGAATCTTAATACATAATACGTAATACTTGATACAATCCTCTGCGCACCTTTGCTTAACCTTTGCGCGCCATTGCGATACTAAGAACGTAAAGTTTTTGAAAAACGCATGCTTCTCAGAGAAACGCTCTCCATCATAATACATAATACATAATACATGATTCAACCTAAAACGATACTTGAAACTTCGCTCTTAATCCAACTTTGAATATATCCGGATTATCGAGATAGGAGAGACGCCATAACATATCGATGCGGAAGACCTTAAAGATGTTTTCCAAGCCGACGGCCGCTTCTATGTATGGTTTGCCGAGGGTGTAGATATCGGGATCGCCATCTTCATCGAAGTCGCGACTTAAAATCTGATCATTCGATTCATCGTATCCACCCACCAATGCTTTCACAGCAACTACTTCTCTCCATTTAAGTTTACGCATCAATGGAATTCGATTTAAGAAAAGTCCTTCGAGGTGATACGTTGCCCATGCACTTGCCCATTGATCACTCACAAACTCAAAAAAGTTCATGGTGTTGTAGGCAGACTCATCATAGAAAAAAGTCTCGTTTCCTTGGTGCAACATCAGTGCGGGATAGGGGAGATGACCCATAATTTTTCCTGCTTCGAGTGTTATATCCACAAATCCGAATGGACCAAATCGCCATGTATCGCTCAATCTTCCAACGATACGTTGATATTCGAAATCACTGCCTAAAATTCCCGGTGAACCTATGCTATACGCTACTTCTAATTCAGGATAAGTAGTACCTAGACTCACACGTTCAAATTCGCCATAGACAAATTTTTCTTTGTAAGCAAAACGTGTGTAGAGTGTTACTTCCGAAGTAGTGATGTCGTTTACCGAAATCAGTGATCCATTGTCGGGAGAACTGCGAACATAACGATAGGCGTTGCCCGCAGGTTTTAAGATACGATGTGTAAATATCAAACGATTCGACCAACCATATAACCACTCACGTTCGAAGTACCCGGTGAGTTCGGTGACATCGGTTAATTTGTTTGCCGGGTTGCGACGGAATAAAGACGAGAGCACATTGTCTTGACGGAAGGCTCCGGTGCTCTGACCGAGTTGCTCCATATCGCGTTTGGCATTTCCACCAAAAGCCATACGCGGATTTTTATTCATCACCCACAAAAAACCTCCACCGTATTTCCAGCGTTCGTCGCGAAGTCCGTAGGCGCCATAACCCTCGAGCATTACTTTTTTGCTGAAATTATTGCTCGTTCTTCCACCCATGCGGAATCGATTTCCTTCGATGGGATTAAAAGAATAAAAGGTATAATAAGGTCCAAATTCCCACGGACCCACCACTTTGTATCCATTTACAAAGAGGTTTATAATATTCGAAATAGTTTTAAACTGCGGAACTATTTTTAAGGAGTCCACCATGCTGTATATCCGCTGTTCTTTTTCGCTAAGGGCTACATGCCGTGCCTGCTCCCAGAACTCACTGGTTTTATCCCCCGCATCTTCATTCACAATGATGTCGCTTATGCCGGAGTAGAATCCATCGTCGCGCGGTTTATTGATCACGAAATTTTTGTAGGTGCTTGTTTTACGTCCATAGACACCCATTTTTTTATCGCTGATATTAAAGTCGACGAGCAGCTGATCTTTGGTGAGCATCCAGATTTCGGGTTCTACCTCGTTGTACTCTTGGGTAACTTGAAATTTCTTGATCCAATTGATATTCGCGTCTTCGGCAATGGTCGCATCTATTTGTTTAACGGCATAGGTGGTATCGTTGATCCACATTTCACCAAAAAAGAGAAGCTCTTGTTTTCGACGGGGAAAAAACTGAAGTTGATAACACCACTTGTTATCGATGTATGCGCTATCTACAATATCGTAGTCGTAAAAAGCCAGGCAATACGCCGAAATCGGACTTACAAAACTCTTGTCAAAGGCCACGATATTGTTGTCATAGACGTTCACGTTTTGATACATATCGCCCAAAAACTGCTGTACCGATTCGTTTTCTACGCCGCTTACCTGACTCGCTTTAATGATCTCCTTCGATGTTTTCGGATTTTGTTTGAAGTAGTAATCCGAGAGCGATTCGGTCATAAATACCGGCAAATAGGGTTTTTCCTCTGTGGTATCTATCCCTTCAAAAACAAAAGCAAAAGGTTTGAAGATTTTTCTTTTCTGAAAATTTTCGTTGATGTTGTTTAAGTCGAATTCTACTTTGTTGTATGCCTCGTATTCATACCCATCCAATTTTTCGCGGTTATTAATTTTCTTGTTGCGAAGCACCTTTTTCATAAGGGCTATCGCGGGATTGGGACCATCGTCCGGACGAATAACAATGGTGTTGAGTTCTCGACTTTGGGTACTTAAAACAAAGTTGATGACTTGCTCGGTACCCTCTTTTACATATTTGGTTTGCGAGGCATATCCTGTGACCAATACGGAGAGAGAATCGCTGCTGTAATACGTTTCAATTTTAAAATTCCCATCGATATCGGTGCTTCCTCCTGTTTTGGTGCCTTTAAAAAAGAGAGTAGCAAAGGGGATGGTTTCACCGGTTGCGGCATCAGTCACTTTACCCGAGACAATAGTGCGCTGTGCAAGAAACTCTCCGGCAGAAGCTAGAAAGAGCAACAAGGACAGTATTACTGCTTGTTGAAGGTACTTAGGTATGTCAACAAAGTTCTTACCCGGCATCTGATTTCAGTGCTTCAAATGTATGTGAAAGATGTTTTGTTTAAGTCATTATTGGTTTACGGGCAATTGACTTCGAGTGTTCAGTTTTTTTGTCATTCATTTTAGACCTAGGTTTGCAGCTCACAAAATGGCTGAACCTGTTACCAAAAACATGTCTTTTCTCGAGCACCTCGAGGAACTGCGCCGCCGACTTTGGTTTGCTGCTATTGGCATTGCCGTAGGGGTACTTGTTGTGGTGATATTCAATGATTTTGTGGTCAACGAAGTGATCATGGGCCCTCGAAACCCCAACTTCTGGACCTATCGTTTTTTCTGTTGGTTGTCGCAAGAGCTTGGTTTAAACGACGCCCTTTGTTTGCCCGCTATAACGGCAAGTCTTCAGAACACATCGATGTCGGGCGCTTTTTCGGCCTACATACTCGTGTGTATTACAGGCGGAATTGCCATTGCTTTTCCATGGGTTTTTTATCAGTTATGGCTTTTTATAAAACCCGGATTACGCGACAAAGAAGTCCGTTCTGTGAGGGGTATCGTCTTTTTTGTCTCCTTACTTTTTTTCTCAGGAATCCTTTTCGGATACTTTTTATTGTCGCCCTTATCCATACAATTTCTATTTGGGTTTCAATTTGCCGATACGGTAAACACCCCTACTACCTTGTCTTATCTGAAGATTATGACCACCTTGGTATTGGGAACGGGCCTCATTTTTCAGTTGCCCATACTCATCTATTTTTTGGCTAAAATCGGATTGGTAACATCGGCCTTCCTTAAAAAATATCGCAAACACGCATTCGTTGTGAATCTCGTTATCGCAGCGATCATAACACCTCCTGATGTAACAAGTCAGATATTGGTGACCTTACCTATGCTTTTGTTGTACGAGGTGAGTATATTCCTTGCTGCAAGGGTAGAGAAGAAGAAGGCGATGACCGAACCGGTATAACCGACGGATCAGGGTCTAAAAGTCTTTCAATTAAAAAATGCCTTCCTTCAGAATGTCGTGCAAATGGACGATACCCTCATATTGACCATTTTTAGTCACTATGATTTGCGTGATCTGTTTGCTTTCCATCATGTGAAAACCGTTCACGGCCAATTCCGCGACATCGAGAAATTTGGGCTCCGGGTTCATGATGTCTTTAGCTTTAGTTTTATGGATGTCGGCTCCACGTTCGAGCATTCGTCGAATATCGCCATCGGTGATCATACCTTTTAATGTTTTTCCGGAGAGCACGGCAGTGGCTCCGAGACGTTTGGACGAAATTTCCAGGATCACCTTCTGAACGGGCGTTTCAGGAGTAACGGCAGGTTTGCTATTGGCGCCGAGCAGATCCCCCATACGCGTATATAGTTTTTTACCCAGGGCACCCCCCGGATGATATTTGGCAAAGTCGGCCGAAGTAAACCCACGTTGGTCCATCAGAGCTACCGCCAGCGCATCGCCCATAGCCAGTTGCACCGTTGTACTGGTCGTTGGTGCCAAGTTGTTCGGACAGGCTTCCTTATCGATGGGTGTATGCAATACCACATCACTTTTCGAGGCGAGAAAGCTCTTTTCGTTGGCGGTCATACCAACCACTAGATTGCCCATGCTGCGTACCAATGGGATAAGCACCTTAATCTCTGGGGAATCGCCGCTTTTAGAAATACAGAGCAGCATATCGTGTTTTTGAAGATTGCCTAGATCACCGTGAATAGCATCGGCGGCGTGTAGGAACAAGGCGGGTTGACCGGTACTATTTAACGTGGCCACGATTTTCTGAGCGATGTTGGCACTTTTCCCAATGCCCGTTACCACTAAACGTCCCTTCGATTTTAGGAGGAGTTTTACGACTTCTTCAAATCGTTTATCAATGATTTTACTCAGGTTTAATAGGGCTTCCGACTCGATTAGCAGAGTTTCCTTAGCTGAGGAGAGAATGGTTTTTTTGGTACTTTTCATGAGCTGCAAATGTTCAGCTTAATCGCTTGTTAAAGAAGCAAAATAATATTTTTTAATCGGCTCCGCGATATTACATTCGCACTCCCGTATTAAAACGAACAAGTTTTAAAGGTTTTTCGATAAATGAAGTTCAACAAAATAATTGTCTACTATTTGAACAGACTTTACTATTTTTAGACTTTCGCAAAAGTAGATTTTCAAGATGACAACAGTTGTAGAGCTTTCACCGCGCAAAGCGCTGAAGCATTTTTTTGGTTTCGATAAGTTCAAAGGACTTCAGGAACAAGTAATAGATAGTGTACTCGCCGGGCATGACACTTTTGTGATTATGCCTACCGGTGGAGGAAAATCATTGTGTTACCAACTCCCGGCTTTAATGCTGGAGGGAACAGCCATTGTGGTATCTCCGCTGATAGCCCTGATGAAAAATCAGGTAGATGCTATGCGTGGATTTTCCAATGAAGACGGTATCGCACACGTGATCAATTCTTCGCTGAATAAAACGGAGATCACACAAGTAAAAACGGATATCGTAGAAGGTCGCTGCAAACTATTGTATGTAGCTCCTGAATCGCTCAATAAGGACGAAAACGTCGAGTTTTTTAAGTCGGTAAAGATTTCCTTTGTAGCCATCGATGAGGCGCACTGTATTTCGGAGTGGGGACATGATTTCCGCCCTGAATACCGTCGTTTGAAGCCCATCATCCAGCAGATTGCCGATGTGCCTATCATGGCCCTTACCGCCACTGCTACTCCAAAGGTTCAACAAGATATTCAGAAGAACTTAGGAATGAGTGATGCCTTGTTTTTCAAAGCATCCTTCAACCGTCCCAACTTGTATTACGAGATCCGCCCGAAGATGAATGTCGGAAAGCAGATTATCCAATACATTAATGTAAACAAAGGCAAAAGCGGTATCATTTACTGCTTATCTCGTCGCAAAACCGAAGAGCTTGCCGAATTGCTTCAGGTCAACGGGATAAAAGCTTTGCCTTACCATGCGGGTATGGACAGCCATCAGCGTTCGAGTGTTCAAGATAAATTTTTGATGCAGGATGTCGATGTGATTGTGGCTACCATAGCTTTTGGTATGGGTATCGACAAACCCGACGTTCGTTTTGTATTGCACCACGACATTCCAAAATCACTCGAAAGTTATTACCAAGAAACAGGTCGTGCGGGTAGAGATGGTGGGGAAGGAGTATGTATTGCATTTTACTCGCCTAAGGATATAGAGAAGTTGGAAAAGTTCCTCCAGGGCAAACCTGTGGCTGAACAAGAAGTGGGTATGTTGCTTCTTCAGGAAGTAATAGCCTATGCCGAAACTAGCATGAGTCGCAGAAAGTACTTACTCCATTATTTCGGTGAGGAGTGGGATGAAGTGAATGGCGATGGCGCGGGCATGGATGATAATTCGCGCAATCCGAAGGAAAAATTTGATGGTCAGGAAGAAGTAAAACTCATCCTCGATTGCATCGACTCCTTTAATGAGATGCACAAATCGAAGTTCATTTGCAATGTGCTTATCGGAGTAAAAAGTTCGGAGATGACAACCTACAAGGCTCATCTCAATGAGTTTTTTGCTGAAGGAAAAGATCAATCAGAAAAACATTGGAATGCGATCATCCGTCAGATGTTGGTTCGCGGACTTTTGAGAAAAGAAATAGAAACTTACGGAACACTGAAGATCACCGAAGTCGGTCAGGCCTTCAAAAAGAATCCGGAGAGTTTTATGGTGGTGAAAGAAGAGGAAATCGGAGAAACCGACGACGACGATCAATTGTTGATTCCTCGTCAAGCCGGTGGTGGAGCAGCTGACGAAGCATTATTTGTTTTGTTGAAAGAGCTTCGTGCGAAAGTTTCGAAGGAGAGGAAATTGCCTCCGTATGTAATTTTTCAGGATCCTGCTCTCGAAGAAATGGCAACGCAGTACCCTATTACCATGGATGAACTCGCCTCTGTAAGTGGCGTGGGCAAGGGTAAAGCGGTGAAATTCGGAGCGCCGTTTTTGAGTATGATCGAGCAGTATGTAAAGGACAATGAGATAGAACGTCCGGAAGATTTTGTAGTTAAGAGCGCAGTTAATAAGAGCGGTCAGAAAGTACAGATCATCCAGAACATCGATAAAAAAATTCCACTTCCGGATATCGCGCGCGGATTGGGTAAAAGTCAGCGTGAGTTATTGGACGAATTGGAATCCATCATTGCATCCGGAACAAAAATCAATATTCAATATTGGATCAACGAAGAACTCGACGACGATCAGCAACAAGACATTTTTGATTACTTCATGGGTTCCGAAACAGAAGATATTCTCGAAGCGGAAAAGCACTTCGATATGGAGTTTGAAGAGGATCAATTGCGTTTGATGCGGATAAAGTTCATGAGTGAGGTGGGGTTCTAGTAGTATCATTACCGAAGACGTAAAGCCCCTCAAACTCAACTTGCGCAGTTCTCAGTTTACAGAAACAGAAACAGGAACAGGGCGTTACTATAGCCTTTGTCGTTATCTAGTTTGGTCTATGGGGGAGAGGTGCGCTTATCATCGCATGGTGCAAGCAGTGTTTTAAAATTGAATTTCACTACCTTTAATTGTATACTCAATTCGCACATTGGCTGAATTGTCTATAATCTCAAATTTAATCACCGGATCTTGCTCCCATAATATGGTAAGTATGCCAAAGTGATTTTCCATTATCGGTCCTTCGATTCGGTTGCTATTGGGTGTTGCGAAATCCCACGTGGAAGTTATTCCACTAGAGGTAATGTCATAGAGGGGATATAACCCCGGCTCTTGAAGTTTTGATATTTCAGCATAATGCACATCTCCCGAAAGAAAAATCACACCATTACTTTTTGTCCTATTAATCAAATCCAACATTCGCTTTTGCTCATGAGGAAAATTGGCCCAAGCTTCATAGCCATTGTATTCAATGCCAAATTGCGAACCACTGCATATCAGGCGCAGGTCAGCCGGTTTTTGCAATTCGAGTTCGAGCCATTTCCATTGTTCTGCTCCCAATAAGGTGCTGTCTTCAGATTCATGAGGGATGTAATCGAGTTGATAGAAATAGTTATCCCTAGGTAGTTTTGTCAATGTATCATATAAGCGCAGTTCGTTTCTAAAGCTGCGGTTATCGAGCAAAATTATTTGAATAACTTTATTTTCTGTTTTGATATATTCGCTGTGGTAGATTCCTTCATGTTTTCTCCGCTCACTATCTTGGGGTTCTTTGAATGCCTCAAGAAATATTTCTTTAGATTCATTTTTCCACGGATAGTATTTGCCTGCATCATTTCTGCCGTAATCATGATCATCCCATGTGGCGAAAATTTGCGTACTTGTGCTTAGGTGAACATAGTCCGGTTGATTTTGCCAGCGCGTATACTTATTTCTAAGTGTATCCATGTTATCTGTGTCACCGTAAATATTGTCGCCAAGAAAAATGAAAGCGTCCGGATTTTCCGCTGCCGCAAGGGATAGAACGGGTTGCGGTAGATCCTGATTACCGCAACTGCCAAATGCAATTTTCGTAATCTTTGGTTCGTGGTTACAAGATGTCAACAGAGTCAGGAGAATTGCTCCAAGTGTAATAATTGAAAGAGGACCCTTACCTGTATACATCGCATACAAAGGATTTGCTGGAGGATATGTATAATCTGCCATGATTTTTAATTGATAGGGCCTAATATCTATCCTTTGAAACCTCTGTGCAAATTCTTGTAGAACTCCGTAGTAAAAAACTAATCCGACAAGAGCAGTTCTCAGTTCACAGAAACAGTAACAGGACGTTTCTATTATAGTTCTCGTCATTTGCTGCGTTGCCCTTTGGCCATAGTTTTTTTGGAACACAAGCGAGCGATGCTCGCCGCAAAGGCCGATTCTCGGCGCGCAGAGGTCGCAAAGCCATACGGGATGCACACTCTCCGCATTCACCCTGCACCTCTTTGTGTAATTCTTTGCGGTAAAAATCGGAAAGGGCAAGAATTATGAGTTATAAATGTTGAATTATAAATTGGAACGTTTATTTGAGACGTTTATGTATCCAACTTTGTGATCTTCGTTCGTTTACGAACGTCCCCTTATTCGGGTTGTATTATGGATTATGTATTAAGTATTAAGATTTGAGAGCGTTTTTCTGAGACGTATTTGCATCCAACTTTGTGTACTCCGTTCGTTTACGAACGTCCCCTTAAAAATATTCTCTGAGGCCTTTGTGTAATTCTTTGCGGGCTTTGTGGTAAAAAGTCCTGCGCATCAATCGGAGACGTGCCGCTTAAGGGCGACTTCCCACTGCCGAACGCATGCTCTCATCCGCCTTTTCACCTGCTTTTGGATTTGGAAAAAACTCCCTCATCACCGGAATATACAAAATAATATTGATACCCACAAGTATGAATAAGACACCAAATATTTCAAGTGAGAATTTGGAAGGGTACATAGCTACTACCGTTCCGATGCCTGTTACAAGTCCGATCACGGCGCGACTTATAACGATATTCATAACTACTTTTTGTTTTAGATTAAAAAGCCAGTTGCAAAAGATGATTTCTGAGAATGCATAAAAGATGAGAAGAAACGCCGTGAAGGATGTGATCTTTTCATAGGTATCACCAAAGCCCAAGACCGAAACCCCATAGACCAACATGGCAATAGCGTGCATTTCGTGATACGCAAATTGAACTTGTTTTCTCTCCCTCGAGAATGCAGCGAGGAATGCGAATATTCCGGCTGCAGTCACCATTGTTCCCAATGGATATCGAATCGCTGTGAATTCGACGTAATATGAAAACAATAAAAAGATACCTTCTAAAATAATGAGAGTTCCGTAAATATAAATGGGTAAGTATTTTTTCATTTTTTGTTTTTCATTTTCGTTTTCGTTTTCAATGTAAGTCCGGGTGTATTCGGGTACACCAATACCGATGGATTTCTTTCTATTTCCAATTAGTAATCCATCTTCACAAAGGTGATACAACTCCAAGGATCCATTTTTGTAGAATTTTATGGCAGAGTTGTATGATTTAGCGGCATTGCATAATCAAATGTTTGAGTGTATTGCACAGCGGAGGATGTCGAAACCCGGAATTATTCGAGAGAATGAGGTGATATAAAAATAGAATGCTCACAACAAAACCGATAAAAAGTTTTGCGGTGAGCATTTATATAAAATTTGAAAAGGAGAGAAAAAAAGTGAATTCTTTTCTCTTTTCCCTACTTCTTCTTCTTCGAAGATTTCTTTTTAGGAGCAGCGGCTGCTTCGGCATCGAGGCGGAACGATAAATTACAGATCACGCCGAAGGTGGTCACTTTGCCATCTTTCACGTGAGCTTTGATGTCTTT